>CAUJHG010000064.1 GCA_963204785.1 Pseudomonadota bacterium | reverse complement strand
ATCATCACCACGATCCTGAACATGCGTGCGCCCGGCATGACGCTGATGCGCATGCCGATGTTCGTGTGGACCTGGCTGATCACCGCCTACCTGCTGATCGCGGTGATGCCGGTGCTCGCGGGCGCGATCACGATGGTGCTCACCGACCGCCACTTCGGCACCGCGTTCTTCAACGCGGCCGGCGGCGGCGACCCGGTGATGTACCAGCACATCTTCTGGTTCTTCGGTCACCCCGAGGTCTACATCATGATCCTGCCCGCGTTCGGGATCATCAGCGAGGTGATCCCGGTGTTCGCGCGCAAGAGGCTGTTCGGCTACAGCTCGATGGTCTACGCGACCGCGTCGATCGCGATCCTGTCGATGATCGTCTGGGCGCACCACATGTTCACCACCGGGATGCCGGTGGCCGGCCAGCTGTTCTTCATGTACGCGACGATGCTGATCGCGGTGCCCACCGGGGTGAAGATCTTCAACTGGGTGGCCACGATGTGGCGCGGCTCGATGACCTTCGAGACCCCGATGCTGTTCGCGATCGGCTTCATCTTCGTGTTCGCGATGGGCGGCTTCACCGGGGTGATCATGGCCGTGGCGCCGCTGGACATCCAGCTGCACGACACCTACTACATCGTCGCGCACTTCCACTACGTGCTGGTGGCCGGCTCGCTGTTCGCGCTGTTCGCAGGCACCTACTACTGGCTGCCCAAGTGGACCGGCCACATGTACAGCGAGACCCTGGGCAAGTGGCACTTCTGGGCCAGCCTGATCACCTTCAACATCACCTTCTTCCCGATGCACTTCCTCGGGCTGGCAGGGATGCCGCGGCGCTATGCGGACTACCCGATGCAGTTCGCCGACTTCAACGCCCTGGTCACGGTGGGCGCCTTCGGCTTCGGGCTGTCGCAGCTGATCTTCCTGGCTGCGGTCGTCAAGTGCATCAAGGGCGGCCCGAAGGCGGCCGACAATCCCTGGGAGGGCGCCGACGGCCTGGAGTGGACGCTGCCGAGCCCGGCGCCGCACCACTCCTTCGAAACCCCCCCGGTGCTGCGCTGAGCGCGGCGGGCGACGGCGAAGGAGGCTGGCGATGACCGACGAGGACCGGAAGGCACGGCGCCGGGCGGGCAACCTGCGCACTGCGCTGGTCCTGCTGTCGATCGCCGCCGCCTTCTTCATCGGGGTGATCGTCAACCGATGGCTGATCACGCACTGAGCGCGCAGGCGCGCCGCTGGCGACGGACGGGCACGAAGTGAGTCAGGGACACGATCCGCAGGCAGACCCGCACGAGGTCATCAGCTCCAACCGCATCCTCTTCAGGAAGCTCGCGGTGGTTGCGCTGGTGATGTTCGGCTTCGGCTTTGCGATGGTGCCGATCTACCGTGCGATCTGCGAAGTGATCGGCGTCGGGCTGGTGACCCCGCGCGACCGCGAGGCCGAGGCCTTCGCGCGCAACACGCAGGTCGACACCAGTCGCAGCATCGTCGTGGAGTTCGACTCCAACACCCGCGGCGAATGGCAGTTCCGGCCCGAGAAGCGCTCGATCACGGTGCACCCCGGGGAACTGGTCACGGTCGAGTACGAGCTGGTCAACGCGCAGGACCGGCCGATGGCGGGCCAGGCGATTCCCAGCTACGCGCCCCAGCAGTCCGGCGCCTATTTCCGCAAGGTCGAGTGCTTCTGCTTCCAGCAGCAGGCCTTCGGCCCCAGGGAGACCCGGCGCTTTCCGGTGGTGTTCGTGGTCGACCCGGCACTCCCGCGCAACGTCGGGACGATCACGCTGTCCTACACCTTCTTCGAGGTCGCGGGCACGCAGCAGGCCGCAGGCGCGCCCGGGCGGGGCGAAAGCTGATCGAAGGCGATGAAGGAGACGACCACGCGCAAGGCAGGCCTGCTCGACACGCTGAAGGCGGTCGGTGCATCGTTCTTCGGCGTGCGCGCCAACAGGGCCCGCGAGCACGACATGAGCAACCTGAATCCGCTGCACGTGATCCTGGTCGGGATCGGGCTGGCAGCGACCTTCGTGATCATCCTCGTACTGATCGCGCGCGCCGCGGTCGGCTGAACGAAAAACCAAAGAAGGCAAGAGAGAGGAAATCGACACCATGGGCGGATCCACCACACAAGGCGCGCCGTACTACTTCGTGCCGGGACTGTCGAAGTGGCCGGCGGTCGGCGCGCTCGCGCTGGCGCTGTTCGGCTTCGGCCTGTCGTCCTGGTTCAACGGGGCGAGCTTCGGTCCCTGGCTGTTCGCAGGCTTCCTGCTGGTGCTGGCCTACATGCTGATCGGCTGGTTCGGCGACGTGGCGCGCGAATCCGAGAGCGGGCTCTACAACAAGCGGGTCGACGTCTCCTTCCGCTGGAGCATGGCCTGGTTCATCTTCTCGGAGGTGATGTTCTTCTCCGCGTTCTTCGGCGCGCTGTACTACGCGCGCTCGATCACGATGCCCTGGCTCGGCGACCTCGACCACCGGGCGATCCTCTGGCCGGACTTCGCCGCTGTCTGGCCCAACGCGGGTCCCGCGGGCACGGTCGACGCCTTCCAGACGATCGGGCCCTGGCCGATCCCGACGCTGAACACCGCGCTGCTGCTGACCTCCGGCGTGACCCTGACGATCGCGCATCACGCGCTCAAGGAGAGCCGCCGCGGCGCCGCGCAGTTCTGGCTGCTGCTCACGGTGCTGCTGGGCGCGGTCTTCCTCGGCTTCCAGGCCTACGAGTACATGCATGCGTACCGCGACCTGAACCTGAAGCTGAGCTCGGGGATCTTCGGCTCCACCTTCTTCATGCTCACCGGCTTCCACGGCTTCCACGTCACCGTGGGCGCGCTGATCCTTGCGGTGGTGCTGTTCAGGATGACGCGCGGCCACTTCACCGCGGAGAACCACTTCGCGTTCGAGGCCGCGGCCTGGTACTGGCACTTCGTCGACGTGGTCTGGCTCGGGCTGTACATCGTCGTCTACTGGCTCTGAGCCTCCGCGGTCCGACCGGCGCGCCGCCCGGATGCGTGCGTCGGTTCAGGGCCTTCCCGAAGGGGCGCAAAGCCCGGCGAGGCCGCACCTGGTGCGGCCTTTGGCGCTTCTGGCCGTCCTGAGCGCCCGATGGGCGTCGCGCTGGCAGCGCGCGAGTGCGCGGTGCGAACGCCGGCAGGCCCGGGCCGCCTCGCCGTGCGGCCGCCGCGCCGGTCAGCGCAGGCGGCCCACCGGAACGCCGCCGGCCTCGATCCAGCCGAAGTGGTGGGCCAGCAGGATCAGCAGGAACAGCAGGATCGAGAAGCCGACGCGCAGCCCGAGCGAGCGCAGCACGTTGCGGCTGCGCCCGCGATCGCGGATCAGGAATACCATCGCCGACACCATGCTGCCGATGATCAGAACGAAGGCGACGAGGATGACCCACTTCATGGCGTGCGGGGAACCGATTGAGCAGCGGGCATTCTAGCGGTCAGGATTCCCGGCCGCGCAGCCGGCGTCGACTGGCGCTCGTGCCGACGCTCGCTGCGCTGGCGGTGATCGTGCTGACCGCGTCGCTGGGCAACTGGCAGCTGCGTCGCGCGCAGGAGAAGATCGCGTTCCAGGCGCAGGCCGACGCAGCGCTGCGCGCGGCGCCGCTGCTGCTGCCCGCGCAGCCGGCGGACCCGGCGACGCTCGACGCGCAGCGCGTGGTGGTCCGCGGCCGTTTCGAGCCGGAGCACACCGTGTTCATCGACAATCGCACGCACAAGGGCATCGCAGGCTTCCACGTGGTGACGCCGATGGCGATCAGCGGGTCCGCGCTGCACGTGCTCGTGCTGCGCGGCTGGATTCCGCGCGATCCGCATGAGCGCACCCGGCTGCCGGAACTCGCGCTGCCCGCGGGCCAGGTGAGCGTCGAGGGGCTGGCGCAGGCGCACATCCCCCAGGCGCTCGAGCTGCAGGCTGCGCCCGAACCCGGGCCGCAGGACCGCATCTGGCAGAACCTGGACTACGATCGCTTCGAGCGCTGGTCCGGGTTTCGGCTGCAGCGCCTGCTCGTGCGCCAGCTCGAGGGCCCCGAGGATGGGCTGGTGCGCGAGCTGCCGGCGGCGGGTGCGGACGTCGCCAGGCACCAGGGCTATGCCTTCCAGTGGTACGCACTGGCCGCCGCAACCGCGGCGCTCTGGATCTTCCTCACCTTCTTTCGACGACGTGAACGCAGTGCAGAACACTCCTGAAACCGCGCCGAAGCGCGCACGCGGCGCGCGCTGGAAGCTGCTCGCCATCCTGGCGGTGTGCGCGGCCCCGGTGCTCGCGTCCTACTACACCTACTACGTGATCCGGCCCGAGGGGCGCACCAACTACGGCGAGCTGATCGACCCCATGCCCGCGATCGGACAGGTCAAGGTCAGCACGCCCGACGGAGCACCGGCGGATCTCTCGGCAGTCAGCGGCAAGTGGGTGATGGTGGCGATCGACCCGGGCGATTGCGCGCAGCCCTGCCGCGACCGGCTCTGGGCAATGCGGCAGGTGCGGCTCACCGCGGGCAAGGATCGCGATCGCGTCGAGCGGCTGCTGCTGCTCACCGGCGAGGCCTCGCCGCCGCCGGCGCTGCTCGCCGAGCACGAAGGGCTGGTGGTGCTGCGCACCTCCGCGGCGGGCCTCGGTGCGGCCTTCCCGGCACCCGACGGCGCCGCGGCCGAGCACGTCTACATGGTCGACCCGCTGGGCAATGTGATGATGCGCTTCCCGGCGAGAGCCGATCCCAGCCGGATGAAGAAGGACCTCGCCAAGCTCCTGCGGGCCTCGAGGATCGGCTGATGCGCGCGCGCGGCCTGGCAGCCCGCCGGCGCGCACCCGCGTCCGTCAGCGACGGCATCCTGGACGACGCCCCCTATGAGCCGATCCGCGGTGTGCTCCCGCAGGCCGGGGTCGATCCGGTCGATGCGCCGACGGCCAGCGCGCGGCAACGCTTCCAGCGGCTCGCCGGCCTCGCGGCGGCGCTCACGCTGGCGCTGCTGCTGCTCGGCGCCTGGCTGCGGCTGAGCGACGGCATCGCGGGCTGCGACGACGGGGCCGGGTGCCGGGGCGCACTGGCTGTCCATCGCTTCCTGGCGGTGCTGCTCGGGCTGCTGGTCCTCGCGATCGCGGTGGCGGCATGGCGCTGGCGCGGGCGTCTGGCGCAGCCGCCGTGGCTGGCCACTGCGCTGGCTGGCGTGGTGCTGCTGCAGGGGCTGTCCGGAACCTGGCCCCCGGCCCGACTGACGGAGCCGGCGATTGCCACCGCGCACCTGCTGGGCGGACTGCTGAGCTTCGTCCTGCTGCTCTGGCTCTGGCTGCGCCAGCGACCACGCGTGCGCTACGTCGACCCGGAGCCGGCAGCGGCGCTCGCGATGCCGCTGCGGCTGGCGATCGTGGTGCTGGTCGCGCAGATCTTCCTGGGTGGGTGGACCGGCGCCAACCACGCCGGGCCCGCCTGCCCGGATCTGCCCACCTGCCAGGGGCACTGGTGGCCGGCGATGGATTTCGCCGCCGGCTTCCACTTCCTGCGCGAACCTGCCACGACGCATGCCGACAGGCCGCTGCCGCTGCCGGCGCTCACCGCGATCCACCTGAGCCATCGGATCGGTGCGGTGCTCGCATTGCTGGCGGTCGGCTGGGCCGGACTGCGTGCCCTGCGCACACCGGGAGAGTCGCGGCTGGGCGCTGTCCTGCTCGCCGTGCTGGCGCTGCAGTGGCTGCTGGGGCTGGCCAGCGTCTGGTCGGGTGCGCCGCTGCCGCTTGCGCTTGCCCACAACAGCGGCGCGGCCGTTCTGCTGGCCCTGCTCGTGGTGCTACACTTCCGCGCGGTCCGCGCTGGGCGCATGGTCTGAGGATCAGGCAGCCCGCGCGCGCGCCTGCCGCGCAATACTCCGCCAGCGCGCGCCCACCGGGACCTGCCGCGGGCGACGCTCCCGCGGCCCGCACGCACCGAGGCGCCACCGTCCAATGCACGCCCAGCCCACGCACCCGACCGACTGGCGCCACGTCGCCGCGCAGTACCTTGCGCTGACCAAGCCGCGCATCGTGCTGCTGGCCGCTTTCTGCGCACTGATCGGGATGCTGCTGGCCTCCGAGGGAATGGTGCCCTGGCGCATCCTGGTCTTCGGCACCACCGGGATCGCACTGCTCGCGGCCGCCGGCTTCACCTTCAACTGCCTGATCGAGCGCGGGATCGACGCGAAGATGGCGCGCACCCGCGCCCGCCCGCTGGCCAGGGGCGAGGTCGGCCCAGGCGCCACCATGGTCTTCGCCGCCGTGCTCGGCGGGCTCGGCGCCTGGCTGCTCCATGCCTTCGTCAACGCGCTCACGATGTGGCTCACGCTGGCCACCTTCGTCGGCTACGCGATCATCTACACGGTGCTGCTCAAGCCGGCGACACCGCAGAACATCGTGATCGGCGGCGCCTCCGGTGCGATGCCTCCGCTGCTCGGCTGGGCGGCGGTGGCCGACCAGGTGAGCCCGCAGGCGCTGGTGCTGTTCCTGATCATCTTCGTCTGGACACCGCCGCACTTCTGGGCGCTGGCCCTGTACCGGATCGAGGACTACCGCAAGTCCGGGCTGCCGATGCTGCCGGTGACCCACGGCCCCGAGTTCACGCGGCTGAACATCCTGCTCTATACGCTGCTGCTCGTGGCCACCACGCTGCTGCCCTTCCTGATCGGGATGAGCGGCTGGTTCTACCTGGTCGCGGCGCTTGCGCTCGGGCTGGTCTTCCTGCGCTACGCGTGGGGGCTGTGGCGCAACTACTCCGACGCGCTCGCCCGACGCACCTTCGGCTATTCGATTCTCTACCTGGCGGCGCTGTTCGCTGCGCTGCTGGTCGACCACTACCTGTGAGCACCACGGACACCCCGATGAGACGCAGGCTGCTGATGCTGGCGCCCGCGCTGGCGACCCTCTGGCTGGCCGGCTGCGACTCCCGCAAGCCCGCCTTCCGCAACACCGACGTCACCGGCGCCGAGTTCGGCAAGGGCTTCGAGCTCACCGATCACACCGGCAAGCCGCGCACCCTCGCCGATTACCACGGCAAGGTGGTGACGGTCTTCTTCGGTTACACCCACTGCCCGGACGTCTGCCCGACCACGCTCACGGAGATGGCCGAGGTGATGAAGCTGCTGGGCGAGAAGTCCGACCGGGTGCAGGTGCTGTTCGTGACCGTGGACCCGGAGCGCGACACCCAGGAGCTGCTTGCGAGCTACGTGCCCGCGTTCGATTCGCGCTTCGTCGGCCTGTTCGGCGACCCTGACGCCACTGCCCGGGTCGCGAAGGAGTTCAGGGTCTTCTTCCAGAAGGTTCCGGGCAGCGCGCCGGGGATCTACACGGTCGACCACAGCGCCGGCAGCTTCGTCTACGACACCCGGGGAAGGCTGCGGCTGTTCGTCAAGCATGGCCAGGGCGCCGAGCCGCTGGCGCAGGACCTGCGGCGGCTGATCGACGAGGGCTGAGACGGGCTCCCGACGCGGGGCTCACGCGCGGTGCGCGAGGCATCCCTGGATGCCGGAGAGCCCGCTCAGTTGACCTCGCGCGCCGGTTCCAGCGCGGCCAGCAGGCTCGCGGCGACGATCAGCGCGCCGCCGGCCAGGGTGCGCGCAGTGAGCGCCTCGTCGCCGAAGACTGCTGCGGTCCCGGCGGCGAACACCACTTCACTGAGCATCACCACTGCAGTCACTGCGGTGGGCAGCCGGGCCGCGCCGTACTGCAGCGCCAGGTTGGCGCCGAGGAAGAGCACGGCGGTGCCGGTGGCCAGCAGCGCGACTCGAGCGTCGATCGCGGGGGCGGGCACCACGGCGAGCAGCGATGCCAGCAGCGCGGGCACTGCGATCCCGCCGGCGAACATCGCCAGCGCGCGTGCCGCTGCAGGGTCGCCGGCCTGGCGGCGCAGCAGCACGTTGGTCAGCGCGAACGCGGCGCCGCCGGCCAGCCCGAGCCAGTCGCCAAGCGACGACGGCAGGGGCAGGCCCGCCCCTGGCTGCCACAGCACCACTGCGGCGCCGGCGATCGCAAGCGCGACCCGCGCGAGCGCGGCTGCAGTGATGCGCTCGCCAAGCAGCGCGCGCGCGATCAGCACTGCCCACACCGGCATCAGGTAGAAGAGCAGGACCACCCGCACCACCTCGCCGATCGTGACTCCCCAGTTGAAGCAGGCGTTGGTGACTCCCGATGCCAGCGCGAGCAGCAGCAGCCATGGGCTGCGCAGCAGTTGCGCCGGCGCCCCCGGCGCACGCACGAGGATCGCCAGCGCGCACAGCAGGTAGATCCAGGCCGTGGACCACAGGCTGTGCAGCCCGCCGGCGGTCAGCGCACGAAAGGGAAGCCATGAGACGCCCCAGACGAAGGCGTTGACCAGCAGCGCGCCGGCCGGGAGCAGGCGGGAGGAGGAGGCGTGGGGCACCGCGTGATTGTGCCGCAGCAGCGCGCGCACTCCGATGCAGAACTCGGACCGCGGTTTCCCCTGCGCGCGTCAGCGGCAACCCCAGGCCTGCGTGCGGCGCGTCTACACTCGAAGATGCGCTCCGATGTGGGCGCATCCCGTCCCGGAACCCATGGAGAGACCAGCATGATCGGCTACGCCACCCTCGGCACCAACGACCTCGCCCGCGCGGCGGACTTCTACGACAAGATCGCGGAGGCGCTGGGCGGCAAGCGCGCCTTCGCCAATGATCGCGGCATCGGGTGGAGCGCGGGTCGCGGCCCGTCGCTGATGGTGATGAAGCCCTTCGACGGGCAGGCGGCGTCAGTCGGCAACGGAACGATGATCGCGCTGGCCGCGGAAAGCCGCGAGAAGGTCGACCAGGTCCACGCGCTCGCGCTGTCCCTCGGAGGCAAGGACGAGGGGTCGGTCGGTGCGCGCAGCGAGCGCTTCTACGCCGGCTACTTCCGGGACCTGGACGGCAACAAGCTCGTGGTATTCTGCACGAAGTGATCGCGCCCGACCGGGCTCAGTCGATGGTCGGCGGCGGCACGAAGGCGAAACCCATCGCCTCGAGCCGCTGCGCGAGCTGGATCGTGCGCAGGTCGCCGTAGGCCGGTCCGATCAGCTGGACGCCGATGGGCAGCCCCTCGGCGCAGCGGCCCGCCGGGACCACGGTCGCCGGAAGGTGCGCGACGCCAGCCAGCCCTGCCCAGAAGGTCTGCATGAAATACGGATGGGCCCTGCCGTCCACGATCACTTCGCGCTGTCCGAAAGGGCGGTGGTCATGCGGGAAAGCGGAGGTCGGCATGATCGGCGTGACCAGCACGTCGAAGCGCTGGAAGAAGCGCTGCCAGGCCCAGCGGATCTTCGTGCGGGCTTCGTTGATGCGGGTCCAGTCGCGCACGCGCAGCGTCTGCCAGCGTGCCTGCATCGCCCCGGAGCTGAGGTCGTCGGGGGCGGCGGCTTCGGCGCGTGCCACTGCGGCAGCGAAATCCGCGTCCGGGAGCCGGGCCGCCATCGCCGCCGACAGCAGCGCGCTGAAGGTCTCGTGACTGTGCTCCGCGCTGAACTCCGGGCGCGCGGCTTCGTCGACCTGCGCGCCCTGGGCCGCGAGCGCCGCGGCCACTGCCTCGACGCGTGCGACCACGTCGCGTGACGACGGACAGAGCGGATCTGTCTTCCACACGGCAACGCGCAGCTGCGACACTGCCTCGTCCAGCGGCGCAAGCTCGACCTTCATTCCGCCGGACTCCAGCAGGTCGGGGCCGGCGACTGCGCGCAGTGCGCACTCGAGGTCCTCGGCGGACCGGCCCAGCGGGCCGATCACCGAGATGTCGCTCGGGGTGAGCACGCCGCCCAGCGCGTGGCCGCGCGGGGGCACCAGCCCCCAGGTCGGCTTGTGGCCGAAGACACCGCAGAAGTGCGCGGGGTTGCGGATCGACCCGCCGATGTCGCTGCCCATCTCCAGCCCGGTCAGTCCGGCTGCGAGCGCTGCGGCCGAACCGCCGGACGATCCGCCCGCGATGCGCTGCGGATCCCAGGGGTTGCCGGTGGTGCCATAGATCTCGTTGTAGCTCTGGAAATCCGCCAGCCGGATCGGGACGTTGGTCTTGCCGAAGACGTTCGCGCCCGCTGCAGCGAGGCGCTGCACCGCGAGCGCATCGCTGGTGGCGATATTGCCGCGCATTTCGGGAATGCCCCAGGTGCTGGGCATTCCGGTGAAGTCGTAGCTCTCCTTGATCGTCATCGGCACGCCGTGCAGCGGCCCCATCGGCTCACCGCGCCGGCGCGCGGCGTCGGCCGCGTCGGCACGTGCCCGGGCTCCCTCGCGATCCTGCTGGATCACCGCATTGATCGCCGGGTTCACGCGGTCGACCCGTTCGAGGAAGAGTTCGAGCAGTTCGCGCGCGCCGACGCGTCCTTCGCGGATCGCACGGGCAAGCTGGGTGGCGGACTGGTAGTGCAAGGGCAGCATCGATCTCTCCTTCGGCATCTCGTGGCTCATGCCGGAATCTTGGGAGGCGGCGTGGCCGCTGTCCACGCCCGAACTTCCATTTCGGCAGGCGCAAGCAGAGCCTCGCGGGCCCTCTGGCGCGCTCACGGCGCAGAGAGGGGGCAGAAAAAAGCCGCCAGCGGTGAGCCCGGTGGCGGCCAAGGAGGAGGGAGGAAAAACACCGGCATCGGCCGGCTGCAGTTCCCGTGCGGTGCGCTCGTCACGCACCGGGCGGGGCATGCATTCCTTAGGCGTACTGTGCGAGCGAACCTTTCATCTTCTGGAGCGCCTTCGCTTCGATCTGCCGGATGCGCTCGGCGGACACGCCGAACTCGCCTGCGAGGTCGTGCAGCGTACGGCTGCCGCCTTCGCTCTCGTCGCGCAGCCAGCGCGCCTCGATGATCCGGCGGCTGCGCTCGTCGAGCCCGGCAAGCGCCTGCTCCAGGCCTTCGCCCTGCATGCGGTCGTACTCGCGCGCTTCGAGCACCTGCGTGGGCTCCGACTGCGATGCGGCCAGGTAGGCGATCGGGGCGAATGCGTCCTCGTCGTCGTCCGCACCGCTCTCCAGCGCGATCTCGTGGCCACCCAGGCGGGTTTCCATCTCGACCACATCCTTCTCGCGCACGTTCAGTTCCCTGGCGATCGTCGCGACGTCCTCGGGGGAGAGCGCGCGACTGCCGGTCTTGTGCGAGCGCAGGTTGAAGAACAGCTTGCGCTGCGCCTTGGTGGTGGCCACCTTGACCATCCGCCAGTTCTTCAGCACGTACTCGTGGATCTCGGCCTTGATCCAGTGCAGCGCGAAGGACACCAGGCGCACCCCGCGTTCGGGATCGAAGCGCTTGACCGCCTTCATCAGGCCGATGTTGCCTTCCTGGATCAGGTCGGCGTGGGGCAGGCCGTAGCCGAGGTACTGCCGGGAGATCGAGACCACCAGGCGAAGGTGGGACATCACGAGTTCGCGGGCGGCGTCGAGGTCGTTGTCCGCGCGCAGGCGGCGGGCGAGTTCCACCTCGCGCTCGGCGCTGAGCATCGGCAAGCGGTTGACCGCGCCAATGTATGCGTCCAGGTTGCCAACCGCCGGCAGCGCCATCGCGACGCCGGAGGCGCGGGCAGGAACCAGAGCAGTCGGTTTCCGTTCGGACATATGTTCAGGCCCTCTCAGATGCACCGCAACATGCGGACTTCGAGGCCAAGAATAGCACTCATGAGGGGAGAGTGCTAATACATCCCGACGATCGGTGTGATTGAATCCCTCGATCGGCGCCCGAAAGGATCTTGCTGCGCAAATCGCTGAATCGACCGGATTTTCCGGGCGATTCGTGCATTTCAGTCAATCAATGCCGACGCGAACTCCTCCGCGCTGAAGGCCTGGAGGTCTTCCAGGCCTTCGCCCACGCCAATGAAGTAGACCGGGATCGGTCGGTCGCGGCGGGTGTAGGCCAGTGCGGCCAGCGCCCCGCCCTTGGCGGTGCCGTCGAGCTTGGTGACGATCAGCCCGGTGAGCTCGACCGCCTCGTCGAAGGCCTTGACCTGGGCGAGCATGTTCTGTCCGGTGTTGCCGTCGAGCACCAGCAGCGATTCGTGCGGCGCCTGCGGCATCGCCTTGCCGATGACACGGTGGATCTTGCGCAGTTCGTCCATCAGGTGGGTCTGGGTGGGCAGGCGCCCTGCCGTGTCCACCATCACGACCCCCACTTGCCGCGCCCTTCCGGCGCTCACCGCATCGAAGGCCACTGCCGCCGGGTCGCCTCCAGCCTGGGCGATCACCTGCACGTCGTTGCGCGCGCCCCACTCGGCGAGCTGTTCGCGTGCCGCGGCGCGGAAGGTGTCGCCGGCGGCGAGCAGGATCGACTTGCCCTCGCGCTGCAGGTGGTGGGCGAGCTTGCCGATCGAAGTGGTCTTCCCGGCGCCGTTGACGCCGGCGATCATGAGCACCAGCGGCGTTGCCCGGTCGATGTCCACCGGCTGCTCGAGCGGCATCAGCAGTTCCACGAGCAGCTCGCGCAGGGCCTCGCGCACCTGCGCGGCCTCGGTGAGCTTGCGCTGCCTGACCCGCGTGCGCAGCGATTCGAGCAGCCACCCGGTGGTGGCCACCCCGGCGTCGCTGACCAGCAGCGCGGTCTCGAGCTCCTCGAAGAGCGCGTCGTCGATCTTCGCGCCGACGAACAGCCCGGCGAGGTTCGAGCGCGTCTTGCCCAGTCCCGTGCGCAGCCGCTTCATCCACGACTGGCGCTCGACGGGGTTGTGCACCACCGGCTCGTACTCCGGCGCGCGGGCGGGAGGCGGCGGCGCAGCGGGAGCCGGCGCAGCGGGGGGAGGCGGCGCAGCGGGAGGCGGCGCAGGGGGAGGCGGCGCAGGGGGAGGTGGCGCAGGGGGAGGTGGCGCAGCGGGAGGGGTCGGTGCAACGGGAGGCGTCGGTGCAACGGGAGGCGGCGCGACCGGCGCAGGCGCTGCTGGCGCCGGCTCCGGCTGCGCCCTCAGGAACGAGGGGATCGGCCTTTCCGAGGGCGCGACTGACGCGCCGGCCTGACTCGGCGTTTCGGGGGCCCCGGACTCGACCGTGGGTTCCGCGGGTTTCTTGCGTCTGAGGAAGCCGAACATGTCTGCAGGACCGGTTCGCCTGGGGGCGCCGGCAATCGGAGGGCGTCAGGATCGGCAGGCAGGAATCGACCATGAAGGCGTCGCCCGCTGCCGGAGGGCATTTCGGGGACAATTCTAGCCGCACCGATTTCCGCACCCCCCAGATGCCCCGATTCCCAAGCTCCGATGCCGCCACGCTGGTGGCGCCGCGCCTGCCGGTCTGCCGACGCCAGGCCAGTTCCCGCTCTCGTCGCGCAGCGGTGCGGCGCCCCTTCCCTGGAGCCGCTTCGCCAGGGCTGCAGTCGCTGCTGCGGATGGCTGCCAGGCCGCACCCGACGTCGACCCCGCGATCCTCGAACCGACGGTGGCTGCAGGCCCTGCAGGCGGCGCTCCTCGCCGTGCTCATGATGCTGGCCGGGCCGACACGGGCCCAGTCCACCGAGCGCACGCTCGCCAACGGCATGAAGCTGCTGGTGATCGAGGATCACCGCGCGCCGACGGTCGCGCACATGGTCTGGTACCGGGCCGGTTCGATCGACGAGGTCAACGGCCGCACCGGCGTGGCGCACGTGCTCGAGCACATGATGTTCAAGGGCACGCGCACGCTGGCGCCCGGCGAGTTCTCGCGGCGCGTCGCGGCGATGGGCGGGCGCGAGAACGCCTTCACCTCGCGCGACTACACCGGCTACTTCCAGCAGGCACATCGTTCCCGCCTTGCGGATCTCATGGAGCTCGAGGCCGACCGGATGGCGAACCTTGTCCTGGACGCCGACGAGTTCGGGCGCGAGGTCAGGGTGGTGATGGAGGAGCGGCGCTGGCGCACCGACGACCGCGCCACCTCGCTGGTCCACGAGCAGCTTATGGCGAGCGCCTTCGTCGCCTCGCCGGTGCGCACGCCGGTGGTGGGCTGGATGAGCGACCTGCTGGCGATGACCGTGGACGACGCACGCGACTGGTACCACCGCTGGTATGCGCCGAACAACGCGCTGCTGGTGGTCGCCGGCGACGTCTCGCCCGACGAGGTGCAGGCGATCGCCGAGCGGACCTACGGACGCATCGCGGCGCGGTCGCTGCCCTTGCGCAAGCCGCAGGACGAACCGCAGCAGCGCGGGGTGCGGCGGGTGTGGGTGAAGGCGCCGGCCGAGAATCCCTATCTGCTGATCGGCTTCCGGGTGCCGGCGCTGCGCGATCTCGAAGGCGACACCGATCCCTATGCGCTCGAGGTGCTCTCCGCGGTGCTCGACCTCGACGAGAACGGTCGGCTGACGCGCTCGGTGGTGCGCGATTCGCGGGTGGCCAACAGCGCCGGTGCGAGCTACGGAATGTTCTCGCGCGGCCCGGTGCTCTTCCTGCTCTCGGGCACGCCCACGGCCGGGCGCGACCCGCAGGAACTCGAGCGCGCGCTGCTCGCGCAGGTGCGGCGCATCGCCGACGAGGGCGTCAGCGACGAGGAACTGCGTCGCGTGAAGACCCAGTACGTCGCCAGCCGGGTCTACGAGCGCGACTCCGTCTTCGGTCAGGCGATGGAGGCGGCGGACCTGGAGATCGTCGGTTTCTCGCACCGCGACACCGACCGCGTGCTCGAGCGCATCCGCGCGGTGACTGCCGAGCAGGTGCGCGAGGTCGCCCGGCGCTATTTCGCCGAGGACGGGATGACCGTCGCCACGCTGGTGCCCCAGCCGGTCGACAAGGATGCGCCTGCGGCCCGACCGCCGGCGGCGGCGCGTCACTGAGCCGGGCCCCGAAGCCGGGCTCCTCTCGAAGGAACGATGCAAAGGCCTGCGCTCGCGCGCGACACCACGATGATCCGCTTCCCGATGAATCCCATCCCGACCCCGACCGGCGCGTTGCGCCGCGCGACGCTTCGACTCGCCTGGACTGCGCTCGCGCTGCTGGCAGCCCTGTGGCACGCGCAGGCGCGCGCCGTGCTGCCGATCGAACACTGGACCGCCCCGTCCGGCGCGCGGGTCTACTTCGTCCACGCGCCCTCGATCCCGATGCTCGACCTGAGCATCGCCTTCGACGCGGGGGGGCGCTACGGCCCGCCGGATCGCGTGGGCGTGGCCTCGCTGACCAACGCCATGCTCGCCAAGGGCGTTCCCGGAATGGACGAGGCGGCGATCGCCGAGCGCTTCGCGTCGGTGGGCGCGCTGCGCGGCGGCGGCGCCGGCGACGACCGCGCAGCGGTGTCGCTGCGCACCCTGGTCAGCGAACCGGAGATGTCGACCGCGCTGGGCCTGCTCGAGCGGATGCTCGCCGAACCGACCTTCCCGGCCGAGGTGCTGGCGCGCGAGAAGGAGCGGGTGATCCAGTCGCTGCGCGAGGCGCTGACCAAGCCCGAGACGATCGCGCGCAACGCGTTCGTCGCCGAGCTCTACCCGGGCCATCCCTATGGGCGCCACGCGACGCCCGAGACCGTCGCTGCGGTCACCTCCGAGGACCTGCGCGCCTTCCACCGTGCGCACTACTCGGCGTCGGGCGCCGTGGTGGCGATCATCGGCGCGGTGACGCGCACGCAGGCCGAGGAGATCGCGCAGCGCCTGACCGCGCGGCTGCCGGCGGGCAGCCCGCCGCCGGCATTGCCGGAGCCGGCGCCGCTCGCCCGGGCGGTCGAACGCTGGATCGCGCACCCCGCCAGCCAGAGCCACATCCTGATCGGCACGCCGGCGATCGCCTGGGGCGATCCCGACCAGTTCGCGCTGCTGGTGGGCAACTACGTGCTCGGCGGTGGCGGCTTCGTGTCGCGGCTCTACGACGAGGTACGCGAGAAGCGCGGGCTGGCCTACAGCGTCTATTCGTATTTCGCGCCCGCGCTGCAGCGCGGCCCCTTCACGATCGGCCTGCAGACCAAGAAGGAGCAGACCGGGCTGGCGCTGCAGGTGGTGCGCGAGACCCTCGCGCGCTTCCTCGCCGACGGGCCCACGGAGCAGGAACTCGCCGCGGCGAAGTCGAACCTGGTGGGCGGCTTTGCGCTGCGCATCGACACCAACGCGAAGATCCTCGACAACCTGGTGACCATCGGCTGGTACCGGCTGCCGCTGGACTGGCTCGAGCGCTGGCCGCAGCGGGTCGAGGCGGTCACCGTGCAGCAGGTGCGCGAGGCCTTCGCACGACACCTGCACGCCGACGCGCTGGCCACTGTCGTGGTCGGCGCCGACGGGCCCTGAGCGTGGCCGCTGCGGGCGGACGGGCGGACGCAGCAGCGCAGCGCGCGGGCGCCCGGGCGCACCGCGTGCGCATCGTTGGCGGCGCCTGGAAGCGCACGCCGCTGCCGGTTCCCGACCTGCCCGGCCTGCGCCCCACACCGGACCGGGTGCGCGAGACGCTGTTCAACTGGCTCGGCCAGGACCTCTCCCGACGCGTCTGCCTGGACCTCTTCGCCGGCACCGGCGCGCTGGGCTTCGAGGCGGCCTCGCGCGGGGCCGCGTCGGTGTGGCTGGTCGAGAATGATCGTCGCGCGCATGCAGGGCTGCGCGCGACCATCGACAGGCTGGGCGCCCGCCAGGTGCGGCTGCTGCCCGTCGATGCGTTCGCGGCGCTCGAGCGCGCGCGTCGCGAGGGGCTGCGCTTCGACCTGGTGTTCGTCGATCCGCCCTTCGGGACGGGCCTGCTCGAGCGCGCGCTCCCGCTGCTGCCGCCGGTGCTCGCCCCGGGCGCCGCCGTCTACGTCGAGAGCGGTGCGCCGCTGGACGAGCAGGCGCTCGGGGCGGCCCTCGGCGAGGGCTTCCGGATCGCGCGCGCGGGCCGCGCCGGCCAGGTGTTCTACCATCTGGCCCTCGGCCCCACTTCAGAGGAAAGCGCCCGATCATGGTGACAGCGGTCTACCCCGGTACCTTCGACCCGATCACGGGCGGCCACGAGGACATCGTGCGGCGCGGCGCGCGCATGTACTCGCGCGTGGTGGTCGGCGTTGCGCACAGCCGCGGCAAGAACCCCCTGTTCGAGCCCGAGGAACGGCTGGCGATCGCGCGCGAGGCGCTCGCCGACCTCCCCAATGTCGACGTGGTCTCCTTCTCGGGGCTGATGGTCGACTTCGCCCGCAGGCATGGCGCCACCGTCGCACTGCGCGGGGTGCGCTCGGTCACCGACTTCGACTACGAGGTCCAGCTCGCGGGAATGAACCGGCTGATGCTGCCCGGGCTCGAGAGCGTCCTGCTGGTCGCGAGCGAACGGTACCAGTTCGTCTCGGGTACGCTGGTGCGCGAGATCGCGCTGATGGGCGGCGAGATCGATCGCTTCGTCTCGCCGAAGGTCGCGCAGCACCTGCGCGCGAAGGTCGCGTCGCGCAAGCAGGGCTGAGCTCGCCCGGCGCCGCAGCGCCGGGCCTGCAGCAGGAGGACACGATGGCACTGATCATCACCGACGAGTGCATCAACTGCGACGTCTGCGAGCCGCAGTGCCCCAACGGCGCGATCTCCATGGGGCCCGAGATCTACCAGATCGACCCGGATCGCTGCACCGAGTGCGTCGGCCACTTCGACGAGCCGCAGTGCCGCGTGCTGTGTCCGGTCGACTGCATTCCGAACGACCCCCGCAGACCCGAGACGCGCGAGCAGCTCCTCGCCAAGCTGGAGCGCCTGCAGGCCGAGGATCGGGCCCAACCGGGAGAAGGGGTGCCGCCTGGCGCTCCGCTCGGGTCACGAGTGGCGGCGATGCCGGCCGGAGAGCGCTGAACGGGCACGCTGCAGGTCGGTCTGCGCCACCTGCCCGAGGTTGGCGATCGCCGAGCGCACCTCCTCGGAGAGCAGGTGATCGGCATCGCGCGCGCTGCGCTGCAGCGGCGCGCCGAAGTGCAGCAGGCCCTCGCGCAGCGGCGCGACGCCCGCCTCCTGCAGGGTCGCGATGATCGCGCGAAAGGCCACCGGGTCGATGAAGTCGGGCTCCTGGGGTTCGTGCAGATAGGCGAAGCGCTCGGCGAGGAGCACGCAGCGCTCCTCGAGCGCGGCCGGTGACAGCAGCCCGCTGCCGGAATCCACCAGTGTCTTCACGGTCAGGAAGTAGCGTTCGAGCGGCTGACGGATCACCTGTCCGAGGCCGTGCAGCGCCAGCGCCTCGTGCCGCGTGGGCGCCGGCGCCAGCAGCAGGGCGTTGTCGCGGGCACGCACCGCGAGGTCGCGCAGCCGGGCCCCCGGCTGGTCGGCGGACACCTCGCCTTCGACCTGCAGCAGTCCGGCCTGCGCGAGCAGGTCGATGCAGGCGTCGACCCGCGCGTCCAGCGTCGCCTCCGGCCAGGACAGGAACATCTCGGCGCGCAGGAAGGGGAAGATCTGGCGGACCAGTTCGCGCATCCGTGCGACCGTCAGCCGCGGATCACGCAGCACCAGGCAGGCGAGCAGCGAGGGCAGCGCCCACGCGTGCAGCACGTTGTTGCGGAAGTAGGCCAGCAGCGGCGCCTGCCGGGGCAGCACGCGGACGATGTCGCCCAGCGGGTGCTCGATGCGCTCGAGCCAGCCCTGCGCGAGCGCGTGCTCGATCACTGCGGCGCCGTCCATCGCGCTGACCTGCTGGCGGCGCGAGTAGGGCAGGCGCGTGGCCAGGCCCGAGAGCAGGTCGATCTGCGCGGCCAGCCGCTGGGCATCCATCGCGAGCCGGCTCGCTCCCTGCATCGCGGTGGCCAGCAGGTTGATCGGGTTGATCACCAGCGCATCGTTGATGTGCGTGACGATCTCGCGGGCGAGCGCGTTCACCGCGGCGTCGCGGCGGCCGGCGACGACCTCGGGTGCGATTTCCCTGTGCTGCGCGGGCGGCGTCGCGGGCTGCGCGGGACCCTGCTGCGTGAGCAGGCTGAGCTGCTCGCTGCGCGCTGCGGCCGGGTTCGCGGCCTGGGCGGACGCGGCGGCGCCGAGCAGGATCGGCGACTGCGTGCGCCAGTCGGGCCATTGGGCGTCGAGCGTGCGCTCGAGGCGGATCGGCTCGCCGATGTTGACGTGCACCTTGCCGAAGCGGTGGCGGCGCAGGTCGACGATCGCGCGCAGCAGCCCGATCACGCTCTCCTTGCGCTTGGGCTGGCCCGAGAGCTCGGCGACGTAGCTGTCCCCCTCGAAGAGCTGCTCGTAGCCGATGTAGACCGGGATGAAGACCACCGGGCGCCGCGGATCGCGCAGGTAGCTGTCGACGGTCATGCCCAGCATCCCTGCCTTCGGCGGCAGCATCCGGCCGGTGCGGCTGCGGCCGCCCTCGACGAAGTACTCGAGCGGGAAGCCGCGCCGGATGATCGTGTGCAGGTACTCGCGGAAGACTGCGCTGAAGAGCTCCTCGCCCTTGAAGCTGCGGCGCAGGAAGAAGGCGCCGCCGCGGCGCAGCAGCGACCCCACCACCGGCAGGTTCAGGTTGCTGCCGGCGGCGATGTGCGGCGGCAGCAGCCCGCGCTGATAGATCAGGTAGGACAGCAGCAGGTAGTCGAAGTGGCTGCGGTGACAGGGGACGTAGACGATCTCCGCGCCTGCGCCGGCCTGCGCGACGTCCTCGAAGCGATGCACTTCGACGCCGTCGTAGACGCGGTTCCACAGCCGGCCGAGCGCCGCGTCGGCCGCGCGGATGAAGGGGGGCGAGTAGTCGGAGGCGATCTCGTAGGCGATCCGCCGTGCCGCGAGCTCGGCGCGCTCGGGCGTGATGCGCCGATGTTCGGCCTCGGCGCGGATCGCCTCGCGCACCGGCCCGGATTCGACGATCGTGTTGATCATCGTCTGGCGGTGCGAGAGGTTCGGGCCCACTGCGAGCTCGCGCTCGCGGCGGAATTCGGCGCGCAGCAGCCGCCCGATGCGTCGCAGAGGGGAGCGGCGCTCGGCCAGCTCCTCGGCGGCAGCATCGACCACCGCGCGCAGCGAGATCGGCGCGCTGAACACGAGCTGCGTCTGTCGGCCGTGGATCAGCAGGCGGATGGCGTGGCGCAGGGGGCCCGGCGTGCCCCAGTTGTCGGCGAAGATCGCCTTCAGCAGCGAGTCCTGCTTGTCCGGAGCGCGACCCCAGAAGATGCTCACCGGCACGACCTGCAGCTCGAGCGTGGGGTCGGCCTGCACCGCGGCCACCAGGCGCTCCAGCCGTTCCGAGTAGCGGTAGGGGTTGCGCTGCAGCGGCGAGGGCTGGCCTGCGCGGGTCAGGAAGAAGAAGGCGCTCGGCTCGGTGAGCGCGCCCAGCGCCAGCGCCGCCGAAGGCAGTGGCAGGCCCAGGGCGCGTGCCGCGTCGTCGAGCACCAGGAAGGCCGAGAGCTGGCGCACCTGCAGCGCGTAGCAGACCGGCAGCGCGGGATCGATTCCCAGGTGCCAGGGGTCCTCGGGCCGGCTGCGGTGGCGCACCACCAGGCGCAGCAGGGGCCGCAGCAGGGCCAGGACGAGGCGGTCGAACCAGCGCATCGTCAGATCCGCAGGTACTCGAAGGAGTCGAACGCGCCGGCCTCGTTCCAGGCCGCCGCTTCGGCAGCGAGGGTCGCGTCGGTCAGCGGATGCGCCTTCGCCCACGACGCCGGCAGCTCCAGGCGCAGGCTGTGCCGCTTCAGGAACAGCGCCGGCAGCGGGACGGCGGCGCCATCGCGGCGGCGGTGCAGGATCGAGGCCAGCCGCAGGCACAGCACCATCAGCCACTCGTTCGGCCCGAGACCCAGCTCGCGCAGCGCCGACGGCGCCCCTGCCTGGCCGAGCGCGATCCTCGCCATCAGCGACTGCTCGGAGCGGGTGAAACCCGGCATGTCGGCATTGCCGAGGATGTAGGCGCTGTGCTGGTGCAGGCCTTCGTGCGAGATCGACCTGCCGATCTCGACGAGCTCGGCAGTCCAGCGCAGCAGGTCGCGCTGCTCGCGCAGCCGCTCGGCGACGTCGCGCGCCGCCTGGTCGTGCAAGGCGAGCGCGGTGGCGACGACGCGCTCGCCGTGCTCGATGTCCAGAGCGTAGCGCTGCTTCATCTGCGCAACCGTCACCTCCCGCACGTCCGCCCCGGCGTCGCGGCCCAGCAGTTCGTAGAGGACCCCTTCACGCAGCGCTGCCGGGCAGTACTGCATCTCGCGCACGCCGAGCTCGTCGAACACCGCCGACATCAGCGCCAGGCCTCCGGCGAACACCGCACGGCGGTCGGCGCACAGCCCTGCCAGCTGGAGGCTGTCCGCGTGGCCGGCGGCGACCAGCATCCGGCGCATGCGTTCGAGGGCGTCGCGGGTCAGTGCCGGCAGGCCGAAACCCTCGTGCGCGATCTGCACGAGCGCCTTCGCGGTTCCCGAGGTGCCCACCGCGTAGCTCCAGCCGAGCGTGCGGAAGGAAGTGCCGATCGATGCAAGGGCGTCGCGTGCCGCGTAGCGGGCCCGCTCGAAGCGCTGCGCGTCCACCGTCCCGCCCGGGAAGAAGCGTTCGGACAGCAGCACGCAGCCCGCCTGCGCGGACTCGAGCAGATCGGGAGAATGGTCGGTGCCGACGATCAGCTCGGTCGAGCCTCCGCCGATGTCGACCACGAGGCGGCGCGCACCGTCGGCAGGCAGCGCGCGCGCAGCGCCCAGGTAGATGAGGCGGGCCTCTTCCCGTCCGGCGATCACCTCGATGGGGAAGCCAAGCGCAGCCTCGGCGCTGGCGAGGAAGTGGTTCGCGTTCTGCGCCACGCGCAGCGTGCAGGTGGCGACTGCGCGCACCGTGTCCGGCTGGAACGAGCGCAGCCGTTCGCCGAAGCGGCAGAGCGCGTCGACTCCGCGCTGCACTGCCGGGGTGTCGAGCAGGTCACGCCGGTCCAGGCCCGAGGCCAGTCGCACGGTTTCCTTCAGCGAGTCCAGCGGCAGGATCTGCGTGCCCATCGGTGTGGCCTCGACCCGGCCGATCAGCAGGTGGAAGCTGTTGGACCCCAGGTCCACTGCGGCGAGCAAGCGAGGTCGGGACATCGATGGCAGGAGGGTTGGTCGGCGAATGCTGGAGCCGGGGCCTGGCCTGGCGGTGCTGCGGATGGCCCCTGGAGTCCGGGCCGGCCTGGCGCGGGAGTCCTTGCGGGCGCGAGGACGTGGCCATGAAGCGCGAAGGGTACCGCAGAGCGCGGCGTGGCGAAACGCCGCGGTTCCGGTGCGGCTCAGCCGCTCGCAGCAGCATCGCGCTCGCGCAGGCGGGAGGCGCGCACCAGCGTGAACGCGGCGCCGGCCCCGATCGCGATCAGCGCCAGCACCACCTTGTCGTAGTCCCCGGTCAGCTCCCACAGCAGCGCGGCCGCCAGCGGGCCGCTCGCAGTGGCCGCGAGCACCGGCGCAGCGATCGACCCCTGGATCCGCCCGTAGTGCCGCCGCCCCCACAGCTCGACCACGACGCTGCCGCGGACGATCGTCATCAGCCCGTTGCCCACGCCGTAGGGGAGGGCGAAGAGCGCGAGAACCCACACCGGCGCGCCCACCGGAACGATCCACAGCAGCAGCAGGGCGGCCGGCAGCACGCAGATCGCGAGTTCGCCCAGCCGCAGGATCGACAGGCGGCGGCCCCAGCCGAGCTCGAAGGTCCGGCCGACCACCTGCATCGGTCCGATCAGCGCGCCGATCAGCGCGGCGTCGCCGCTGCCCAGGCCCTTGGCCTGCAGCAGCGCCATCAGGTGCGCGGACATCGTCGAGAAGAGCAGCGCATGGCCGATGAAGCTCAGGCGCAGCGCCTTGAACAGCGGGTCGGCGCGGACCTGCTGCGGCTCCGGTTCCGGCGCGCCGGCGGGCGCAGCGGCGGGGACAGGGTTCGTGGCATCCGGCGCAGCGGCCACTGCAGGGCCGTCGGCGCCGAGATCGGGCACCAGCAGCGCATGGACCGGCACGTTGACCAGCAGGTTCATCGCGGCAAGCACCAGCAGCGCATCGCGCCAGCCCAGCCATCCGATCAGCGCCTGCGTGAGCGGCCAGAAGATCGTTCCGGCGACCCCGCCGAACAGCGTCACCAGCGTGATCGCCCGCCGGGGGTTGGACCGGAACGCGTGGGTGAGCACCACGAAGCTCGGCTCGTAGAGCGTGCAGGCCATCGCCGCGCCCAGCGCGGCGTAGATCAGGTAGAGCCCGAGCGCCGAGTCCACCCGCGAGAGCGCGAAGAGCAGCGCCGCCACCGCGAGCGAGCCCGCGCTCATCAGCCTGCGCCCGCCGACCCTGTCGATGCGCGCGCCGACCCTCGGGGCGAGCAGCCCCGAGCACAGCAGCGCCACCGAGAAGGCGCCGCCGACGGTGCCGCGGCTCAGCCCGAGGGCCTGCTGCATCGGCGCCATCAGGAAGCCGAAGCTGTAGAAGATCGTGCCCCAGCCGACGATCTGCGTGATGCCCAGCCCGACGATCAGCGATGGGCCAGGGGCGCGTCGGCCCGGGCCGGGCACGGGCGGCCGCGCAGGCTCGGAGCGTTGCCGCCCGGCGCCGCTCACCGCACGGCGGCGCGAACGGTTTCGGAGCGGTCCCAGAGGTTCGGCACGCGCGGCGACGAATATCCGGACACGAAGTCGACGATGCGCCCCGCGTCGTCCAGCCGGTGCCGGCGCACCGCGCCGATGTTGGCGCCGTAGACGTGGATGCTCACCGAGGGTCGATCGGCGAGCGCGTTGGCCACCACGTGCCAGTCGCCCACGGTGGGCGAGACCGCCTCGATCATCCCGCGGGTCATCGTGTGCTCGAGTCCGCGCGCCACCACCCGGTCTCCCTGGGGGGCGTACTCGGTGCAGCGCTCGGCGCCGCGCAGCACCCCCACCAGCCCCCAGACCGTGTGGTCGTGGACCGGGGTGCGCTGACCGGGACCCCAGACGAAGCTCACCACGCTGAAGCGCTCGAGCGGGTCGCAGTGCAGCAGGTACTGCCGGTAGCCGTCGGCCCCCGGCTCGGCGAACTCGTCCGCAAGCCAGGCGTCGTCGGCGATCAGGGCGGCCAGCAGGGAGCGGCCATCGGCGAGCAGCGCGCGCTCGTCGTGCGTACGCTCGACCAGCCGCGTCATCGCGACGACGAAGTCGCGCAGCGGGGCGATGCCTTGCGCGGGCGTGGGGCGGTGGGCTTGCAAGGGGTTCTCCGGGTGCGCTCCGAGGCTATGCAGCGCGGCCTGTGCTGTCAATTGAATTGCGGCGCTTCCGGGCGGCTGGGTTCGCGCATCCGCCAGGAACGGCGACGCCGCGGCAGGCAGGCCCGGCGCGGCGTCGCGGTCCGGACCGGCCGCGGCCGGCCCGGGAGGCGGGAAGGTCAGTACCCGATCACTTGCCCTGCCAGCGCGGTGCGCGCTTCTCGGCGAAGGCGGCAGCGCCCTCGCGGGCGTCGGCGGAGCTGAACACCGGGGCGATGATCTCGGCCTGCTTCTTCCACATCTCCTCGGCGCTCCAGTCGATCGACTCGGCGACGATGCGCTTGCTCGCGGCGATCGCCAGCGGGCCGTTGGCGGTGATGCGCGCGGCCAGCTCGATCGCGGCCTGCAGCGCCTGGCCCTTGGGCACCACCTTGTTCACCAGGCCGAAGCGGTGCGCGTCGGCGGCGTTCATGAAGTCGCCGGTCAGCACGTACTCCATCGCGACGTGGTAGGGGATGCGGCGCGGCAGGCGGATCACGCCGCCGGCCGCGGCCACCAGGCCGCGCTTGACCTCGGGGACGCCGAACTTGGCGTCCTCGGCGGCGACGATCAGGTCGCAGGCCAGCGCGAGCTCGAAGCCGCCCGCCAGCGAATAGCCCTCGACCGCCGCGATGAGCGGCTTCTTCGGCGGGCGCTCGGTGATGCCGCCGAAGCCGCGGCCCTCGACGCTGGGACGCTCGCCGCGCAGGAAGCCCTTGAGGTCCATTCCTGAGCAGAAGGTGCCGCCGGCGCCGGTGATGATCGCGACGGTGAGGTCGGCGCGGCTCTCGAGCTCGTCGATCGCGGCGGCGATGCCCTCGGCCGCGGCCTTGTTCATCGCGTTCTTCGCGTCGGGGCGGTTCAGGGTGATGATCTGGACGCCGTTCTCGGCCTTGACGATCACTTCGCTGGTCATGTCGGGGTTCTCCTGTGGAAAGGTTGGGTCGGGACGCAGCAGGGTCGGGCCCGTGCCGGTCTGGACAGCCCGTAAGGATGCCCTACCGGCCGAGCCTCGTCGAATCGGCGCGGTTCGTTCGGCTCAGCCGCGCGCCAGCGTCACTCCGCCGTCGACCACGACGGTCTGGCCGACGACGAAATCGCCGGCGCGCGAGGCGAGGTAGATCGCCGCCGCCGCCATGTCCTCGTCGGCGCCGACACGCCCGGCCGGCACGCGCCTGGCGACCTGCTCGGCGTTGTCGCGGGCGTCGACGTTCATGTCGGAGGCGAATGGACCCGGGGCGATGCCCGAGACCACCACGTTGTCGCGGATCAGCTCGAGCGCCATGCGCTTCGTGAGGTGCAGGATGCCGGCCTTGCTCGCCGAGTAGGCGTAGGTGTGCCACATGTTGACCGAGATCCCGTCGATCGAGGCGACGTTGATCACCTTGGCCGGGCGCGCCTTCGCTGCGGCGCGCAACTGCGGCGCCAGCGCCTGCGTGAGGAAGAAGGGCGCCTTCATGTTCAGGTCGACGGTCTTGTCCCAGCCGCTTTCGGGGAATTCGTCGAAGGGCGCGGCCCAGGCGGCGCCGGCGTTGTTGACCAGCACGTCCAGCGCCGGCTCGCGCCTGGCGATCTCGGCGGCCAGCGCGCGCACGCCCGCCAGCGTGGAGACGTCGCCGGGAACGGACACGCACTCGCCGAGCGC
Organism: Pseudomonadota bacterium; assembly: GCA_963204785.1. GTDB lineage: Bacteria > Pseudomonadota > Gammaproteobacteria > Burkholderiales > Burkholderiaceae_E > Quisquiliibacterium. The sequence goes on along the minus strand of CAUJHG010000064.1, from coordinate 118,406 downwards.
CGAGAGCTCGGCTGCCGCGGCGTCGCACTGCGCGGCCTTGCGCGCCGTGATGTAGACGCGCCTGGCGCCCTGGCCGAGCAGGCCCTTGACGATCATCCTGCCGATGCCGCGCGAGCCGCCGGTGACCAGCGCGACGCGGCCTTCGAGGGAGAAGAGTTTCGTGGTGTCCATGGGGTGAGCCTCCTTGTGTCGATCGTGGTCGGTCTGCGAGCGTTCCGGCGACCGGGCCTTTGCCCGGAGCGCGAACGCGCCCTGATGGTGCGCGCCGGAAACGGCATGCCCCGCGACGGTACCCGATGCGCAGGGTCTCGGCGATGGCGCTCTGCGCGTCGATCGGGCAGACGATCCGGAACAGGCCCTGCCTGGTCCGCCTTGCCCGAGCTCACGACGCCGAGCGCGCTGCGCTATCGTTCGCCCCATGTGGAACGCCTTCCTCGACGCGCTGCGCGCCCAGCTCGCCAACCAGGTGGTGGCCGGCGCGGTCGCGCTCGGCCTGGTCGGCGTGCTGGCCGCCGCGCTGCGCAAGGTGCCCGGAGCGATCTGGTCGCAGGCGAAGCGCGCCTTCGTGGTCACCGCCACGCTGGACAGCCGCAACGACCTCTTTCCCGCCTTCGTCGCCTGGATGGACGAGCAGCGCTTCGGCCGGCGCAGCCGCTGGTTCAGCGTGGTGCAGGCGCCGCCCGAGCTGGCCGGCGACGACGCCGACGCCGACGACGTGCCCGCGCTCCAGTACAGCCCGGCGCCGGGCTTCCACCTGTTCTGGTTCCGCGGCCACCTGATGTGGCTGCACCGGGACATCGCGATGAACCTGCAGGTGGTGGAGACCATCCGCCTGGGCGCGCTGTTCGCCGGCCGGCGCGTGATGGAGGAGCTGATGGAGGGCGTGGTGCGCCACGCGGGCGCGCGGCGTGCGCACCGCCTGTCGCTCTACACGATCGACCGCTGGGGCGAGCAGTGGCACCTGGCCGACAGCAAGCCGCGCCGCAGCCTGGAGTCCGTGGTGCTCGACGAGGGCGTGGCGCGCCGGCTGCACGACGACATCCACGAGTTCTTCTCGCGCCGCGACTGGTACGCGCAGCTGGGCATCCCGTGGCGGCGCGGCTACCTGCTGCATGGCCCGCCCGGCACCGGCAAGACCAGCGTCGCCTACGCGCTGGCGGGCGAGCTGCGGCTGAAGCTGTGCACGCTGTCGCTGACCAACCCCAAGCTCAACGACCACACGCTCGCGGACCTGCTGCAGCGCACGCCGCCGCGCTCGCTGATCCTGATCGAGGACGTCGACGCCTTCTTCCGGGAACGCGACAAGCAGGACGCCCGCATCGAGGTGAGCTTCTCGGGGCTGCTCAACGCGCTCGACGGGGTGGCCGCGCAGGAGGGGCGCATCGTGGTGCTCACCACCAACCACCGCGAACGGCTGGACCCGGCGCTGATCCGCCCGGGGCGCATCGACGTCGAGGTGGAGCTGGGCAACGCCAGCACCACGCAGCTGCAGGGGCTGCTGCTGCGCTTCCACCCCGGCGCCGGCGAGCGGACTGCACGGCTGGCGGCAGACTACCCGTCCGGCGCGCTGTCGCCTGCACAGGTGCAGCAGATCCTGATCGCTGCCGGTTCGTTCGAGGAGGCCGAGGCGGAGCTGCGCCGGGTCTGGGGGGAGAAGGTCGGGTGATCATGTCTGCCGACTTCCTGCTCACCCCTTCCCAGTTCACCGCCTTCCTCGGCGCGGCCATCCTCGTGGCGCTCGCCCCGGGGCCCGACAACCTGATGGTGCTGAGCCTGGGCATGGCCCGCGGGCGCAAGGCCGGCGTTGCCTTCGGCCTGGGCTGCGCGCTGGGCTGCCTGAACCACACGCTGCTGGCGGCGATCGGGGTGAGCGCGCTGATCGCCGCGTCGCCGATCGCGTTCAACGCGCTGCGCATCATCGGCGGCGCCTACCTGGTGTGGCTGGGCGTGCAGGCGCTGCGCAACGCGCGGCCGGTGGGGACGCCTGCAGCGCAGGTGGCGCGGGAGCCCGCGGGCCGGCTCTTCGCCAAGGGGCTGGTGGCCAATGCGATCAACCCGAAGGTGATCCTGTTCTTCCTCGCCTTCCTGCCGCAGTTCGTCGACGGGGCGCGCGGTGGCGCGGCCTGGCAGATCCTGCAACTGGGACTGGTGTTCACGCTGGCCAGCGTGCTGGTGTTCGGCGCCATCGGCTGGTTCGCCGGCGGCATCGGCGAGCGGCTGGCGCGCCGCCCGGCGATCGGCCTGTGGCTGGACCGGTCGGCGGGAGCGGTGTTCGTGGCGCTGGGGGTGCGGCTGCTCGTGGCGCGCTGACCGGTCCGCTGCAGGCGACCGGGGCGGCGTCGCCCGCGCCGGACGCGGGCTGCCTGCACGGGTCGGCCTGCTTCAGAAGTCCATGATCATCGAGATCTTCAGGTTGCGCCCCGGCTGCGAGTAGGCATCGATCGCGATCGAGTTGGCGGCCACGCCGTAGACGTCGGCCCAGTGCCAGTACTTGCGGTTGGTGACGTTGTTCACCGCGAGGTTCACGCGCAGGTCCCTGCGCGGGCGCCACTGGGCGCCGAGATCCAGGGTGGTCGACGAGGGCGTGGCGAACTGGGTCGTGTCGGCCTTGCTGTTGCCGATCGAGACCAGGTCGATGTCGCGGTCCTTCTTGGCCCACTGATGGCGCAGGTCGGCGTAGGCCCCCCACATCGGCCGGTCGTAGCGCAGACCCAGCCACAGTTGCGCGGGCGAGACCGAGTTCAGCGGCGCGCCGCTGGTCTTGTCCCTGCCCCAGGTCCGGCCGTAGGCGAAGGAGCTGCGCACGCGCCCCTCGGCGACCAGGCCCCAGTCGTAGATCCCCTTGAGCTCGAAGCCGTGGATGCGGGCGCGGTCGATGTTGACCGTCTGGAACACCTGCTGGGTCGGGGTCCGGGAGATCAGCCGCGCATCCTCGATCAGGTTGGAGTAGCGGTTGGCAAAGGCGACGCCGTCGATGCTCAGGCGCTGCATGCGTCCGCGCACGCCGAGTTCCACGCCGCGGCTGCGCTCGGGCTTCAGGTCCGGGTTGGCGATGATGAAGTTGTCGACGATGCCCACTCCGGGCAGTGCGGCCTGGGCCCGGAAGCGGTCGTTGACCTGTCCGGCCTCGGGCGCGCGGTAGCCGGTGGAGTACTGGCCGAACACGCTCCACTGGGGCGTTGCGCGGTACAGCAGCCCCAGCTTAGGCAGGAAGGCCGACCCGGACTTCGATCGCGCCGGCTCGGGGGCGGGCGGGAAGTACAGGTCCTGGTTCTGCACGTCGATCGCGAAGCGCTCGACGCGCACCCCGGGAGTGATCGTCCAGTTGCCGAAGATGCTCTCGTCCTGCAGGTACAGGCCGGCAGTGCTCTCACGGGTGTCGGGGAAGCGCTTGAGCGGGAAGACTTCCGGCGCCAGCGGCGCCTGCCCGTCGTACAGGTTGGTGATGTCGTTGCGCACGTAGTCCAGGCCGTAGACCAGTCGGTGCGCCCACTCCCCATGGCGCAGGACCTTGTCGGCCTGCAGCCCCAGCTGCCAGGTGTTCTCCTCGTAGAAATTGTCGCGGATGCGGTGCGTGCCGTTGTTCAGGAAGCTGTGGCCGATGCGGTGCGAGCTCGCGCGCTGCGCGGACAGCACCACGCGCAGGTGGTCGGCCCAGCCGGTCTTCACGCCGAAGCGGCCATCCCAGGCCAGGCGCTCGCGCTTGATGGTGCTGTCGGCGAATTCGTCGAGGATGTCGGTGGGTCGGGTGGGCGCGGGCGCGCGGCTGCTGAGCAGGTCGAACTCCTGCTTCTTGCGCGTGTGCTCGAAGGTGAAGGTGTGCCGCTGGGTGGCGTCCGGACGCAGCACCACCTTGCCCAGGACGTTCGCATCGTGGCTGTCCATCGGGTCGGCCTGCGTGCGGTTGTTGTCGCGCGCGTCGTTGCTGCCCATGGTCTCGACCTCGTGGGCCCGGCGCCCGGACGCGGTGATCATCCACTGCAGTCTGTCGCTGGCCTTGCCCGCGATGGTGCCGCTGGCGGTGACGCCGCGGTCCTCTTCGCTCCAGCCCAGCGCGACGCGCCCGCCCAGGGTCCTGGGGGGCGCACCTGCTGCGCCGGCGAGGAAGTCGATCGGATCGTGGGTGACGAAGTTGATCACGCCGGCCATTCCGTCGCCGCCGTACAGGGCCGAGGCGGGGCCGCGGATCAGTTCGACGCGCTTGAACAGGTCCAGCGACAGGTACTCGCGGTCGAACATCGCCGAGCGCGACACGTAGCTGCGCGGCATCCGGATGCCGTCCACGGTCATCAGGACGCGGTTGCCGCCCAGTCCGCGGATCTGCACGCCCATGTTGCCGTCGCGCGCGAAGGCGCTGGAGGCCGCGCCCACTGCCAGCCTTGCCGGGGTGCTGCGCACCTCGGTGTTCGGCAGATCCTGCAGCGCCTGGCGCAGCGTGCGGCTCTGCTGGTCGCGCAGCGCCTCCTCGCTGACGATGTCGGCCGACATCGGCAGATCGTCCACTGCGTGTTCGTGGCGCGCGCCGCTGACCACGACTGCGGGCAGGGTCGCGTGGCCTTCGGAGGGCGAGGGCGCCTGCGCCCGCGCAGTGCCTGCCTGCGCGCAGGCCAGGGCAAGGGCCAGGCTCAGGGTTGTGACTGCATGGCGCGGCGCTTCCGTGCGGCGCGCGGTCCTCGGCGGGAGTGTCATGGCGGGAAAGTCTCGGTCGGGGGTCGGGCGGGAAGATAGCATTTGTGATCGGGCGATCCGATTCGGCGGGCTGCTGCGGCCTGGCAGCCCGCCAGATGCGAATCCACGACAATCACCTGACAGAAAGGAGCATCAGGCATGAATACATCGACACGGCGCACCGCGCTGGTGACCGGAGGCATGGGCGGCCTGGGCGAGGCGATCGCCCGCACCCTGCACGACGCGGGCCACGTCGTCCTGGTGACGCATGGACGAAGCGAGGAGGCCGCGGCGGCCTGGCTCGCAGAGCAGGCCGAAGCGGGCTACACCTTCGCCGACTACCACGTGGACGTCGCCGATTCCGCTTCCTGCGAGCGCATGGGCGAACGCATCCGCGCCGACGGCCACGCCGTCGACATCCTGGTGAACAACGCCGGCATCACCCGTGACGCGACGTTTCGCAAGCTCAGCAAGGAGAACTGGGACGCGGTGCTGCGAGTGAACCTGGATTCGATGTTCAACGTCACGAAGCAGTTCATCGACGGCCTGCTGGAACGCGGCTGGGGGCGCATCATCAACATCGCCTCGGTCAACGGCAGCAAGGGCCAGTTCGGCCAGACCAACTATTCCGCAGCCAAGGCTGGCGTTCACGGCTTCACCAAGGCCCTGGCGCAGGAAGTCGCCCGCAAGGGCATCACGGTCAACACCGTGTCGCCCGGCTATCTCGCCACCCAGATGGTGACCGCCATGCCCGAGAGTGTGGTCCAGCAGATCGTTGCCGGCATTCCGCTCGGCCGGCTGGGGCAGCCCGAGGAAATCGCTGCCCTGGTCGCCTTCATTGCCAGCGAGCAGGCGGGCTTCATGACCGGCGCCAACGTGGCCATGAACGGTGGCCAGCACATGTACTGATGAAGCCGGTCCGGGTCGCCAGGCAGCGCAGAGGCGAGCTCGACGCTCCCGATCGGGACGCCTCACGAACCCGGGACCGGGCAGGGGGGCGACCGGTGCCTGGGTTGCGGAGGATGCTCAGACGTTGATCACACGTTTAAATGTTGATCGGTCGGCAAAGTGCCGTGAACGCTAGGTTTCGCGGGGAAATCGCGTCGCGGGCTTTGCGGGAATCGCTGGAAATACCCCCAGTTGTACCCCCATAGGGGTATCCGGATGATAAATCAGTCTGGATGCCGGTGCCAGCGCGGCACCTGCCAAATAAAACGGGTATGGCGCAGACCGCATTGTTGGCTGACGCATGGAACGGTACGCGATGAGATGCAGGGGAACGGGCCGCTGTGGCCCAGACCTTGGAGAACTCTCATGGCAGACCATCACACCCGCCACAACCCGCTGTGGCAAGACACCCTGTTCACCACGCCGGCCTCGCTCATGCTCGATGCTCGCCTCACGCCATTGGAGCGCAATGGCTGGCAGGTGCTGCGCATGCTGCGTTCTGCGGATGGCATCAGCCCACTGGCGAATCTGGGGCAGTTGCGCCGCTATCTCACCTCTACCCCACTGGGGCAGCGGGCCGGGTATGAGACGGCTTGGCGTGTTCTCGTCGTGCTTCGGCTGACGGGCTGGATCAGTCTGGTGGGTCAGCACCGCGACCCTCTGACCGGCCACGTGCTCAGCGAGCTGTATCAAGTTCACGAAAGCACCCTGGACTTCCAACAAGCCTGCGCGCTTGATGCCAGTCTGTCCGCGCTTCTGCAAGTCTCCATCGGCCACGAAAACAACCAGGTGGATCGGGTGGCCATTCACATTCAGGCAACGCTGGCACAGGCACCTGAAGCCGCTTCCATTGCGACGCACGATCAGCGCCACAATGACGATGATTCCCCCCCTACGCCGCCGTCGCCGTCGAGCGAGGCAGCCGACCCAATGCCATTGTCTGGCGATTCCGCTGGCAGCACGCTTGTTCCGCAACAGACCGAATACGCTCGCCACATGACGGCTGAGCAGGACAGTACGTATAAGACGTATATGTATAAAAAAGAACGTACGTACCGCGCGCGCGAAGAAAACAGCGATCCCGCATCGCGGCCGTTGAGCTTGCCGCCCTGCCTGAGCAATGCCCAGGCAGACCAGCAAAAGGACGTGCAGGCCGCCTTGCGGCGGCTGCCGCCGCAGCATCGCCAGGAAGTGCTCGACGAGTTGCAGGCACGCAGCCAGAGCGGCACCGTGCGCAATGTCGTGGCCTACTTCTTCGCCTTGGTGAAGCGCGTCTTTGCGGGCGAGTTCCGCTTGTGGGCAGGTCGTAAGGAGACATCTGCCGCCGCACGGCCTGCCGAAAATCGGCCTGCTGGTGTGCCACGCACCGAACACCGCCCTGAACCGACGGCGCAACCGGCATCGCGTGAAACCGCCCTGGCGCACATCGCTAACATCCGCAAGATCATGAACGCCTCGACGAACGCTGGAGACATCGCAGCGCAGGCAATGCAGGCCAGGGGATGGCAGCCGCATCCTGCGTAGTAAATGCTGCCGCGAAACGGGGCGTCACTGCACGCCGCAGTGACGCCCCCGCTCACGCCAGCAACAATGCGGGCGAATACCGAATCCTATTGCGTGCGGCTGACATGATGATGGCCGCCCTACACTGACCGGGCAGTCGCCAAGACCGATGGGCTTCGTACATCGGCAACCCCAACAGCGCAGGTTCCCGCAAGCGCTGGCCCGTCAGGGCGGAACCACCCCAGGTATGCCCAGGCTCCGACCGCATACCGGCCCTACCCAGGGCGGAGCCTTCTTCGTCTGTTTGAACTCATCCCTACCGCGCCGCCTGGCGCACTGTCCTTTGCGGCAATTGCCTGTGCGCAACGCACCGGGCTGCCGCTGCATTTCTCATCCCACTCACTTCATAGGAGGACTCGTCCACGTTCGCATCACTTTCGTCTGGTAGTACCTCCGTCCGGGCTTCCAGCAGGGAGCAAGACGGACGCCTCATTCGAGGCTTTGGTGTCTCCTGAACACCATGCCCTTGCCCTAACGGGATCTCGCCTTGGCGAGCTGGCACCAACACTAACCATTGATTTTCAGGACAACGCAGCACGGCACTTTGCTTGGAGGCCGGAAGATGGACGACTTGACCTATACCCTGCGGCAGCTTTGCCAGCGCAACCGTGACGGCAGTCACAACACGCAGGCTGACCGGATGCGTTCGCTGTCGCTGGCCGCGCGTCAACTGCGCGAGGCCGGTTTCCGGCAGATGAAAGCTTCGTCTCTCAAGGGCAAGCACGTCCAGGCACTACTGGAACGCTGGCAAGGCGAAGGTTTATCGTCGGGCACCATCAAGAATCGGCTCTCTCACCTGCGCTGGTGGGCCGAGAAGATCGGCAAGGCTGGCGTTTTGCCGGCGGACAACACGCAACTCGGCGTGGCCGAGCGCCGCTATGTGACCAACATCAGCAAGGCCCAAGAACTGGGCACAGGTCTTGAACAGATTACCGATGTCCACGTGCGCATGAGCCTTCAGCTACAGGCCGCCTTCGGATTACGTCGGGAGGAAGCGATCAAGTTCCAGCCCATTTACGCAGATCGGGGCGATCACATCGCCCTCAAGGGATCGTGGACCAAGGGCGGCCGGGAGCGAACTGTGCCCATCACAACAACACAGCAACGCGACGCGCTCCAGGCTGCACACCGTCTGGCGGGCGCAGGGGCATTGATCCCGGCAAACAAGACCTACATCCAGCAACGGCACGTCTACGATGGGCAGTGCAAGGCTGCGGGCCTGAGCAATATGCATGGCCTGCGGCATCGGTATGCACAGATGCGATATGAAGCATTGACGGGGTGGAAGTCACCAGCAGCAGGCGGACCTGACACGGCTCAACTCGGCCTATCACAACGCCTGGCCGACCAACAAGTCCGGCAGCAGATCAGTCGTGAACTTGGGCACGAGCGGGTGAAGGTGACAGCGGTCTATCTGGGAAGCTAAGTCACACGCTGCGCAAATACCTGGGGCGATACAGCCAAGGCACGCTGTCACCACCAGACTCATCCAAGACGCGTGGGGCTACTTCTGCAGTAAGTCCTCCAGAAATTCCGACTCAGGTTTCACTGCTGACACATGCAGTTGGTCGCGGGCACGGGTGCAAGCCACGTACAGCAACTGGCGTTCGGTGTTATAGATTTCGGTCAGTTCGGCCTCGTCAGCAGCAGTGTCGATGCGCATCTGTGAAGGGATGATTTCATCGTCGCAGGCCATTACCGCAATTACACGGAATTCCATGCCCTTGGCCAAGTGCATGGTGGTGATACTGACGAAGCCCTCTTCCGTCGCCATGTCCTTGCCGAGCACGTGCCCCTGCAAGCCTGCGGCCTTGACTGCCGCCTGTGCGCGCGACAGTTCGCTCTCGGATCGAACGAAGACGCCGATTTCCTGCGGCAGCACACCGCTGGCACTGCATTGCTGCAACCATACGCCAACGGCCTGGCTTTCCGCCTCGACATCGGCGTAGCTGCAAATGGTCGGCTCTGGCCCATTGAATACAGAAATCGTGCCCTTGCGGCTTTCGACATTTCCGTCCACATCGGAGACCTCGGGTCCGAGAAGCCGGTCGGCTTGCGAGCGAATCTGATGCGAGGTGCGGTAATTGATATTGAGCGTGCGCGAGCGACCGCGCACGTCCACACCCAGGGCTTTCCACGAGAACGGCGTCTGGAAGATGCGCTGGCCGAGATCGCCGGCAAAAAATAGGGCATTGGCGCGGTCGCCGGCGATCGCCGCAAGGAAGCGCAATTGCTGCACGCCGATGTCCTGTGCCTCGTCCACCACGATGTAATCGAATACTGGATGTTTGCGCTTGGGCATGGCCTCCGCCAGCTTGGAGAACATCTCGGCCGCAGTGATCTTGCCGGCCTGCTTCAATTGCTCCTTCACCTTGGCGAACACCTGCCAATACAAGGCGCGCTGCGCTTCCGGCAGGCGCGTCTTGCGACCCAGCCGCTTGGCATCGCGGTAGGCCTCCCAGCTTTCCACTTGCCAGGTGTCCACCACGTCTTCCCATTCGGACAGCAAAAACGCAGCGTTGGCTTTCAGGCCATCGACCTGCGTGGCAGCCGTCTTCAGCAGCGTGGAAATTTCATCACGGCTGGCGAATACTGGCTTGCCGAATTCCGCCGCATACAATCGGATGCCGAGAGCATCCATGGCGGCCACGTCGATACGTTCGCCGAGCTTGGGAGTGTTCCAGATCAGCCGATACAAATTGCCGCGCAAGGCATTGGCCAACGTGTCCGAAAACGAGGAAAGCAGAACGCGCGCATCTTCGTCCTGGTGCGCCAGATGCACAGCCCGGTGCAAGGCAACCACGGTCTTGCCCGTGCCTGCCGAACCAGACACACGCGCCGCACCGTTGTAATGACGCTCGACCAGTTGGCGTTGCGCCGGATGAAGGAATACCGTCCACTTGTCCCACGGGTATTCCAGCGCGCGGGCCAGCTCGTCCATATCGGACATGACACGGAAGCGGCGTTGCGCGTCCGGGTGCAGGAATGGGTCCGCCCCCTTGCCTGCCACTTCCGGCAACGCCGGCGTGCCGCCGGTCGCCAGTTCGAGCAAGGCTTCGGCCGCCTCACCGGGCAGGTGGTCGGCCAATTCCAGCAGCGAATCTTCGTCCGCCGCCTTCACGTCGGCCAGCCAATCCTGCGGCACGCCATAGGCCAGCAGTTGGGCGTCGGCATATTTTGCGAACAGTTTCGGCTTCTGTTGCGTCGCCGGCCTGCTGTCCTCGACATACTTCGGAACGAGGATCTCCTCGACACGCTCGCGAACCTCGACAAGCTGAGCTGCGCCGGTGGTCGGGTGCACTTCCAGCTTGCGCCGCTCGGCCCATTGATAGGCCTTGTCGTGGTGATCGACATAGCAGAGCAGCAGACTGCCAGCGGTCTTGTGGACGATCAGGCGAATGTCGCGGCTGACGCGCACCGACCAGAAGTTCGGGTCTTTGGCTCTGTCGAGCTTGTGAAAACTCATGCCGTTGCCGGCAGGATCCATCTGCAAATCGAAGGCAGTGGTCTTCGCGGCCTTTTGCTCATCGCCGTTCAGGCGGGCCAGGCTGGTGGTAAAGGTGTCGGCGATGCGGAATTCCATGTGAACCATCACTCAGTATGTTTGGGAGGATTGAACACATCCAGATGCTTAAACAGGGACACTCGTTTTCCCGCCATCTTTACACCTTCAATCAGTTTGAAATCTGGGGCATCGCCAAACAACCTCCCTCTTCCGGTCATCGAGGAATTGGCAATCGGGTCTTTGAGTTTGGGCTTCTTCTTCAGCAACTGCAGAAGGCCGTTACTCGCCAAAAAATAGCCGATCCATGATATGAGATATTTGTTGCGCGCTTCATCGCTCGACAGCTTGTGCAAGTACGCTTCAAGGTGACTGACCAGCGGCTCCGTCAGACCATTGCCGTCATCGCTGCGTATCGCCTGTTCGAGAATCGCCATGATCTTAGGAAAAGCCTTGACCCTCAGCGTGCCGAGCATAAGCAACATGCTGACAACCTTTTCCAGATTGAAAGGGCCGACAATGATTTTCAGTTTTCCTTTGCGAGTCGTGATATCGGCAAGGAAGCGATCTATCACACCCGTGTTCGGGTAATGACGATCAATCTCAACGACGGCAAGGTAAAGCTCCCTAAACTGCTTCCACGTAAATCGGTTTTTCCGCTTCGGATGCACCAGGTGATAGCGGGACACCCAAGGCCGGAACAGGCCATCAGGCAATGCCGACACGGTGGTTTTTTCGTCACTAAGCTCAAGGTTGTATTCCTTCAGCGATGACTGAAGGATTTTCACAACTTTCTTCGCATCCGCTTCGGACGACACTAGGATGCGGTAGTCGTCCTTGAATCGCACTGCCTCGCACTCAATGTGGTTGCGCTTCAATTCGGCGCTCAACACGCAATCTACCGCCGAAGCCACAATCTCGGAAACGATGTCAGAAACCGCAGGCCCAATTGGCAGGCCGTTAGTGCAGCCATCGTTGGCCATCTGGAACAGCTTGTCGAGCCGGTTGCCGACAAACTTCATATCACGTCGATTTTTGCCCTTACCACCATATCGGATTGTTCGCTTGCCATGAATCGCCCAAGCAAGGCTGTGTGTGTAGACCGAAGGGTAGAAGTTCTTGATATCGGCTTTGACGATATGTGTGAAGCGGTATGCCACCGTGGCCAGGGCATCGTCCGTCATGGTGATGAACTCGTAGATCATCCTGCCGCTGCGAAGCTCACCCATGCGCCCCGGCTTCTTCCGGTTGACTGGAATGGGAAAGCTGTATGACGAAACGATACTGTCCGACGGAATCATCGCATCTACTATCGCCTTCCAGTTTCGGGTGATGTGGTAGGCAATGTCGTTATGAATTTTCGGCTCAATGATCCCGAACGTCCTATCGGTCAGTTCCGTTTTCGGGAAATGCACACGGACGAACTCGGCCTCCTTCAACCCCTTGAAGCCTTTATTCGGATCAAAGTACCGCCTTTGCTTCGCGGGCATCTTCGTCACGCGAAAGCACGGCGGCAGTACGTAGGCTTCGGGAAAGTAGCCGTATTCCAGTAGCCACCAATAGACATCCGACGGCTTTAACGCGCGGGCCAGATCACGCGTCGATTCTCTGTGCTGCTGAATTGGGCTGGTCGTCGGCATCAGGTCATCCCGCCTTCAGCTCACCTTGAATACTTTCATCACCTCATCGCCCAGATGATTGATGACCTTCACTGCGAAGCGGCCAGTGCTGGGCTTCGGGAACGGGCGCGAGGTATCGCTGTTGAGTGTCGCCCAGGCGTTGGGGTCGATTTCGGCTTTGAGGGTGGTCTTCAGCGCCTTGTACGGATCGTTCGCGCCGAGGAAATAGGCATGGCGAACGAAGAAGGATTCCTCGTTGTAGTCGGTGTCCAGAAACCAGCAGGCGATGCCGTCTGCGCCGTCGCTGCGCACTTCGCCTGTGCTGGGGTGGAACACATCCACACCGTTGATGCGCACCACCAGCTGCCCGTCAGCGGGCACCTCAATGACATCGCGCTTGCCGTCATATCGGCGGATGCTACTGCCCTGGGTATCCAGCACGTCCACATCCGGTTCACCGAAGATGACGAACAGGTTGCCCTTGCCAGTGTTCTTCAGGTCTTCGGCCATGTGTAGGTCAGCATTCATGCGCGCCTTGAGTACGTTGATGCGGCCCAGTTTGCTAAATTCACTGGCGGGTGCATCGTAGTTGAAGGCGCAGGCGATGAGTACGTCGAAGTTGGCATCGCTTGCTTCGCGAGCACCATCAACCAGATCAACTCGGGTGACGGTGCCGAATTCCGGGCCGACCAGAATACCGGCACGTTTGACCTGGCCGTTCTCCAGGTAGCGGCCCTCAGCGCAAATCAGATCACCTGGCCAGGGTTCCAGAGAAGTGAATTCGATCTTGTCGGCTTTGTGCGCCTGCTGCACACCGGCGGTGCGCAGGTTGGCGAGAATCAAACTGGCGAAGTCCTGGCCGTATTCGGCCTGGGTTTCGGCCACCTGGTCGATCAGCTCGTCTTCCTCGTCCACGCCCAGCACTCGGTGCGGGCTGAGCGATTCCACGGTGAAGGGGCCGGCTACGCGCACTTTCTTCTTGTCTTCGTAGGGTTTGTCGTAGAGGTACTCGAACTCGGCCTTGGCAGCGATGGAGGTGTCGATTTCCTTTTGCCGAGCGATGCGCTGCTGCCACCAGTCGGCATGCAGTTTTTTAGCGGTCTCGCTCCAGTTGGCATCGGCCTCACGCGGAATTTCCCATTCCTGCCACTGCTTGCCAAGCGCCTGGTTCAAATCGGCACGCAGCGGCTCCAGCACAGTCTGGAACTTGTCCCAGATGACGTCGATTTCGGTGTTGTTGGCGATGGATTTGAGGGTGATGTGCGGCACGCGCTCATAGACGAAGCCGTGGGCGATGTTGCCCCAGGTGGACTGGCTGGACGGCGCACTGCGGGTGATCTCGGCTTCCTTCAACTGGCCTTCGCGGGAATCGGCCAGCAGGTAGTACGGGTAGCGCGCGCCCATGATGCGGGCGCGGGCCAGCGCCAGCGCGACGCGGCTGGTGTCGACGGTGATCCAGCGGCGGCCCCATTGCTCGGCGACGTAGGCGGTGGTGCCGGAGCCGCAGGTGGGGTCGAGGACGAGGTCGCCAGGGTCGGTGGCCATCAAGATGCAGCGTTCGATGACCTTCGGATTCGTTTGCACGACGTACAACTTATCCGAAGCGAAACCCGCCGTTACCGTGTCGTCCCAAGAGTTGTTCAAGGGATAAACCGGAAAGTCGTCAACATAGCGAACGTAACGCAGAGTTTGACCTGCAAGCTCAAGGCGTTGGGACTGCCTCAACCTTGTCATTCCTGTCACGGTTGTTTTCCAGCCGCTTTTGCCAACGGGAATAACTCTTCCCCGGAACGGAACGTCAAAAAACTGCGGCCCTCCTGAGCTTTGGCTCGTCAAGTTATCTACGCAGTAAAGTCGCGCATCAGCCGGAATGCGCCCCCGTTCTTCTTCTGTTGCTGACCTGCGGTCTGCTTTGTCGAAGAAATCGAGTTTGTTATATGCAGCAGCGCCACCGCCCAAATCTCGTTTGGAGCGATACGGCTGCCGATACTTGATTGCAGCACCATTCTTCGCATACCAAAGAATGAAATTGTTTACTGACGCGAGCGTTTCGGTTCCGCCAGTCGGTGAACCCGCACCGCCCGTTGTCTTGAAATTGATTTGGCTGACGAAGTTCGCATCGCCAAAAACTTCATCCAATACGGTCCGGACGCGATGGACGTTTTCCTCGCCAATCTGCACGAAGAGCGACCCGGATTCGGTCAACAAATCCCGCGCCACCATCAGCCGGTCGCGCAGATAGGTCAGGTACGAATGAATTCCGTCGCGCCAGGTATCGCGGAACGCCTTCACCTGCTCCGGCTCTCGGGTGATGTGCTCGGCACTGCCGTCCTTCACGTCACGGCTGGTGGTGGACCACTGGAAGTTGCTGTTGAATCTGATGCCGTAGGGCGGATCGAAATAGATGCACTGCACCTTGCCGCGCAGCCCCTCGCGCTCGGCCAGGCTGGCCATCACCTGCAAGGAATCGCCCAGGATGAAGCGGTTCTGCCAGTGACCTTCGTGCTGGTAGAACTCGGTGCGATCCGCACCTTCCGGCAGGCCGTTGAAGTCGCCGAACAGGTCCAGCGTGTCCTGCTGTGGCGCGGCGGCTTCGCGTCGTTCTTCGGTCTGGCGGCGCAGGTCGTCGATCAGCGCCTTGGGCTTGACCTTTTCCTGGATGTAGAGCGGCGGCGCATTGACGACCAAGTCTGACCAGTCCTGCTGATCCTTGCCGCGCCAGATGAGCTGCGGGTCCAGGTCACGGTTCAGCCGCTGCTGGAATTCCGTGGATGCCTTGCCGGCATCGTGCACGGCGCACAGTTCCTCCAGCCATTGCCGGTTGGCGCGCGGGTAGGCCACCTTCACCGGCGCCTGCTCGTGGTGTTGCATCACCGACTGGTGCTCCACGGTCGGGATGTTCTTGCGCTTGGCCTCATTGTGGACGAGGTCTTCGATGCCAAGCGGGGTCTTGGGTTTGCGGGGTTGGCGGGCCATGGGCAGGAAGCAGGCTTAATTTAGGATGGATGCTAGTTAAGGATAGACCATTTTCGTTAACTAACGAACAGGTCAAGGTAAGGTTCGAACTCGTACAGCCGGCCCCGCATCTGGCCCGTGATCTCGGTCAGAATTCCCAATCGAATCAAGTCCTTGACCAAGGCCTGGGCGGTCGGGGAGGAGACGCCGAGTTGCTGCTCCAGGTCGGCGGCGGAGATTACCGGGTGGCGGTACAGCAGGTTCAAGGTGGCGCGGGCATTGGGCACCCGCTTGCCCAGGGTCAGGATGCGTTGTTCCACATCGGTGCGCAGGGACAGGATCTTGCCGAAGGTGTCGCGGCCCTTGGTGGAAGTCTCGGCCACGCCCTGCAGGAAGAACCTCACCCAGTGGATCAGGTCGCCGGAGGCGCGCACGCGGGTCAGGGCATCGTAGTAACTGCCCCGGTTGCGCTCGAAGAAATCCGACAGGTACAGCGAGGGCTTGACCAGCAGGCCATTGCTGACCAGATACAGCGGAATCAGCAGGCGACCGATGCGACCGTTGCCGTCCAGGAACGGGTGGATGGTCTCGAACTGGTAGTGGCTGATGGCCAGCCGGATCAGGTGGGGAACGGTGACCGATTCGTTGTGCCAGAACTTTTCCAGATCGCCCATCAGTTCCGGCACGCCCTCGTGGTGGGGCGGAATGAAGGCGGCATCGGCCAGGCTGGAGCCGCCGATCCAGTTCTGGCTGATGCGGAACTCGCCCGGTTGCTTGTGCTCGCCCCGCGCCCCGCGCAACAGGATGGCGTGAGTCTGCCTGAGCAGCCGATTGGACAGCGGCAGCTTGCCCAGTTCGGCGATGGCGTAGTTGACCGCGTCGATGTAGTTGCGCACTTCGCGCCAGTCGTCGCGCTTTTCCGGCTTGATCTGTTCTTCCGGCAACACGGCTTCGTCGATGCCGGTGTTGGTGCCCTCGATGCGGCTGGAGGTCTGCGCCTCCTTGACCACGTGCATCTCGATGAACAGGTCGATGTCCGGCACGATCAGCGAATACGCATTGAGTTCGCCCAGGGCGCGGTTGGCCGATTCGAGCAGCACGTTGATGCGTGGGTCTTCCCAATGCCAGTCGTGGTTGACCGGCACCGGCTCGAAGCTCTTGTATTGGAGGCGTTGTTGCCAGCGTCCGGGCTTGAAGGTTTCGAATTTCATGCGCCAACTCCGACCTTGGCCAGCATCTTGCCGAACTCCGCTTGTATCTTTTCGGCGAAGTCGTCCTGCATCTCGTACACATCGCCGAACTCGGCAAAGGCCCAGCGGCCGTGCGTGCCGAGGTGATTCACGCCGGGAATCCAGTAGGTGTCCATGGTGGATTTCTTTTCCTTCGCATCCTCGCGCCGGTAGCCCTTGATCTCGACGATCAGGTTCAGCGGGTCGTTCTTGCCGTGACCATCGTCCACTTGCACGATGAAATCCGGGATGTAGATGCGGTTGGCCGAGCCGAAGCGGTAGGGCACTTCCAGGCCGAGGTTGTGGTTCTTGGTGTAGGCCAGTACCTTGGGGTGCGACTCGGCGACGCGGCAGAATTCGCCTTCCCAACCGCTGTCCAGAATGACCCAGTTGACGTGGTTCTTGGGCGGCGGCCCAAGGGTTTCCCAACGGTCTTCGCGAGAAGTGTTGAAGCGCACGTGCGCGGTGCTGCCGGTGGGGTTGAATGGGTCGAGGATGGCCTTGACCAGCCGGCCTTTCTCTAGTTCGCGCTTGACGATGCCGCGAGTAATCTTTTGGCAGGCCAGGTCGGCCAGTTCACGGTGCATCAACTGCGCCGGATAGGTGCCACCCTTACACTCCAGACACTCCTCCAGCCACTCACGCACGATACGCTTAAGCTGGCCGAACAGGGCGATCGGTGCATCCTGGCCTTGGTCGCGCCAGTGCTCGAACAGCAGGTGCTTGGTCAGCTCCATCAGCAGCGTGGACTGGCGCACGTCGCCTAGGTGCTTGAGGTTCAGTTCCACCGCTTCGCCGATAATGCCGGCGTTGCGGGTTTCCGTGGGGCCGACTTGCTCTGGCGTCAATGTCAAATGATCGTCGGTGCCAAAGGCGGCTTCCAGCCTTTCCTCCGGCAGTTCGACACGATAGCCCTGCACGCGCGGAAATCGGATTTCCTGAGAATCGCGTTCCGGGCGCAGTGCCTTGACGGTGACGGTTTCGCGCGGCTTGGGCGGAGTGGCAACTACCGGCTTGGCGGTGAAGTCGAAGGGAATGCCGAACACGTCGGCATATTCCACGTCGAACAATCCCTGCTCGTTCAATTCATAGGACTGGCGGCGCAGAGCTCGGCCAATCACCTGTTCGCAAAGCAACTGGGTGCCGAACGCACGCACACCGAGGACGTGGGTAACGGTATTGGCATCCCAGCCTTCGGTGAGCATGGACACCGACACGACGCACCGGATTTGCTCGCCCAGGCGGCCCTGCTTGCCAACAGTGTTCATCACTTCGCGCAGCAATTCGCTGTCACTCAGGTTCTCGGCCTGTCTGCGGTCGCCGGTGCGCTCGATGATCTCGCGCTTGAAACGTTCAATCTCGTCGGCGGCCATGCCCCGGAAGTTGTCGTCCAGCGCCTCGCCGGATTCGAGCTGTTCGCTGTCGATCAGCAGGGTATTCGGGCGCGCCAGCGGCTCACCGTGCTCGTCGTAATTGCGGAACAGTTCCAGTCGGCCAGCCTGGTAGCTGACGTTGCCATCGTCATTGCGACGATCAAAGCCGGAAATGTAATCGAACACCAGCTTGGAGGTGGCGGTGTTGTTGCACACCACGATGAAGCATGGCGGCACCTTGATGCCGGCCTGCTTCCAAGCTTCGTAGGTTTTGAGGTAATGGCCGTAAAGCGCGTCCAGCGCGCTTTTCAGCAATTGCGGAATGTCTTCTGGATCAGCCTGTGCACCCTTGCCGCGCCCCTTCTTGGGCATCTTATTGCCTATGTGCTTCCACAGATCGCGGAACATCGGCATGTCGAAGTCGCCGGGCAGGTTCTGTGCAATCGGCACACGCGGCAACTTGACGATGCCGCACTCGATGGCATCCATCAACGAGAAGTCACTCATCGTCCACGGGAACAAGGTGCCTTCCACGTAGCCGGAACCGGCCAGGAAGAATGGCGTGGCCGAGAGGTCGATGACCTGTTGCAGGCCCAGCTTGCGGTTCACGGCTTCGAGGCCGGAAATCCACAGGCGCGCTGCTTCGTTCTCGTCCTTGACGTGTTCCTTGGCGGCTTTGAGGTCATCGCCGGTCAGGGGGTTGCCCTTGTCGTCGATGAAATCGTCGTCGGAAGCGGGCTTTTCACGATAGCAATGGTGCGCCTCGTCGTTGATGGCGAGGATGTTCTTCAGCCCCATCAATTCCGGCATGACCCGCTGGAGCATCTGCCCCTCGGTTTCCAGCGTGTCCAGCTCGCTGCCGGTGCGGCCTTGCAACAAGCGACGGCCGCCTTTGGACAATTCCATGCGTTCGCGCAGCTTGAAGGCGTGGTAGTTGGTGATGACGATTTTGGCCTTGTCCAGATCCGCCAGCATGTCGCGGGGCACGATCTCGCGGCTGGCGTAGTAGCTGTCCGCATCATTGGGCAACAGCACACGCAAACGATCCTTGATGGTCAGGCCAGGGGCGACCAGCAGGAAGCCACGGGTGAATTTCTTGCTCTGAGGATGGCGCACGGCATTGACCGTCTGCCAAGCGATGAGCATGGCCATGACTGTGGTCTTTCCTGCGCCGGTGGCCAGCTTCAGTGCCAGGCGCATCAGGCCGGGGTTGGCATCGTTGCTGACTTTCTTCAGGTGATCGAGAAAGCGTTCCCCGCTTTTGCCGAGCTGCGGGACGACCTCGGTCAGCCAGATCGCGGTTTCGGCCGCTTCTACCTGGCAGAAGAAGGGGCGCACCCCAGCGAACTTGTGGTTGCGCCAGTGCTCCAGCAGACGGGCCGTTTCGGGGGTGACACGCCACTGCGTCGGCGGCAAGCGACGCCACGCATCGACCTCGCGCCGCACCGAATTGATCAGTTCAGAGTGGCGGTAACGCTGCCCGTCGTCAGCCAGGTTCTCGACTTCATCCAGCGCCAGAGTAGCCTGCTCGCCGCGGTGCCGGCGGGGCTTTGGAATCGGACTGATGAAGCTGGACGCTCGGCGAGACTCGACGATTTGCTGCGTGGGTTGTCCGCTGTCGTCCAGCTCCCAGTGCCGCGACGGGTAGCCGTAAGGCGAATTGAGGATTGGCTGGTTGAAAAACTGGTCACTCACTTCTTTGTCCCTTGATTTTTGGGCTGTTTCGGGGCCGGTCTAAGTAGGTATCTTCGTAATTATGGACACGTATCGTCTTGCTAATTCCAGCCTCGTATGGCATCTTGGCGCAATCCTCCCACGAGGGGTTGCGCATGCCGAGGAAGAGCCCGTTCCGAATCGAGTTGTCCGCCGACGAGTTCGCAGAACTGAATCGGCGCGCGGCCAAATATACGTTGCCATACTTCGAGGTCACTCGGGCCAAGATGATCCTGATGGCGGCCAAAGGCATGGACAACGATCAGATCGCCGCGCGCCTGGACACTCGACGCGAGGTGGTCAGCCAGTGGCGCAAGCGCTTCTTCAAGGAGCGATTGGCGGGCCTCGAAGAGAGAGCCCGCCCGGGTCGCCCTCGGGTCTTTCCCCCCAGAGCTCACGGTTGAGATCAAGGCGATCGCTTGCGAACGTCCGGCCAACCTCGGCCTGCCGCTGTCGCGACTCAGCGTGGCCGATGTGGCGCGACAGGCCGAGCGCTCGGGCCTGGTGGCGCGCATCAGCGACAGCACCGTCTGGCGTTGGCTGCACGAGGACGCCATCCGGCCGTGGCAGCACCGCTGCTGGATCTTTCCGCGCGATCCGCAGTTCCAGGCCAAGGCCGGACGCCTCCTGGACCTGTACGAGCGACGCTGGCAAGGCCAGCCGCTTTGCGAGGACGAGTACGTCATCTCGACCGACGAGAAGACCAGCATCCAGGCGCGGCTGCGCATCCATCCGAGCCTGCCGACCCGACCCGGCCAGACGATGCGCGTGGAGCACGAGTATGTTCGAGGGGGTGCCTGGGCGTACCTTGCGGCGCTGGACGTTCATCGCGCCAAGGTGTTCGGCCGCTGCGAAGCGACCACCGGCATCGCGCCCTTCGAGCGCCTGGTCGGGCAGGTCATGAGCCAGCCGCCGTACGACACCGCGCGCCGCGTGTTCTGGATCATGGACAACGGCTCGTCGCATCGCGGCCAAGCGTGCGTGCAACGGCTGACGAAGGCTCATCCGCGGCTGGTTCCGGTCCACGGCCCGGTCCACGCGAGCTGGCTCAACCAGATCGAGATCTACTTCTCGATCGTGCAGCGCAAGGCGCTGACTCCGAACGACTTCCCTTGCCTGGAGGCGGTGGCCGAGCGACTGGCGAACTTCGAGCGCTACTTCGAGAGCATCGCGCGTCCATTCGAGTGGAAGTTCACCCGTGCCGATCTCAACGCCCTGATCGCGCGGATGCGCAATCGTCATGCGCAGAGCCAGCCCCTCAAGCTGGCAGCTTGAAGGAATACGTGTGCGAACTTCCGAAACGGACTACTAAGCACAAGGCTCCGATCTGCAGCCGTACCCCTGGCCGAATGACTTGCTTGAGGTCATCACCCAACAAGCGGCTGATGTCGTCGATCAGTTCCATCGTGATCCCCTTACGCTCGCTTGATCCATTGCGCACCTCGCCCCTTGCCAGTCGATTCGATCAACCCCTCTGATTTCATCGCCCGCAGCACTAGCCGCACCATGTCCCTGCTTACACCCGGGCAGGCTTCTTCGATTTCGGAAATCGAAAACGGCAGAGTACGTCCCAGGACTTCCGCACGCACCCGGTCGCCTTTACTGCCACGGCCACGTTCGATGGTGCCGACACGCTCCTCGAACTCGCGGTAGGCCCGCAGCAAGGCGCCCCAGAAGTAGTCAAGCCAGGGCTTTACGTCGTGCTGCCCCTGGTGCCATCCCTGCGAACTGGCTTCCAGCGTCTCGTAATAGCCTTCCTTGGTGTCCTCGAAGATGCGTTCCAAACTGATGTAGCGGCCCACGGCATAGTCGAAGTGGTAGAGCAGCAGCAAGGTCAACAAGCGGGACATGCGGCCGTTGCCGTCCGGGAAGGGGTGAATGCACAGGAAGTCGAGCATCGCCAGCGGCACCAGTACGAGGGGGTCGGCCAGGTGCTGATCCAGCGCGGTGGCGTAGCGCCCAGCCAGATCGGTCATAGCCATGGGTGTGAGGTGCGCAGCGACCGGCTGGAAACGTAGACGTGACGTGCCGTCCGGGTGACGTTCGATGATGTCGTTATTGGTAGCCTTCCAGCGCCCGCCCGCCTGCGGCATATAGCGGTACAGCAGGGTGTGGAGTTGCAGCACTACGCCCTCGCTGAAGGACATGTGCGCGGCCGATTCGTGGATCAGCGCCAGGGCGTCACGGTAGCCGGCGATCTCCTGTTCGGAGCGGCTCTTTGGTGTTGCGTTGCGGATGACCAGAGACTTCAGCCGCGAAGGCGCTACGACAACACCTTCCAGCCGGTTAGACGACTCAGCGGACTCCACCACCGCGATCTGGCGCAGGCCCTTGAGGGCTTCGGGCGACTGTGCGGCGTAGAGTTGCTGCTTACCCTGGTACTCGCCCAGTGTGCGCAACGTGGCGGCCTGAGTGCCATCGAAGCGAAGCGCGACAAGGTACTCGGGTGTGAGCGAGTGCATGGAAATGTAAGCCCAGGCTGTCTAAATGGGGTAATCATAGTCTTTAAATGGGGCATTGTCTCTAAAAATACCTCATTAAATGTGTTTGATTACCCCATTTCCTGAACGTAGGCCCGGTCGCGAGGGGCCGGCATGGCCGACCAGGAAGGAGATGCCTAAAAAGGGTAATAATCTCACAATTACCCTATTTTCCCCATTATTTACCCCATTTCCAGGCCCAACTCAGGGCAAAGGCAAACGGCAAGGGAACGGCACTCAAGGGACAACGGCCCTATCCAGAAAAGGAAAAGGCCGCTCTGCCCACTCGCTGCTGCGATACCCGGCCAAACCGTCTCTATGTTGTGCCGCTGCCCTCCGCAGCACTCAGATAGTCCGCCCAGTCCTGCAACAGCGTCCTTCTCTGATCCAGCAACAACGCCTTGTTGTACGTCGCCCGCACCTTGTTGCTTTCCACGTGGGCAAGCTGCCGTTCAATTGCATCAGGCCGGTATCCGTTCTCGTTGGCCCAGGTCGAAAAGGTCGTCCGCCAGCAATGCGGCGTCGTACCCCGGCCCAGGTTCATGTCGCGCATCGCATAGGTCAGTCGGTTGGGCGTAGTGAAGCCCTTGCCGCTCCGGTGTGGGAACAGATAGCGGCCGCCGCCCGTGATGCACTGCAAATCCTTCAGCACGGCAATGGCCTGCACCGACAACGGGCTGACATGGTCACGCCGCGCTTTCATCTTCGCCGCAGGCCGACGCCACAGGGCATCCTCAAAGTCGAACTCATCCCACTCGGCATCCGCCGCTTCCCCTGGACGGCAGGCGGTCAGCGCGATCAACCGCAGGCACAATGAAGTTTCCGGATAGCCCCGGTAGCCGCGCAACTCCTGATAGAACTTCTGGATTTGCTCTCGCGTCATCGCCGCCTTGCTCTCGCTGAACGGCACGCGGAGCAGCCCGCGCAGGCTGGGAATTGGGTTTGCCTCGACCAGCCCCCGCACCACCGCAAACTCAAAGATCGCCGAAAGATCACCTTTGACGTGAATGGCCGCCCACGCACCATGTACCTTGCATTCCTCCAGCAGCGGCCGGATCTGCTTCACGCCAATGTCGCTCATCGGCATCCCATCGAACTTGGGTGACAGGTACTTCCTGATGCGGGATTCTTTCGTCCGGTAGGAACTCTGTGCGAAGACTGGCTTGATCTCGGCTAGGTACGCTTTCGCTACCTTGGCAAACGAACTTTCCTTTGCGCGTTTGCGTTCCTCCAACACTTCCAGGTTGCGCTGCTTGACCTGCTGCCGCTCATGCGCAGGGTGGATACCTTGCTTGACCAAGGCACGCGCTTTCTCGCGAGCAGCACGCGCCTCTGCAAGGCTTATCTGAGGAAAACCGCCAATGGCAAAGAGGTTCTCCTTGCCTTGCAGGCGGTACTTCCACCGCCAGAGCTTGCCGCCGGTGGGCTTGACCAGCAGGAACAGGCCCCCGCCGTCTGATAGTTTCCAATCTCGATCAGTCGATTTGGCCGACCTGACCTTGAGGTCGGTGAGTAGATTCTCGGGCATCGTTGGACTCCACTGCGGGGAGATGTACCCCCACGGTTGAACACGAGTACCCCCAACGCTACCCCCGAATTTTTCAGACCTCAATGAACAATAGGAACGCTCAGTAGACCGTATTGTTTATGCAACCCATTGATTTACAAAGGTCCAATCTGTCTACCAAGCGCTACTGAGCGCCATCGAGATCCAGCAAAAATCGTCAGACGTTGAAGCGGAAGTGCATCACGTCGCCGTCGCGCACGACGTAGTCCTTGCCTTCGAGCCGCATCTTCCCCTTCTCGCGGGCGCCCACCTCACCACCGCAGGCGACGAAATCCTCGTAGGCGATGGTCTCGGCGCGAATGAAGCCGCGCTCGAAGTCGGTGTGGATCACGCCGGCGGCCTGCGGCGCGGTGGCGCCGACGCGCACCGTCCAGGCGCGGACCTCCTTCTCGCCCGCGGTGAAGTAGGTCTGCAGCCCGAGAAGCCCGAAGGCGGCGCGGATCACGCGGTCCAGGCCGGGTTCCTCCATTCCCATGTCCTCGAGGAACACCGCCTTGTCCTCGTCGGGAAGTTCGGCGATCTCGGCCTCGATCGCGGCGCACACCGGCACCACCACCGAGCCCTGTGCGGCGGCGTGCGCGCGCACCGCGTCCAGGTGCGGGTTGTCCTCGAAGCCGCCCTCGCGCACGTTGGCCACGTACATCGTGGGCTTGGCGGTGATCAGGCACAGCGGCCGCAGCACCGCCTTCTCCTCCTCGTAGAGGTCCAGCGAGCGCACCGGCCTGGCCTCATCGAGCACCGCCATGCACTTCTCGAGCACCGCGACCAGTCGCTGCGCCTCCTTGTCGCCGCCCGCGCGGGCGACCTTCGTGTAGCGCGCCAGCGCCTTTTCCACGGTGGCCATGTCGGCCAGCGCGAGCTCGGTGTCGATCACCTCGATGTCGGAGATCGGGTCGATGCGCCCGCTCACGTGCACCACGTTCTCGTCCTCGAAGCAGCGCACCACGTGGACGATCGCGTCGGTTTCGCGGATGTTGGCCAGGAACTGGTTGCCCAGGCCCTCGCCCTTGGAGGCGCCCGCGACCAGCCCGGCGATGTCGACGAACTCGACCGTGGCCGGCAGCACGCGCTGCGGTCTGACGATTTCGGCGAGCTTCACGAGCCGCGGATCGGGGACCTCGACGATCCCGACGTTGGGCTCGATCGTGCAGAACGGGTAGTTCTCGGCCGCGATTCCGGCCTTGGTCAGGGCATTGAACAGGGTCGACTTGCCGACGTTGGGCAGGCCGACGATGCCGCACTTGAGGGACATGTGGATACCTTTCCGGAGGGCCGCATTGTAGCCGGGAGGGGGCGCGTGGCCTGCGCGCGCCCCGGCGCGCCGGCCGCGCTCAGGCCGGTTCGGCGCGTTCGGCGTCGCAAGCCGGCGACTGTGCCAGCACCTGCTGGACGTGGCGCGCGATCATCCGCTCCTCGTCCGTGGGAATCACGCGCACCTCGACGCGCGAGCCCGGGGTAGAGATCAGCCCGTCGCTGCCGCGACCGTGGGCGGCGTTGGCGACCGCGTCGAGCTCCACCCCCAGCCAGCCCAGCCGGGCGCAGGCCTGGCTGCGCAGCAGCGCATCGTTCTCGCCGATCCCCGCGGTGAAGGCGAGCGCGTCCAGGCCCTCGAGCACCGCGGTCAGTGCGCCCAGCTCGCGCACCAGGCGCGCGACGAAGACCTCGATCGCCTCGTGTGCGGACGGTTCGGGGCTGGCCCGCAGGTCGCGCATGTCGTTGGAGATCCCGGACAGGCCCATCAGCCCGGAGCGCGTGTAGAGCAGCTCGGAGATCGCTGCCGCGTCCATTCCCCGGTCGCTCATCATCCACAGCAGCACGCCGGGGTCGATCTGGCCCGGGCGCGTGCCCATCACCAGTCCGTCGAGCGCGGTGAAGCCCATGGTCGAGGCCACCGAGCGGCCGTTGCGGATTGCACAGGCCGAGGCGCCGCTGCCCAGGTGGGCGACCACCACGCGACCGCGCCCGGCGCGCGGCGAGAGCTGCGCGAGCCGGTCGGCGACGTACTCGTAGGACAGGCCATGGAAACCGTAGCGGCGCACGCCCGCGTCGTAGAACTCGCGCGGCAGGGCGAAGGTCTCCTCGGGGAAGGCATGCCCGCGGTGGAAGGCGGTGTCGAAGCACGCGATCTGCGGCACGCCCGGGAAGCGCTCGCGCGCCGCACGCACCCCCTCGAGGTTGTGCGGCTCGTGCAGCGGCGCCAGCGGGACCAGCCGCTGCAGCTGCGCGAGCTCGGGTTCGTCGACCAGGATCGGCGCGGCGTACGCGGCCCCGCCGTGCACCACGCGGTGGCCGACCGCGCGCACCGCCAGCGGCCTGACCTGTTGCTGCAGCCAGGCCATGACCACGTCGAGCGCCGCGTGGACGTCGCGCGGCGCCTGCGGGTCGTCGCTGCTCCAGCTGTGCTCGGCGGCGCGCTGGCGCCGCGGTGGCGCGCCGTCGTCGCCGTCGGGCCGGGAGACCGTGCGGTCGACCTCCAGCCGCGGCCGCCTGGGCAGGCCCTCGATCTGTCCGCGCAGCAGTTCGCGCAGCCTGTCCCGTTCCTCGGCGAACAGCGCGAACTTCAGCGACGAGGAGCCGGCGTTGAGCACCAGCAGATGTCTCATGCGCCTGCCTCCTGTGCGGCGGCGCCGCTGCGCCAGCGATCGTGAGGCACTGCGAGCGCGCAGGACACCAGTCGCGCGCGGGCGACGTCGTCGATCTTGATCTCGTCGAAGAGCCGGTTGGAGAGGGCCATCGGGCTGCGGGTGCGTGGGTTCGTGGCTCCGGCCGCGGACCCGGCCGCGGCGGCAGCGCCGGATTGTCCGGGTGGGGAGAGGAAAAGCAAACCGGGCCGGCGCTATCATCGGCGCTCACCGCTGCGGCCCGACCGCGGCCCCACTGCCTGCGCACCGGAAGCCCGCCATGCCCGCCACGCTGGAAGGAAAGCTGGTCGTCGCGATCTCCTCGCGCGCGGTCTTCGACTTCGAGGAGGAGAACCGCGTCTTCGAGCGCGATGACGACGCCTCCTACATGGCGCTGCAGCGTGCGCGCCTGGAGCAGCCGGCGCCGCCGGGAGTCGCCTGCGCGCTGGTGCGCAAGCTGCTGGCCTTCGACGCCCCCGACGTCCCCGAGCGCGAGCGGCTGGTCGAGGTTGCAGTGGTCTCGCGCAACGACCCGGTCAGCGGCCTGCGCGTGTTCCGCTCCGCCCGTCATGCGGGGCTGCGTCTCGAGCGCGGGATCTTCACTCGCGGGCGCATCCCCTGGCCCTACCTGGCGCCGCTGAAGGCGAATCTGTTCCTGTCGGCCAACGGCGAGGACGTGCGCGCGGCGCTCGGGGCCGGAATTCCGGCGGCGCGCGTGTACTCGGAGTCGGTCAAGGCGTCCGAGTCGCACCCGGACGAACTGCGCATCGCCTTCGACGGTGACGCGGTGCTCTTCTCCGACGAGTCCGAGCGCGTCTTCCAGCGCGAGGGCTTGGGCGCCTTCCAGCGCCACGAGGACGAGAACCTGGCGCGCCCGCTGCCGCCCGGTCCGTTCAAGCCGCTGCTCGAAGCGCTGCACCGCCTGCAGGGCGAAGGCGGCAGCGGCGGGATGCGCATCCGCACTGCGCTGGTCACGGCACGCAGCGCGCCGGCGCACGAGCGCGCGATCCGCACGCTGATGGACTGGGGGGTGGAGGTCGACGAGGCGATGTTCCTCGGCGGCCTCGCCAAGGGCCCCTTCCTGGCGGCCTTCGAGCCCGACTTCTTCTTCGACGATCAGACCGGGCACTGCGAATCGGCCGCCCGCGTGGCGCCTGCCGGGCACGTGGTCGCGGGCGTGGCGAACGAGCACGGCTGATCGCCTGCGCGGCTGCGCCCGCAAGAGGCTGTCGTCGGCGGATCCCGGCGCCTTGCTGCGCACCGCCTCGTCAGCCGCGGGCAGGGCGCCGAGCCGACAGGCGCCTGCCAAGGGCGATCCCGGGACGCTCGACCGCGTGGTGGAGCAGGCTGGCGAGCGCCAGGGTGACCGGAATCGCGAGCACTGCTGCAGGCCACGACGAGGTCCCCTCACGCTCGGGCAGCAGCGCCAGCGCGGCCACCAGCACGGGGACGTGCACGAGGTAGACCGGATACGAGATCCTGCCCAGCCTCGTCAGTCCCGCGACGAGCAAGCTCCAGGCAACGGGCTTCGAGGGGTTGCGGTCTGCTTCCCTCGCCGCGCCGATCGCCAGCACGAACAGCGCCGTCAGCCCGATGCCTGAGACGAAGGACGGATGCAGGCCCAGCGCAGCGTTCCAGCGTTCCACGACAGGCACGGTCGCGAGGATGGCGAGCGCGAGCATCGCGGTCGGCAGGCTGCGCAGCAGGACTTCGAAGCGCAGCACCAGTGCGCCCGCGACGAAGAACACCAGCTGGGCGGGGGCGGCATTGACGATGTATGCGAAGCGCATGAACCCGTTCACGGGGCTGACTCCCGCCGCTGCGATCCCGGGAGCGAACACGGCGTCCAGGTGACCGCCCTGGGCGGCCAGCACCCAGCCGCTCGACAGCAGCAGCGCTGTGGCGCCCATGCCGAGCCAGCGTCCGGCCCCGGTGCCGCAGGAGCCCAGCCACCAGGCGAGCAGGGGCGCGAGCAGGTACCACGCCAGCTCGATGCTCAGGGTCCAGCTCACGGTGGTCACGTCGAAGAACTGCAGCGATGGCGGCCACCAGTGCGAGAGTGCGAGCAGGTTCGCCACGAACGCGAGCGGCTCCTGGTGCACGAGCCCGAGCGACACGCGCGGCGACAGCAGCGTGACGGTGAGCACGACGATCCAGTAGCAGGGGAAGATGCGCAGGATCCGGCGCACCGCGTAGCCGGCCAGGGTCTCGCCCAAGGCGCTGCGCATGATCAGGTAGCCGCTGATCACGAAGAACAGCTGGACGCCGATCAGACCGCCGATGCGTCCGGGCAGAAGCAGGTCGATCCGGCAATAGGCCTGCAGGTGATGCAGCCACACCAGCAGGACTGCAAGCCCGCGCAGGGCATCGATCGCCGGGACGTGAACCGCCTGCTGCTTCCGGCGGACGGGCTCGTGCGCAGGAATCCCGGCCGCGGGCATGCTCAGTCCGCTTGCCGATCCTGCGTGTGCAGACGCTGCATCGCGCTGGGCATCCGGTCGGCGACGCAGTCGCCCAGCACCTGGACCGCGCGCTCGATCTCCCGGTCGATCGCCTCCCGATGCTCACGGCTCGGCCGGTGGAGGACGAAGTCGACCACCTGCTGATTCAGCTGCAGGGTGCGCGGGTGCCCGATCCCCAGGCGCAGCCGCCAGTAGTCGGGGCCGCCGAGCCTCGCCGTGAGGTCCTTCAGGCCGTTGTGGCCGGCGCTGCCGCCGCCCTTCTTGAGCCTGGCCTGGCCGGGCAGCAGGTCGAGCTCGTCGTGCGCGACCAGGATCTGGTCCGGAGCGATCCGGTAGAAGCCCGCCAGCGCCGCGGCCGCCTGGCCCGAGCGATTCATGTAGGTGTGTGGCTGCAGCAGCCGCACCTGCTCGCCCTCGATCTGCACTCTGGCGACCGCGCCGAAGAACTTCGCTTCGCGCACCAGGGCGCCGCGGTAGGCGCGCGCGATCGCGTCGACGAACCAGAAGCCGGCGTTGTGCCGGTCGTGTTCGTGCTCGGGGCCGGGGTTGCCCAGCCCGATGATCAGTCGGATGCCGCTCATCTCGATCCGGGTGGGGTGCTGGCGCGCCGCGGAAACGACGAGGCCCGGGACCGGCCCGGGCCTCGCTGCGCAGCAGCCTGCGCTGCCTTACTTCTTGCCTTCCTCGGTGGCGGCTTCCTCGCCGCCCGCAGGCACGGTGATGCTGATGACCGCCGGGTTCTCGCCCTCGCGCAGCACCGCGGTGACGCCCTCGGGCATCGGGATGTCGCGCACGTGGACGGTCTTGCCGACCTCGAGCCCGGCCAGGTCGACCGTGATGAACTCGGGCAGCTTGCCCGGCAGGCAGGAGATCTCGATCTCGGTGAGCACGTGACCGATGATCGCGCCCGAGAGCTTGACTGCCGGCGACACGTCCTGGTTGACGAAGTGCAGCGGCACCTTCACGGTGAGCTTCTGGTTCGCGTCGACCCGCTGGAAGTCGATGTGCAGCACCTGCTGCTTGTACGGATGCCACTGCACGGCGCGCAGCAGCACCTGCTCGGGCTTGCCGTCGAGTTCCATGTCGAGGATCGACGAGTGGAAGCTCTCGACGCGCAGCGCGTGGAACAGGTCGTTGTGGTCGAGCTCGATCGCGGTCGGGGTGGCGCTGCCGCCGTAGACGATCCCCGGCACCTTGCCGGCCCTGCGCAGACGGCGGCTCGCACCCGTACCTTGCGCGTTCCTTGTGTTGGCGACGACTGTCATCGTTCACTCCTGGTGTTGCCCCGTGTCCGCGACCAGAGCGCGGGGCGTTGCGTGCGCCCGCAGCCGCAGCGCGGCCCGGGCAGTGAAAGGGGTCGGGTCAGTCGACGAACAGCGACGAGACCGAGTCGGCGCGGTTGATGCGCAGGATGGTCTCGGCCAGCAGCTGTGCGCAGCTGATCACGCGGATCTTCGAGGTGGCCCGTGCGTCCTTCGGCAGCGGGATGGTGTCGGTGACCACGAGCTCGTCGAGCGCGGAGCCGACGATCCGGTCGACCGCTCCGCCCGAGAGCACCGGGTGCGTGCAGTAGGCCAGCACGCGCTGCGCGCCGCGTTCCTTGAGCGCCACCGCTGCCTTCACCAGCGTGTTCGCGGTGTCGACCATGTCGTCCATGATCACGCAGGTGCGGTCGGCGACGTCGCCGATGATGTTCATCACCTCGGCGACATTGGCCTTGGGCCGGCGCTTGTCGATGATCGCCAGGTCGCAGTCCAGGCGCTTGGCCAGCGCGCGGGCGCGCACCACGCCGCCCACGTCCGGGGACACCACCACCACGTTGTCGATCTGCTGCTTGTGCACGTCGGCCAGCAGGATCGGGGCCGCGTAGATGTTGTCGACCGGGATGTCGAAGAAGCCCTGGATCTGGTCGGCGTGCAGGTCCATGGTCAGCACCCGGTCGACGCCGGCGATCTGCAGCATGTTGGCGACCACCTTCGCGCTGATCGCGACGCGCATCGAGCGCACCCGACGGTCCTGGCGCGCATAGCCGAAGTAGGGCAGCGCTGCAGTGATGCGCCCGGCCGAGGCGCGCTTGAGCGCGTCGACCATGATCATCACTTCCATCAGGTGATCGTTGGTGGGCGCGCAGGTGGACTGCAGCACGTAGACGTCCTTGCCGCGGACGTTCTCGAGCAGCTCGACCATCACCTCGCCGTCGGAGAAGCGGCCGACGGTGGCCTTGCCAAGGGGGATCTGCAGGTGGGAGACGACGTCGGCGGCGAGCTTCGGGTTCGCGTTGCCGGTGAAGATCATCAGCCCTTCGGGAGACAAGACATCCGCGTTGCGTGGCTGCGCCAGCTGCATGATCGGATCCGGGTGCGAGGAATGGCGAACATCAGCCCGCGGCGCGGGGCTGCGCGGGCTGAAGGGGTTGGCTGGGGAGGAAGGATTCGAACCCTCGAATGCCGGAATCAAAATCCGGTGCCTTAACCAACTTGGCGACTCCCCATCTGTTCATCCGGCCTGCGAAGCGCTGCGCTGGACTGCCGCATGCCCGAAGACCCTCTCGCGAAGCGGATGCCTGGCCAGCGATCCGGCGACGGTGACGACGGCATCGGTGCGACCCTCGAGCCGCTCCTTCACCGCGTTCGCCTCGGAGGCAGTGCGCAGCGGGAGGAACACGCAGGCGCCAGAGCCGGTCATCCGGGCCAGCTGCGCCGGTACCCCGGCCTCGCTGGCGGCCTGTCGCAGGGCTTCGAGCGCTGCGGCAACCTCGGGTTGCCGCGCCACGACGACGCTCTGCAGGTCGTTCCTTCCGCGAAACACCGAATCGCCCCGCGAAAGACCGTGGATTTTCAGCGGTTTCGTGTCTCTTGTCAATTCGGGCGCCGAAAACACGGCAGCAGTGGGCACGCAGACCTGCGGCGCGAGCACGACGTACCAGCGCTTCGGCAGCGCCAGCGGGCGCAGGCGCTCGCCGATTCCGGTCGCGTACGCGGGACGGCCGCGCACGAACACCGGCACGTCGGCGCCCAGGCGCAGCGCCAGCGCCTCCAGCCGCGCGGGCGACCAGTCCAGTCCCCAGAGGCGGTTGAGCGCGAGCAGGGTGGTCGCCGCGTCGGAGCTTCCGCCGCCCAGCCCGCCGCCCATCGGGATGCGCTTGTCGAGCGTGATCTCCACGCCCAGCCGGCAGCCGGATTCCGCCGCGAGCAGGCGCGCGGCGCGCACCGTGAGGTCGGTCTCCTCGGGCACGCCCGGAAGCGGGGTGCGCAAGCGGATGCTTCCGTCTTCGAGCAGGCGGAAGTGCAGTGTGTCGGCCAGGTCGATCAGTTCGAACACCGTCTCGAGCAGATGGTAGCCGTCGGCCCGCCGACCGGTCACGTGCAGGAAGAGGTTCAGCTTCGCGGGGGCCGGGCAGTCCCGCAACTCCGCGATCATCGGGTGCCCGCCTCGCGCGCGCCGCTCTCGTCGGGGTCCAGCGCCAGCCGGATCGTCACCTGCTGCGGGACGCCGACCGCCCCGGCGGGCCAGGAGATCGTCATCCGTTGCGGCCGGCGGCCTTCGCGCGCATCGACCCTGACCCGCCAGCCCGAGCTCACCGACAGGTCGGGGAGCTCGCCGCGCAGCCAGCCCGGCAGCAACTGCACCGGGGCTCGCCAGCCGAGCACCGATTCGGTCAGCGCCTCGGCGTCGCCGGCCTCGAAGCGGCGACCGTCGGAGGTCTCGAGCGAGGCGCTTCCGGGGTCGGAGAGTGCGCGAGCGATCGTCTGTCCGAAGGGCGAGAACACCTCGAGCTCGGTGCGTCCGGCGGCCTCGCGCAGCGCGAAGCGGCCGCTCGCACGCTCCTGGCGCGCTGGCTCGTCGGCCGCAACCCAGGTGACGGCGAAGCGGCCTGTCCAGCTGTCGCTGCCCGAGGCTGCAGGACCGGGCAGAGTCGGAGTGGCGCAGCCGGCCGCGAGCAGCGTGCCGGCGCACAGGCTGGCCGCCCGTGCCGCGTCCACGAGACGCGACCTGCGGGCGGGAGCTGGTGTGTCGGGAAGATCAGAGCGCCACATCGAGCCGGACCAGCGTCTTGCGCAGCGTCTCGCTGGCAGGTTCGAGCTTGCGCGCCTCGAGCCAGATCCTGCGCGCGTCGTCGGCACGGCCCAGCCGCCACAGCACCTCGCCCAGGTGCACCCCGATCTCGGCCTCCGGGCGGATTTCCCAGGCGCGCTGCAGTTGTGCGAGCGCCTCGTCGAGCCGGCCGAGCCGGTAGAGCACCCAGCCCAGGCTGTCGATGATGTGCGGATCGTCCGGCGCGAGCTGCAGCGCCTTGTCGATCAACGCCTTGGCTTCGTCCAGTCGCAGGTTGCGGTCCGCGAAGGTGTAGCCGAGCGCGTTGTACGCGTGGGCGTTGTCGGGACGCAGCTCGATCAGCCGGCGCAGGCTCCTTTCGGTCTGGTCGATCCGGTCGATCCGCTCGGCGGCCATCGCGTGGTCGTAGAGCAGGTCGGCATTGTCGGGATTCGCCTGCAGTGCCTGGTCGATGACCTCGAAGGCGTCGGCGTGGCGGCCCGCCTCGCGCAGCAGCTGGGCCTCGGCGGAGACCAGTTGCGCGCGCTCGCGTGCGCTGGTGGCGCTGGTCGTGTGCAGCAGCTCGCGCGCCTCGTCCAGACGCCCGAGGCGGGCGGTCAGCAGTGCGCGGCGCATCCGTGCGGGCAGGTACTGCTCGCCGGGCGTGACCTTCGCGAGCCAGTCGATCGCCTTTGCGTTGCGGTCGCGGTCCTCCTCGATCTGGGCCAGGAAGACCCAGGCGGGATTGCGGTCGCGCGGCACCCCGTCGGGAAGCGCGAGGTAGCGGCGCAGGTAGTCTTCGGCGGCATCGGGCTGTCGGGTCTGGTAGGCGAGCTGGGCCAGCGCGAACAGGATCGCCGGGCTTTTCGGCTCCTGCTTCAGGGCGAGTTCCATCTGCGCGCGCGCGTCGGCGTTGCGCCCCTGTGCGGCCAGCAGGCGCGCATAGGCGTAGCGGGCCTCGAGCGCATCGGGCCGCCGGCGCAGGAAGTCGTCGAGCAGCGCCGCGGCGGCGGGCACGCCTCCCGAGGCGCGCTGTGCGAAGCGGGCCGCGGCGACCGCGGTTTCCGGGTCGTCCGGCCGCAGCGCCAGCGCGGCGGCGGCCTCGCGTGCCGCACGTTCCTCGTCGGAGGCGCGCTCGGCAAGCGCGGCGGCGGTCAGGCGCGCTTCGGGGAGGTCCTGGTCGGCAGCGGCCAGGCGGTCGAACAGGGCCAGCACGGCGCTGCGATCCGGGGCCCGCATCAGCAGGCGCAGCAGCTCCGGGTAGGCCTGGGCGAGCTGGCCGCTCGCGCGTGCCCGCGCCAGTCGCTGCGCGAGCAGCGGCTCTGCCGGTTCGAGCCGGCCAGTGGTCAGCCAGAGGGCTTCGAGGGTCTGGGCGGCCAGCGGCGACTGCGGAGCGAGCTCTCGCCACAGCTGCGCCGACTGCAGCGCCCGTTCGAGCGAGCGCTCGGCCAGCGCCAGCTCGGTTGCGCGCCGCGCGAGCCGCGGATCGCGCGTCTGGCGCGCGAGCGACAGGTAGGTGGCGGTCGCCCCGCCGACCTCGCCGCGCTGGGCGGCGACTTCGGAGGCGAGCAGCTGGAAGAGGATCTGCGAAGTCAGGTCGACCCGCGGGATGGTGGCGGGGTCCTCGGCGGGGGCGGCGTGCGCGGCAGCGACGCTGCGTGTCGGCGGTGCAGCCCGCGTCGCCGGCCGGCCTTCGGCGGACCCGGGGCCTGCCGGGGCTGCGGCGGGCGCGGAGCCGCCCTGCGGTGTGGTCGCCGTCGGCTGCGAGGCGCCGCCGCCGGGCAGCAGTGCAGCGCAGCCGCTCAGCGCGAGCACGCAGAGCACGGAGATGCTGCAGCGCAGTGCCGATCGGGAGGATCGGTTCGGGGCGTGCGGCGCACGCGCGGGCACGCGACTGCCACTGGCACTGCCGGGAGTGCGCAGCGCGGCCTGGAGGGCTGTCTTCATCGGCGGATCTTAGGTTCAATTACACTGGCCCGCAAGGAAGCCTTCCCGCTGCGCAAGCCACTGAAATGCCGGAACTCCCTGAAGTCGAAGTGGTGCGTCGCGGGCTGCAGTCGAGCCTGACCGGCCGGACGATCCGCAGCGCCGAGGCGCGCGTTCCGGCGCTGCGCTGGCCGCTGCCGCCGGCGCTGGATGCCTGCCTGCGCGGGGCCAGGGTGCAGGAGGTGCTGCGACGCGGCAAGTACCTGCTGCTGCGGCTCGACCGCGGCTGGCTGATCGTCCACCTGGGGATGTCGGGAACCCTGCGCTTCCTGCGCCAGCCCGAGCCGCCGCAGCGCCACGACCACGTCGACCTGGTCTTCGAGCACGGGGTGCTGCGTCTGCGCGACCCGCGGCGCTTCGGAGCGCTGCTGTGGCACCCGGCGCAGGCAGGGGCTCCCTGGGCCCACCCGCTGCTGGCCGGACTCGGCGTCGAGCCGCTCTCCGACGCCTTCGACGGCGCGCTGCTGCATCGCGCCCTGCGCGGCAGGCGCGTCGCGATCAAGCTGCTGCTGCTGGCAGGCACAGTGGTGGTCGGCGTGGGCAACATCTATGCGTCCGAGAGCCTGTTTCGCGCGGGGATCCTCCCGGGCACGCCTGCCGGGCGGATCTCCAGGGCCCGGTGCGAGCGGCTCGCGGCAGCGATCCGTGCGACGCTGACGCAGGCGATCGAGCGCGGCGGCAGCAGCCTGCGCGACTTCGTCGGCACCGGCGGCGAGTGCGGGCACTTCCAGCTCGAGTGTCTGGTCTACGGGCGAGCCGGCCAGCCCTGCCGCAACTGCGGCACCCCGATCCGCAGCAGGATGCAGCAGCAGCGCGCCACCTACTGGTGCCCGCGCTGCCAGCACTGAGCGCGCCGTCGGACTGCCGGCGCTGACCGCCCGGCCCGGACGGGGCGCCGTGCGGCGGGGTTGCGCCCGGAGCGCCCCGTCCCCTGTGCTAGATTGCCCCGGCCTTTGGCACGACAGGGGGCTGGGTCCGGTGGGCATGGGCGACTTCGGGGAACGCATTGCCGAATACGGCGCGTGGCGCGGCGAGCTCGCAGCCGCGGTGCGGCGCTATCGTCGCTGGCTGGACGAGGCCGGCCTGTCCGACGCTGCGCTGGAATCGAGGCTCGAGGGGCTGGTCGAGCGCCTGCGCGACGACCGGATCTCGATCGCCTTCGTCGCGGAGTTCTCGCGCGGCAAGTCGGAGCTGATCAACGCGATCTTCTTCGCCGGCTACGGCCAGCGCGTGCTGCCGTCGTCGGCCGGCCGCACCACGATGTGTCCGACCGAGCTGCTGCACGATCCGGCGCGTCCGCCGTCGATCCGGCTGCTGCCGATCGAGAGCCGGCTGCGCGAGACTTCGCTGGCGGAACTGCGCGCGCGCAGCGACGACTGGCACGAGATCCCGCTGCGGCCCGACGACGCCGACAGCGTCGTCACGGCCTTCGCGAGCGTGCGCGACACCCGGCGCGTCCCTGCCGAGCAGGCTGCGGCGCTTGGCCTTCATCGGCCCGACGACGAGGACTCGCCGGTGCAGCCGGATGCCGAGGGGCTCGTCGAGATCCCGCGCTGGCGCCACGCGATCGTCAACATCCCGGACCCCTTGCTCGAGATGGGGCTCGTGGTCATCGACACGCCAGGACTCAACGCGATCGGCAACGAGCCGGAGCTCACGCTGAACCTGATCCCGGGAGCCGACGCGGTGCTCTTCGTGCTCGCTGCCGATGCCGGGGTCACGCGCTCCGACGTCGCCGTCTGGCGCGACCATGTCGAGCCGGCGCATCGGCGCGGTCGATACGTCGTGCTCAACAAGATCGACGGGCTCTGGGACGGGCTGCGCGACGAGGCCGAGGTCGACGCGGAGATCGCGGCGCAGGCCGGCTCGGCGGCCGCCATCCTCGGCCTGCCGGAATCGAGCGTCTTTCCGGTCTCGGCCCAGAAGGGACTGGTGGCGAAGATCCAGCGCGACCCGCAGCTGCTGCGGCGCAGCCGCCTGCCCGGGCTCGAGCGCGCACTCGCGCACGAGCTGGTGCCGCAGCGCCAGGCGCTGGTGCGCGAGCGCATCGGACGCGACTTCGACGAGGTCTGTGCAGTGGTCTCGTCGACGCTGGCGGCCCGCCGTCGCAACCTGGTCGAGCAGCTCTTCGAGTTGAACGGGCTGCGGGGCAAGAACCGTTCGGTGGTCGAGCACATGGCCGCACGCATCCGCGGCGAGCGCGAGGAGTTCGAGCGCAGCCTGCGCCAGCTCCAGGCGCTGCGCACCGTGTTCGCGCGGCATTCCGGGTCGATCTACGACGGGATCTCGGTCGAGTCCCTGCGCCGTCACGTGCGCGGCGCGCGCGAGCTGATGCGCTCGAGCAACTTCTCGGCCGGCCTGCGCGAGGGGATGGCCAGCCTGCTCGCCGGAGTGCGCGCCGACTTCGAAGCCGCCGCGCGGGTGGTCGAGGAGGTCAGCACCCTGATGAACGCGATGTACCGCAGCTTCAACGCCGAGCACGGGCTCGCGCTGGGGGTGCCGATGCCCTTCACGATGCGGCGCTACACCGATGAGCTCGACCGCATCGAGGCGCTGCACCGCCGCCAGTTCGGTGCGCTCACGCTGGTGACCACCGAGAAGTGGGCGCTGATGCGCCGCTTCTTCGAATCGGTCGCCGCGCGGGTAAAGGAGGTCTACGACCTTGCCAACCGCGACGTGGACGGCTGGCTGCGCGCGGTGATCGTCCCGATCGAGGGACAGGTGCGCGAGCACCAGCAGCAGCTGCGCCGCCGGATCGAATCCGTGGAGCGGGTGCGCGAGGCGAGCGAGAGCCTGGACGAGCGGATCGCGGAAATCGAGTTCCTGCGCACGCGCACCGAGCAGCAGATCGAGATCGACACCGGACGTGCCGCAGTGGTGCGCGCATTGCTCGATGCGGCTCTGGCGCCAGCCGCAGGCGCACCGGTGCGTGACGCGATTGCCGCCTGAACCAGGGGCCTTCGCGGCCCGCATCGCCGCCTGGCAGCGCGTCCACGGCCGCCACGATCTCCCCTGGCAGGGCTCGCGCGACCCGTATCGTCGCTGGATCTCGGAGATCATGCTGCAGCAGACGCAGGTCGCGGCAGTGATCCCCTACTACCTGCGCTTCCTCGAGCGCTTCCCGGACCTGCAGGCGCTGGCAAGGGCCGAACTGGACGAGGTGCTGCAGGCCTGGAGCGGGCTGGGCTACTACGGGCGCGCGCGCAATCTGCACGCAGCCGCCCGCGAACTGGCCGCGCACGGGCGCCTGCCCGAAAGCGCGGCGGAACTCGCCGCGCTGCCTGGAATCGGACGCTCGACTGCGGCAGCGATCGCGGTGTTCGCCTTCGGCGAGCGGGCAGCGATTCTCGACGGCAACGTCAGGCGTGTGCTCTGCCGCCACCGGGGCATCGACGGCTTCCCCGGTTTGCCCGAGGTCGAGCGTCAGCTCTGGGAGATCGCCGCACGCGAGCTTCCCGCAGACGGCGATCTGGAGGCCTATACCCAGGGACTGATGGATCTGGGTGCGGCCGTGTGCACCCGCGGACGGCCGCGCTGCAACGCGTGCCCGGTCGCCGACGATTGCATCGCGCTCGCCGAGGGACGAACCGGCTCGCTGCCGGCGCCACGCCCGAAGCGCGAACTCGCGCTGCGCGAGACGACGCTGCTCGTGCTCGCGGGGGCCGAAGGCGTGCTGGTCGAGCGGCGTGCGCCGGCGGGCGTGTGGGGCGGTCTGTGGAGTCTTCCCGAGGCGCACGCGCAGGCGGCTGCCGGGATCGCGGCCGCCTGCGGACTGCGGCTGCTCGGGCTGAGCCCGCTCGAACCCTTCGTCCATCGGTTCACCCATTTCCGCCTGCGCATCACGCCGCTGCTCGGGCGCTGTGCACCGGTCGTTCGGGTCGCGGACTCCGGGCCGAAGGCTCCGGATGCGCCGGCCGCACGGCGGTGGCTGCCTGTCGCGCAGATCGGCGGCGCAGCCCTGCCCAGCCCGGTGAAGTCGCTGCTTCGGCGGCTGGCCGCCGACGGCGCGCTCGGCGTCGACCCGTGAGCCGGGCTCCCCTCGCCCGGGATCACCCGGGACGCGCCTGGTCCACCTTCGTTCGCTGGGACAGCGAACGGTGGCGCACCAGCACGTGCTCGGTGCGCCGGAAGCGCTGCGCGAGCTCTTCGACGCAGTAGACCGAGCGGTGCTGGCCGCCGGTGCAGCCGATCGCGAGCGTCAGATAGCTGCGGTTTTCCTGGATGTAGGAGGGCAGCCAGGTGTGCAGGAAGTTGCCGACGTGGTCGACGAAGCGCTGCACCGAGGGAATCCCGCGCAGGAACGCCGCCACCGGCTCGTCCTGTCCGGTGAGCGGGCGCAGTTCGCTGGTGTAGTAGGGGTTGGGCAGGCAGCGCGCGTCGAAGACCAGGTCGGCGTCCAGCGGCACCCCGTGCTTGTAGGCAAAGGACTCGAAGAGCAGGGTCAGCGGCGCACGCTGGGCGCCGACCACGTCGCGGACCCACTTGCGCAGGACGTTCGGGTGCAGGTCGCTGGTGTCGATCGACACGCCCAGGTCCTCGATCGAGGACATCAGTTCGCGCTCGCGCTCGATCGACTCGAGCAGCGTCCTCGAGCCGTCGTGGCTCGCCTGCGGCTCGCGCGCGGTCAGCGGGTGCCTGCGCCGGGTCTCGGAATAGCGCTGCACCAGCGTCTCGTTGCGCGCGTTCAGGAACAGCACCTTGACGTCGTGTCCGCGATGGACCAGGCCGGCGAGCATCGAGCGCAGGTCGGCCACCGAGGCGCCGCTGCGCGCGTCGATCGAGACTGCGACGCGGTCGTGCCCGGCCTGCGCAAGCGAGCCGATCACCTCCTGCAGGAAGCGCACCGGCAGGTTGTCGATACAGTAGAAGCCGTCGTCCTCCAGGACCTTGATCGCGACCGACTTGCCAGAGCCGGAGATGCCGGTGACCAGGACGACGCGCATCGGTTCAGCCCTCGGAGTCGCGGATCAGCCGGTTCTGCCGCGCAATGAAGTCGCCCATGGTGTCGATCCCGCGCAGCGACAGCACGGTGCTGCGCACCGCGGCCTCGGTGAGCACCGCCATGTTGCGCCCGGCGGCCACCGGGATCACCACCTTGCGCACCGGCAGCCCGAGGACGTCCTGGGTCAGGGCCTCCAGCGGCAGGCGCTGGTAATCGCTCTCCATCGTGCTGGTGCGCACCAGGTGCACGATCAGCTTGAGCTTCATCTTCGGGCGCATCGCGGTCTCGCCGAAGATCGTGCGGATGTCCAGCAGGCCCAGCCCGCGCACCTCGAGCATGTTGCGCAGCAGCGGCGGGCAGCGACCCTCGATCGCGTGCGGCGCGATGCGCCGGAAGTCGACCACGTCGTCGGCCACCAGCCCGTGGCCGCGGCTCACCAGTTCGAGCGCCAGCTCGCTCTTGCCCAGTCCGGATTCGCCCGAGATCAGCACGCCCAGGCCGAGCACGTCCATGAAGACGCCGTGCATCGAGGTGCTGTCGGCAGTGGCCTTGGCCAGCCAGTAGCGCAGCAGGTCGATCACCCGGGCGGCAGGCAGCGGCGAGGCCAGCAGCGGCAGGCCGTCCTCCTCGCAGAGGCGTACAAGCTCGGGGTCCGGAGGAATGCCCTTGGCGACGATCACCGCCGGGGGGTGTCCGGCGATCAGGTCGCCGAGGATTGCCGTGCGGCGCACCGGGTCGAGGTGGCCGTAGTAGTCGGTCTCGGCCCGCCCGAACACGTGCACGCGTGCCGGGTGGATCAGGTTCAGGTAGCCGATCAGGTCTGCAGGAGCAGTTCCACCGGTTCCCACCAGGCGGTCGGCGCCGCTGCGCCCTGCGATCCAGGTGAACTGCAGCGACTCGTCGTTGGCATCGACCAGCTGCTGCACCGTGACCGTCATCGGCGACGGGGGCTCAGGCTGCCGGGCGACAGGGCGCCCAGGTGGCGAGGATCCGGTGCACCCTGGCAGCGTCCTCGCCGTTCATCAGGCTGTCGCGGATCGCACGGTCGGACAGCAGTTCGGCAAGCTCGCTGAGCAGTTCGAGATGCTCCTCGGTGGCCTGCTCGGGAACGAGCAGGAAGACCAGCAGCCGCACCGGCTGGCCGTCGGGTGCGTCGAAGGGGATCGGATCACGCAGCCGGATCACTGCAGCGAGCGCCTCGCGCAGGCCCTTGATCCTGCCGTGCGGGATCGCCACGCCTTCGCCCAGGCCGGTGGAGCCCAGCCGTTCGCGCGCGAACAGCGAGTCGAACACCTTGCCGCGCTCGATGCCGTGGTTGTTCTCGAAGAGCAGGCCGGCCTGCTCGAAGAGCCGCTTCTTGCTCGTGATCGCGAGATCGACGACGACGTTGGTCGAAGGCAGAAGCCGTGCGATTCGATTCATGTCTTCCCATCCCCTCGGAGTGCCGCGCTGCGGCGCACCGGAGCGACGCCTGATGGACAGGCCGCAAGAGTAGAAGTTTCCTGCCGGTTCGTCTAGGTCGGATGGCGGCGGACTTCCTGTCCGGTGCCTCGTTTCACGATGCACGAGCGTCGCGGCGCGGCCCGGGACGCAAGGGAACGGCGCCTGCCCGGCGCAGCGGCCTGCGCGGCTGCCTGCCGGGCGCGGCGGGCGCGCAGGCGCAGGCTAGATCTGCTCCTGCTGCTTGAGTCCCTCGTGACCGTGGTCGTTCTGCTTCTCCTTGTGCTTGAGCACCTGCCGGTCGAGCTTGTCGATCAGCGCGTCGATCGCGGCATACAGGTCGGTGTCGGAGGCTTCCGCGAAGATGTCCCTGCCGCGCACATGGATGTTGATCTCGGCTTTCTGCACCAGCTTGTCCACCGACAGGTACACCTTGACGTCGATGACCCGATCGAAGTGGCGGGTGATCCGGTCGAGCTTCTGCGTGACGTAGTCGCGCAGCGGGGCGGTGACTTCGAGGTGATGGCCGGTGATCGAGAGGTTCATGCTTCCTCCTGGGCAGGAAAGGGTCCGTGTTCAGGCACTTATAGCACTTTTCGCTGGGACACCGGCGGGATCTCGCAGGCCTCGCGGTACTTCGCGACGGTGCGCCGCGCGACCACGATGCCCTGCTCGCCCAGGAGCTCGGCGAGGCGGCCGTCGGCCAGCGGCTGGCGCGGATCCTCGGCCGCGACCAGCTGGCGGATCAGTGCCCGGATCGCGGTGCTGGAGGCGGCTCCGCCCGCATCGGTGGCCACGTGGCTGCCGAAGAAGAACTTGAGCTCGAAGGTGCCGTGCGGGGTGAGCATGTACTTCTGGGTGGTGACGCGCGAGATGGTGGATTCGTGCAGCCCGAGCGCCTCGGCGATCTCGCGCAGCACCAGCGGGCGCATGCCGAGCTCGCCGTGCGAGAAGAAGGCCTTCTGCCGTTCGACGATCGCCTGCGCGACCCGAAGGATGGTCTCGTAGCGCTGCTGGACGTTCCTGATCAGCCAGCGCGCCTCCTGCAGCTGCGCTCCGAGCGCACCCGACTTGCCGCGGTTGCGGCGCAGGATCTGCGCGTAGGCCTCGTTGACCCGCAGCCTGGGCAGCACGTCGGGGTTCAGCATGGCCTGCCAGCCTTCGCGGGTGCGCCGCACGATCACGTCGGGAACGACGTAGGTCGGCTCGTTGCTGGAGAATGCCGCCCCCGGGCGCGGGTCGAGCTGGCGGATCAGGGCCTGGGCATCGCGCAGCTCGTCGTCGTTGCAGCGCAGCACGCGCTTGAGCCGGTTGAAATCCTTGACGGCGAGCAGCTGCAGGTGATTCGCGGCGATCGCGCGCGCCAGCTCGAGCGTGCGGGCCGGCGGTGGCGTGCCGGACTGCGCCCGCGCGGCGAGCTGGAGCGTCAGCCCCTCGGGAAGGTCGCGGGCGCCGACGCCTGCGGGGTCGAAGCTCTGCAGCAGGCGCAAGGCCGCGCCGAGCGCCTCGGGTTCGATTCCGAGTTCGGTCGGCAGCAGCGCGACGAGCTCCTCGAGGCTGGCGTCGAGGTAGCCATCGTCGTCGAGGTTGTCGATCAGCAGTTCGACCAGCGCGCGGTCCACGGGCGTGCACTGGGTGGCGACGAGCTGCCCGATCAGGTGGTCGCGCAGCGACTCTGCGCAGGCTGCCATCTGCGGCGTGCCGCGCTCGTCGTTCTCGTCGTCGCTGCGCCCAACGGGGTCGCCACTGCCCCAGTCGCCTTCGTGCGTGTCCTGCCAGTCGCCGTCGGCGGATGCGGCGCCGGCGTCCGCGTCGCCTGATGCCGCATCCTCTGCGGCCCCGGATGCGTCGGGATCGGCGGTGGATCGTTCCGGCTGGAGGGCGCCGCTGGGGCCGATGCGCAGCGCGTCCGAGAACGGGTCGTCGATGCGCTCCAGGAGGGGATTCTCGGCGAGCGCCTGCTCGATCTCCTGGTTCAGCTCCAGCGTCGACAGCTGCAGCAGCCGGATCGACTGCTGCAACTGCGGTGTCAGCGCCAGGTGCTGGTTGAGCCGGAGCTGGAGCGAAGGCTTCACGCGTTCCTCGGGATAGGGGGACGAACCGTCCGA
Source organism: Pseudomonadota bacterium (assembly GCA_963204785.1). Taxonomy (GTDB): domain Bacteria; phylum Pseudomonadota; class Gammaproteobacteria; order Burkholderiales; family Burkholderiaceae_E; genus Quisquiliibacterium. The sequence continues at coordinate 75,195 of CAUJHG010000064.1, read as the reverse complement.
GGGAGCTTCGCGCTACATCCGGAAGTGCTCTCCGAGGTAGACGCGCCGCACGCTCTCGTTGTCGACGATCTCGTCGGGACGTCCGGAAGCAAGAACAGTACCAGCGTTGATGATATATGCGCGATCGCAGATGCCCAGAGTCTCGCGGACGTTGTGGTCGGTGATCAACACGCCGATGCCGCGGTTCTTGAGAAATCGCACGATCCGCTGGATCTCGATCACGGCGATCGGGTCCACGCCCGCGAAGGGCTCGTCGAGCAGGATGAAGCGCGGCGAGCTCGCCAGGGCCCGTGCGATCTCCACCCGGCGTCGCTCGCCGCCGGACAGCGACAGCGCCGTATTCGTGCGGATGTGCTCGATCTGCAGTTCAGCGAGCAGCGCGTGCAGTCGCCGGTCGAGTTCGTCGCGCCCGAGCGGGCGGCCACGCCCGTCGGTCTGCAGTTCGAGCACGGCGAGGATGTTCTCCTCGACGGTCAGCTTGCGGAAGACCGATGCCTCCTGCGGCAGGTAGGACAGGCCCAGCCGCGCCCGGCGGTGGATGGGCAGGCGGCCGATCGGTCGCTCGTCCAGCAGGATCTGGCCGTCGTCCGAGGGCACCAGCCCGACGATCATGTAGAAGCAGGTCGTCTTGCCGGCGCCGTTGGGGCCGAGCAGACCGACCACCTCGCCGCTGGCGACCTCGAGCGAGACGTCCTGCACCACCCGGCGACCGTGGTAGGCCTTCATCAGGTGCTGCACGCGCAGCCGGCTCGGGCGCCCGGGCACGGGCGCAGCCTCACGGTCGCGCTGCGCCGTCGCGGCCTCCCCGGGTGCGGCGGCGCTCACCTGCGGGCCGGGTCGATGCCCTGGGCAGGCGTGAGCGGGACCGGCGCCTGCCGGGCGTCCGGGGTGGCGGACTTCGGCTGGATCACGACGCGCACGCGGCCGCCCGGGTTCTCGGGCGTTGCCGTCGACGGGCCGCCGCTGCGCACGTCGAAGAACTCGGTGCGGCTGTCGTAGACGATCAGGTTGCCGTGCACCTCGTCGGTGATCCGTTCGTGCTCGAGCCGCTTCAGGGTGGCGTGCTGCTCGAGGCGCACCGTCTCGCTCCTGCCGTCGTACTGGAGCTGCTGGGCGCTGCCCAGGATGAACTGTTCGACCCCTTCACGCTTCTGCCGGAAGCTGGCCGGGTTGCCGACGGCAGTGCCGAACTGGTTGCCGGCCGCATCCTGGCGCAGCGTGAGCCGGTCGGCGCGGATCAGGATGGTGCCCTTGGTCAGGGTGACGTTGCCGGTGAAGACGCTGACCTGGCGTGCGTCGTCGTACTGCATCGAGTCGGCCTCGATGTTCACCGGCTTGTCGCGGTCGGCGCGCTCGGCCTGCGCCGGCAGCGCAGCCAGCAATCCGGACAGCAGGGTCGCGACGCCCAGGCGCCGCAGCCCGGACCGCTTGCGCAGCCGGACCGGGGCGGGATGGAGGAGGGGGGCAGGAGGCACGGGCATCGGTCGGCGGCTTCAGCGCGGCGCTGGCGCTGCCCAGACGCCCTTCACCCTGGACCGGACCTTCAGCACGCGCGCCGCATTATCGAATTCCATTCCGATGCCGGTCAAGGAAGAGGCGCCATGGGCGATCGTCACGGGGCGGTCGGTGCGGGCGATGTCCTCGTCCGGGAGCACCAGGACGTAGTCGGTGTCGATGCGCAGCGGCGGCTGGTCGCCGTGCGCGGCACGGGTCAGCCGCACCGCGTCGTACAGGTGCGTCTGCTGGCCGGCGCTGGTCGCGACTCCGCGCTCCGCACGCAGCGTGACCAGCGGTTTGCCGGGATCCAGGCTCACCAGGGTCGGGCGCGTGAATTCGCTGGAGTCGTCGTCCGGGTAGTGGACCATCCGGTCTGCGGACATCCGGAAGACGGGCTGGCCCTCGCGGTTGAGGCGGGTCAGCGCGAGGCCTTCGACGAAGTAGTCCGGCTCGTGGGTGGGAGTGCCCACGGCATCGGGACGCTCGAAGCGGACCGACAGCTCGGCGAGGTAGTAGCTGACCGCGGCCAGCCCTGCGAGCAGCGCGATCGAGATTCCCGCGGCGATCCGGTCGTACTGTCGCTGCTGCATCAGCCGACCGCCGCGCCATCGGGGCCAGGCGCTGCGCCCGGACGATACCGCGCCAGCATCGCGTCGAGTTCGCCGCGCGCCGCCAGCAGCCATTCGGCGAATTCGCGCACCGCGCCCGCGCCGGCCGCGCGGGTCGACACCCAGTGCGCTGCGGCGAGCACCGGCGCTGCCGCACCTGCCGGCGCCGCGGCGAGTCCGGCAATCGCGAACGCGGGGAGGTCCGGCCAGTCGTCGCCGATGCAGGCGATCGCACCGTGCGGCAGCCCGAAGCGCTGCGCGAGATCGCGCAGTGCGCCGGCCTTGTCGGCCACGCCCTGCACCACGGTGGTGATCCCCAGCTCGGCGGCACGGGCCTCGACGATCGCCGAGCGCCGTCCGGTGACGATCGCCAGCCTCAGGCCCGCCTGGCGCAGAAGCTTCAGGCCGAAGCCATCGTGGACCGAGAACCCCTTCATGGCTTCGCCGGACTGGCCGATCCAGATCGTCCCGTCGGTCAGGGTGCCGTCGACGTCGAGCATCACCGCCTCGATGGCGGCGGCGCGGCGCAGCGCGTCCTGGCGTCGAACGGCCTCGGCGTTCGCCATCACACCACCTTCGCTGCCAGCAGATCGTGCAGGTGCAGCGCGCCGACCAGCCGGCGCTCCCCGTCGATCACCAGCAGCTGGCTGATGCGGCGATCCTCCATCAGCCTGACGGCTTCGGCGGCCAGCGCCGACTGTCCGATGGTCGAGGGGCTGCGGCTCATCACCTGCGCCACGGACAGCGCGCGGATGTCGTGGTTGCGCTCGAGCAGCCGGCGCAGGTCGCCGTCGGTGAAGATGCCGGCGAGGCGGCCGTCGTCGGCCAGCACTGCGGTCATCCCCATTCGCTTGCGGGTGATCTCGAGGATGGCCGCCGGCAGCGACGCGTCCTCGGGCACCCTGGGCACGGCGTCGCCGGTGCGCATCACGTCAGAGACGTGGGTGAGCAGCCGTCGTCCGAGCATGCCGCCCGGGTGCGAGCTGGCGAAGTCCTCGGGGCCGAAGCCGCGCGCGTCGAGCAGCGCGACCGCGAGTGCGTCGCCCAGTGCGAGCGCTGCGGTGGTGCTCGCCGTGGGAGCCAGGTTCAGCGGGCAGGCCTCGCGCTCGACCGCGGCGTCCAGGTGCACGTCGGCGAGCAGGGCCAGCGGTGAGCCGACGCTGCCGGTCATCGCGATCAGTCGCGCACCGCGTCGCTTGACCAGCGGCAGGATCGAGAGCAGCTCGGCGGTCGCCCCCGAGTTGGACAGCGCCAGGACGACGTCGTCGGCAGTGATCATGCCGAGGTCGCCGTGGCTGGCCTCGGCCGGGTGCACGAAGAATGCGGGCGTGCCGGTCGATGCGAGGGTCGCGGCGATCTTGCGTCCGACGTGCCCGGACTTGCCCATTCCGCTGACCACGACCCGACCCCTGCAGGCAAGCACCAGCTCGCAGGCGCGCGCGAAGTCGGCGCCGACCCGCCGTGCGAGCGCCTCGACGGCAGCGGCCTCGATGCGCAGCACCTCGGCGGCGCGCTCGATCAGCGCACCGGATGCGCTGCTGTCCGGCAAGGGCGTCGCTGCGGGTCGTTCCATCGGCTGGAGTATAGCGACCCGTCCATTGGCGTTGACGCCTGCCGGGCGCGTTGTGCGTCGAACAGCTAAAATGACCGGTTCCGCAGCTGCTGCCCACGACGCCTTTCGCCTTGAGCCAGGATTTCCTCGTCCTCGACCAGGTCCGTTTCGGATACCGTGAGCGTCTGATCCTCGACGGGGTCTCGATGCGGTTTCCGCGCGGCAAGGTGGTCGCGCTGATCGGCGGCTCCGGGTCTGGCAAGACCACGATCCTGCGCACGATCGGCGGCCAGCTGCGCCCGCGCTCCGGAACGGTGGTCTTCGAGGGCAGCGACGTGCACGCGCTGGCCCGTCCGGAGCTGTACCGGCTGCGCCGGCGAATGGGGATGCTCTACCAGTTCGGCGCGCTGTTCACCGACCTCTCGGTGTTCGAGAACGTCGCCTTCCCGCTGCGCGAGCACACCGCGCTGCCCGACGCGCTGGTGCGCGACCTGGTGCTGCTCAAGCTCAATGCGGTGGGGCTGCGCGGCGCGGCGCAGTTTCGCATCTCGCAGCTCTCCGGGGGCATGGCCCGGCGGGTGGCGCTGGCCAGGGCGATCGCGCTGGATCCGCCGCTGATCATGTACGACGAGCCCTTCGCGGGCCTGGACCCGATCTCGCTGGCCACGGTCGCGCACCTGATCCGCAACCTGAACGACGCGCTCGACGTGGCGTCCATCCTGGTGTCGCACGACATCAAGGAAGTCTTCGGGATCGCCGACCACGTCTACCTGCTGGCCAGGGGGCGCATCGTCGCCGAGGGCTCGCCCGACGAGATGCGCGTGTCCACCGATCCGAACGTGCGCCAGTTCCTCGACGGCGACATCGACGGGCCGGTGGCCTTCCACTACCAGGCGCGCGCACTCGCCGAGGACCTGGGGCTGACCCGATGACCTCCATGCTCGCGCGCCCGCTGCGCTGGGGAGCCGACCGGCTCGCCGCGATCGGCCACGGCGCGCGCTTCTTCCTGCGCCTGTGCGGGCTCGGCGCGCTCGCGGTGCGCCGCCCCAGGCTGCTGGTCGACCAGATCCACTTCATCGGCAACTACTCGCTGTCGATCATCCTGGTCTCGGGGCTGCTGATCGGCTTCGTGCTCGGACTGCAGGGCTACAACACGCTGCGCCGCTACGGTTCCGAGGAGGCGCTGGGCCTGCTGGTCACGCTCTCGCTGGTGCGCGAACTGGGGCCGGTGGTCGCCGCGCTGCTGTTTGCGGGGCGCGCCGGCACCTCGCTCACCGCCGAGGTCGGCCTGATGAAGGCCGGCGAGCAGATCGACGCGATGGAGATGATGGCGGTCGACCCGGTCGAGAGGGTGCTGGCCCCGCGCTTCCTCGCGGCGGTGATCTGCCTGCCGCTGCTGGCCTCGCTGTTCTCGTCGATGGGCGTGCTCGGCGGCTACCTGGTCGGCGTCGAGATGATCGGCGTGGACGGCGGCGCCTTCTGGTCGCAGATGCAGGATGGCGTCGACTGGATCGAGGACGTCGGCAACGGCGTGGTCAAGAGCGTGGTCTTCGGCTTCACGGTGGCCTTCGTCGCGCTGTTCGTCGGCTACGAGGCCGACGCGACCCCCGAAGGGGTGGCGCGCGCGACCACCACCACGGTGGTGGTCGCCTCGCTCGCGGTGCTCGGGCTGGACTTCATCCTCACCGCGCTGATGTTCAGCTGAACGAAGGGGTTTCGAGATGAATCGGAGGTCGGTCGACGTACTCGTGGGCCTGTTCGTGCTCCTGGGCTTCGCGTCGCTGGTGTTCCTCGCGATGCGCGCCGGGAACATGAGCGGGAGCATCGCGCTCAACGACACCTATCAGGCGACGGCCCGCTTCGACAACATCGGCGGCCTGAAGCCACGCGCCGCGGTGCGCAGCGCCGGGGTGGTGGTCGGGCGCGTGACCGGGATCACCTTCGACGACCAGACCTACCAGGCCGAGGTGGCGCTGGCGCTCGATCGCCGCTTCAAGTTCCCGAAGGACAGCTCTGCCAAGATCATGACCTCCGGGCTGCTGGGTGACCAGTACATCGGCCTGGAGCCGGGCGCCGAGACCGAGATGCTGCACCCTGGAGACCGCATCACGATGACCCAGTCGGCGGTGGTGCTGGAGAACCTGATCGGGCAGTTCCTCTACGGCAAGGCTGCCGAGGGAGGTGCCAAGTGAGGCCGCACGCGCGCCTGGCAGCAGGCCTGCTGGTGGCGGTGCTCGCGCTGTCCGGATGCGCCGGGGCAGGCGCCGGCAGCGGCGCGCTCGCCCGCAAGGATCCGTTCGAACCGATGAACCGGGCAGTCTTCGGCTTCAACGAGTTCCTCGACGAGAATGCGCTCGAGCCCGCGGCGCGCGCCTACGAGGCGGTCGTTCCCGAACTGTTCCGCTACATGATCGGCAACTTCTTCTCGAACCTGGGCGACGTCTGGACCAGCGTCCACCAGGTGCTCCAGGGCAAGCCGCGCGAGGCGGCTTCCGATCTCGCCCGGGTGACGATCAACTCGGTGTTCGGCTTCGCCGGGGTGGTCGACATCGCGAGCGAGCTCGGGCTGGAGAAGCATCGCGAGGATTTCGGCCAGACGCTGGGCCGCTGGGGCGTGGGCTCCGGCCCCTACCTTGTTCTGCCTTTCTTCGGATCGTCGAGCCTGCGCGACGGCCTCGGCCTGGCGGCCGACCTCGCGGCCGATCCGCTGCGCCGGATCGATTCCGAGGGCAGGGAGAACAACATGTGGGCGCTGCGCGTGGTCGACACTCGTGCATCGCTGCTGCGCGCGGGCCGCGTGGTCGAAGGGGCCGCGCTCGACAAGTACGGCTTCATGCGCGACGCCTACCTGCAGCGCCGGCACAACCAGGTCTGGGACGGCGAGCCGCCGCCCGAGGACTACGACGACGAGTGAACGACGCGGCCCCGGGCCGTGCGCGGGGCGCACCGGCCTGCCGGTGCGCCACTGGATGGACGATCGGAGGATCACCGATGAAGAGACTGTTCGCGATGCTGCTGGCCGGGATGCTGCTGGCGCCCGTCGCCCGCGCGGCCGAGGCGCCCGACGCGCTGATCCGGCGGATGAGCACCGAGATGATCGACCGGATCAGGGACGATGCGGACCTGCAGGCCGGCAGGCTGGACAAGATGTCCGGGCTGGTCGACGCCGTCGTGATGCCGCACGTCGACTTCCAGCGGATGACCGCGCTGGCGGTGGGCCGCGGCTGGAGCAGTGCGAGCCCGGAGCAGCAGAAACGGCTGATGACCGAGTTCCGCGCACTGCTGCTGCGCACCTACGCGGGGGCGCTGGCCTCGGCGAAGGACCAGACGGTGCGCATGAAGCCGCTGCGCGCGAACCCGGCCGACAAGGAGGTCGTGGTGCGCAGCGAGGTGCTGCAGCCGCGCGGCGGCGAGCCGATCCAGCTCGACTACCGGCTCAGCAGGAGCAACGACAGCTGGAAGATCTTCGATGTCAGCGTGCTCGGCGTGTGGCTGGTGCAGACCTATCGCAGCCAGTTCGCCCAGGAGATCGGCGCCAGCGGCATCGACGGACTGATCCGCAGTCTTGCCGAGAAGAACCGCAGCTCCGGCGAAGCAGGCAGGTCCTGAAGCCGATGGACGAGGTCGCACGGGTCCTGCGCCTGCCGGAGCGCGTGGTCTTCGACGCCGTTCCTGCGCTGCTCGTGCAGGCCGACGCGGTCCTCGCGGCGGGAGCGGGCGATGTCGAAGTCGATCTCACCGGCTGCGCGGAGTTCGACTCCTCGCTGATCGCGCTGCTGCTCGAGCTGCGCAGGCGCGGGGCCGGGACGCCCGGGCGGCTGCGGCTGACCGGTGTGCCGCCGAACCTGCACAAGCTGGCGGCGCTGTATGGCGTGGACGAACTGCTCCTGGGACGGGCCGCTCCTTGAACGCGATCGATGTCCAGGCCGTGGCCAAGCGCTACGGCAGCTTCGAGGCACTGCGCGGCATCTCGCTGCAGGTGCGCGAGGGCGAATTCTTCGGCCTGCTCGGGCCCAACGGGGCTGGCAAGACCACGCTCATCTCGATCATCGCAGGGCTTGCACGGCCCAGTTCGGGGCGGGTGTCGGTGATGGGGCACGACGTCGGCACCGACTACCGCGCGGCGCGACGCGCGCTGGGAGTGGTTCCCCAGGAGCTGGTCTTCGACCCCTTCTTCACGGTGCGCGAGACCCTGCGCCTGACTGCCGGCTACTACGGACTGGCGCGCGACGATGCCTGGATCGACGAGATCCTCGCCAACCTCGACCTCAGCTCGAAGGCCGAGGCGAACATGCGCGCGCTCTCCGGGGGGATGAAGCGGCGCGTGCTGGTGGCGCAGGCGCTGGTGCATCGCCCGCCGGTGATCGTGCTCGACGAGCCCACCGCGGGCGTGGACGTGGAGCTGCGCCAGGGTCTGTGGCAGTTCGTGCGCCGGCTGAACACGGCCGGCCACACGATCGTGCTCACGACGCACTACCTCGAGGAGGCCCAGGAGCTGTGCGGGCGCATCGCGATGCTCAAGCACGGGGAGGTGGTGGCGCTGGACAGCACCTCGGAGCTGATCCGGCGCTTCGCGACCGGCCGGCTGCTGCTGAGGCTGTCGGGCGCGCCGCTTCCCGGGCTCCTGAAGCCGCTGCAGCTGCCTGAGGCCGCGCAGCCCGGGCGCGTCGCCCTGCGCGTGGACGCCTACGACCGCGTCGAGCCGATCCTGGCAGCGCTGCGCGAGGCCGGCTGCACGATCGAGGAGATGGAGCTGGCCCACACCGATCTCGAGGACGTGTTCGTGCGCATCATGCAGGAGAACCGCTGAATGCAGGCCCAGCCGCAAGCGCAGCCGCTGCGCGGATTCCGCACCCTCCTGCGCAAGGAGCTGCTGCGCTTCTCGAAGGTCGCCTTCCAGACGGTGGCCGCGCCGATCCTGACCTCGCTGCTGTACCTGATGATCTTCGCGCACGTGCTCGAGAACCGCGTGCAGGTGTTCGAGCGGCTGGGCTACACCTCCTTCCTGGCGCCCGGGCTGGTGATGATGGCGATGCTGCAGAACTCCTTCGCCAACAGCTCCTCGTCGCTGATCCAGAGCAAGATCACCGGCAACATGGTGTTCGTGCTGCTGCCGCCGCTGTCGCATCGCGAGCTGTTCTCGGCCTACGTGCTGGCAGCGGTACTGCGCGGCCTGACCGTGGGCCTGGGCGTGTTCCTGGTCACTGCCTGGTTCACCCGGCCGTCCTTCGCGCATCCGCTGTGGATCCTGTCCTTCGCGGTCATGGGCAGTGCGATTCTCGGTACAATGGGGCTGATCGCGGGCATCTGGGCCGAGAAATTCGACCAGATCGCGGCCTTCCAGAACTTCATCATCATGCCGGCCACCTTCCTGTCCGGCGTTTTCTACTCGGTGCAGTCGCTGCCGCCGTTCTGGCAGTCGGTCTCGCACCTGAACCCGTTCTTCTACATGGTCGACGGTTTTCGCTATGGCTTCTTCGGCGTCTCGGACGTGCCGCCGATGCTCAGCCTCGCCGTCGTGGCCGGCGCGCTGGCGCTGACCGCGGCACTGGCGCTGCAGCTGCTGCGAAGCGGCTACAAGCTGCGCCACTGACGCGATGCGAGACGCCGGCGCAGCAGCCCCGGCGCGTCGACCCCTGCCGCAACCGTCGCACGATCCCCCATCCCCTTGCCATCATGGTCACACCGGAAGACGTCAGGAACTACATTGCCGCCGGCCTGGAGTGCGAGCTCCTCGAGGTCGCTGGCGACGGCCACCATTTCGAGGCACTGATCGTCTCGCCAGGCTTCGAGGGCCTGCGCCCGGTGCAGCGCCACCAACTGGTCTATCGCGCGCTCGGCGAGCGGATGCGCGAGGAGATCCACGCGCTGTCGATGAAGACGCTCACCCCCGCCGAGCACGCCGCAGCCGCGGGCTGAGGCCCGGGCCGCACGGAACACGAACCACGATGGACAAGCTGCGCATCCAGGGCGGCCACCGGCTGCGCGGGAGCGTCCCGGTGTCCGGCGCGAAGAACGCGGCGCTGCCGATCCTCGCTGCCGGACTGCTGTCGGGCGAACCGCTGGTGGCCACCAACGTCCCCGACCTGCACGACGTCGGCACCACGCTGCGCCTGCTCGCGCAGCTCGGCGTGCGCTGCACGCGCGAGGGCGGGACGATCGCGATCGACGCCTCGTCGGTGACCTCGGTCGAGGCGCCCTACGAGCTGGTCAAGACGATGCGTGCGTCGATCCTCGTGCTGGGGCCGCTGCTGGCCCGCTTCGGCGAGGCGCGGGTCTCGCTGCCCGGCGGCTGCGCGATCGGCGCGCGACCGGTCGACCAGCACATCCGGGGCCTGCAGGCGATGGGCGCCGCGATCAGCATCGAGCACGGCTACGTGGTCGCGAAGGCCTCGCGCCTGAAGGGCGCGCACATCGTCACCGACATGGTCACGGTCACCGGCACCGAGAACCTGATGATGGCCGCGACGCTGGCCGAAGGCGAGACGGTGATCGAGAACGCGGCGCGCGAACCCGAGGTGGTCGACCTGGCCAACGCGCTGGGCGCGATGGGCGCGCGCATCGACGGCGCAGGCACCGACCGGATCGTGATCCGCGGCGTCGAGCGGCTGCACGGCGCGGCCTGGCAGGTGATGCCCGATCGCATCGAGGCCGGCACCTTCCTGTGCGCCGCAGTGGCCGCCGGCGGCGACATCACGCTCACCGCGGTGCAGGCCGCGACGATGGACGCCACGCTGGACAAGCTGCGCGAGGCCGGCGCGCAGGTGCAGACCGGCGCCGACTGGATCCGCCTGTCGATGGACCGTCGCCCGCTCGCGGTGAGCGTGCGCACCGCCCCCTACCCCGGCTTCGCCACCGACATGCAGGCCCAGATGATGGCGCTCAACGCGATCGCCGACGGCACCTCGGTGATCACCGAGACGATCTTCGAGAACCGCTTCATGCACGTGCTCGAGATGCAGCGCCTGGGCGCCGACGTGGTCATCGAGGGCAACACCGCGATCGTGCGCGGCGTGCCGCGGCTGTCCGGGGCGGCAGTGATGGCCACCGACCTGCGGGCCTCGGCCGGACTGGTCATCGCCGGCCTGGTCGCCGAGGGCGACACCGTGGTCGATCGCATCTACCACCTCGACCGTGGCTACGAACGCATGGAAGCCAAGCTCGCCGCGCTGGGTGCGCGCATCGAGCGCATCTCGTGAGCGAACGATGTCCCGCGACGCGCTGATCACGCTGGCCCTGTCCAAGGGCCGCATCTTCGACGACACGGTGCCCCTGCTGGAGGCTGCCGGAATCCCGGTCGACCCGGCGGCGCTCGAGTCGCGCAAGCTGATCCTGCCCACAGGCGACCCGCTGCTGCGGCTGGTGATCGTGCGCGCGAGCGACGTCCCCACCTACGTGCAGTACGGGGCGGCCGACATCGGCGTGGCGGGCAAGGACGTCCTGCTCGAGCACGGCGGCGAGGGGCTGTACCAGCCGGTGGACCTGCGCATCGCGCGCTGCCGGCTCTCGGTGGCGGTTGCGCGCGGCTTCGACTACACGCAGGCAGTGCGCCGCGGCGCGCGCCTGCGGGTGGCCACCAAGTACGTCGAGTGCGCGCGCCGGCACTTCGCCGGCAAGGGCGTGCACGTCGACCTGATCAAGCTCTACGGTTCGATGGAGCTCGCGCCGCTGGTGGGGCTGGCCGACGCGATCGTCGACCTGGTCAGCACCGGGAGCACCCTGCGCGCCAACGACCTGGTCGAGGTCGAGGAGATCATGCCGATCTCCGCCCGCCTGATCGTCAACCAGGCGTCGCTGAAGACCAAGGCCGCCCGGCTGCAGCCCTTGCTGGCTGCGGTCGCGGCAGCGGTGAGGAAGGACTGATCCGTGGCAGCACCGATCCTGATCAACGAACTCGACAGCTGCGCCCCCGACTTCCGTTGCCGGCTCGACGCGCTGCTGGCCTGGGAGCCCGCCCAGGACGAGGCGATCGAGCGCACCGTGGCCGGCATCCTGCGCGAGCTGCGGCTGCGCGGCGACGAGGCGCTGCTGGAGTACACCGCCCGCTTCGACCGCCTCCAGGCTGCCACTGCCGCCGACCTGGAGCTCGGCGCCCAGGCGCTGCAGGCAGCGCTGAGCGAGCTGCCGCAGGCCGAGCGCGCCGCGCTCGAGGCCGCCGCGGCGCGGATTCGCGCCTTCCACGAGCGCCAGCGCGGCGAGTCCTGGTCCTACGTCGAAGCCGACGGCACGCGACTGGGGCAGCGCATCGACGCGATCGAGCGCGTCGGCCTGTACGTCCCAGGCGGCAAGGCCGCGTATCCCTCGTCGGTGCTGATGAACGCGATCCCGGCCAAGGTGGCCGGCGTGCCCGAGCTGGTGATGGTCGTGCCCACGCCCGACGGCGTGCGCAACCCGATGGTGCTCGCGGCTGCGGCGATCGCCGGAGTCGATCGGGTGTTCACGATCGGCGGCGCGCAGGCCGTGGGCGCGCTCGCCTACGGCACCGCCACGGTGCCGAAGGTCGACAAGATCGTCGGTCCCGGCAACGCCTACGTCGCCGAGGCCAAGCGGCGCGTGTTCGGCACCGTGGGGATCGACATGATCGCCGGCCCCAGCGAGATCCTGGTGCTGACCGACGGCAGTTGCGAGCCCGACTGGGTCGCGATGGACCTCTTCTCGCAGGCCGAGCACGACGAGATGGCGCAGGCGATCCTGCTGTGTCCGGACCCCGGCTTCATCGCGCGCGTGCGCGAGTCGATCCTGCGGCTGCTGCCGCAGATGCCGCGGCGCGAGGTGATCGCGGCCTCGCTTGCGCGCCGCGGCGCGCTGATCAGGGTGCGCGACCTGCAGGAGGCCTGCGACCTCGCCTCCGGGATCGCAGCCGAGCACCTGGAGATCATCGCCGCCGAGCCGGCACGCTGGGCCGAACGCATCCGTCACGCCGGGGCGATGTTCCTCGGTCCCTGGTCGTCGGAGGCGCTGGGCGACTACTGCGCCGGACCGAACCACGTGCTGCCGACGATGCGCACCGCGCGCTTCTCCTCGCCGCTCGGGGTCTACGATTTCCAGAAACGCAGCAGCCTGATCGAGGTCTCGCGCGCAGGCGCGCAGACCCTGGGGCGCATTGCCTCCACCCTCGCGCGCGGTGAAGGGCTGCAGGCCCACGCGCGTGCCGCCGAGATGCGGCTCGAACCCTCAGGAACCCCGTCATGAGTCAACGCAGCGCCGAAATCGTCCGCAACACTGCCGAAACCCAGGTGCGCGTCGCCGTCGGCCTGGACGGCGAGGGTCGGGCGAAACTCGCCTCCGGCGTGCCCTTCCTCGACCACATGCTCGACCAGATCGCGCGACACGGCCTGGTCGACCTGGAGGTCGAGGCCCGGGGCGACCTGCACATCGACGCCCACCACACGGTCGAGGACGTCGGCATCACGATGGGCCAGGCCTTTGCGCAGGCGCTCGGCGACAAGAAGGGCATCCGTCGCTACGGCCACGCCTACGTGCCGCTGGACGAGGCGCTCACGCGGGTCGTGGTCGACCTCTCCGGACGCCCGGGGCTGCACTGGCGGGTCGAGTTCACCCGCGCGACGATCGGCGCCTTCGACGTCGACCTCGCCCGCGAGTTCTTCCAGGGCTTCGTCAATCACGCGATGGTCACGGTGCACGTGGACAACCTGCGCGGCGAGAACGCCCATCACCAGTGCGAGAGCGCCTTCAAGGCCTTCGCCCGCGCGCTGCGCGCAGCGATCGAGCCGGATCCGCGCCAGGCCGGGCGCATCCCGTCGACGAAGGAAGCGCTGTAGTGTCCACGATCGCGGTCGTCGACTACGGGATGGGCAACCTGCGCTCGGTGGCCAAGGCGCTCGCGCACGTCGCACCCCGGGCCCGGGTGGTCGTCACTGCCGAGGCCGCCCTGATCGACTCCGCCGACCGCGTGGTCTTCCCGGGCCAGGGCGCGATGCCCGACTGCATGCGCCACCTGGACAGCGCCGGCCTGCGCGACGCGGTGCTGCGCGCCGCCGCGTCCAAGCCGCTGTTCGGCGTGTGCGTCGGCGAGCAGATGCTGTTCGACTGGAGCGCCGAGGGCGACACCCCGGGGCTCGGAGTGATGCCCGGCAAGGTCGTGCGCTTCCCCGAGGCCGCGATGCGCCAGCCCGACGGCAGCCGGCTGAAGGTGCCGCACATGGGCTGGAACCGCGTGCGCCAGGTCCGTGCGCATCCGTTGTGGCAGGGCATTCCCGACGGCGCGCACTTCTACTTCGTGCACAGCTTCTTCGCGCAGCCCGCCGACGCCTCGCTGAGCACGGGGAGCACCGAGCACGGGGTCGCCTTTACCTGTGCGGTGGCGCGGGATAATATCTTCGCAACCCAGTTCCACCCCGAGAAGAGCGCTGCCCACGGGCTGCGCCTGTACGAGAATTTCGTCAACTGGAAGCCCTGAGCGCGCCTCGCAGCCCTGCGCAGGGTCTTCATCGGATCCCCAACCCGTGCGGCCCGGGTCGCACCTGCCAGCCCCCAGACCTCCACCATGCTGCTGATCCCCGCCATCGACCTGAAGGACGGCCGTTGCGTGCGCCTGCGCCAGGGCGACATGAACGACGAGACCGTGTTCTCCGAGGACCCCGTCGAGATGGCGACGCGCTGGGTCGAGCAGGGCGCGCGTCGCCTGCACCTGGTCGATCTCAACGGCGCAGTCGCCGGCAAACCGAAGAACGAGCCGGTGATCCGCGCGATCGTCGATGCCGTCGGGGCGCGGGTTCCGGTGCAGCTCGGCGGCGGCATCCGCGATCTCGACACCATCGAGCGCTACCTCGACGACGGCATCGCCTACGTGATCATCGGCACCGCCGCAGTGAAGAACCCCGGTTTCCTGCACGATGCCTGCGGCGCCTTCCCCGGGCAGATCATCGTCGGCCTGGACGCGCGCGACGGCAAGGTGGCCACCGACGGCTGGAGCAAGCTCACCGGCCACGACGTGCTCGACCTCGCGAAGAAGTTCGAGGGCTACGGCGTGGAGGCGGTGATCTACACCGACATCGGCCGCGACGGCATGCTCACCGGGGTGAACATCGAGGCCACGGTTCGCCTGGCCCGCGAACTCCACGTGCCGGTCTACGCGTCCGGAGGCGTTGCCAGCCTGGACGACGTCGACCAGCTCTGTGCGGTCGAGGAGGAAGGCGTGGAGGGCGCGATCCTCGGACGCGCGCTCTACGAAGGCAGGCTCGACTTCCAGGCAGCCCAGCAGCGCGCCGACGCGCTCAACGGACCCACCTGACATCATGCTGACCAAGCGCATCATCCCCTGTCTGGACGTCACCGCCGGCCGGGTGGTCAAGGGCGTGAACTTCGTCGAGCTGCGTGACGCCGGCGACCCGGTCGAGATCGCCCGCCGCTACGACGAGCAGGGCGCCGACGAGCTGACCTTCCTGGACATCACTGCATCCAGCGACCAGCGCGACATCATCCTGCACGTGATCGAGACGGTCGCCGAGCAGGTGTTCATCCCCCTGACCGTGGGTGGCGGAGTGCGCGGCGTCGAAGATGTGCGCAGGCTCCTGAATGCGGGCGCCGACAAGATCTCGGTCAACACCGCCGCACTCGAGAATCCCCGGCTGATCGCCGACGCCTCGGCGCGCTACGGCGCGCAGTGCATCGTGGTCGCGATCGACGCCAAGCGTGGCGCCGATGGCCGCTGGCAGGTCTACACGCATGGCGGGCGCAAGCCTGCCGGCCGCGACGCGGTCGAGTGGGCGATCGAGGTCGAGCGCCTGGGCGCGGGCGAGATCCTGCTCACCAGCATGGATCGCGACGGCACACGCCAGGGCTTCGACCTGGAACTCACCCGTGCGGTGGCCGACGCAGTGGGCATTCCGGTGATCGCCTCCGGTGGCGTGGGAAGCCTTCAGCACCTGGCCGACGGTGTCACCATCGGCCGTGCCGATGCGGTGCTGGCGGCCAGCATCTTCCACTTCGGCGAGTTCACGGTGCGCGAGGCCAAGGCCTTCATGGCGCGCCAGGGCATTCCGGTGCGCCTGGACGAGACACAGGGGTGAGCGGGGAGCAGGCCTCTTCGGCGCCTGGCAACCTCGCGACCGGCTGGCTGGAACAGGTCGCCTGGGATGCCGCCGGGCTGGTGCCTGCGATCGCGCAGGAGGCTGGCTCGATGCGCATCCTGATGGTGGCCTGGATGAACCGCGAGGCCCTGGCCGAAACCGCGGCAACCGGCCGGGCAGTGTATTTCTCGCGCTCGCGCGGGCGCCTGTGGCGAAAGGGCGAGGAGTCCGGGCACTTCCAGCGCGTGCGCGAGATCAGGCTGGACTGCGACGGCGACGTCGTCCTGCTTGAAGTCGAGCAGCAGGGCGGAATCGCCTGCCACACCGGGCGTCACTCCTGCTTCTTCAGCCGCCTGGTCGACGGCCGCTGGGTGGCGGTCGATCCGGTGCTGCGCGACCCGGAAGCGATCTACCGGAAGGACGCGAACGATGTTTCCGGGAAGGAAGACAGGAATGGCTGAGCAGCGCGCGCCCGCGGCAGCGGGCAACGACACCCTGGCACGGCTGGCCGAAGTGATCGAGTCGCGCCGCAGCGCCGATCCCGACCGCTCCTACGTGGCCCGCCTGTTCGCCAGGGCGCCCGACGCCATCCTGAAGAAAATCGGCGAGGAGGCCACCGAAACGGTGATGGCGGCCAAGGACGGCGTGCGCGAGCGCATCGTCGCCGAAACCGCCGATCTCTGGTTCCACAGCCTGGTCATGCTGGCCCACTACCGCCTGGGGCCGGCCGACGTGCTTGCCGAGCTCGAGCGTCGCGAAGGGCTGTCGGGGCTGGCCGAGAAGGCAGCGCGCCCGGCGCAGGCCCGCGATCCGGGCCCCGGCGAGCTCATCGATCCACTGAAAGCGAGTCCACTGGAATGAGCGCCCACAAGCCCGACTGCCTGTTCTGCCGGATCGTCCGTGGCGAGATCCCCAGCCGCAAGGTCTACGAGGACGACGACATCCTCGCCTTCCACGACATCGACCCCGAGGCTCCGGTGCACTTCCTGATGGTGCCGAAGGCGCACATCGACAACCTCTACGATGCAGGCGCGCAGCACGAGGCGGTGCTCGGGCGGATGCTGGCGCTCAGCGGCCGGCTGGCCGCCGAGCAGGGGTCGCCGGACGGCTTCCGGGTGGTCGTCAACAACGGAAGGGTGGGGCGGCAGGAGGTGTATCATCTGCACATTCACGTCCTCGGGGGCACCGAGCCTCTCCGCTCGGGAACGAACCGCCGATGATCACCCCGCCGGCAGGCTGCCGGCGCACCCGTCGCGCCGCTTCCTCCTGGCAACAGACCTCTGGAGCGAACCATGGGATCCTTGAGCATCTGGCACTGGCTGATCGTGCTGGTGGTCGTCTTGCTGGTGTTCGGCACCAAGAAGCTGCGCAACCTCGGCTCCGATCTCGGCGGCGCGGTGAAGGGCTTCAAGGAAGGCATGAAGGAAGGCACCTCCGAGCAGGTCGCCGGAGACACTCCCGCCAAGACCCGGACGATCGACGTCGAGGCCAAGGAGAAGACCTGAGGCCGGCGGCGCCCGGCCGCCGTGCGACTGAACCCGCAGGCGGCGTGCGCGCACCGACGCCCCGAGCCGCGCGGCTGCGCGCCTCGCCCTCCTTCGCCCGATCCGCTCCTCCCAACCGTCCATGTTCGATTTCGGCTTCTCCGAGATGGTGGTCGTCGCCGTCGTGGCCCTGATCGTGCTCGGTCCGGAACGACTGCCGAAGGTTGCCCGTCAGGCCGGCGAGTGGCTCGGCAAGCTCCAGCGCTACGTGAGCGACGTCAAGTCCGACATCAGCCGGCAGATGGACCTCGAGGAACTGCGCAAGATGGAGAGCGAGATCAAGGACGCGGCCTCGGGGATCGAGGAATCGTTCCGCTCCTCGGTCGCGCAGGCGCGCAGTGAGTTCGACTCGATCGCGGGCGACCTCCAGGGCGGCGCCGATGCCCCTGCGGAGCCGCCCACCGACTGGGATCGCGTCTACGCGATCCGGCGTTCCCGCCAGCGCATCGTCGAGCGGCGCTCCGAGCGCGCCCGCATGCTCGGTCAGAAACGGCCGAAGCGTCACTGATGCGGCAGGCACGCCGCAACCCTCTCGCCAGCGGATCGATGAGCCAGGAAGAAAGCTTCGTCTCCCACCTCGTCGAGTTGCGCGACCGCCTCATCCGCTCGCTGCTGGTGGTGGTCGTGCTCTTCGGGGTGTGCTTCTACTTCTCCGGCGAGATCATGCGCTTCCTGTCGCTGCCGCTGTACCAGGCGCTGCCGCCGGGAACGAAGCCGATCTTCACCGACCAGGCCGGCGCGTTCTTCACGCTGACCAAGGTCTCGTTCCTGACCGCGCTGCTGCTGTCGCTGCCCTGGGTGCTCTACCAGGCCTGGGCCTTCGTGGCCCCCGGCCTGTACGAGCACGAGAAGCGCTTCGCATTGCCGCTGATCGTCTCGAGCGTCTTCTTCCTGGTCGTGGGCATCGGCTTCGCCTACCTGTTCGTGCTGCCGGCGGCCTACAAGTTCTTCTTCTCGTTCGCCTCGCGCACCGGCGCCGACGTCCTCCAGGACCTGCAGAAGTACTGGGACTTCACCCTCGCGATCTTCTTCGGCTTCGGCCTGACCTTCGAGGTTCCGGTGGTCGAGATGCTGCTGGTCAAGCTGGGGATGGTGAGCGTCGAGCAGTTGAAGGGCGCACGCCGCTACGTGCTGGTCGGGGCCTTCATCGTCGCTGCGGTGCTGACCCCCCCGGATGTGGTCAGCCAGTTCATGCTGGCGATTCCCCTGATCCTGCTCTACGAGCTGGGAATCTTCATGGCCGGGTTCCTGAAGGCCCGCAGCGCGACGCCCGAGGATCTCCCCGAGGATCCGTCCGAGCAGCAGGTCCCGGCCCAGCGTCCTCCCGCCGGCGGCGGCTGAGCGCCGCGCTCAGTCGCGACGTCGTGCCGGCTGCTGCGGCCGCTTGCCGACCACGATGGCAAGTTCCACCGGCTTGCCGTCACGTACGAACCTGAACTGCGCGCTCGAGCCGGGCTCCAGCCGGGAGATCAGGTCGAGCATCGATGCGGTGTTCCTGACCTCGCGCCCCCCGACGTCGACGAGGATGTCGCCGACCTTCACTCCGGCGCGATCCGCGGGGCCGCCGCGCATGACGCCGGCGATGATCGTCCCCTCGCTGCGCGGCAGCTTGAAGGCCTCGGCCAGTTCGGGGGTGATGTCCTGTGGCTCCACGCCGATGTAGCCGCGCGTCACTGCGCCGGAGGCGACGATCTGTTCGGTCACCTGGCGCGCGGTCGACGCCGGGATCGCGAAGCCGATGCCCAGCGAACCGCCGCTGCGCGAGTAGATCGCGGTGTTGACCCCGAGCAGCCGCCCTCGCGTGTCGACCAGCGGACCGCCGGAATTGCCGGGGTTGATCGCGGCGTCGGTCTGGATGAAGTTCTCGAAGGTGTTGATGCCGAGCTGATTGCGCCCGAGCGCGCTGACGATGCCCATGGTCACGGTCTGCCCCACGCCGAAGGGGTTTCCGATCGCCAGCACCACGTCGCCGATCTGCGCCTCGGCCTCGTTGCCGAAGTCGATCGCCGGCAGGCCCTCGAGCTCGATGCGAAGCACCGCGAGATCGGTCTCGGGGTCTCCGCCCACCACCGCGGCGCGGCTGCGCCGGCCGTCGGCGAGCAGCACCTCGATGTCGTCGGCGGACTCCACGACGTGGAAGTTGGTCAGGATGATGCCGTCGGTCGAGACGATCACGCCGGAACCCAGGCTCGAGGTCTGCTGACGCTGCTGCGGCTGCTCGCCGAAGAAGCGCCTGAAGCGCGGATCCTCGAGCAGCGGATGATTGCGCGGCACCCGGACCTGCTTGGTGGTGAAGATGTTCACCACCGCGGGCGTGGCGCGTCGGGCCGCATCCGCGTATGACAGAATCGAGTCGTTCACGGGCGCCGGTGCGGCAGGCAGCACCGGCTGCGGCGCCGGGGCCGGAGCCGGCACGCTCTGCACATGGGGCTCGAGGCCGCGCGGCAGCCACTGCGGCTTCAGCGTGGCCACGATGAACAGCGCTGCGAGGCCGACCGTGATCGCCTGCGCGAAGGTCAGCCAGAGGTTTCGGAGCATGAACGAACTCGGGGATGCAGGGGCTGGGGTCGGGGCGGCGCAGATTGCGGGGTTCGCGCAGGAACTGCTGTCAGCGGCCCGGTTCGCCGATTATTGCCCAAACGGTCTGCAGGTGGAAGGCGAGGGGCCGATCCGGCGCATCGTCAGCGGGGTCACGGCGAGCGAGGCGCTGATCCGGGCGGCCATCGAGCGCGACGCCCAGGCGCTGCTGGTCCACCACGGCTGGTTCTGGCGCGGGGAGGATCCGCGGCTGCTCGGCACGCGCCGCCGACGCGTCGCGCTGATGATGGCCCACGGCCTGCACCTGTTCGCCTATCACCTGCCCCTGGACGTGCACCCGGAGCTCGGCAACAACGTGCAGCTCGCGCGGGTGCTCGGATGGAGCGTGGACGGCCGCTTCGGCAACGAGGGCCTGGGCTGCTGGCACGATCTGCCGCGGCCGACGAGCGCATCGGCGCTGGCCGCGCGCGTCTCGTCCAGGCTGCAGCGGCGGGCCCTGGCGGTGGGCAACCCGCCACAGGCGATCCGGCGGGTGGCCTGGTGCACCGGCGCTGCGCAGGACATGCTCGAGGAGGCGATCGCGGCAGGCGCGGACGCCTTCGTGAGCGGAGAGATCTCCGAGCGCACCACGCACCTGGCGAGGGAGGCGGGCGTGCTCTACCTTGCCGCAGGACACCACGCCACCGAGCGCTTCGGCGTCCAGGCCCTGGGCGAGCGGCTTGCGGCCGAGTTCGGGCTCGACCACGTGTTCGTCGACGATCCGAATCCGGTGTGACGCCAGGTCGGCGTCCGACCGGTGCGCAGCGCCGGTCCGCGCGACCGGCGAGCGCCCGCAGGCCTGCGCCGGCAGGCGGCGGCAGCGCGCCGCGCCCGTCGGCAGGGCCTTCAGGCCGGCCGGTTCCTGAGTTCGTCGCGGATCTCGGCCAGCAGCGTCTCGCTGGGCGTGGGCGCGGGGGGCGCCTCGGGCGCCGCGGGCTCCTCGCGCTTCCAGCGGTTCATCATCTTCACCATCATGAAGATGATGAAGGCCAGCAGGATGAAGTTGATCAGGATCGTGATGAAGTTGCCGTAGGCGAACACCGGAATCCCGGCCTTCCTGAGCCCGTCGAGGGTCATCGCGACGCCCTCGGGCACCGTGCCCAGGGGGATCAGGAAGCTGCTGAAATCGAGCTTCCCGCCGAGGATGGCGGAGATGATCGGCATGATCACGTCACCGACCATCGAGTCCACTATCTTGCCGAAGGCGCCGCCGATGATCACGCCCACGGCGAGATCCATCACGTTGCCCTTCATTGCGAAGTCCTTGAATTCGCTCATCATTCCCATGATGTTTCCACTCCCTCGGCTTGTGATCGTTCGTTGTCCGTCCGCGCGTCGTGCGCGCCGGCCGATTGTACGCATTCGACACCGCGAGTCCGGTCGTCGCGTGGCGCGCGGTCTTGCGCCGTGCGCATCCTGTTTTCATTCGGGCAGGGGTCTGGGCTAAAATCACGAGTTGGCCTCGGTAGTGCACGAAAACTTACAAGACCCGTCGACCTTCAGGGAACCCCTCATGAGCGACTCCATCCTTCCCGCCGACCCCTCCCGGCGCAACGCAGTCCTGGCAACATGCACCGCGGGCGCGGTGGGCGGCGCAGCGGTCGCCTGGCCGTTCCTGAAGAGCCTGAAGCCTTCGGAGCGGGCGCTCGCCGCGGGTGCTCCGGTCGAGGTGGACATCGGCGACATCGCTCCCGGCGAGATGAAGCGCGTCGAGTGGCGCGGCAAGCCGGTCTGGATCCTGCGTCGCACTCCAGAGATGCTCGCCTCGCTCGCGGCGGTGACGAGCAAGCTCGCCGATCCCGATTCCCAGCGCGGCGGCGAGTACGCAACGCCGCCGTACGCGCAGAACGCCGGACGGGCGATCAAGGACGAGTTCCTGGTCGTGATCGGGATCTGCACGCACCTCGGCTGTTCGCCCAGCGACAAGTTCACGCCCGGTCCGCAGCCCTCGCTCCCGGACGACTGGCAGGGCGGTTTCCTGTGCCCATGCCACGGGTCGCTGTTCGACCTCTCCGGCCGGGTGTTCGCGAACATGCCGGCGCCCGACAATCTCCCGGTGCCTCCGTACTACTACCTGTCGGACACCCGCCTGCTGATCGGTGAAGAGAAGGCGGCCTGACGCCGCGTCCAGCGAGAACACCTAGGGGAACACGACATGGCCGCTGAGAAGCAACTCCCGCCGGGCGCGTCCGCGCTCGACAAGACCCTGAACTGGGTGGACGCCCGCTTCCCGCTGACGTCCACCTGGAAGGCGCACCTCTCCGAGTACTACGCGCCGAAGAACTTCAACTTCTGGTACTTCTTCGGCTCGCTGGCGATGCTGGTGCTGGTCATCCAGATCCTGACCGGCATCTTCCTGGTGATGCACTACAAGCCCGACGCCTCGCTGAACTCGGCGGGCGTGCCGGTGGCCTTCGCCAGCGTCGAGTACATCATGCGCGACGTGCCCTACGGCTGGCTGATCCGCTACATGCACGCGACCGGCGCCTCGGCCTTCTTCGTCGTGGTCTACCTGCACATGTTCCGCGGGCTGATGTACGGCTCCTACCGCAAGCCGCGCGAGCTCGTCTGGATCTTCGGCTGCCTGATCTTCCTGTGCCTGATGGCCGAGGCCTTCATGGGCTACCTGCTGCCCTGGGGTCAGATGTCCTACTGGGGCGCTCAGGTGATCGTGAACCTGTTCTCCGCGATCCCGTTCATCGGTCCCGATCTCTCCGTGTGGATCCGCGGCGACTACGTGGTGAGCGACGCCACCCTGAACCGCTTCTTCTCCTTCCACGTGATCGCGGTGCCGCTGGTGCTGCTGGGCCTGGTCGCCGCGCACATCGTCGCGCTGCACGAGGTCGGCTCGAACAACCCGGACGGCGTGGAGATCAAGGCCACCAAGGACGCCAACGGCATTCCGCTGGACGGCATCCCCTTCCACCCCTACTACACGGTGCACGACATCCTCGGGGTGGCGGTCTTCCTGATCATCTTCTCCGCAGTGGTGTTCTTCGCACCCGAGCTGGGCGGCTACTTCCTCGAGTACAACAACTTCATCCCGGCCAACCCGATGGTGACGCCGTCGCACATCGCGCCTGTCTGGTACTTCACCCCGTTCTACTCCATCCTGCGCGCCACCACCGAGGACTTCCTGCTGTTCTGGATGATCCCCTTCCTGATCTTCTACGCGCTGCTGGTCCTGCTCGGGGCGCGCAACGCCGCCTCCAGGCTGATCGGCCCCGCGGTGAGCCTGGTGCTGATCGTCGGCTTCCTCGTGATCGACGCCAAGTTCTGGGGAGTGGTCGCGATGGGCGCGTCGGTGATGATCTTCTTCGGGCTGCCCTGGCTGGACAACAGCCCCGCCAAGTCGCTGCGCTACCGTCCGGGCTGGCACAAGTGGCTGTACGGGCTGTTCGTGATCGTGTTCCTGGTGCTCGGGTACTTCGGTGTGCTCGCCCCGTCGCCGGTCGGGAACCTGTTCTCCAAGATCGGCACGCTGCTCTACTTCGCGTTCTTCTTGCTGATGCCCTGGTGGAGCCGCATGGGTCAGTTCAAGCCGGTGCCCGGCCGGATCACCTTTGCAGCGCACTGAGCGGCCACGGGAGCGAAAACAAATGAAACTCTTGAAGAAGTTCCTCGTCGCGCTTCCGCTCGCGCTCGGGCTGTCCGCAGCGCAGGCTTCGGGTTCGGGCTATCCGCTGGATCGCTTCCCCACCGAGAAGCTGACCAACCAGGCGGCGCTGCAGAACGGCGCGAAGCTGTTCGTCAACTACTGCCTGAACTGCCACAGCGCATCGTCGATGCGCTTCAACCGCCTGCTCGACATCGGCCTGTCCGAGGAGCAGATCCGCAAGAATCTCCTGTTCACGACGGACAAGGTCGGCGAGCCGATGACGGTCGCGATGACTCCGGCCGATGGCAAGGAGTGGTTCGGCGCGCAGCCGCCCGACCTCTCGGTGATCGCCCGCGCCCGTGCCTCGGGCGACGGCAGTGGCGCCGACTGGCTCTACACCTACCTGCGCACCTACTATCGCGATTCCACCCGTCCCACCGGGTGGAACAACGCGGTGTTCCCGAGCGTGGGCATGCCGCACGTGCTGTGGGAGCTGCAGGGCAGTCGCGGAGCCACGGTCGAGGACGTCAAGGCGATCAAGGACGAGGCGGGCAAGACGGTCGGCTTCGAGAAGACCGTCGTCACCTTCGACGTCGACGGCAATCGTGCCGAGGCCAAGGAGAAGGTCGAGGGGCATCCGCACGAAGGCAGCACGATCACGCTGACCAGGGCCGAAGGCGGGGCGCTCGCGCAGGCCGCCTTCGACGAGGAGGTTGCCGACCTGGTCGCCTACATCACCTTCATGTCCGACCCCAGCGCGCAGCCGCGCACCAGGATGGGCGTGTGGGTGCTGCTGTTCCTGGCCTTCTTCACCGTGCTTGCCTGGTGGATGAACAAGGAATACTGGAAAGACGTGAAGTAGCAGGCGCTCGTTGCCCGCCCGACAGGGTGAGCCGCGAACCGCGCTCACCCTGATTTTCCTGCGCGACACACTCCCAAGGAACCGCCTGCCATGATGGTCCTGTACTCGGGCACCACCTGCCCCTTCAGCCAGCGCTGTCGCTTCGTGCTGTTCGAGAAGGGCATGGACTTCGAGATCCGCGACGTCGATCTCTACAACAAGCCCGAAGACATCTCGATCATGAATCCCTACGGCCAGGTACCGATCCTGGTCGAACGCGACCTGATCCTGTACGAATCGAACATCATCAACGAATACATCGACGAGCGCTTCCCGCACCCGCAGCTGAGGCCCGCCGATCCGGTGATGCGCGCGCGCGCGCGACTGTTCCTGTTCAACTTCGAGCGCGAGCTCTTCGTGCACGTGCAGCAGCTCGAGCGACGCGACCACTTCAAGGACGCGGCCAAGCACATGGACCGCGCGCGCCAGCAGATCCGCGACCGGCTGACCCAGCTCACGCCGATCTTCCTGAAGAACAAGTACATGCTCGGCGAGGAGTTCTCGATGCTCGACGTGGCGATCGCGCCGCTGCTCTGGCGCCTGGACCACTACGGGATCGAGATGCCCAAGACGACCGCGCCGCTGCTGCGCTACGCCGAGCGGATCTTCTCGCGCCCGGCCTACATCGAGGCGCTCACTCCGTCCGAGAAGGTCATGAGACGCTGACGCATGGCCGAGCTCTCCACCAAGCCCTACCTGATCCGCGCAATCCACGAGTGGTGCGTCGACAACGGCTATCGTCCCTACCTGGCGGTGGCGGTCGATGCGCGCACCGTGGTGCCGCAGGAGTACGTGCGTGATGGCGAGATCGTGCTGAACGTGTCGGCCGACGCCTGCAACCGGCTGCGCATGGGCAACGACCTGATCGAATTCGAGGCGCGCTTCAATCGCATCGCGCGCCAGATCTCGATCCCGGTGGAGAACGTCACCGCGGTCTACGCCGCCGAGACCGGCCAGGGGATGGCCTTCGAGGTGGAACTGAGCGCCGAGGAGGCGAGCCCGGAGGACGGCGCGACCGGCCACGCTCCGGCTCCCACGGCAGCGCAGGCCGGGAGGCCGGCGCGGGCGGCGCGCCGCCCGATGCTGGTCGAGGCTCCGCAGCCTGCCCCGGCGAGCGCGGATGCAGGAGCGAACGCGGGCGAGCCGAAGGCGGGCGAATCCGATCCGTCTCCTCCGGAGCCGCCAGCCCAGGGCGCCAGCGCTCGCCCGAAACTCACGCGGATCAAATAGCCTGATGGCAGGTCGGCCGGCTTAGCTCAGCTGGTAGAGCAGCGGTTTTGTAAACCGAAGGTCGGGGGTTCGAGTCCCTCAGCCGGCACCAGAACGAACCCGGGCGCGATCCTTCAGTCGCGCGAGGCCATCACCAGGCTGCTGACCGCCCAGCTCACCAGGCTGTAGACGATCGCGGCGATGATCGCCCAGCCGAAGCTCGCGATCTCGAAGCCCTTGACCATCCACGCCACCAGCCAGAAGAGCAGGCCGTTGATCACGAAGGTGAACAGGCCCAGGGTGAGGATGTTGATCGGCAGCGTGAGGATGATCAGCACCGGACGGATCAGCACGTTGAGCAGGCCGAGCACCAGCGCCACGACCAGTGCGGTACCGAAGCCTGCCACCTGCACTGCGTCGAGCAGGTAGGGCAGGGCAAGCAGACAGAGGGCGTTGATCGCCCATCCGAGCAGGATCCTCATTTGGTCTCCCCTTGTTGCCAGAGCGCCGGACAGAGCCGGCGCGCCGCTGGCAGGCGCGCCGGAATCGTTGCCATGCTCACTTGACCAGCAGCACCGGGATCCTGGAGAGCTCGATCACGCGCTGGGCGATCGATCCCACCAGCAGGTCCTTCAGTGCGGTTCGGCCCTTGGAGCCCATCACGATCATGTCGAAGCCACCGCTGCTGCCGGCCTCGGCAATCTCGGCGGCCACGTTGCCGTAGCGGATCATCATGTCGTGCCTGATGCCGGCCTTGTCCAGCAGCCGGCGGGCTCCGGCGAGGTCCTCGTCGCTGAGCTCGCGCAGGTATTCCTGGACCGCCTTCTTGCCGACGAAGCGTTGGGCGTGCCGCAGGCCGGTGTCGTCGTGGACGCTGATCAGCGTGATCGGTTCGGGAGCCGTCGACTCCTGCATCAGGCGGATCGCGAACTTCACTGCACGCATCGAGTTCTTGGAGCCGTCGGTGGCCAGCAGGATCTTCATCGTGGACTGCTCCCGGAGTGAGGGTGTCGGTTGGCGGTGACGCCCGGCCAGCTCGGCGAGAGCCGCTGGTCGATCCCCAGCAGATCGAGCACGCGTCCGCAGGTGTGGTCGACCTGCTCGGCAATGGTCTCGGCGTGCTGGTAGAAGGCGGGCAGGGGCGGGTAGACGATCGCGCCCATCTCGGTGACCGCGACCATGTTGCGCAGGTGCGCGAGGTTCAGCGGGGTCTCGCGCACCATCAGCACGAGGCGGCGGCGTTCCTTGAGCGTCACGTCGGCGGCGCGCGCGACGAGATTGTCCGACAGACCATGGGCGACCGCTGCCAGCGTGCGCATCGAGCAGGGGGCGATCACCATTCCGTCGGTGGCGAAGGAGCCGGACGCAATGCTCGCGCCGATCTCGCGCACACCGTGCACCACGTCGGCCAGCGCCTCGACCTCGGGGCGGCGGCGCTGCAGTTCCTGCTCGATGCTGAGCCATCCGGCGGCGGTGACCACGAGGTGGGTCTCGACCTGGTCGGTCTCGCGCAGCGCCTCGAGCAGGCGCACACCGTGCAGGGCGCCCGAGGCGCCGGTGATCGCGATGATGATCCGCTTGCCGGGCATGCCGGCATTCTACCGGCTCGGCAACGGTGCAGGCCGTGCGCGGTCGGCGACTGCTTCAGTCCTTCGGAGGCCAGAGGAAGGACCACGGTGCGCGCAGGAAGCGTCGCTTGAGCAGTTCCCACAGGCGGCGCTGGTCGGTCAGCCGGATCCCGTTGGCGCGCAGGGCGGTGCTCAGCGCCAGGGTGAAGCTCACGCCCAGGTTCACCAGCCCGATCGCGACGACGCCCAGGCCGAGCAGTGCGAACTCGTGCCAGGACAGCGCCCACTGGACGGCGGCTGCGCCGAAGCCGACGTTGGCTGCCGAAAAGGTGACGTGGCGGATGTCGATCGGCAGGCCCAGCAGCAGGCCGACGAACGCGGCCATGCCCAGCAGGAAACCGAAGGCGACGTTGCCCGCAAGCGCTCCCAGATTGCACTCGACGTAGGCAGCAAGGCCTGCGCGGGCCCTTGCTGGCAGCCATCCGATCCAGGGGGCGCGGCGGATGCGCTCGGGCACCCGCGCGATCGCGCCGAGGTTGTCGTAGTAACCGGCCACGACGCCGGCGAGGAACAGGCAGATTCCGGCGATCGCCGCGTGCGGCAGCGCGAGGCTCGTGAACGGGTGCTGATCCTGCATCAGGTGCGCAGCCTTGTCCGGGGTGATCCAGTCCGGACCGAGCAGCCAGGCCACCGCGTAGTACAGGGCGACCGCGGTCGGGAAGGCGGCGAGCACGTTGCCCGCGATCGCCACCAGTTGCGTGCGCACGATCTCCACCACCAGGTTCGCGAGCCGGCTGATCGAGCGGTTGCCGTGGCGGTCGGTGCGCACGGTCGCGGCGATCAGCGCGGCGGTCATCGCCGGCTGCTTGGTCGCGATCGTGAAGTGCAGCAGATGCACGATGACGAAGCCGATCGCGTAGTTCAGCGACACCGCGAGCGCGTGCCACAGCGGCGGCAGGTGCAGCGCGGTGATGCCGATCTTGGAGAGCGCCATCACTCCGACGATCAGCCCGGCGCCGAAGGCTGCACCGAACATCGCCCGCCACTCGGCGCGGCTGTGCGCGACGTAGTGCTCGCCGGTCCGCCCGGCCTGCTCGGTGACCTGCAGCGCGAGCATGTTGGTGCTGCGTCGCCACAGCTCGCCCACGCTGGTTTCGCGGTTCTGCTCCTCGACCAGCTTCTGGAAGAGCCGCAGGCCGCGCTGGAAGCGTTCGTCGGCATTGCGCGGGGCGGCCAGTTGCGCGAGCGTGCGCAGCCGGGCCAGCATCTGACCCGCGCCCAGCAGCTGCAGGGTGAGCTCCGAGGTGGTGCCATGCACCCGCATCAGGCGGCGCCAGGCAGCGAACTGCCGGTCGCACTTGCCGATCGCGTCCTGCAGCACGGTGCGCCGCGACTCCACGGCCTCCGGGGAGTCCGCGAGGCTGCTCGCGAAGCTGCGCGTGACCGTCGCCAGGGATTCGAACACCGACGGGTCGCTGGGTTCGTCCAGGTGCAGCCGGATGATCTCGGGGTCGCTGGCGAGCGCCTGCAGGCGCACTGCGAGCAGGTTCATCGCCTCGAGGATCTCGCGCTGCGCGCGCCGAAAGCCGGGCAGGTCGGCTTCCTTCACGACGCCGACCGCGTCCCACAGCGCGCGCCAGTCCTCTTCGGGAACCGCCTGCACCCAGCGGAAGTCCTCGGGCTGGTCGAAGAGCTGGAGGAAGAGATCGCGCAGGTAGCTGCCGTGCGGCGCCTTCGGCAGCAGCTTCGCCCCCAGGCAGCGGATCACGCCGCGGCGCAGGGTCTCCGGGCGTGCGATCCCGGTGTCAGCGTACAGGTAGCGGTGCTGCCGTGCGGCAAGCACCTCGGCGAGGTTGCGGCGCAGCGCCTGCGCGTCGGCGACAGACGCCCCGAGCCGCCGGGTCAGCGCCCGGACAGCTTCGAGCGCCGCGCCCACGTCGGTGCTGCGCCGAGGGCGCAGCCCGTGCACCAGCGCGATCAGGACCGAAGGATCGGCGGGATCCTCGAGCGCCGCGATCGCATCGGCGATCGGCGTGTCCCCGGGAATGTCGTCGTGTCCGGGGACGGCGCGGGGCAGGATGGACGTGCCCGGCACGCGCGACTCAGGCGCGGGCGCTCTCCGGCAGGAGCTTCTGCAGCTCGCCCGACTGGTACATCTCGTACATGATGTCCGCGCCGCCGACGAACTCGCCGCCCACGTAGAGCTGGGGGATGGTCGGCCAGCTCGAGAAGTCCTTGATCCCCTGGCGCACGTCGTCGTCGTCGAGCACGTTCACGGTCACCAGGTTCTGCACGCCGCAGGCCTGCAGGATCTGGATCGCACGACCCGAGAAACCGCACTGCGGGAACTGGGCCGTGCCCTTCATGAACAGCACGACCGGGTTCTCGGTCACGGTCTTGCTGATGAAATCCTTTGCATCCATCTGGGGTCTTCCTCGAGGTCGATCGCAGATTCTAGGCAACGACAGCGCATCGGGTCAAAGCGATGCCGCTTGACCCTGTGCACGCCACAGGCATCCGGGGCTGCGCCGAGGCTCATTCCTGGCGCTCCGCTGCGGTCTGCGACGGCAGGCGGCCGACGCTCAGGCGCTCGCGGTGCTCGTCGTCATGCAGCGTGCGGATCGCCACGAACCCCGCGGCAGCGAGCAGCGCACGTACGGCCGCGCCCTGGGTCCAGCCGTGCTCCAGGCCGAGCCAGCCTGCGCAACGCAGGTGCGCGGCGGCGCCGGTGGCGAGCACGTGCAGGGCCCGCAGCCCGTCGGCCTCGTCGGTCAACGCTGTGCGGGGCTCGAAGCGCAGGTCCCCTGTGCCGAGGTGAGGGTCGTCCGCGGCCAGGTAGGGCGGATTCGAGATGATCAGGTCGAAGCGTTCGTCGGGGCGCAAGGGGGCAAACCAGTTGCCGGTGCGCACCTCGACGCGGGCTGCGCCCAGCAGCCCTGCATTGCGCGCTGCGACCCGGGCCGCCACGGGGCTGAGGTCGGTGGCCAGCACGCTCAGGTCCGGGCGCTCGAGCGCAACGGTGACCGCGATCGCTGCGCTGCCGGTGCCCAGGTCGAGCACGCTGCCGCCCTCGGGCGCCGTCGCGCACACCCAGCGCACCGCGACCTCGGTGTCGGCCCTGGGGATCAGCACGCCCGGTTCGAGTTCGAAGCGGCGGCCGTGGAACTCGCGCCAGCCCACCAGGTAGGCGAGCGGTTCGCCCTGCCGGCGGCGCAGCGCGAGCGTCGCGAAGCGGGCGGCGAGCGCCTCGCCGGCCTCCTCGTCACCGTGCCCGATCAGCCACTCGCGTCGCCGGCCGCTCGCGTGCTCGAGCAGCGCCCGCGCCTCGTGCCGCGGCAGCCCGCTCGTGGCGATCAGCTGATCATGGGTCGGCACGGCTGGATCCAGGTCGGGCCGGATTGCGGGCGCGGGAGCGAGGCGCCACGGGTGCGCCGCGCCTGCCGCCGGCGCTCAGGCCGTCGCTTCCTCGGACATCGCGGCGAGCTGCTCGGCCTGCCGTGCGGCGGTCAGCGCCTCGGTCAGTTCGTCGAGTTCGCCGTCCATGACGCGCTCGAGCTTGTACAGGGTGAGATTGATCCGGTGATCGGTCACCCGCCCCTGCGGGAAATTGTAGGTGCGGATGCGCTCGGAGCGGTCGCCCGAGCCGACCAGCGACTTGCGCTGCGCGGCCTCCCTGGCCTGCGCCTCGCGCTGGCGCCGGTCCTTCAGGCGGGCGGCGAGCACCTTCATTGCCTTGTCGCGATTGCGGTGCTGCGAGCGGTCGTCCTGGCACTCGACGACGATTCCGGTAGGCAGGTGGGTGATGCGCACTGCCGATTCGGTCCGGTTCACGTGCTGGCCGCCTGCGCCCGAGGCGCGGAAGACGTCGATCCGCAGTTCCTCCGGGGCGATCTGCGCCTCGGCCTCCTCGTCGGCCTCGGGCATCACTGCGACCGTGCACGCCGAGGTGTGGATGCGGCCCTGCGCTTCGGTCTCGGGCACGCGCTGCACCCGGTGGCCCCCGGACTCGAACTTCAGGCGCGCGTAGACCCGGTCTCCGGCGATGCGCAGGATCACCTCGCGATAGCCGCCGAGATCGGACACGCTCTCGGACATCAGCTCGGTCTGCCAGCGCTGTCGTTCGGCGAAGCGCAGGTACATGCGCAGCAGGTCGCCGGCGAACAGCGCAGATTCGTCGCCGCCGGTGCCTGCGCGGATCTCGAGGAACACGTCCCGGTCGTCGTCCGGATCCCTGGGCAGCATCAGCCGCTCGAGCACTGCGGTCTCGCCGGCGGCGCGGGCTGCCGCTGCGGCAGCCTCCTCCCGGGCGAAGTCGTGCATCTCGGGGTCGTCGAGCATCGTCTCGGCTGCAGCGACGTCGGCGATGGCGCGGCGCCAGGCGTGGAAGTGCCCGATCAGCTGTGTGAGGTCCGCGTGCTCGCGGTTGAGGCGGCGGAACGCGGCCTGGTCGCGGGCCGCCTGCTCGGTGGACAGCAGCCGATTGACCTCCTCGAGGCGGCGTTCGAGCCGCTCGAGCCGGGTCAGCATCGAGTCCTTCATCGGGCCGCCGGAGTCAGTGACGGATCGAAGCTGCGTCTTCGGGAGCAGTGCCGCCGCGATCCGGGAGCACCTGCTCGACGATCTGTTCGATCTGCTCGCGCTCGAGCGGGCTGCGATGCACCAGCGTCATCGGCCCGTGCAGAAACTTGCCGGTCAGGCCGTGGGCGAGCGCCTCGAGCACCAGCGCGGGGTCGTCGCCACGGGCGAGCATGCGCCTGGCCCGATCGAGCTCGGCCTGCCTGATCGCCTCGCCGCGGTCGTGCAGCTGGCGGATCAGCGGCACCATCTGTCGCGCCGACAGCCACTGCATGAAGCCGTCGACCCGGCTCT
Source organism: Pseudomonadota bacterium (assembly GCA_963204785.1). Taxonomy (GTDB): domain Bacteria; phylum Pseudomonadota; class Gammaproteobacteria; order Burkholderiales; family Burkholderiaceae_E; genus Quisquiliibacterium. Next base: position 43,240 of record CAUJHG010000064.1, on the reverse strand, counting down.
CGATGATCGCCTCGGCCTGCGCGACCGCCGCGCGCCGGCTCTCGACAGCGGTCTGCGCGAGGCGGCCGAGGTCGTCGACCGTGTAGAGGAAGACGTCATCGAGCCGGGCGACCTCCTGCTCGATGTCGCGCGGCACTGCGAGGTCGACCATGAACATCGGCTTGCGGCGGCGCGCCCGCGAGGCGCGCTCGACCATTCCCAGCCCGATGATCGGCAGCGTGCTCGCGGTGCAGGAGACGATCACGTCGAACTTCTCGATCGAGCCCGGCAGCTCGGCCAGCCGCAGCGTCTGCGCGTTGAAGCGCTGCGCGAGGCGCTCGCCGCGCTCGAGCGTGCGGTTGGCGATCGCGATGCGCTTCGGGTGCTGCGCGGCGAAGTGGGTCGCGCACAGCTCGATCATCTCGCCGGCGCCCACGAACAGCACCTGGGTGTCGCGAAGGTCCTCGAAGATGCGCCGCGCCAGCCGCACCGCGGCCGCAGCCATCGACACCGAGTGCGCGCCGATCTCGGTCGTGGTGCGCACCTCCTTGGCCACCGAGAAGGAGCGCTGGAAGAGCTGGTGCAGGTTCGCCCCGAGCGCGCCGGCGTCGTGCGCGACGCGCATCGCTTCCTTCATCTGGCCGAGGATCTGCGGCTCGCCGAGCACCATGGAGTCTAGCCCGGCGGCGACCCGGAAGGCGTGGCGCACTGCCTCGTCGTCGGGCAGCGCGTACAGGTGGGCGTCGAGCAGTTGGCCGGACAGCCCCTGGCGGGCCGACAGCCACTCGGTCAGCGCGGCCCGTGCGTCGCCGGGCTCGGGGGTCGCGCAGTAGATCTCGGTGCGGTTGCAGGTGGAGAGGATCGCCTGCTCGGAAACCAGCCTGCGCAGCCGGCTGCGCAGGTCGGCCAGCGCGTCGCGGATGCCGTCGCCCGGGAACGACACCTTCTCGCGCAGCGAGAGCGGCGCGGTGGCGTGGTTGAGTCCGAGCGTGAGGATGGCCATAACTGCTTGAATTCAACCGGGAATTATACTGCCCGGTCCGCCGCCGTGCTGCGCCGTGCTGGCTTCGCGTCCTGTTCGCGCGCCTCGCCCTTGCCCAGGGGAGCCGGCTTCGCCTCCTCCGGGCTGGCGGCGAGAAAGAGCCGGTAGGCAGGGTGCCCGGTCTCGTCCGAGTAGCGGTAGCCCAGCGTTGCGAGGAAGGCCTTGAATTCGCGCTTGTCCCCGGGAGGGACCTGGATGCCGACCAGGATGCGTCCGTAGTCGGCGCCGTGGTTGCGGTAGTGGAACAGCGAGATGTTCCAGTCCGGACTCATGCTCGAGAGGAAGCGCAGCAGCGCGCCAGGCCGCTCTGGGAACTCGAAGCGGTAGAGCACCTCGTCGCGCGCCAGCGCCGAGTGTCCGCCGACCATGTGCCGGATGTGCAGCTTGCCCAGTTCGTCGTCGGTGAGGTCGAGCGTCGCGAAGCCGGCGGCCTCGAAGCCGGCGGCGATCGCCAGCCCCTCGGCACGGTTGGCGACCTGCAGGCCCACGAAGACGTGCGCCTGACGCGCGTCGGCGATCCGGTAGTTGAACTCGGTGACGTTGCGCGGCCCGACCACTGCGCAGAAGCGGCGGAAGCTGCCGCGCTCCTCGGGGATGGTGACCGCGAAGACCGCCTCGCGCTGCTCGCCGATCTCGGCGCGCTCGGCGACGAAGCGCAGCCGGTCGAAGTTCACGTTCGCGCCCGAGGCGATCGCCACCAGCGTCTGGTCGCGGATGCCCTCGCGCGCGGCATAGGCCTTCGCGCCGGCGATCGCCAGCGCGCCGGCCGGCTCGAGCACCGCCCGGGTGTCCTGGAAGACGTCCTTGATCGCGGCGCAGAGCGCGTCGGTGTCGACCAGGATCACCTCGTCGACGTACTCCTTGCACAGCCGGTAGGTCTCCTCGCCGACCTTCTTCACCGCAGTGCCGTCGGAGAACAGGCCCACGTCGTGCAGTTCCACGCGACGCGATGCGGCCAGCGAGCGCGCCATCGCGTCCGAGTCGGTGGTCTGCACGCCGATCACCTTGACCTCGGGGCGCACCTGCTTCACGTAGGCCCCGACTCCCGCAGCCAGCCCGCCACCGCCGATCGACACGAAGATCGCGTGGATCGGCCCCTGGTGCTGGCGCAGGATCTCCATCCCGATGGTGCCCTGGCCGGCGATCACGTCCGGATCGTCGAAGGGGTGGACGAAGGTCAGGTCCTGCTCCTGCTGCAGTGCGACGGCGTGGGCTGCGGCGTCGCTGTAAGAGTCGCCGTGCAGCACGACTTCGGCGCCGCGCGCCCGCACCGCGGCGATCTTCAGTTGCGGAGTGGTCACCGGCATCACGATCACCGCGCGGCAGCCCAGCCGCTGCGCGGCCAGCGCGACGCCCTGGGCGTGGTTGCCCGCGGAGGCCGCGATCACGCCGCGCGCGAGCTGCTGGGCGCCCAGGTGTGCCATCTTGTTGTAGGCGCCGCGCAGCTTGAAGGAGAACACCTGCTGCATGTCCTCGCGCTTGATCAGCAGCGTGTTGCCGATGCGTTCGCTGAGCTCCCGGGCGGGGTCGAGCGGGGTTTCCTCGGCGACGTCGTAGACGCGCGCGTTCAGGATGCGTTTCAGGTAGGTGGTCATCGGTGCATGGCGCCGCCGGCCCCGGTGGGGCGGCCCGGGCGCATCTCCTGGGGCGCGATTCTACGCGCGCATCCGCTGCTAGACTCCCGCCCGATGGAAGAACTCGTGCACCGGCTGATCGAGTGGTTCGCGCTGCCGGCCAACGGTCTGAGCTCGGTTTTCGTGATCGCGTTCGTGTCGGCCACCCTGCTGCCGATGGGCTCCGAACCGGCGGTCTTCGGCTTTGCGAAACTGAATCCGGATCAGTTCTGGATCGTGGTGCTGGTGGCCACCGCAGGCAACACGCTGGGCGGCGCCCTCGACTACTGGCTGGGCTGGGGGGCACACGAGGCGCTGGGCCGTAAGCGGGCCGGGCACATCCGCTGGCTCGAACGGCTCGGGCCGAAGGCGATGTTCTTCTCCTGGCTGCCGGCGGTCGGCGATCCGCTGTGCGCGGTCGGGGGCTGGCTGCGGATGCCGTTCTGGCCGAGCCTTGCCTGGATGGCGCTGGGCAAGCTGACGCGTTACCTTGTCATGACCGCGTTGCTGCTCTGGGTGCCCGACGCCTGGTGGCGCGGACTGCTCGCCCCCTTCGGCTGGGGATGACCGGGCGCTGCCCTGATCTCGCGTTCCGTTTGCCGGAACGTGCCTGTCAACCACCGGCTTCGGCCGACCTATACTCAGGACCACTATGTACAAACCATTCGATCTCAGCGGCCGCACTGCGGTCGTCACGGGCGGCAACGGCGGCATCGGCATGGGCATGGCGAAAGCCCTGCTGCAGGCGGGTGCGCAGGTCGCGATCTGGGGCAACCGCGCCGAGAAGACCGAGAAGGCGCGCGAGGAACTCTCCGCAGTGGGCAAGGTCCACGCCTTCGTCTGCGACGTCGGCGACGAGGACGCGGTCGATCGCACCTTCGCGCAGTCGATCGAGGCCCTGGGCGGACGGGTCGATGCCTGCTTCGCGAACGCCGGGGTGTCGTCCAAAGGCCCGACCCCGATCTTCCAGATGAGCTCGGAGGAGTTCCGTCGCGTGATGCGCATCAACGTCGAAGGGGTGTTCCACACCTTCCGCGCGGCTGCCAGGCACATGATCGACGGCGGCCACGGCGGTTCGCTGGTGGCCACCGCCAGCACCGCGGCGATCGAGGGCGCGGCGCGCAACAGCCACTACGGGGCTTCCAAGGGCGCGGTCACCTCGTACTGCCGCGCGCTGGCGGTCGAACTCGCCCGCTACAAGATCCGGGTCAACTCGATCCTGCCGGGCTGGATCGTCACCGAGATGACCGAGCGCTCGGTGGGCGACGACCGCTTCGCGTCCGCAGTGCTGCCGCGCATCCCGGCGCGCCGCTGGGGCACGATGGACGACTTCGGTGGCGTCGCGGTCTACCTGGCCAGCGACGCGGCCGGCTACACCACCGGCGAGCAGTTCGTCATCGACGGCGGCTACACGAAGTTCTGACCTTCCCCCGCAATCGTGCGAGCGCGACCCCGGCAGCCAGCCGCGGTCGCGCTCTTTCCCTGCGCGCCCGCCCGCCCTGCCGATCGAGGCATCAGATGAGTCCCCAGGAAACCGTGCAGCCCGCCTGCCCGCTGTGTGCCGGCCCCGCCGGTGAGCTGCTCTGGAGCGAGCCGAGCCTGCGGGTCGTGCTTGCCGACGAGCCTCTGAACCCGGGCTTCACCCGGGTGATCTGGGGGGCGCACGTCGCCGAGATGACCGATCTCGTCGCCGCGGACCGCGAACGACTGATGGCAGCGGTCTGGGCGGTCGAGCAGGCGCAGCGCGAAGTCTTCGTTCCCGACAAGATCAACCTGGCCAGCCTGGGCAACCAGGCGCCGCACCTGCACTGGCACGTGATCCCGCGCTGGCGCGACGATCCGCAGTTCCCCCAGCCGGTGTGGGCAGCGCCCGCAGCGCACCGCGAAGCGGGCCTGCAGCGTGTGCGCGAACTGGTCGCCCGGCGGCTGCCGGCCTACCGCGCAGCATTGCAGGCGCAGCTCGGGCGAATCCGAGCGCCCGCTGCGCGGTGATCCGGATCAGGACCCCGAGGCGGTGAAGGCAGGCAGGCTCGACCGGAACCCTGCTTCGAGCCGGGAGCTTTCGGCCGTCCGGCCAGGCGCGCCCCCGCAGCCGCAGTCGGTCGGACCGTTGCTGCCGCGGCAGCCGCCATCCGTCGGATCAGCTCGCCGACGCGTCGTGCGATCTGCCACCACGGCGACGCCCGGATGCATCATCCGACCATCGCGGCACGGCGCCGCCGAATGGACCATCGATGACCACCGCGGAAGCCCTCCTGGAACCCTCGCGGGTGCGCGACGCTGCCAGTTGCCGCGACTGGCTCGCCGGGCTCTCGGGCGCCGGCGCCGGACGCCTGGCGGCGGTCGAGCGCCTCTGGCGCAGCCTCGAGCTTGGCGCCGGGCTGGTCGAGCAGCAGTACGAGATCGCGGAGCAGGCGCGCCCCGCCCATCTGGCCGAGATCACCGCGACGCTCGAACGCCTCGACCCAGGCGTCTTCCCGACTCCGGAGCGTGAGCGCGCCCGGCTGCTCACCGCGCTGTCGAGCCTTGCGCTGGGCCGCGACGTCTATCGCCGCATCCACGTACGGATGCAGGAGGAGGCGCTGGCCGATCCCGTGTCGATCGGACGGCGGGAGCTCGAGCGCGAGGCGGCTGCGGGCAGCACGGTGGTGCGGCCCGGTGGCGGCGATCCAGCGGCGCTCCGGTCGACGCCGGTTTCGCTCGAAGACAAGGGCGTCGCCAGAGCGAGCGGACGTTCCGCGTCGGCGCTGCCGGTCTCGGCCCTGCGCGCGGTGATTCCGCTGGTGCGCGCGCTCGACTACCAGGCGCGCCTGCTGGCCACGATGCAGCGGCTGCGCGTGTCGATCGACTCCGACGAGTGGGAGACCCTCTGCATGCTCGGGGAGGCGCTTCGTGCGAGCACCTTCCTCGACACGCAGATGCCTGATCCCTCGCCGCTGCTCGGCCGCCGGGCCACTGCCCGCGCCCTTTTCGTCTACCCGCTGCTGCTCAGGCTCGCAGCCCCGTGGAGCCGTACTCCGGGCGAATTCGCGCTCGTCGCCCGGCTGGCGCGCCGCTGGGCGGGGCTGGTGGGGTTCCGGCTGGACGAGGCCGCGGGCGCGCAGGCCGATCTGCGCCACGGTCCGGCACTGATGCTCAGCGACCGGCGAACCGTCCGGCTGGTCACGCGCAGGCTGCAGCGGCGGCTCGCCGAGCGCCGGCGCGACCTCGACACGATGGGGGCCAGGCTTGCCGAACGGCTTCCCAAGGGGATCTCGCTGAGCGGTGCCCGCCAGCTGCTCGACGATCTCGACGGAATGTGGTGCGAGCCGCGCATCGTCCAGAACGTTCCCGATGTCCCGCTGGGGCGGATGGGACTGCGGTTCGGGATGCCGCGGCTGGACGACGGTGAGGCGGGCCAGCGCGAGCGCAGGCCCGCGGCGCTGCACGCCGCTGCAACGCGCGCCTACATCTACGGACGGTTCGAGCACAACACGATCATCCGGCAGGCGCTCGATCCGCGCCGGCCGGTCGACCCGATGTCGGCCTGGGCCGAAGGGGCCGACGCTGCGGACTGGGTCTCGATCGAGCGCCAGCAGGCGGTCTTCGAGACCGATGCAACCTTTCCCGGGCTCGAGCTCGGCGCGCTGGCGCTGGTGGTCGCACCGCGCGCCGAGGGGCCGACGCTGCCGGCCCGGCGCTCCGGCGCCGAGGCAGCCCGGGGGCGGATGTTCGGGCGCGTGGTGTCGCTGGCCCAGCGACTGCCGAAGGAGGCAGGGCAGCCGACACGCCGGCGCATCGGGCTGACGGTCTGGTCGGGGGTGCCGGCCCTGGCCGGACTGCGCATCGGCGAGTTCGCCCAGTTCGTCGACGCCTTCGTGCTGAGCCCGGATGCCGCAACCGGCGAACCTGCCAGTCTCGTGCTCGCCCCGGGCAGCTTTGCCGGACCCGCGCTGGCCACGCTGCGCGAGTCGATGCGCGACCGGCGCATCCGTCTGGAGGAGCTGCTCGACCGCGGCAGGCAGTTCGACCGGGTCAGGTTCTCCGTGGTCCAGGCCTGAGGCTGCCCGTCCCGCGGATCGATCCCGGGGCGCCGCGGCCTGGATGTCCGCGCGCGCGTGGTGGCTGCCGGTCCGATCGGACGGTGGTTTCCGCTAAGATGGCCCTACGCTCCGCGCCTTCCGGTCAGCCGCCGCCCGCGCGGCCCATGGTCCCTTCGCTTCCCCCAGATGGCCGGTCTCGACAGCAAGACTCCGCACCCAACCCGCATCGTCGTGCACCGGCAGTCCCGCGTGCTCGAGGTCGAGTTCGACGACGGCAACACCTTCCGTCTGCCCTTCGAGTTCCTGCGCGTGTACTCGCCCTCGGCCGAGGTCCGCGGGCATGGCCCCGGCCAGGAGGTGCTGCAGTCCGGCAAGCGCAAGGTCGACCTGCTCGGCCTCGAGCCGGTGGGCAACTACGCAGTGCAGCCGCGCTTCTCGGACGGCCATGCCACCGGGCTGTACTCCTGGGACTACCTGCACTGGCTCGGCGCCAACCGGGAGTCCCTCTGGAAAGACTATCTGCAGCGGCTCGAGGCCGCCGGAGCGAGCCGCGAATGAGCGAGCCCCAGGACAGCACCCACTTCGGCTACGAGCAGGTTCCCGAGACCGAGAAGGCCTCCAGGGTCGGAGCGGTCTTCGACTCCGTGGCCAGCCGCTACGACCTGATGAACGATCTGATGTCGGGCGGACTCCATCGGCTCTGGAAAGCCTTCGCGATCGCGCAGGCGGCGGTGCGGCCCGGAATGAAGGTGCTCGACGTCGCGGGCGGCACGGCGGACCTGTCTCGCGAATTCGCGCGCCGTGCCGGGCCGGGCGGCGAGGTCTGGCTCACCGACATCAACGCCTCGATGCTGCGCATCGGGCGCGACCGCATGCTCGATGACGGCCTGGTGCAACCGGCGGTGCAATGCGATGCCGAGCGCCTGCCCTTTCCAGATGGCTACTTCGATCGGGTGATGGTGGCCTTCGGCCTGCGCAACATGACCCGCAAGGAGCGCGCGCTGGCCGAGATGACGCGGGTGCTCGCCCCGGGCGGGCGTCTGCTGGTGCTGGAGTTCTCCCGGGTCTGGAAGCCGTTGGCGCCGCTGTACGATCTCTACTCCTTCGGGGTGCTGCCCTGGCTGGGCCGGCGGATCGCCGGCGACGCCGAGAGCTACCGCTACCTCGCGGAGTCGATCCGGATGCACCCGGACCAGGAGACGCTGGCGCAGATGATGCGCGACGCCGGGCTGGCGCGCGTGCGCTTCTTCAACATGGCGGGCGGCGTGGTCGCCCTGCACGAGGGTGTCAGGCTCTGAGCGGCCGCACGACTGACGCCGATGCAGCCAGGGGGCGGACGTCAATGCGCGCAAACCCCGAAGGCGGCCCGCCGCTGGCGTCCGCATCATCGGCAGCAACGAACAACACAGCACGGAGGGTGCTCGGATGAAGACGATTCTTGGCAAGGTGCTCGCGATCGGGCTGACGTCGATCGCGCTGTTCGCCACTGACGCGGCGGAGGCCAGGCGACTCGGAGGCGGGAAGTCCTTCGGTCGGCAGTCCAACAGCGTGATGCAGCGCGATGCCGCACCGGCGGCAGCGCCCCGGCAGGGCGCGGCGCCGACGCAATCCGCCCAGACCCAGGCGGCGGCGCGCCAGAATCCGGCTGCCGCCCAGCCGGCGCGCAACCGCTGGCTCGGGCCGATCGCCGGGCTCGCGGCAGGCCTGGGCCTGGCCGCGCTGGCCAGCCATCTCGGCTTCGGCGAGGAACTCGCCTCCCTGATGCTGATCCTGCTGATGGCAGTGGCAGCAGTGGTGATCGTGCGCATGATCATGGCGCGTCGTGCGCCGCCGCGCCCGGCGTTCCAGACCGCCGGCTACCAGCCCGAAGGGGTCGGCTCGGAAGCCAGCGTGCGCTTCTCGCCGCTGCCCGCGAACGGGCAGGCAGGGGCGGGCCGGCCTGCGCCGGTGGTCGGTCCCGCGGGCGGGGGAGCCTTCGCCGCACCGGCGCAGCCGGGCATCCCTGCCGGGTTCGACGTCGACGGCTTCGTGCGCAACGCGAAGGTGCAGTTCGTCCGCCTGCAGGCTGCCTTCGACGCGGCCGACGTCGACGACCTGCGCGAGTTCACCAGCCCCGAGATGTTCGCCGAACTGGAGATGCAGATCACCGAGCGACAGGGCGCGCCCAATCGCACCGACGTCGTGCGGCTGGAAGCCGAGCTGCTGGGCATCGAGTCCGGTGCGGTCGATCACGTCGCCAGCGTGCGCTTCTGGGGGTTGGTGCGCGAGAGCGAAGGCGCAGCCGCCGAGCCCTTCGACGAGGTATGGAATCTCGTGAAGCCGGTCAGCGGGAATGGTGGCTGGGTCCTGGCCGGAATCCAGCAGCTGGGCTGAGCAGCGGGTCGATCACCTCGATGCGGGCCTTCACCAGGCCCGCGCGGATCATGCCGAGCAGCCTCGCAGCCGCGGGGCTGACGTCGGCGACCCGCCTGCCGTGGAACGGACCACGGTCGTTCACCTTCAGCACCACGCTGCGCCCGCCGTGCAGCGTGGTCACGCGCACCAGCGTGCCGAAGGGCAGGGTGGGGTGCGCCATCGTCATCGCTTCCGGGTCGAAGATCTCGCCGCTCGCGGTGAGGCGGCCGGCGAACTCCCTTGCGTAGTAGCTGATCCGGCCCTCCAGGGGGCCGTGCACTCCTGACTCGACGGCAGTGATCAGCTCTGCAGGGCTCTCCGACAGGGCCGGCTCGGAAGCCGTGCAGGCCAGCGCGGCCAGCAGCGCTGCGGACAGGAGCCGCCGGCCGCCGCTCATGCGGCGCAAGACGTGCCCGCAGCGCTGGTGTCGCGAATCGGTGGTGAACTGCTGCGGCATCGGCCAGGGCCTCGGTGTCGGAGCGCAGGGGGCTGCGGCACGCAGGCCCCGCTGGAGTGTAGCCGACCCACAGCGCGCGCGATGGTCCGATCGTCGGCCCGTCCACCTGCCGTATCATCGACGGGATGAACGATCGCATGCACGAAGATCGCCAGCGCGAGCCCGGCGCGGATGCCGCACCGGCATCGCCGATGGTCGCCCTGTTCGACGAGGTCGCGATCCAGGCACGCGAGCGCGGCGTGGAACTGGTGCTCGCGGCACTGAGCCACCTGCTGCAGCAGCAGACCTGGGCGCGCGAGCGGCTGCGCGCGCATGCCGGACGTTCCGTGCGCATTGCCCTGGAGGTGCCGGCCGGTCTTGCGCCGGAGCTGCACGCGACGATCGACGCGCAAGGGCTGCTGCGCCGCGCCGACCCCGGCACGTCCGCCGACGCCACGCTGCTGCTGCGCCCGGGGCCGCAGGCGCTGGTTTCGCTGCTGCGCGAGGGGCCGCAGGGCCTGTCCGCACACCTGCGGGTCGAAGGCGAGGTGACGCTCGCAGCGAGCCTGGGCGAACTCGCCCAGCACCTGCGCTGGGACGCGGAGGAAGATCTCAGCCGGATCGTCGGTGACGTCGCGGCGCATCGCCTGGTGCGCCTGGCCGGCGAAGGCTTCGCCCGCTTCCTCGACCTGGGCAGGCGCGTCGAGTCCGCGGCGGCGCAATTCCTCGGTGCGCCCCGGGGGCCGCTCGCGGGCAGTCCGTGGCTGGCCGAATTGCGCCGGGAGGCGCTGGCGCTCGAGCAGGATCTGACCTCGCTCGAGGCGCGCGCCGCGCGGCTCGCGCGCAGCCGCGCCCGCACCGGACGGCGCGGCTGATCGGCGCGGCGCGCCGGAACTCATTCCTGCCAGCGCAGGGTCTGGCGCCGGACCACCTCCGGCAGGTTGCGCTCGGCTGCGAACTGTTCGCGCAGCCAGGTCGCATCGTTGCCGCGTCCGGCTGCGTCCTCGGCAAGCGTGCGGCAGGCGGCGTCGCAGCCCAGCGCAGTCGCATGCGGGCTGACCCGCTCGACCGTCGCGAGGATGTCGTCGCGCAGGCTGCGGTGCTCGGCCGTCCGGGGGTCGACATAGGTTCCGTCGAAGCCGAAGCGACAGGCCTGGAAGCGGTTGAAGGTGTAGACGAGGTAGTCGTCCTCGGTCGGCTGGAAGGGGCGCTCCTCGAGCAGCCAGCAGCACACTGCCTGGATGTAGCCGGCGATCGCTGCCGCCTTGCCGATGGTCAGCGGCGTGTCCATCACGCGCACTTCGATCGTCCCGAACTCGGGCTTCGGGCGGATGTCCCAGTAGAAGTCCTTCATACTCCTGACCACGCCGGTGCGGGTCATCTTCGCGAAGAACTCGCCGAAGCCCTTCCAGGTCAGCGTGAACGGTGCCCTGCCCGAGAGCGGGAAGGCGAACACCGAGTTCAGCCGTGCCGACTGGAAGCCGGTGTCCTCGCCCTGCACGAAGGGCGAGGACGCGGAAAGCGCGATGAAGTGGGGAATGTAGCCCGACAGCGCGTGCAGCAGCCACAGTGCTTCGTCGGGGCTGGAGCAGCCGATGTGCACGTGCTGGCCGAACACCGTGAACTGCTTGGACAGGTAGCCGTAGAGCTCGGAGAGCTGGTGGAAGCGCGGCGTGTCGAAGATCTTGCGCTCGCTCCAGTGCTGGAACGGGTGGGTGCCGCCGCCGCTGAGCCCGACGTTGAGCTTGCGCGCCGCGGCGACCATCTCGTCGCGGATCGTCGAGAGCTGTGCGAGTGCGTCGGCGTGGTTCTCGCAGATGCCGGTGGCCATCTCGACCATGCTCGAGGTGATCTCCGGCTTGACGTCCGCGGTCAGCCGCGCGCGCTTCATCACGCGCAGCAGATCGGCCGCGCCCGGCGTCAGGTCGTAGTCGTGCGTGTTGACGATCTGCAGTTCGAGCTCGACGCCAAGCGTCAGCGCGCGCGACTGCGCGAAGGGCTCGAGCAGGTCGATTCCCTGCGGGACTGCGGGTTCGGGGCTTCCGGGTTCAGACATGGGTCTCTCCGCTGCGATCCAGGGCCCACCAGACTGCGAGCGGGCCGAGCAGTTCGAGCAGCGCGATCGCGCTGAACACGATCGGACCTGCGTGCGCGGCGAGGTCCGGTGACGCGGTGAGCAGATCGGCGGTCAGCAGGAAGGCGAGGCCCGAAGCGGGGCTGAGCGCCACGCCGAGCGCAAGCGCCTGGCGGGTGCCCAGTCCGCTGGGCCAGCAGAGTGCGGCGGTGGCGGTGGTCTTGGCCAGCGTGCGTGCGGCCACCAGGGCCACCGCGACCAGTCCGCCGACCAGGAAATGCGAGATCGAGACCGCCATTCCGGTGCACAGGAACAGCGCAGCGATCAGCACGCCGCCGGCAGTGCCGAAGTGGCGTGGCAGCAGCAGCGGCCGCTCCCAGCGGGTCTTCAGCACGACTCCGGCAATCAGCGGCGCGAGCAGTCCGGACAGATGTCCCATGTCCACCAGCGCAAGCGTCAGCAGCAGCATTCCCAGCAGCACCAGCACCGCGTTGTCGTCGCGCACGTCGAGGTGGCGCACCGTCCAGCGGATCGCCAGCGCAAGCGCGATGCCCAGCAGCGTCGACCCCAGGATGACGTACACCGGATAGCCGATCGCGGTCAGCACCGGTCCGCCGTCCTCGTGGTTGAGCCAGCCGAGCAGCGCCTTGACGCCCAGCACCGCATAGACGGAGTTCAGCGCGCTCATCATGAGCAGCCGTTCGGAAACCTGGCCGGCGGCGCGGTACTCGGAGACCACGCGGATGACCACGGCGGGCGAGGTGGACATCAGCACGACCGCGATCGCGGTCGCGCTCGCGGGATCGGTGCCGGTGGCGCGCAGGATCGCGAAGCTCACTGCGAAGCTCGCCGCCGACTCGAGCAGGCTCGTCGCCAGCAGCCAGGGGTTGGCTCGCAGCCAGCGCAGGTCGACCCGGGAGCCGAGTTCGAAGAGCAGCACGGCGAGCGCCAGGTCGATCACCAGGCGCAGGTCCGCCGGAAGCGTCAGCGGATCGAAGCCCAGCCCCAGCGCCCCGAACAGCAGGCCGACCAGGAAGTAGGAGGTGATCCGCGGCAGTCGGATCGACCGGAAGAGGAATTCGCCTGCCAGGCCGGTCGCGATCACTGCGAACGCGATCCACAGAACCGAGCTTGGCTCGGACGGAAGGTCGGGCAGGAAGCGGTTCAGGCTGCTTGCGGTCATTGGCGCTTCGGTTCGTGCAGCGCCCGGAGGGCGCAGGACACCCCGTGGAGGGGCGCATGAGCGGCCGCGGCGACCTGGTGGACGGGCGCACGGGCGTGGAGCGCACACCGGCAGCAAGGGCCGGCGGCAAGGAGCCCGCAAGGAGCTCGATCGAATATAGCACGGCCCGGTCGGCGCCCCGGGACGGCTGCGCCGGCCGGGCGCCTGCGCAGCGAGCGCATCGGGCCGGGATCAGCCTCGTCCGACGAAGGGCATCTTGGTTGCCATGATCGTCATGAACTGCACGTTCGCCTCGAGGGGCAGCGCGGCCATGTGCAGCACCGCGTCGGCAACGTGCTGGACGTCCATCCGCGGTTCGACCAGGATCGATCCGTCGGCCTGCTCGATGCCCTGCGCCATGCGCTCGGTCATCTCGGTGGCGGCGTTGCCGATGTCGATCTGGCCGCAGGCGATGTCGTACCTGCGCCCGTCGAGCGAAGTGGAGCGCGTCAGGCCGGTGATCGCGTGCTTGGTCGCCGTGTAGGGCGCGGAATTCGGGCGCGGCGCGTGGGCGGAGATCGAACCGTTGTTGATGATCCGCCCGCCGCGAGGCGCCTGTGCCTTCATGACGCGGAAGGCCGCCTGCGTGCACAGGAAGGCGCCGGTCAGGTTGACGTCGACGACCTTGCGCCACTGCTCGAGCGTGAGGTCTTCCATCGGCACCGGCGGGGCGCCGGCGCCCGCATTGTTGAACAGCACGTCGACGCGGCCCCAGGCGGCGCGCGTGCGCTCGAACAGCGCGTCGACCGCCGCGGGGTCGGTGACGTCCGTGGGCACCGCCAGCGCGTGGTGTGCCGCTGCCCCGGAACTGCGCACCGCCGCCTCGAGCAGTTCGGCGCGCCGGCCGGCCAGTGCCACCCACCACCCGGCGCGCAGCATCGTGACGGCCACTGCCCGTCCGATGCCGGTTCCCGCGCCGGTCACGATCGCCACCTTGGCCTTGTCCTGCATCTCATGCCTCCTGCGGGCTCATCTGACGAGCCCCGTCGGGTCCAGACTGTCGTCGTCGAATCAGGACGAGGAAGTCTGCCATGAGAATCCGATTCCGCGCACGGGCCTTCGGGTCCGTCTCCTGCGCAGCGCGGCCGGTGACAGCGCCCATGCTGCCGAGCCGTGTCCGGATCGATCCCGACCGGATCGTCGGCTTCGCCTGCGTCGCCCTGCTGCCGCTTGCGCTGTGGCTGGCGTGGTCCTGATTGCCCGTTGGCTGGGTCAGAGGGTGAAGTCGCCGCTTGCCTCGGGCTGGAACAGGATCTCCACCAGTCGCAGCGGCGCCGCGTCCCCGGCGGGCGAGGCGGGGGTTGCGACCTCGCCCACGCGCCGGCCCAGCAGCGCGGCGCCGATCGGCGAGAGCACCGAGACGAAGCCTGCGGCAGCGTCGGCATCCTCCGGATAGCACAGCGTCAGCGTGCGCTGCTGGCCGTCGCGCGTGTCCTCGACGGTCACGCGCGAGTACATCGTCACGATGTCCGCGGGCACTTCCTGCGAAGACACCAGGTCCGCCTGCTCGAGCACCTCGCGCAAGGGCGTGCCCGGCAGCGGGGCGGCTTCGAGCGGCGCACGCGCCGAGCGCTGCAGCAGCCGGGAGATGCGGACGTGATCGAGTTCAGTCAGCGTCCGCTCGTCGAAGACGGTCGTGTTCATGTTCTGCTCCGGAATCTCGGTTCGTGGGCGCCCGCATGCGGCGCGCCCGGGCTTGCCCCATGGTGGGCCCGGCGATCGGGGGGAGGCGGTGTCTGGAGGGTTGCCGTTGATCGCCGGGCTCAGCCGTGGCAGGCCGGTTGCCGCGGTCGGACGCACAGCCGTGTGCTGCGCGCAGGGCGCGCGCAGGCCGCCGGGCATGCGCGCAGGGGCGCATGCGCAAGGCTGCGGTCGAACGGGCTGGGGGCGATCATCGGTCCAGCATAGCCCAGTGGCAGGGAAAAGCAAGCGATGCCGCGGGCCGGGCAGCTGCGCCGGCGCAGGCCGAAGCCGCAGGGCCTCGCTCAGTCGGCCAGCGCAGCGCCCAGTGCCTGATCGAAGGCCTCGGCGCGCTCGAACTGCACCCAGTGCCCGGCCTCGGGTATCAGCGCCAGCGAGCGGTACCCGGGCGCCTGCATCAGCGCCGGTTCGAGTTGCTGCTGCACACCGCGGTAGAGCGCGTCCTGCTCGCCCCAGATGCCGTGCACCGGGCAGCGCAGCCGCGGCAGCGTGCGCGCGAGCACGTCGGTCTTCGCCAGGCGGCGCAGTTTCATCCGGTCGCGCGGCAGGTTCGCCGCGTGCAGCGCGAGGGCGAGCCCGTCGATCGACTCCGGCTGCGCGAGCATCAGCGTGGCGAGGTTCGCACGCAGCGCCGCATCGAGCGCCTCGCCCGGGGCCAGGTGCGTCCAGGGCTCGAGCACCAGCTTCCACCGGGGGTTGATCCCCAGGGCCGGCGCGCCCGAGATCACCAGCCTGCGCACCCGCTGCGGGAACTGCGCCGCGATGAAGGCGGCCACCATGCTGCCGAAGGAGAAGCCCACGAGGTCCACCGGCGTGTCGCCGAGCAACTGCCCGAGCGCGGCTTCCATCGGTTCGGGCAGTGCGTCGGCGTCGCCGCCCGAGGGCGGACGCGCCGACTCGCCGAAGCCGGGGAGGTCAGGCACCCAGACCTGCCGCCCGCTGCCCACCAGCGCGGCAATGTTGCGCACCCAGTGGTTCCAGCTGCCCGAGCCGCCATGCAGGAGCAGCACCGGGTCGCCCGCGCCCCAGCAGCGCCAGACCATCGTTGCGGCACCGCAGGCGATCTCGCGGCGCAGTGCTGCACGGTCGATCGCGAGCACGTCGTCCAGGGAGCGCACTGTCGCGGGAAGGAGGATGGAGGGAGTCGTCATCGGCTGCCATGATAGCGGCGCGGGCTGCCGGTCGTGCGCGGGTCTCGGCACCGGCGCAGCGCGGATGGTGCGCAGGCGCACTGGGGCGAACTACGGATTGACGCCGTCTTCCCCCGTGTGTTCCCATCACCGGGCGGGAAGAACCAGTTGATCCAAGCGGTTGATCCGATCGGCAGTATCTGGAGGAGACAGACGGATGAGCAACGAACAGAAGTTCCTGAACCGGCGCACCGCGCTGAAGTCGTCGGTGGCGATCGCTGCGGCGCCCGCAGTGATCGGTACTGCGCGCGCGCAGTCGAGCGTCACCTGGAAGGTCCAGGCGCACTGGCCCAAGGCCTCGGCCTCCTTCAAGGACAGCCTCGAGTGGTTCGCCGCCGAGCTCTCCCGGCGCACCGGCGGGCGCTTCAAGATGCAGCTGTTCGGCGCGGGCGAACTCGCGAAGGATCGCGAGATCTACAACATCGTGTCGCGCGGCGTGGTCGAGATGGGCACGCTGTCGGCGGCCTACATCCTCGGCGAGGCCCAGGCGATGGGCCTGGCCTATGGCGTTCCCGGCTCGCTGCGCGAGCCCTGGGAGCTGATGCACTACCTGAAGAACATGGGCGGCGAGGCACTGGTCAACCAGGAACTCGAGCCCAAGGGTGTCATCTACCGCACCGAGAAGGCCTACAGCACCGAGCTGGTGGTCAAGAAGAAGATCGCCTCCATCGACGACTTCAAGGCGCTGAAGGTGCGCTCGGCCGGAACGATGCTCGACTTCCTCGCGGCCGCGGGTGCCGCGCCCACGCAGGTCGCGGGCCCCGAGCTCTACCAGGCGCTGTCCACCGGCGTGGTCGATGGCGCGCACTGGGGGGCCGCGCAGGGCGCGCTCACGATGAAGCTCTGGGAGGTTGCGCCCTATCACATGAAGCCTTCGATGGGCATCACCACCGACGCCTACGTGTTCAACAAGGCGGCGGTCGACAAGCTGCCGGCCGACCTGCGGCTGCACCTGATGTCGCTGGCCGACGAACGCTTCTTCAGCCGTACCTGCGAATATCAGCACAAGGAGGCGGTCGCGCTGACCAAGGGGCGCACCACGATGAAGGTCCAGGTCGTCCAGTGGCCGGCTGCGGTGCAGAAGAAGTTCGACGAAGCCTCCGACGCGATCCTCTCCAAGGAGGCCGCCAAGGGCGAGCTCGCCGCCAAGGGCGCGGCGGCGCTCAGGGGGCTGATGAAGGACCTCGGCTACACCTGATCGGCCCTCCGCCGCGCTGCGCGGCGGGGTTTCCTGCCACAGGCCAGCCGCGCGCACCCCGGAGGGGGCGTGCGCGGCCGCGCTGCACACCCTCGACGGATCCCAGAATGCTGAAGCTGGCCAGGACGATCACGAACCTGAACCGATGGATCGCGCACGCGGCAGCGTGGCTGGTCCTGCCCATGTTCGCGATGCTGATCTTCGACGTCGCGATGCGCTACGCGGTCGGGCGCCCCACGGTGTGGACCACGGAGCTCACGCAGCTGGTGTTCGCGGTCTACGGGGTGATCGGTGGCGGCTGGCTGCTCACCGAGCGCGCGCACGTCAACGTCGACATCCTCTACGGCCGCTTCTCGGTCCGGCGCAAGGCGCTGATGGACGTGTGCACCTCCTTCCTGTTCTTCCTGTTCCTGGCGGTGCTGATCTGGCAGGGCAGTTCGATGGCCTGGGAGTCCACGATGAAGCTCGAGACCTCGCAGAGCATCTGGAACCCCCCGGTGTGGCCGGTGAAGATCGCGGTGCCGGTGGCCAGCATCCTGCTGCTGCTGCAGGGAATCGTCCGCCTCGTCGCGGACATCCGCGTGCTGATGGGACTGCCGAACGACGAAGAGACCTTCGGCACGCAGGCAAGCAGCGAATCCCCGCACTGAACTGAACGGACGGAGCCATCGTGTCGGTCGAACTCATCACCTTCCTGTTCTTCGGTTCGCTGCTGCTGTTCCTGATGCTGGGGGTGCCGCTGGCCTTCGTGCTGGGCGGCGTCTCGATCATCTTCCTGTACTTCTCGATGGGCGCGGTGAGCTTCTACATCGTCGCCTCGAAGTTCTGGGAGTCGATGACCAACTTCACGCTGATAGCCATACCGCTATACGTCTACATGGCGATGCTGCTGGAGAAGTCCGGCGTGGCGCAGGCGCTGTACCGGATGATGCACCTCTGGTTCGGCGGGATGCGCGGCGGGCTGGCGATCGGCACCGTGGCGATCTGCGCGATCTTCGCCGCGATGAGCGGGATCAGCGGCGCCGCAGTGGTCACGATGGGCACGATCGCGCTGCCGCGGATGCTCGAGCGCGGCTACGACACGAAGCTCTCGCTGGGCGCGATCAACGCCGGCGGCGGCTGGGGCATCCTGATCCCGCCGTCGATCCCGATGGTGCTGTACGCGATGATCAGCGAGGTCTCGGTCGGGCGGCTGTTCGCCTCGGGGATCGGCCCGGGGATCCTGCTGTTCGTGCTGGTGTCGATCTACATCGGCGTGCGCTCCTGGCTGCAGCCGTCGATCGCGCCCGCGCTGCCGGTCGAGGAGCGCGGCAACTTCGCCGAGAAGCTGCGCTCGCTGCGCGCGGTGCTGCTGCCGATCATGATCGTCGTGATGGTGCTGGGCGCGATCTTCGGCGGCCTGGCCACGCCGACCGAGGCGGCGGCGATCGGCGTGCTGGGCGCGATGATCGCGGCCGTGATCAACCGGCAGCTCTCGGTCGAGGTGATGCGCAACTCGGCGATCGCCACGCTGCGGCTGACCGCGCTGATCATGTGGATCCTGTTCGCCGCGCACGCCTTCTCCACCGCCTACAGCACGCTGGGCGCGCACGACTTCATCCAGGACCTGGTGCGGATGATCCCGGGAGGCAAGTGGGGGGCCTTCATCTTCATGATGTTCGTGCTGTTCGTGCTCGGAATGGTGCTCGACCCCGTCGGGATCATGCTGATCACGCTGCCGGTGTTCCTGCCGGTGGTCGAGGCGCACGGCTTCGACCAGATCTGGTTCGGGGTGATCTTCATCATCATGATGGAGATCGGCTACATGACGCCGCCCTTCGGCTTCAACCTCTTCTACATCAAGGGGGTGGCGCCGCCAGGGGTCACGATGGGCGAGATCTACAGTTCGGTGGTGCCCTACGTGATCGTGACGCTGATCGGGATCCTGTTCCTCGTCTGGTTCCCGGACATCGCGCTGTACTTCCCGAACCTGTTCTTCGGCAAGGAGTAGCGAGGGCCTCAGGGGCGTAGACTTCGGCGAAGTCCGCGCCCCTGACCCCTGATGAGCTCCGGTTCCCGCATCGATCCCGAACCCTTCGTCGCCACCCTCGCCAACGGCGTGCGGGTGGCGGTGCTCGAGCTGCCTCACCTCGACAGCGCCTGCGTCAGCGTGTTCGTGCGCACCGGGAGCTGCCACGAAGGCCGCGCTGCCAGCGGCATCAGCCACGTGGTCGAGCACATGGCCTTCAAGGGCACGCACACCCGCAGCTGCCAGCAGATCAACCTGGACGCGGAGCGCCTGGGCGCCGAGGTGAACGCCCACACCGACAAGGACCACACGGCCTACCACATGCGCGGGCTGGCGAGGGACGCGGGCGCCTTCGTGCGGATGCTGGCCGACATCGTGCGCAACGGCAGCTTCCCCGAGGCGGAACTCGAGCGCGAGCGCCAGGTGATCCTGCAGGAACTGGCCGAGGACGACGACGATGCGTTCTCCGCCGCCTACCGGCTGTTCGACAGGCTCTGCTACGGCACGCACCCGCTGGCGCAGCCGGTGATCGGCCGACGCCGCGACATCGAGCGATTCACCCGGGACGAGCTGCTCGCCTACGTCGAGCGGCAGTACACCGGGGCGAACCTGGTCGTCACTGCGGCGGGGCGCGTCGACCGGGACGCGATCATCCGGGAGGTCGAGGCCGGCTTCGGTTCGATGCCGCGCGGGCTGGAGAACCGTGTGCGGCCTGTCTCATGGCGTGGCGGCTTTGCCGCGCGGCGCATGGCGGGCGTGAGCCAGTCGCACCTGGTGCTCGGCTATCCGGCGCCGCCCACCACCGACGATGCACACCATGTGGCGGTGCTGGCCTCGGCGCTGTTCGGCGACGGAATGAGCTCGCCGCTGATGGACGAGATCCGCGAGCGACGCGGGCTGGTGTACTACGCCGGGTGCTCGACCGACCTCAACGAGCTCGCCGGACAGTTCGTGATCGAGGCCTCGCTGGCGCCGACCAATGTCGAAGCGCTCACGGACGAGCTGCCCAGGCTGCTGCGCGCGCAGGCCGATGCGATCGCGCCGCTGGATCTCGAACGCGCGCGCAACCAGATCCTCGTGCGGCGGATGCACCTGAAGGAGCGTCCCTGCCGGCGCATGGAAGAGGTCGCGCTCGAGCTCTTCTCGCTCGGGCGCGTGCGCAGCGAAGCGGAGCGCACTGAGCGGCTCGACGCGGTGTCGGCCGCCGACCTGCGCGAGGCCTTTGCCCGGATGCTCGGCGCCACCGCGTCGGTGGCGATCGCCGGCAGGGTGCGCGCCGAGGCGCAGGCCTGCCTGAAGGCGATCGTCCATCAGCCGGCCGGGCCGGATCAGCGCACCGGCACCCGGTAGATCGCGTTGTTGCGGTCGGCCGAGAAGTACACGGTGCCGTCGCGCGCGACCGCGACGCCGGTCGGCAGGTAGCTCGGCGGCAGGCCGGGGCCGGCCTCGAAGCCGATCGGCAGGTTCTGGGCGATCGTGCGCCGTGCGCCGCTGCCCGGGTCGACCTCGACCAGTCTGCGCGCGGCGGCCTCGGCGACGATGAGCATGCCGTCGCCGCGCTGCGCGAGGCCTTCGGGAAGCGCGAGCCCATCGGCCACGGTGCGCCGGCTCCAGTCGCGCGGATCGATCGCGGTGAGCCTGCCGGCAGCTTCGGTGAGGTAGAGCTTGCCGTCGCTCCCGAGGATCATCTGCACCGGGCCGGTCAGGCCGGTGACCACGGTCGATTGCTGCTTGTAGCCATCGCCGGCAATGCGCTTGATCACCCCGGTTGCGAGCTCGGCGACAAGCAGCGAGCCGTCGGGCAGCTCGACGACGTCCGAGGGCGTGGTGAAGCCGTGCAGGCTCGCGAGCGTCTTCAGCGACGATCGGTCGAGCACCTGGACGTTGCCGGTGAACCAGGAGCTCAGCAGCAGCCTGCGCGCGGTCAGTCCGATGCCCATCGGGTACTCGAGATCGGAGGCCTGCATCCGCTTGTGGTCGGTGACCCTGCCGGTCGCGACGTCCACGGTGCGCAGCGCGAACACGTCGGCGAGGTAGAGCGTCCTGCCGTCCTCGGACAGTTTCATTCCGCCCGGCGCGGCTACCGCGCCGCGCGTGATGGTGCGGATCGCGCCGGTGGCCGGGTTGACCTCCTCGACGGAGTTGTCGGCCATGTTCGAGACGTAGATGCGGTCGGACGAATCGATCGCGAGGTTGTCCAGCGCGCTCTTCAGTTGTGCGACCTTCGTCTTCGCGCCGCTGGCGACGTCGATGCGGAACAGCTCGCCGGTGGCGGTGTCGATCACCCACAGCCGGCCTGCGGAGTCGAAGTTGGCCGCCGCCGGGACCTTGAACCCGGAGGCGATGACCTTCAGCTCGCCGGTCTGCGGATTGATCTTCGCGACCTGGCCCTTGAACCACAGCGGCCCGTAGAGCCAGCCGTCGCGGCCGACCTCGAAGCCGTTGAAGCCGCCCATGTCCTTCAGGATCTGTCGCGGCTTGCCGCCGGCGCGGTCGATCTCCCAGAGCGCGTCGCCGAGGAAGACCTGCGATGCGTACAGCTTCCCTGTCCTGCGGTCGAAGGCGAGCGAGTTGATCCCCGGCAGACCGCTGGCCAGCACCTTGACGGGCGCGCCGTCGGCCTCGCGGTAGCGGACCGCCCCCTGCAGGTAGGAGGTCCAGGCCATTTCGCCCTTGGGCCCGATGTCGATGTCGTCGGCCTGGCCTTCCGGCGGCCCGACGAAGACGCGCGCCGCGCCGGTCGCGCGGTCGACCTCCCAGATCGCGTTGCCGAGCACGCTGCCGGCGAGCAGTCGGCCCTTCGCGTCCACCGTCAGGCCGTGCACGCCCATGAAGGCCGATGGTGCGACCACCGGCTGCGGGTCGCCGTAGGTGATCGGTCTGGGTGCGAGTGCGGAGCAGCCGGTCAGCGCGAGCAGTGCCGCCGCCGCCGCGGTGGTGCGAATCGAAGCGATCATCCGTGTCTCCCCTGTCGGTCTTCGTGCGGCCACCTGCGGCGACCGTTTGCACAGCATAATCGCCGACAGGCCAGCGTGGCGAGAGTCGTGACGCTGCGGCCGGATGCGGATCAGGCCCGTGCGGGTCGGGCGCACCCTGGGAGAGCCGAGATGAGGCCGCTGAGCGGAGTGGACGCAGCGTTCCTGCACCTGGAGACCGCGAACACGCCGATGCACATCGCGTCGCTCAGCCTGTTCGACCTCGCCGGAGGCGACGGGCGCAGCTTCCACGCAAGGGTCAAACGTGAGCTCGGACGACGGCTCCACCTCGCGCCGGTGCTCCAGCGCAGGCTCGCGCCGATGCCACTGGGCTTCGCCAACCCGGTCTGGCTCGAGGGCGAGGACGTCGACCTCGATCACCACGTGCGGCGGGTGACCCTCCCGCAGCCTGGAGGCCTTGCAGAGCTCGAGGACTGCGCGGCGCGGCTGCACGCGCAGCTGCTCGATCGCGACCGGCCCTTGTGGCAGCTGTTCGTGATCGACGGGCTCGGGAGCGGACAGGTCGGCTACTACTTCAAGGTCCACCACGCTGCGCTGGACGGCCAGGCGGGCATGCTGCTGACGAGGACGCTGTTCGACGCCTCGCCGCAGCCGGCGGCGATCCGTCGACCGAAGCGCGCCGCTGCGCCTGCCCGGCGCCCCGGAGCGATCGAACTGGCGACTGCGGCGCTGCGCCACGACCTGGACAGGTATCGCGACCTGGCGCGCAGCCTGCCCGACGCCGTGCGCACGATCGGCGGGCTGCTCGGCCCGTCGCAGGGCGCGGAAGAAGGCATGCTGGCGAGGAATCTCGCCTTCGGTCCGCGCACCCCGCTGAACGTGCAGGTCACTGCGCAGCGTGCGTTCGCGGGGCTGTCGCTGCCGATGGGCGCGCTGAAGGAGGTCTCCGAGGCGCTGGCGGTCACGATCAACGACCTGGTGCTCGCGCTGTGCGCCGGGGCCCTGCGGCGCTACCTGTCGCGTCACGGCGGCATCCCACGCAGGCCGCTGATCGCGGCGATGCCGATTTCGCTGCGCGTGCCTGGCGACACCGAGTACACGACCCGGGCGGCGATGCCCCCGGTGAACCTGCACACCGACCTCGCCGACCCGCTCGCGCGGCTGCGTGCGATCCACGCTTCGGCAGGGGCGGTCAAGACGGCGATGCAGCAGGGGCGCGGCCTGGTCCCCATGGACTTCCCCTCGATCGGCCTGCCCTGGGCGCTGCGCGGACTGGTCGGGCTGTACGCGCGCTCGCGCGTGAGCAACTTCGTGACGCCGATGGCGAACCTGGTGATCTCCAACGTCCAGGGACCGCCGGCGCCGCTCTACGCCGCCGGTGCGCGCATGCGCCACTACTGGCCGATGTCGATCGTCACGCACGGACTCGGCCTGAACATCACCACGACCAGCTACGCCGGCGAGATGGGCTTCGGTTTCGTCGCCGCGCAGGCCGCGGTGGAGGATCCGCGCGAGCTCGCCGATGCGCTCGCGGCGGCCTTCGACGAATTCGGCGAGCTGGCCAGGCGCGGGTCGCGGCGGACCCGGCGCAAGTGACGAGGAGGGCTGCAATGGCGCTGCACAGGATGACCAGCGGCTGAAGCTGACCCGGGCTCGAATGGACGCGCTCAAGCGATCGCCCGAGCAGCTGGCGATGCGGCTGCTGTTGTTCGACATCTTCGGAAGCACGCCGAAGGCGGTGTCCGACATACCTTCGTCGATGCTGAGCAGCAAGGCGAGCATCGTGATGACCAACGTCGCCGGCTCGCCGCGCACCCTCCACGTCGCGGGCGTGCCCATCGAGCGCCTGATGTTCTGGGTCCCGCACCCGGGCGAGCATCTCGGCATGGGGATCAGCATCCTCAGCTACCGGGGCGAGGTCACGCTCGCGGTGGTCGTGGATGCGCGCCTGGTCCCGGATCCCGAGACGATCACCGCGCTCTTCAACCGCGAGTTCGCGACGATGCTGGCCGCGGCCCGGCGTGCCGCGCCGCGCCGGGCAGGACCGCAGGAGCCCGATCGCGCGCTCCGGCGCCGGTTGGCGCGACAGGGGCCGCGAAGGAGAGGGAAGGAAAGAGAGAGTCGGTCGCAGCGAAGAAGCCTGCCGCAGCGAAGAAGCCTGCGGCGGGGAAGAAGAGGGCGCGCTCCGCAGGTCGCGCGCCGAGCGCGTGATCAGGCTGCGGGCTGCGATCGCTCGCGCGGAATCGAATAGCTGCCCACCACGTGGGCGACCGGGTCCTCGACGCCTTCGGAGAAGATCGAGACCTCGCCGACGATCAGCGTGCGTCCGACCCTGAGCAGCCTGCACTGCGCGACCAGTGCGCGACCGGATGGCGGCCGGCTCAGGAAATTGATGTTCATGTTCGAAGTCACCGCCTGCGGCGTGATCCCGAGGGTCGCGTGGATCGCCACGTAGAGGGCGGTGTCGGCAAGCGCCATCAGCGTGGGCCCCGAGACGGAGTCGCCGGGGCGAAGGCCGTGATGCTCCGGCGCCTGCCGGATCGTCGCGGACTTCGGCGCCGCCTCCTCGATCGTGGAGGGGGAATCGGGAAAGGTCTGCGCCATGAAGGCGGCGATCTCTTCTCTGGTGGACATGCGGATCTCGGAGGGGCGGGCGCGCGCGCCCGGGGGCTTGCGCGGGGCGGGGCGGCGTGAGGTCTGCGCGCCCCGGGGAGGTCATGAACTCGGGGTTCGGCTGCTCGCCTGTCGTGCCACGAAGCTTCCGGACTTGCCTCCGTGCTTCTCCAGCAGCCGCACGTCCTCGATCACCATGCCGCGGTCCGCCGCCTTGCACATGTCGTAGATGGTGAGCAGGCCGACCTGCACCGCGGTGAGCGCCTCCATCTCGACGCCGGTGCGGCCTTCGCACTCGACGCGTGCGGTGCAGGTGATCGTGGACGCGTCCGCGTCGGTGTCGAACTCGATCGCAACGCGAGTCAGGGCGATCGGGTGGCACAGCGGGATCAGGTCGGCAGTGCGCTTGGCGCCCTGGATCGCGGCGATCCGCGCGATTCCGAGCACGTCGCCCTTGCTCGCAGTGCCCGAGAGGATCAGCGCGAGCGTGCCGGGTTCCATGCGGATGCGGCCGCAGGCGAGCGCGACGCGGCGCGTGATCGCCTTGTCGCCGATGTCGACCATGTGGGCCTGGCCGGCGGTGTCGAAGTGGGTCAGAGGCTGGGTCATCGGCGGGGCCGGACGGCTCATCGGCAGGGCCGGACGACGAGGCCCGGGAGCGCGGCTATCATAGCAGGCGCCCGCAGGGGCGCAGGCTGATGCGCAGGCGCGTGTCAGGCCTCGTGCCGCGGTGCCACAGAGGATGATGAAGCCTTCCTTCCCAGCCGCCCGGTTGCGCGGGCGCGCGTCCCGGGCGCTGTGCGCGGCGCTTGCCGCGGCCCTGATGCTGATTCCGTCGCCGGCGCTGCCGCAGGCCGGCACGCTGCCGCGCCTGGGCGACGCTGGGGCCGAGGACCTCTCGCCGGCCGCGGAGCGGCGACTGGGCGAGCGCATCATGCGCGACCTGCGTCGCGACGCTTCGGTCTCCGACGACGCCGAGCTCGCCGACTACCTGAACCGGCTGGCCGCGACGCTGGCCGCGGGGGCGCAGGGCCAGAGCTTCGAGCTGTTCCTGGTGATCGACCCGACGCTCAACGCGTTCGCGCTGCCGGGCGGCTTCATCGGGGTGCACACCGGGCTGATCGTCGCTGCCGAGACCGAGTCCGAACTGGCCTCGGTGCTGGCGCACGAGATCGGTCACGTCACCCAGCGCCACATCGCACGCATGCTCTCCGGGCAGCGGCAGACCACGCTGGGGACGCTGGCGGCAGTGGTGCTCGCGGCGCTGGCGGCGCGCTCGAACCCGCAGGCGGCCGCAGGGATCGTCACGATGGCCGCGGGCGCACAGCAGCAGCAGATGCTCGCGTTCTCGCGCGATGCGGAGCGCGAGGCCGACCGCATCGGGATGGACACCCTGCGCGCGGCCGGCTTCGACCCCAACGGGATGGTGTCCTTCTTCGGACGACTGCAGCAGGCGACGCGCACCTACGAGAGCGCAGCGCCCGCCTACATGCGCAGCCACCCGATGACCGTCGAACGCATTGCCGACATGCAGGCGCGGGTGCTGGAGGGGCGCTACCGACAGCATCCGGACTCGATCGAGTTCCGGTTGGCGCGGGCGCGGCTGCGCGCGACGGCCGACCCTGGCGTGGACGCGCTGCGACTGGCGCGGCAGCGCTTCGAGCGGCAACTGCGCGAGCACACCACCAACGACGAAACCGCAGCCTGGTTCGGGGTGGCCAGCGCGGCGCTCGCGCAGCGCGACTTCGTCGGCGCGCAGCGCGCAGTCGCCGAGACGCGACGACGCCTTCCCGACGGCCACCCCTTCGTCGAGCGACTCGCAGCGCAGGCGCGGCTGGAGTCCGGCGACGCCCGCGGCGCGCTGGCGCTCGCGCGCGAGGCGGCGCAGCGCTTCCCGACGGCGCGGGCGCTGGTGCACCTGCAGGCCGAGGCGATGCTCGCGCAGCGCGACCACGCGGGCGCAGCGCGCTTCCTCGACGAGCAGCTCGCCCTGCAGCGCTCCGACGGGGCCCTGTGGCGGCTGATGGCGCGCGCGCGCGCCGGGCTGGGGCAGCAGGCGCTCGCGCATCGCGCGTCGGCCGAAGCCTATGCGCTGGATGGCGCCTGGCTCGCGTCGCTCGAACAGCTCGAGCTTGCGCGCAAGGCAGGCGGGCTGGACTTCTACGCCGCCTCGCAGCTGGACGCGCGGATCAAGGAGCTGCGCGCGTACTACACGCGCGACAAGGAAGACGAAAAGGCGATGACGCGCTGACCGCGCCGCTTCAGTCCGACGCCGGTCTGGGGCGACGCTCGAAGCGCCGCGCCTGCGGTGCCGGCCCCTGGCCGACCGGCAGGCGCGCGCCGAGGATCTCCAGCAGCAGGCCGCTGCCGCCGCCGTCGTCCTGTGCGAGTTCGAGCGCGGCGAGATCGAGGTCGTGCACGCAGCCCGGGCCCAGGTCGGTGCCGAGCAGCAGCTCGCCCCCGGAAGCGATCCAGGCCGAGTCCACGCTCGCGACCGGCGCGCCGGTGTGGGCGAGCAGCCGTGCCTGCGTGCCGGTGCCGAGCACGCGCAGCACCAGCGGTGCGAGGTCCAGGTCGACGTACACCCGCTGCGGGCCGTTCTGCCAGTACCAGCGACCCTCTGCGTCGCTCTCGTAGTTGCGGCCGATGAAGTCGACGATCTGCGGGCTGGTGATCGGACTGCCCTGGCCGTGCAGGTCTTCGTCGAAGTCCGGACGACCACGGTCGATCAGCATCCAGTTGCCGCGCCGGTCCAGGCGCAGCCAGCCGTACACCGCCGGCACGTTCGGCCAGCGGGCCATCGCTTCGAGGACGAGTTCATCCATTGGCCGGTGCTCCGGTCGCGGTGTGCAGGTGGGCGCAGAGGAAGCGGTGGGCGCGCATCGGCAGCCAGTCGAACCGGCCCGGGAAGCCGCCGTCGAGGAAGCCGACGTGCCCGCCCTCGGCGGGGTACTCGAGGGTGACCAGGGGCGAGACCTCCGAGCTGGCTGCGAGCGCGGACGCGGGCAGGAAGGGGTCGTTCAGCGCGTTGATCACCAGCGTCGGCACGCGCACGCCGCCCAGGAACTGCCGGCAGGAACTGCGCGCCCAGTAGTCGTGGCAGCTCGCGAAACCGTGCAGCGGCGCGGTGACCGCGTCGTCGAAGCCGAAGAAGTCGCGCGAGGCGAGCATCCGGTCGCGATCGATCAGCCCTGGGTGACGCTCGAGCATTGCCAGGCTCTTGCGCTTCAGGGTGCGCAGGAAGTTGTCCATGTAGACACGATTGAATCCGCGTGACAGTGCCATTGCGCCTGCGGCGAGATCCTGCGGCGGCGAGATTGCGATCGCTGCCCGCACGAAGCCCGCGTCTTCGCCCTGTTCGCCCAGCCACTTGAGCAGCGCGTTGGCGCCCAGCGAGACACCGGCGGCGAACAGCGGTGCGCCGGGCGGCCGCCGCGCGGCGAATCGCCGCAGGATCCAGTCGATCTCGGCGGAGTCGCCCGAGTGGTAGGCGCGCGGTGCGAGGTTCGGCTCGCCGCTGCAGCCACGGAAGTGGGGCACCGCGCCGCGCCAGCCCTGCGCAGCGGCCATTGCCATCAGCGCGGTTGCATAGTGGCTCGACGAGCTGCCCTCGAGGCCGTGGAAGAGCACGAGCAGCGGCGCGTCCGCAGGGCTTTGCGCAGAGACCGCATGGTCGACGTCGATGAAGTCGCCGTCCGCAGTGGTCCAGCGCTCGCGCGTGTAGGCGACGCGCGCGCGCGGGGCGATCGTCGCTGACCAGATCGTCTGCAGGTGCGCGCCGGGCAGCCAGCGCGGCGCGCGGTAGCCGGCATGCCGCGGCGCCTGCGGGGCGCCGGCAGGGGTGGCGGTGATCGAAGCGCGCACTCGTGCCTCCCTCGGGGCGTTCCCGGCAGGCGCCTGCTCAGCCGCCGTGCGCCTTGCGGATCGCGGTCCGGTCGGGTGCGCCTGCGGCGGCGCGCGGCAGCGCGTCGACGAAGATCACCCGCTTGGGCTTCTTGAAGCGCGCGATCCGCGCACCGACGAACTCGATCAGCTCGCGTTCGTCCGGGGCTTCGGCGCCTGGCCGGCACACGCACACCGCGCGCACCGCTTCGCCCCACTCGGCGTCGGCCACGCCGAAGACCACCGCCTCGGCGATCGCCGGATGCTCGCGCAGCGCGCGCTCGACCTCGGCCGGATAGACGTTCTCGCCGCCGGGCTTGATCAGTTCCTTGGCCGGGCTGCGACCCTCGAACCACAGGTAGCCGTCCTCGTCGAAGCGGCCCAGGTCGCCGGTGTGGTGCCAGCCGCCGCGGAAGGCCTCGCGGGTGTCCTCGTCGAGATTCCAGTAGCCGAGGAACACCGTGGGGCCGCGCACCACGATCTCGCCGCTGCTTCCCGTGGGCAGCGGCAGATCGCGCTCGTCGACCACTGCCACCTCGGTGAGCAGCGCTGCCCGCCCTGCCGCGCCGGGGCGGTCGCGAAAGCGTGCGAGCGTCGCCATTCCCGAGACCTCGGACTGTCCGTAGCCGGACCAGAAGTCCGCCTGCGGGCAGGCGGCGTGGAAGCGGGCGATCGTCTCGGGGGTGTCCAGGCCGCTGACCGCGCGCAGGCTGGAGAGGTCTGCGGCTTCGTCGGCGGCTGCATCCAGGATCGCGCCGAGCATCGGTGCGAACTCGGAGAAGACGGTCACGCGGTGCTCGGCGATCTGGCGCGCTGCGGCGCGCGGATCGAAGCGTGCCGAGACCAGCGTCCTGCCGCCGGCCTGGAGCAGAGCGAGGAACTGGCCGAGTCCTGAGACGTGGAACAGCGGCAGCATTCCCAGGCCGACGTCGTCGCGGCCGAGCTGCCAGCGGTTGATCAGCTGCATTCCGGCAGCGAGCAGTCCGGCGTGCGAGAGCAGCGCACCGCGCGGCAGGCCGCCCACCGCTGCGGTGTGGATGATCACGAAGCCGTCGCCGGCCTCGGCTGCCGGAGCATCGGGACGGTCGCCGGCATCGAGCAGGGCATCGCAGGGCTGGAACCCGTCCTCGCAGCGGTCGTAGCCGAACATCCGCAGGCCCGGACAGCGCTCGGGCAGTTGCGCCAGGGCGGGCTGGTACTCGGGGTCGGCCAGCAGCAGCTTCGGGCTCGTGTCGATGATCGCGTGCGCCATCTCCTCGGCGCTCAGCCGCCAGTTGACCGGGACCAGGATCGCGCCCAGGCGCGCCGCGGCGCCGAGCAGGTCGAGGAACTCGGGCCGGTTCTGCGCGACCACCGCGACCCGGTCGCCGCGCTGCACGCCGGCGCGCGCCAGGCCGGCAGCCAGGCGCAGCGCGCGCGCAGCGAATTCGGCGTTGGTGTGCGCGCGTCCGTCGAAGACGAAGGCGGTGCGCGCACCATCCCAGCGCGCGTTGCGGTCGATGACACTCCAGAATGTGAAGTCGCGGATGCCCATCGTCGTTCTCCCTTTTCGTTCCTGTGTCGTGCAAGTCTGCGGCGTTCAGCCCGGGGCCTCGGCGTTGCGCACCGGCGGGGCTCCCCGCAGCGCCCGCCAGCCGCCGATCGCCTGCACCAGCGCATAGACCCCGACGAGCACCGACGCGGTGATCGCCAGCGATGCGGGCACACCGAAGGCGCCCAGTGCCACTGCTGCCGCCGCTTCGCGCGTGCCCCAGCCGCCGAAGCTGACCGGCAGGGTTGCCATCAGGTAGACCGGAACCGCAGTCGCGGCGATCACCCAGGCGGGCAGGTCGACGCCGAGCGCGCGCGTCGCGCACAGCAGCGATCCTACCGACAGGGCCTGGACCACACCCGACATCGTCGCCTGGACTGCATACGGACGCGCGATTCCCTGGTGGGCGAGATGGGTGCGCAACCGGCGCAGGCGGCCGGACGCAGGTCGGCCGCGCCCGTGCAGCACGATGCGCAGCCCCAGCCACGGCAGCACGAGCAGCACCGCAGTCGCGATGCCGGCAGTGATCGCGGGAGAGGACAGCCCCGGTGCGCGTGCGAACGCGGCGCCCAGGATCTCCGTTGCAGGGTCCGGCGCCCCCGAGATGCCCCAGGCCACCGAGGCCGCACCGATGACGAACAGCATCCACAGCCCGCTGAGGCGGTCGAGCAGGACCGACAGTCCGGCCTCGAGGCCGGGATGGCCGAGACGGCGCAGCAGCACGGCGCGCAGCACGTCCCCGCCCACGATCGCCCCTGGCAGCAGCGCGTTGACCGCCACGCCCTGGAAGTAGGCCGACACCGCCCACCCATGTGCGACCGGAATGCCGAGCCAGCGGCACAGCGCGTGCCAGCGCAGTGCACAGACGAGGCTCGCCGCGACCGCGCAGGCCAGCCCGCCGAGCACCCAGCGCGGATCGGCGTGCGAGAGCGCCGCCCAGACCCGCTGCGGGCCGGCCAGCGCCACTGCCGCGCCCAGCAACAGCACTCCTGCGGCGACGCGCAGCCAGCGCATCGACGCCCTCACCGGCAGGCCCCGGGCGGCGGGGCGCTGATCGGTGCGGCGATCGGCGTGGAACGGGACAGGACCATCGGGCGACCAGCGAGGAGGTTCGGGTTCGGCGCGGGAGTCGCGATCCCGGGGCGCGAGCAGCGCAGCAGCGCACGATCATACCGAAGCGAGCGCGCTCGCTGCGCTCCTTGCTGCGCCGCTGATCCCGTCGTCGCAGCCCGCCGACCGCTCAGCGGCCGAGGAAACGCGGCTTGCGCTTCTCCTCGAAGGCGGCGAGGCCCTCGCGCAGGTCGTGGCTGTGGCCGTGCACCTCGCTGGCCAGCAGTTCCAGCCGCAGCGCGGTCTCCGAGGGCTGCTCGAGGCCATCGTCCACCAGCGCCTTCATCCGTCGCAGCACCAGGGGGCTCTTGGTCGCGAGCTTCGCCACCAGGCGTGCGGCTGCGGCATCCAGTTCCGCATCGTCGACCACCTCGTTGACCAGCCCGGCCTCGAGCATCTGCGTCGCAGGAACGAACTCCCCGGTGTAGAGCAGGTATTTCGCCCGCGTCGGGCCGATCTTGCGCGGCAGCCGCACCGAGCTGCCGCCACCGGGGAGCAGCCCGAAGTTCGCGTGGGCGTCGCCGATCTTCGCGGAGCGGGCGGCGATCACGAGATCGCAGCAGAGCACCAGTTCGAGGCCGCCGGCCAGCGCCAGACCGTTGATCGCGGCGATCACCGGCTTGGGGAACTTCTCCAGGCGGCCCATGATCGCCAGGACCGTCTGCAGGAAGGCTGCGGTCGCGGTCTCGTCCCCGCCACTGGCCTCGCGCACGTACTTCAGGTCCGCGCCCGCACAGAAGGCACGGCCGGCGCCGGTGAGCACGACGGCACACACCGAGTCGTCGGCGAGCGCCTGGTCGAGTGCTGCATCGATCCCGCTGATGATCCCGGGGGTGATCGAGTTCATCGCGGCGGGGCGGTTCAGCGTGATCCACATCGCGCCATCCCTGGCCTGCGTCAGGACGACCGGCTCGTTCATGTCTGTTCTCCTCTCGTCGCGCCCTGGCTGGCCCCGGAGCGGGTTCCCCAATTCAGTTGACCAGTGGGTAAGAAATCTGATCCAATGGTAAGACAAATCGGCGCCGAGCGCACCGTCCGGTTCGAGGACAGGGGCGCGAAGGCACCGACGCGGGCTCGCGGCGGGCGCCACCCGCTCGCCGGTGCGCAGCCCGCCCACGCCCGCCGGTGGGCACCGAAGCGGAGAAAGGAACGGCAATGGAAGACATCTACGTGGTCGGGGTCGGAATGACCCCGTTCGGGAAGCTCGAGGATCTGAGCATCAAGCAGATGACGCGCCAGGCGGTCGAGGCGGCGCTCGCGGATGCCGGCATCGCTGCGAGCGAACTGCAGGGGGCCTACTTCGGCAACGCCTCGCAGGGACACATGGAAGGCCAGCAGATGATCCGCGGGCAGGTTGCCCTGCGCGCGATGGGCATCCAGTCGATCCCGGTGGCCAACGTGGAGAACGCCTGCGCCAGCGGCAGCACCGCGCTGAACCTCGCAGTGAACTTCGTGCGTGCCGGCGAGGGCGATGTTGCGCTCGCGGTGGGCGCCGAGAAGATGTTCTCGCGCGATCGCGACCTGATGTTCTCGGTCTTCGACAGCGCCTGGGACGTCTCCGACGCGGACGCGATCCGCGAGCGGCTGCTGAAGATGGGCGAGGGCGCCGAAGTGCCGCCGGGCACCACCTCGCCCAAGCCGTACAGCGTGTTCATGGACGTCTACGCGGCCTTCGCCCGGCATCACATGAACCGCTGGGGAACGACACAGCGCCAGCTCGCCGCGGTCGCCGCGAAGAACCACCGGCATTCGCAGCACAACCCGCTGTCGCAGTACCGGAACGCCTACACGATCGAGGAGGTGCTCGCCGCGCCGCCGATCACCTGGCCGCTGACCCTGCCGATGTGCTCGCCGATCTCCGACGGTGCGGCCGCTGCGGTGGTGTGCAGCGAGTCCGGGCTGCGCAGGCTCGGGGTCGATCGCAACCGGGCGATCCGCGTCCTCGCGTGCGTGCTGCAGACCGGCAGCGATCGCAGCCCGGACGACCCCGCCATGCACTGCACCGCGGTCGCAGCGCGTCGTGCCTACGAGCGCGCCGGAGTGGGGCCGTCCGACGTGTCCGTCGCCGAGGTGCACGACGCGACCGCGATGGGCGAGATCATCCAGGTCGAGAACCTCGGCTTCTGTGCGTTCGGCGAGGGCGGGGCGATGGCCGAACGCGGCGACACCACGATCGGCGGCCGCATTCCGGTCAATCCGTCCGGCGGGCTCGAATCCAAGGGGCATCCGGTGGGCGCCACCGGCATCGGGCAGGTCCACGAACTGGTCACGCAACTGCGCGGTGAGGCAGGCCCGCGGCAGGTCGAGGGCGCGCGGATCGCGGTCGCGGAGAACGGCGGCGGGCTGCAGGGGATCGAGGAAGCCGTCGCCTGCGTGACCATCCTGGGACGCTGATGCGCGAGCGCGGCCGCGCCGGTGTGTGCCGGGCGGTCGCAGCAGTCGGGGAGGAGAACGATGAAACCGGAAGGCAAGGTCGCGATCGTCACCGGTGCGGCGTCCGGGCTGGGCCTGGCCACTGCGTGCGGGCTCGCTGCGGCAGGCGCGTCGATCGTCGCGCTCGATCTCGACGAGGCCCGCCTGGCGCGCCTGCGCGAACAGGTGGACCCGTCACGGCTGCTGCTGTGCGCTGGCAGCGTCGCCGAGGAGGTCGACGTCGCCGCGGCAGTGGACGCCGCAGTCGCGCGCTTCGGCGCACTGCACATCGCGGTCAACTGCGCAGGCGTGGCCGATGCCGCGAAGACGGTGTCGCGGGGCGAGCCCTTCCCGCTGGCGGTCTGGGACAAGGTGATCGCGATCAACCTCACCGGCACCTTCAACGTGATCCGCCTGGCTGCGGCGAAGATGGCCGGCAATCCGCCGGGCGAGGATGGCGAGCGCGGAGTGATCGTCAACACCTCGTCGGGCGCTGCCTGGCAGGGGCAGATCGGGCAGGCCGCCTACAGCGCGAGCAAGGCCGGCGTGATGGGGCTGACGCTGCCGGTGGCACGCGATCTCGCGCCGCTGGGGATCCGCGTGCTGAGCATCGCGCCGGGGCTGTTCGACACCTCGATGGTCGCCGGGATGCCCGAGAACGTGTCGCGCTCGATCATCGATCGCATGGTGCTGTTCCCGAGCCGGATGGGGCGCGCCGACGAGTTCGCTGCGCTGGTGCGCACCATCGTCGAGAACAGCTACTTCAACGCAAGCACGATCAGCCTCGATGCCGGGGCGCGCATGAGCGCGCGCTGAGCGTCCGACGGACACCAACAGGAGACGAGATGGCACAGGACGCCAAACGAACGGACGCGGCGGGCAGCGCCGCCGACGCCTTCCTCTCGGACGAGGAGCGGATGGTGCGCGACGCCGCCAGGCGGGTCGCGCAGGAGGTGATCGCCAGGACGGCGGCCGAGCGCGACCGTCTCGCGCAGTGGCCGCGTGCGGAACTCCAGGCGCTCGCGGACACCGGTTTCATGGGGATGATGGTTCCCGAGGCGCATGGCGGCGGCGGGCTGAACTTCCTGCAGTACTGCCTGGTGATCGAGGAGATCTCGGCAGCCGACTGCGGGGTCGGAACGATCGTCCACGTGCACAACACCACGCTGAGGATGCTCTGTGACTTCGGCACCGAGGCACAGATGCGCCGCTACCTGCCCGACGGCGTGCGCGGCGCGCGGATCGCCGCGAGCCTGCTGACCGAACCGCACGCCGGCTCGGACACGGCAGCGTTTCGCGCCAATGCGCGGCGCGAGGGCGACTCCTGGGTGCTCGACGGCACCAAGCAGTTCATCTCCAACGGCAGCGAGGCCGGCGTCGCGGTGGCGATCATGGTCACCGATCCCGCGGCAGGGCGACGGGGCTTCACCTTCTTCGTGATCGATCCCTCGGATCCCGGCTATCGGGTGTTGAGGGTCGAGGACAAGCTCGGCCAGCAGACCGCGCACACCGCGCAGATCCAGCTCGACGGGCTGCGAGTTGGTGACGACGCAGTGCTGGGCCAGGTGGGCGGCGGCTACCGGCTGGTGATGTCGGCGCTGTCGGACGGGCGCATCGCGATCGCCGCCCAGGCGGTCGGTGTCGCGCAGGCCGCGCTGGATGCGGCAGTGCGCTACGCCAACGAGCGCGAGGCCTACGGTGCGCCGATCATCCGGTTGCAGGCAGTGGCGTTCAAGCTGGCGGAGATGGCCACGCAGGTGGAGGCGGCGCGGCTGCTCTACCGGAACGCGGCACGGCTGCTGATGAGCGGCCGGCCTTGCGCGAAGGAAGCGGCGATGGCCAAGCTGTTCGCCTCCGAGATGGCCGAGCGCGTATGCTCGGATGCGCTGCAGGTGCACGGCGGTTATGGCTATCTGCGCGACTTCGCGGTCGAGCGGTATTGCCGCGATGTGCGTGTCTGCAAGATCTACGAGGGTACGAGTGACATCCAGAAGCTCATCATCTCCCGCAACCTCGGATGAACCGGGGGCGCGACCACGGCGCAGCCGGCGCTCCACCGCCTGGCGCAACGTGGTCGTCAGCCGCGACGAGCAGTTCGAGCTGAAGAGGAACGCGCTGCTGCGCGAGGCTGCCGGCGCGTTCGCGGCGCGCGGCTATCACGCGACCTCGCTCGACGAGGTCGCCGCCTCGCTGGGCGTGACCAAGGCCGCGCTCTACCACTACGTGCGCAGCAAGCAGGAGATCCTGTTCGAGTGCCACATGCGCGCAATGGATCTCGGCGACCAGGCGCTCGAGCATGCGCGCGCCCAGCCGGGCAGCGCCTTCGATCGGGTGGTCGCGCTCGCGCGCCGCTACGTCGAGCTGATCACCGGCGCGATGGGCCGCATGGCGGTGCTCTCCGAGTTCGATGCGCTGGACGACGCGAGCAAGGAGATCGTCGCTGCGCGGCGCGATCGCTGGGACCGCGCGATGCGCGAGATGATCGCCGAGGGGGTGGTGGACGGCAGCATCAGGCCGGTCGACGCGAAGCTCGCGGTCTTCTACCTGATGGGCGCGATCAACTGGATGTCGCGCTGGTACCGTCCGGAGGGGGATGCGAGCGGGGCACGGATCGCCGCCACCTTCTCGGAACTGTTCGCCGAAGGCATTCGCGCCCGGAGCCGAGCGGATGCCTGCCCTGCTGGCGAGCGCGTGTCACCGAGGGAAAGTACCGACGGGTGAAGGTTTGACAATTTCTACCGTCGAGTAAGAATTTCAGTCGCGAATCATCTGTTCCGCAGCCAGGCGGAAGATCCCGGACGGATCGGGCGCCGCAGCGGACCGCTGGAGGAGGCAGGCAAGTGGACCTTCGTTTCCAGGACATCCCGGTGAGGCGCCCGTGACGCTCGCCAGCTCCGGCACTCCCGCATCCCCGTCGATCGATCCTGCGGCGAAGCGCCCGCCGGTCGTGCTCGCCGCGCGCGACATCCGGATGGCCTTCGGCGGCGTCGTCGCGCTCGACCAGGTCACGGTCGAGGTCCGTGACGACGAACTGCTCGCGGTCATCGGC
The DNA here is from genome assembly GCA_963204785.1 of Pseudomonadota bacterium. Classification (GTDB taxonomy): domain Bacteria; phylum Pseudomonadota; class Gammaproteobacteria; order Burkholderiales; family Burkholderiaceae_E; genus Quisquiliibacterium. The sequence continues at coordinate 6,828 of CAUJHG010000064.1, read as the reverse complement.
CCCAACGGCGCCGGCAAGACCTCGCTGATGAACTGCCTGAGCGGGTTCTACCGGCCGCAGCGCGGCAGCATCGAGTTCCTGCAGCGCAACGTCAGCGGGCGCCCGACGCACGAACTCGCGCAGGCCGGGATCGCACGCACCTTCCAGGGGACGCACATCTTCTCCGGGATGACCGTCATCGAGAACATCCTGGTCGGGCGCCACCTGCACATGCGCTCGTCGGTCCCGTCCGCCTTCCTGTACTTCCCCTGGACCCGGCGCGAGGAGACGAAGCACCGCGAGGTGGTCGAGGAGATCATCGAGTTCCTCGAGATCGAGACCATCCGCCATCAGCCGGTGGGCAGCCTCGGCTACGGGCTGCGCAAGCGGGTCGACCTCGGGCGCGCGCTCGCCCAGGAGCCGCGCGTGCTGCTGATGGACGAGCCGATGGCAGGAATGAACAACGAGGAGAAGGAGGACCTGGCCCGCTTCATCCTCGACGTGCGCGAGGCCAGGCACCTGCCGGTGGTGCTGGTCGAGCACGACATGGGGGTCGTGATGGACCTCGCCGACCGCGTCGTCGTGCTCGACTTCGGCAGGAAGATCGCCGACGGCACGCCGGCCGAGGTGCAGCGCGATCCTGCGGTGCTGCGCGCCTACCTCGGGGGAGGCGAGCACTGATGCTGGAGATGAAGACCCTGCCGCAGCACCTGCTCGCGCGCGCTGCAGCCGAACCCGGTCGCGTTGCCCAGCGGCACAAGCACCGCGGAATCTGGCGCGAGTACAGCTTCGCCGATGTGCTGGTCAACGTGCGCGACTTCGCCCTCGGCCTGTACGAACTGGGCCTGCGTCCCGGCGAGACGGTCGCGGTGATCGGCGAGAACGAACCGGAGCACTTCTGGACCGAATACGCCGCGCAGGCGGTCGGCGCCAAGGTGGTGTCGCTCTATCCGGACCTCACTGCCGACGAGGCCCACTACCTGGTCGACGACAGCGAGACGGTGTTCCTGGTCGCGCAGGACCAGGAACAGGTCGACAAGGCGCTCGCCGTGATGGAGCGGGTGCCGGCGCTGCGCGCCATCGTGTACTGGGACGACACCGGAATGTGGTCGTACCGGCAGCCGGCGCTGCGCAAGTTCACCGAGGTCCAGGAACTGGGGCGCGCCCGTCACGGACGCGAGCCGGCCTTCTTCGACGGGCTGGTCGCTGCCGGAACGGCCGACGACGTCGCGGTCCTGTCCTACACCTCGGGCACCACCGGCAAGCCCAAGGGCGTGATCCTCACGCATCGCTACCTGATCGACAACGCGCAGCGGCTGGCCGCCGGCTGCCAGGCGCGCCCAGGGCTCGAATACCTGTCCTACATCGCACCGGCCTGGGCCACCGAGCAGCTCTTCGGCATCAGCATGGGCCTGCTGGTGCCCTTCGTGGTCAATTTCCCCGAGGGGCCCGAGCAGGTGCTCGGCAACATCCGCGAGCTGGCCGTCGGTGCGATGGTGTTCGCACCGCGGCAGTGGGAGAGCCTGGCCGCGACCATCCAGGCGCGGATGCTCGATGCCGGCCGCTGGCGGCGGCGCATCTTCGACTGGGGCGTCGAGGTCGGGCGCAAGGTGCACGTCGCCCGGCTCGACGGCAAGCCGGTGGCGACCTCGGCGCGCATGATGCTGCCGCTGGCCGAGGCGCTGGTGCTGCGTCCGCTGCGCGACCAGCTCGGCCTGACCCGGATCGAGGTGGCGATGTGCGGCGGCTCGACGATGGCCCCCGATGTGTTCCGGCTCTTCCACGCGATCGGCGTGCCGCTGCGCAACGTCTACGGGTCCACCGAGATCGGCATCCTGACCATGCACCAAGGCGAGCGCTACGACCTCGAGACGGTGGGGCACTGGCTGACCGCCCATCCGGAGGCCGGGTCGCCGCTCGAATGGAAGGTCTCCGACGAGGACGAGCTGTTGGTGCGCGGCGGCTCCTTCTTCGCCGGCTACTGGCGCCGCGAGGACAAGACCCTCGAGCGCATCACCGATGGCTGGTACCGCACCGGCGACGCGGTCTCGGTCACCGATTCGGGCGAGCTGGTGTTCCTCGAGCGCGTCGACGACCTGCGCCGGCTGCGCAGCGGCGAGCGCTTCCCGCCGCAGTTCATCGAGACGCGCCTGCGCTTCAGTCCGTTCATCAAGGACATCATGATCCTCGGCGACGAGCGGCGTGACTGGATCGCGGCACTGATCAACATCGACTTCGGCGTGGTGTCGCGCTGGGCGGAAGACCGCAACATCGGCTTCTCCACCTTCGCCGACCTCTCCCAGAAGGAGGAGGTCGCACAACTGGTCCGCGCGGAGATCGAGCGGGTCAACCAGTTCCTGCCGGAACACTCGCGCGTGCGGCGCTTCGCCGACTTCCCCAAGGAGCTCGACCCCGACGAAGGCGAGCTGACGCGCACCCGCAAGCTGCGCCGGGAATTCCTCGAGGAGCGCTACGCCGCGCTCGTCGAGGGGCTCTACGACGGCCGCGACGAGGTCCGCCTGGAGATCCAGGTGACCTACCAGGATGGCCGCAAGGGCACGCTCGCGGCCAATGTGCGCCTGCACGATGTCGGTGCGGGTGTGCAAACCCCTCAGGGAGGAGCGGCATGCTGATCGATCTGGTCAACTACGTGATCAACGGTGCGCTGATCGGCCTGCTCTACGCGCTGATCGCGATGGGCTTCGTCGTGATCTACCGCGCTTCGAAGGTGTTCAACTTCGCCCAGGGCGAGCTCGTGGTGTTCGGCGGCTTCGTGGTCTGGTGGCTGGTGGTCAACCTTGGGCTGCCGCTGTACCTGGGCTTGCCGCTGGCCTTCGTGATCGCGGCAGCTTTCGGGCTGCTGATCGAGCGGATGTTCTTCTCCCGGCTGGTCGGGGAGTCGGTGTTCGCGATGGTGATGGTCACGATCGGCCTGCTGATCCTGATCCGCGGCGTGGTCCTGCTGCTCTTCGGCCCTCAGGTGCGACCGTTCCCGATCGTCTTCCAGCTCACCCCGATCATCCTCGGCGACATCTTCGTCCCGCGCTCGCTCCTCTACGGCGGGATCGTCACCGTGATCACCGGGCTGGGGCTGTCCTGGTTCTTCGATCGCACCCGCCTCGGACTGAAGATGACCGCAGTCGCCGAGGACCACCAGGTCGCGCTCTCGCTGGGCATCTCGGTGCGTGCGTCGATCGCCTTCGCGTGGATCCTCGGCGCGGTGCTGTCGACCGTCGGCGCGGTGATCTACCTGAGCGGCAAGTCGCTGAACTTCCTGGCCTCCGACATCGGCCTGACCGCCCTGCCCGTTGCGCTGCTCGCGGGGCTCGAATCGGTGTCCGGGCTGCTGCTGGCCGGGATCATCGTCGGCGTGGTCCAGGGGCTTGCGGTCGCCTACCTCGACCCCTGGGTCGGTGGCGCGGTCGGGTCGATCCTGCCCTTCGTGATCATGCTTGGCATCCTGTTCGTCCGGCCGACCGGAATGTTCGGCTGGAAGACGATCGAAAGGGTTTGAGATGGATCCGGCCGGTGTATTCGCGACCAGCTACGAGCGTGACCAGGCGCTGATCCGCACGCGCAGGCAGGCGCTGGCCCTCGTGGTCTTCCTGCTGCTGCTGCTGCTGGTGCCGCAGTTCCTCGGGCCGCGCCTGGTGTCGATCGGCAGCGTGATGCTGATCTCGGCCGTGGTGGTGGTGGGGCTGCAGATCAACACCGGCTACGCAGGGCAGGTGAACCTCGGACAGGCGGCGTTCATGGGGGCGGGAGCCTACGTCACCGCCGTGTGTGCATCGAAGCTGGGGATGCCCTTCTGGCTGTCGATCCCCGCAGGTGGCATCGCGGCCGCGCTGTTCGGTTTCGTGTTCGGGCTCTCGGCAGTGCGGATCAAGGGCTTCTACCTGGCGCTGACGACGATCGCCGCGCAGTTCCTGTTCCACTTCCTCGTGCTGAACCTGCCGATGAGCTGGCTCGGCGGCTCCAACGGCCTCAGCATGGAGCCGGCCAGCTTCTTCGGCATCCGGCTCGCGACCGACGGCTCCATCTACTACCTGTGCCTGGCAGTGGCCGCGATCATGATCGCCGGCGCCTACGGGATCGCCCGCAGCCGCCACGGCCGGGCCTTCGTCGCCGTGCGCGACGACGACGTCGCCTCGGGGATGATGGGCGTGAACGTCGTGCGCACCAAGGCCGCCGCCTTCCTGCTCGGCGCCTTCTACGCGGGGATCGGCGGAGGCCTGTGGGCCTACTACGTCCGCTTCGTCGCGGTCGACCAGTTCACCCTGCTGCACTCGATCTGGTTCATCGCGATGATCATCGTCGGCGGAATGGGCTCGGTCACCGGCGCACTGATCGGGGTCTTCGTCATCAAGGTGATCCAGGAGGGTCTGACCTCGCTCGGGCCGACGATCGTCGACCACCTGCCCTTCCTGGGCGGGGACATCGTCTTCTCGGTGATGAACGTGTTCCTCGGCGGGATCATCGCAGCCTTCCTGATCTTCGAACCGCGCGGACTGATGCACCGGTGGGAGATCGTGAAGCGTTCCTACAGGCTGTGGCCGTTCCCGTACTGAGGGCGCCGGGGCCCGGAAACTGCCGGCGTAGCCGCCGGCGAAACATTCGACAGGAGACAGAGCAATGAGGATCTCGAGAAGGAATGCACTGGGGCTCGCGGCGGCTGGCGCACTCGCTGCGGCGGGCGCAGGCCTCTCCACGCCCGCGTTCGCGCAGGCCACCTACAACATCGCCGGCCTGGCGGACTTCACCGGCCCCTATGCCGACGTCATGAAGTCGCTGTCGGCCGGTCGCTGGGCCGTGCTGAACTGGTGGAACGAGGAGGTCGGCAAGGGGCTCGGCGTCCGGGTGAACATGAAGGAGTACGACACCCGCTACGACACCGCGCAGACCTCGAGCCTGTGGCCGGGAATCAAGTCCGAGCTCAAGCCGATCGCAGCGCTCGGCCTGGGCGGACCCGATTCCGCAGCGCTGCAGCAGCGGCTGCCCGACGACAAGATCCCGCTGATGATGGCCACTGCCGCCTACGGCTACGCCTGGCGTCCGGACCCCTGGGTCTTCAACCCGCGCGCGACCTACGCGCACGAGGCGGGGGCCTTCTACCTCTGGTATCGCCAGCAGAAGGGCATCACCGGCACGATGAAGATCGGCATCATCTCGTCGGAGGCGGCGCCCGCCTACGTCGACATCCACAAGGGTCTCGAGAAGTTCATCTCGGAGAACAAGGACAAGTTCGAGCTCGTCGAGACCATCTTCACCGAAGTGCAGCCCAGCGATCTCACCACGCAGGTGAACCGCCTGGTGCGCAAGGGCGCCCAGGTGATCAACATCCAGACCAACACCGCGGCGGTGGTCGCGACCAAGCGCGCGCTGCAGGCGCTCGGGCGCAAGGACATCCCGATCCTCATGAGCTCGCACAACGGCCTGCCCGCCTCCGGCAAGGCGGCTGGCGGACTTGCGCAGATGGAGGGCGACTACGAGGTCTACGGCATGGCGATCGCCAGCTCCGAGATGACCGACACGCGCAAGTTCTACGACATGCTGGTGGCGAAATACAAGCTCACCAGCGGCTGGGACGTGCTGACGATGCAGGGGATGAACCAGATCATCTACACGCTGCGCGCGATCGAGGCGGCTGCCAAGGAAGTCGGCCCCGACAAGATCACCGGCGAGGCGGTGCGCAACGCGATGTTCAAGCACGTGATCACCAGCAAGGAGACCTTCGGCGTGCTGCCCGACCTGAAGTTCACCAAGGAAGCGCCGTTCCCGCTGAGCGGAATGACCGTGAACGTCGGTACCGTCAAGGACGGGAAGTACGGGATCGCCGCGCAGAACATCCCGGTGCCCGCGATCAACAAGTGGTGATCGGGCGGCCGGCCCTGAGCCTGCGGCCCTGTGCCGCCGGCCCCGGGCCGGGCCGCACGCTCGCGTGGAGCGCAACGTGCTGGTACTGAACAACGTCGAGGCGATCTACAGCGACGTCATCCTGGCAGTGAAGGGCATCTCGATGCAGGTGCCCGACGGCAAGTGTGTGGCGCTGCTGGGCGGAAACGGTGCGGGCAAGAGCACCACGCTGAAGTCGATCTCCAACCTGATCCGCACCGAGGACGGCAAGGTCACCTCCGGTTCGATCGAGTTCGGCGGCGAGCGGATCGACGGCCGCGATGCCTCGGATATCGTCCGCGCCGGGCTGGTCCACATCATGGAAGGCCGCAAGGTGCTGCGTCACCTCACGGTCGAGCAGAACCTGATCGTCGGCGGCCACATGGAGCGCTCCCGCGCCGAGGTGCGCCGGCGCATCGACGAGGTCTGCACGCTGATCCCGCGGCTCGGCGCGCTGAAGGATCGCACTGCCGGTTATCTGTCCGGTGGCGAGCAGCAGATGCTGGTGGTGGCACGTGCCCTGATGTCGAGCCCGAAGCTGGTGATGATCGACGAGCCTTCGCTCGGACTGGCGCCGCTGATCGTCGACGAGGTGTTCGCGCTGCTGTCCTCGCTGAAGGCGTCCGGGATGACGCTGCTGATCGTCGAGCAGAACACGCGGGTGGCGCTCGACGTGGCCGACTACGGCTACGTGATGGAGAACGGCCGGATCGTCCTCGAGGGTGCGGCCTCCGACCTCAAGGCCAACGAGGACGTCCGGGAGTTCTACCTGGGGCTGAACCTGGAGGGGGAGCGCAAGAGCTACCGTGACGTGAAGCACTACCGGCGCAGGAAGCGCTGGCTGGGATAAGGAGAGTGCGTCGGGGGGGGGGGGGGGGGGGGGGGGGGGGGGGGGGGGGGGGGGCGGCCGCGGGGGGGGGGGGGGGGGGGCCCCCCCCCCCCCCCCCCCCCCCCCCC
>CAUJHG010000063.1 GCA_963204785.1 Pseudomonadota bacterium | reverse complement strand
CGCCCGCGTGGGGCTTCGGCCCCGCCCTCCCCAGCGGCCGGTGGGTGCGCTCGGCCGCCACCCGCGCGCTGTTCGCACTGCACGACGACGAGCACCCGCTGTGCTTGGCCTGCGCCGGACCGGTCCCCGACGCACGGCCCGGGCGGCCCCGTCCGCAGCCCGCCGCCTTCCATCGCGTGCTCGAACCCAGACTCGGGCGGGCGAGCGACCCGAGCTGAGCTCAGGGCGCGACATCCACCACCTTCACCCGAAGCTTCATCTCGCGCCCCGCACGGATCACCGTCAGCTCGGCCTGGCTGCCGATCCCGGCGCGATCGAGCTCGGCGACGAAGGTCGACAGCGTGGCCGTGGGCCGTCCGTTGACCGCGACGATCACGTCGCCCAGCTCTCCGGTGCGCCGATTCAGCGCCTGCAGCCCCGCCTGGGCTGCAGGCGAGCCACGCCCGACCTCGCCGACCACCACCCCGGAGATCCCGGCGCGCGCGACCAGGTCCGGGCGCACCGGAGCGATGCCGATCCCCGGCAGTGGCGCCCTGCCGCGGGCGATCAGCGCGGGCACGACGCGATTGACCAGGTCGACCGGGATCGCGAAGCCCACGCCCGATGAGGATCCCGAGGCCGAACGGATCGCGGTGTTGACGCCGACCAGCCGCCCGGCGCTGTCGAGCAGCGGCCCGCCGGAATTGCCCGGGTTGATCGCCGCGTCGGTCTGGATCACCCCGGAGACCTCGCGATACTCGGTGGTCGGCAACTCCCGGTCGAGCGCGCTGACCAGCCCGCGCGTCAGCGTGCGCGACAGCCCGAACGGGTTGCCGATCGCGTAGACGGTCTGTCCGATGCGCAGGTCCTTCGATGAACCCAGCGGGATCGGGCGCAGCCGACGCGGAGGCTTCGCGAGCCTGAGCACGGCGAGGTCGTACTCGGGCGAGCGACCCACCAGGGTCGCCTCGATCGGCTGGCCTGCGTCGAGCTGGACGAAGAGCCGACGAGCGCCTTCGACCACGTGGTTGTTGGTGACCACGTGCCCGGCCTCGTCCCAGACGAAGCCGCTGCCCGCCGAGCGCGCGAGCTCCGCGCTGAACAGCCCCGTGGCCTGCAGCACCTCGCTGGTGATGTAGGCCACCGACGGCGCCGATGCCTCGAAGAGCTCCGCCACCTGCTGCTCGGCTTCGGGCAGGGGGCCGCGCGGCGCGACCGGGCGCGGCCCGGTGGCGTGGGTGCCGGGCGCGTGCAGCGCGAAGGCCGCCGCCAGCAGCAGGCGCAGGAGATGGTTCGACATGGTTCCTATCGTCATCGGCTCAGGTCACGGGCGGGATGCTACCCACGCTTTCGACCAGCCCGCGCAGGGCCGGCGTCATCCGCTGCGGCGCCCAGAGCATTCGCGTGACCGACTGGACGCTCCGGTTGCGCAGCGGCAGGAATCGCACCCCTGCCATTGCGGCGCGCGACAGCGACTGCGGCGCCAGGGCAACGCCCATCCCGGCCGCCACGAAGGCCAGCACCGTGAGCCAGTGGCGCACCTCGTGGCGCTGCGTCGGCGTGAACCCCGACTCGACGCACAGCGAGACGATCCGGTCGTGGTACTCGGGGGACACCTCGCGGGCGAACAGCACCAGCGGCTCGCCCGACATGCGCGCGAGGTCCGCGTGCCGCCGGCGGGCCTGCGGGTGCCCGTCTGCGACGCAGCAGACGAAGGGCTCGGCGAGCACCACGACGCCGTCGAGCCCGGCCGGCACCGTGGGCGCGTGCACGAAGCCCGCGTCCAGCCGCCCGGCCAGCAGCGCCTCGACCTGCTCGCCCGAGTTCAGTTCGCGCAGCACCACCTCGATGCCGGGGTGGCTTCGGCGGTGCCGGGCCAGCAGCTGCGGCAGGCCGCGATAGAGCATCGAGGCGACGAACCCCACCTGGAGCCGCCCGCTCAGTCCCGAAGCGATGCGCCCGACCAGTGCGCGCGCATCGGCGGCCTGCGCGAGGATGCGGCGGCTCTCGACGAGGAAGGCCGCACCCGCGGCGGTCAGGCGCACCTGCCTGCTCGAACGCTCGAACAGCTGCACGCCCAGGTCGCCCTCGAGCTGCCGGATGCTCGCGCTCAGCGGCGGCTGGGACATGGACAGTCTCTGTGCCGCCCGTCCGAAGTGCAGCTCCTCGGCCAGCGCGACGAATTGGCGGAGATGGCGCAGTTCCATGCGGACTCCCGGATCGGCAGGTGGCATCGGCAACGATACACCGGAGATATCGATCGAGCGGAATTCGGTATTGGACCAATATCGACGAAGGCGCAAGAATCCGCCTTCACGACCCCCACGAACCGACACGAACAGGAGACACGCCATGCTCGAGCCCCGCCGCCTGCAGCCCGCCGCCGACCAGGTGCCCGACAACTTCGGAGCGAACCTGTTCCGCGCCGACCCCGGGTTCGACGCCCTGCTCGGCCTGTATCTGCCCGAGGATCTGCACGCGCACCTGCGCCCGCACCTGGACCGGCTGGGCGCAATGGCCGGCGGGCGCTACGACGCGCTCGCCGCCGAGGCCGACCGCAACCCGCCGACCCTGTCGCACCGCACCCGCACCGGCAAGGACCTGCAGCGCATCGACAAGCACCCGTCCTTCGTCGAGCTCGAGCGCGCCGCCTACTCCGAGTACGGGCTGGCGGCGCTGTCGCACCGCGGTGGCGTGCTCGGCTGGGCCGACCCGATGCCACCGGCGGCGAAATACGCCCTCACCTACCTGTTCGTGCAGGCCGAGTTCGGGCTGTGCTGCCCGGTGAGCATGACCGACTCGCTGACCCGCACGCTGCGCAAGTTCGGCGACCCCGACCTGGTCGCACGGCACCTGCCGGCGCTCACCAGCCTGGATTTCGACGCGCTCAGCCAGGGCGCGATGTTCATGACCGAGCAGGGGGCGGGTTCGGACGTCGGCGCCACCGCGACCCGCGCCTGGCAGGACGCCGACGGGCAGTGGCACCTCGAAGGCGACAAGTGGTTCTGCTCGAACCCCGACGCCGGGCTGGCGATGGTGCTGGCGCGCCCCGAGGGCGCGGTCGAGGGCACGCGCGGCCTGACCCTGTTCCTGCTGCCAAGGCTGCTCGAGGACGGCACGCCGAACCACTACCGGATCCTGCGCCTGAAGGACAAGCTGGGCACCCGCTCGATGGCCAGCGGCGAGATCCGGCTCGAGGGCGCAATCGCGTGGCCGGTGGGCGACCTGGGTCGCGGCTTTCTGCAGATGACCGACATGATCAACAACTCGCGACTGTCCAATGGCGTGCGCGCCGCGGGACTGATGCGCCGTTCGCTGACCGAGTCGCTGTTCATCGCCGGCAACCGCGAGGCCTTCGGCCGGCGGCTGATCGAGCTGCCGCTGATGCAGCGCCAGCTCGCCAAGATCATGGTGTGGACCGAACAGGCGCGCAGCGTCGTCTTCCAGACCGCCGAGGCGCTGCGGCGCGCCGACGCGGGCGACGAGGAGTCCCGCCGGCTGCTGCGCATCCTCACGCCGCTGCTGAAGTTCCGCGCCTGCCGCGACGCCCGCAAGGTCACCGGCGACGCGATGGAGGTGCGCGGCGGCTGCGGCTACATCGAGGAGTGGAGCGACGCGCGGCTGGTGCGCGACGCGCACCTCGGCTCGATCTGGGAAGGCACCAGCAACATCGTCGCGCTCGACGTGATCCGCTCGATCCGGCGCGAGGACAGCCTGAGCGCGCTGCAGCGGCTGATGGAGCGGCAGCTGGGCGAAGCCGCGCTGCCTGCCGCGCTCGAGCAGCGCTTCCGGCAGGCGATCGAGCGGGTGTCCGCGCTCGCGACCGCCGCCACCGAGAAGGGCGCCGACGCCCTGGCCCGCCAGGCGGCATCGGGGCTCTACCACCTGTTCTCGGCGACCACGATGGCCAGCGAGGCGCGCCGCGCCGAAGACGCCGGCCGCCGCCTGCTGCTCGCGCAGATGGTGCTTCGCCACCGCGTGCTGCCGCGCGATCCGCTGGCGCCCGCGGCCGACGAGATGCCCTGGCTGCCCAAGCTGCTGTCCGAGGCGCCGATTCCGCTGGCGGAGATCCCGACGCTGCTCTGATCACGCGGGCGGCGGGCGCCCTTCCCGGGTCAGCCCGCCCTCGCCCCGGGTCGGCGCGTCAGCGCCGCCACGCCCACGACCAGCGCGGCCAGCACGAGCCCGGCGAGGTCGGTGTAACCCTCGGGAATGAAGAGCAGCAGCCCGGCCAGCCCGAGCGCGATCCGCGCCCAGGCGGCCAGGCGGCCCAGGCGCCACAGATAGCCTTCGAAGGCTGCCGCCAGCAGCACCACAGCGAGGGTTGCGGTCGCCGAGGCCTGCAGCACGGTGGGCAGATCCCCCTTGAGGATCAGCGCCGGCTGCAGCACGAAGAGTACCGGCAGCAGCAGCAGCACACTGCCCACCCGCAGCGCCTTGAAACCGACCGCCATCGCGTCGGCCTTCGCGATCGAGGCCGCCGCGATCGCCGCCAGCGCCACCGGCGGAGTGATGAACGAGACGATCCCCCAGTAGAAGATGTACATGTGCGCGGCCATC
>CAUJHG010000062.1 GCA_963204785.1 Pseudomonadota bacterium | reverse complement strand
CGTCCTCACGGCGACCGCATGAGCGGCAGTCGTCGTGAACGCATGACCGGCGGTCGCCGTGAAGACGGGCGCCGGCACCCGCCGGCGAGGGACGCTCAGGCGGAGCGCGCTGCGGGGAGGTCGTCCCAGCCGAGAGCTGTCCGGAGCATGTCGAGCACGATGCGGGTCTCGATCAGCACGTCGCGGTCGCGCAGTTGCAGCACCTTGAAGCCGCGCGATTGCAGCGCGGTGCGGCGGGCGTCGGCGTGGGCGGCAAGCGCGGGCGTGATCTGGCTGCCCACTTCGATGACCAGCTTCGCCTCGAGGCACGCGAAATCGGCGAGCCACGTGTCGATCAGGTACTGGCGGCGGAACGTGAACCCGCCGAAGCGGCGTTCGCGCAGGTGGTTCCAGAGCAGGCGTTCGGCGGCCGTGCGCAGCTGGCGGTTGATGTGGGCACGTGCGGGCGAGGCGGCGGCACGTTCCGCTTCGGCGAGGGCCTGACGGATGAAGGGTTCGACGACGATGCTCATGGCGACTCCCGGTCGGTGGTGCGATGTGGACGACCGGTCTGTCCGCGGGGCGGTGGCCCCGGAACGGCGCGGTCTTGCTGGACGTGTGGTCGGATCAGGTCGGGAAACTGGGTGGTAGCTGTTCGACAGTCGATCGATGGTCGGTCAGCTCAGCCGGCCGCTGCGGATCAGCCCCACGGCGAGGCCTTCGATCTCGAAGTAGTCCTCGCGAGGGTCGACCACGATGGGTTCGAAGTCGGGGTTCTCGGGGAGCAGCTCGACTACCGAGCCCTGTCGACGCAGCCGCTTCACGGTGACCTCGTCGTGCAGGCGCGCCACGACGATCTGGCCGCTGCGGGCCTCGCGGGTGCTGTGCACGGCCAGGAGGTCGCCGTCGAGGATGCCGGCGTCGCGCATGCTCATCCCCTGGACCTTCAGCAGGTAGTCGGGGCGCTGATCGAACAGGTTGGGGTCGATCGCGTAGCTGGCCTCGATGTGCTCCTGTGCGAGGATGGGGCTGCCTGCCGCGACCCGGCCGACCAGCGGAAGGGTCAGGGCGATCTGCACTGCACTGGGCAGGTCGGTGCCGTCGGAATCGGGGAGCAGCTTCAGGCGGATGCCGCGCGAGGCGCCGGAGGTGAGTTCGATGACGCCCTTGCGCGCGAGGGCCTTCAGGTGTTCCTCGGCTGCGTTGGGCGAACGGAAGCCGAGAGTGGCGGCGATCTCCGCCCTGGTGGGAGGAAAGCCGGTATCGGCGATATGCTGCCGGATCAGGGACAGGATCTGCTGCTGGCGTGCAGTGAGGTCACGCATGCTCCACCTTGTGCTTTCTGCCGTGCTTCCCGGATTGCGCCTCCCCCTTGCAGGCCGGAGGCTGGTTCGATGTGGAAGCGAGGGCAATGAGGGCGTCGATGAGGATGCCGATAGGGATGTCTCGAAGACTGTATTTTTATACAGTTCATTGCGTCTTTCAAGTGCCCGGGCACAGTGTCCGGATTGCGTGGCGCAGCACTCCGACAGACCTTCGTTGCGCGCCGTCGGCAGGTCCACAGGGGGATAGGCAAGAGCCGGAACTTTATGGCAAAGTGCGCGCACGCAAGGCCCGCGCTTGCGTCCTGCGCGTTTGCGCAGGTTGCTGTCTCGGTTGCATTTCCCGGTTCGCTGTCCCTGGTCCGCCTCGAAATGCAATGAACGTGTTTCATGTCCCGTTTCGAGGATGATTCGATGCCTACCAAGATCTACGTCGGCAATCTGCCCTGGAGAGCCACCGACGCCCAACTCGCGCAGTTGTTCGGCGCACATGGGGAAGTCACCGATGCCCGCATCGTGACCGACCGCGAAACGGGCCGTTCCCGCGGCTTCGGCTTCGTCACGATGGCCAACGCCGAGGAAGCCCAGAACGCAATCCGTGCCCTCAACGGCCACTCTCTCGAGGGGCGCAGCCTGGTGGTCAACGAGGCGCGCGAGCAGCAGGGCGGTGGCGGCGGCTTCCGCCGGGGTGGTGGCGGCGGTGGTTATGGCGGCGGCGGTGGCGGTGGCGGTGGTTACGGCGGAGGCGGCGGAGGCGGTTACGGCGGTGGTGGCGGCGGTTACGGCGGTGGCCGTGGCGGCTACGGCGGTGGGGATGACCGTGGTGGCGGTCGCGGCGGCTACGGTGGCGGGGACGACCGCGGCGGTGGGCGCGGCGGCTACGGCGGCGGGGACGACCGCGGCGGTGGGCGTGGCGGCTACGGCGGCGCAGATCGCGGGGAAGGTGGTGGCGGCTACGGCGGCCCGCGTCGCCCGCGCCAGTACTGATCCGGTCGCGGGTTCGCCCCCGCCCTGATCAAAAGGAAATGCCGGCCCCGAGCCGGCATTTTCCATTCGGGGGCTGGAATTGCACGCCCCCGTTGCGCATGGCCGGTGTGCGCGCCGGCCATGCGGGGTTTCACATCGAACTGTAGTTCGGGCCGCCGCCACCCTCCGGCACGACCCAGACGATGTTCTGCGTCGGATCCTTGATGTCGCAGGTCTTGCAGTGCACGCAGTTCTGCGCGTTGATCTGCAGGCGGTCGGTGCCGTCGTCGTCGCGCACGAACTCGTAGACCCCGGCAGGGCAGTAACGCTGCTCGGGCCCTGCGTACCTGGCGAGGTTGATCTTCACCGGCACCGACGGATCCTTGAGCGTCAGGTGGATCGGCTGGTTCTCCTCGTGGTTGGTGTTCGAGATGAACACCGAGGAGAGCCGGTCGAAGGTGATCTTGCCGTCGGGTTTCGGATACTCGATCGGCTGGAATTCCGCTGCCGGGCGCAGCATCTCGTGGTCGGCGTGCCGGTTGTGCAGCGTCCAGGGGGCCTTGCCCCTGAACAGCACCTGGTCGATTCCGACCAGCACCGTGCCGGTCCACAGGCCCTTGCTCATCGCCGGCTTGAAGTTGCGTGCGCGGTGGAGTTCGTCGTGCAGCCAGGAAGCCTGGAACGATGCCGGGTAGGCGTCGAGGCGGTCGGCGCTGCGGCCCGCGCCCAGCGCCTCGAATGCTGCCTCGGCGGCGAGCATTCCGGTCTTGAGCGCTGCATGGCTGCCCTTGATCCGCGAGGCGTTCAGGAAGCCCGCGTCGCAGCCGATCAGTGCGCCGCCCGGGAAGACCAGTTCCGGCAGCGAGTTGATCCCGCCCGCGGTGATCGCGCGCGCGCCGTAGGCCAGCCGCTTGCCGCCTTCGAGGAAGGGCCGGATCGCCGGGTGCGTCTTGTAGCGCTGGAATTCCTCGTACGGAGACAGATAGGGGTTCTGGTAGGCCAGGCCCACGACGAAGCCGACCGCCACCTTGTTGTCGTCGAAGTGGTAGAGGAAGGAGCCGCCGTAGGTGTCATTGGTCAGCGGCCAGCCGGCGGTGTGCATCACCAGTCCCGGCACATGCTTGGAGGGCTCGATCTCCCAGAGCTCCTTCAGGCCGATGCCGTAGCTCTGCGGGTCGCGGCCCTTGTCCAGACCGAAGCGGGCGATCAGCTGCTTGCCCAGATGGCCGCGCGCGCCTTCGGCGAACAGCGTGTACTTCGCGTGCAGCTCCATTCCGGGCTGGAAGTTGTCGGTGGGCTGGCCGTCGCGGCCGACGCCCATGTTGCCGGTGGCCACGCCCTTGACCGCCCCGTTCGCGTCGAACAGGATCTCGGCGGCGGCGAAGCCCGGGTAGATCTCGACACCCGCGGCCTCGGCCTGCTCGCCCAGCCAGCGCGTGACGTTGGACAGGCTGACCACGTAGTTGCCGTGGTTCTTGAAGCAGTCGGGCAGCATCCAGTCGGGCACGCGACGCGCGCCCGACTGCGACAGGTACATGAAGCGATCCTCGGTCACCGGCGTGTTCAGCGGCGCGCCCATCGACTTCCAGTCCGGGAAGAGCTCCTCGATTGCGCGTGGATCCATCACCGCGCCGGACAGGATGTGGGCGCCGATCTCGGAGCCCTTCTCGAGGACGCAGACTCCGACCTCGCGCCCCTGCTGGGCGGCGAGCTGCTTGAGCCGGATCGCTGCAGCCAGGCCCGCAGGCCCGCCGCCGACGATCACGACGTCGTATTCCATCGCATCGCGTTCAATGTCCATGTGCTTCTTCCCTGGCTGTTCCGTCGTGGTCTCCGATCGCCGGATTCTCCCAGCAATCGGCGCGCGGGCGCAAACCGCGGACCATCGCAGTCGGGTCATTGCAGTCCGTTGTGCGATCATCGGCGTCGAGCGAAAACCACGAACCAGAGGAGGCAGCGTGCCCACCACCTTCGAACTCAACGGCAAGATCGCGCTGGTCACCGGCGCCTCCAGCGGCCTCGGCACCCGCTTTGCCCGCGTGCTTGCCGCCAATGGGGCGCAGGTGGTGCTCGCGTCGCGACGCGTCGAGCGTCTGAAGGAACTGCGTGCCGAGATCGAGGCTGCGGGCGGCGCGGCCCACGTCGTCGCGATGGACGTCACCGACGTCGACAGCATCCGTGCCGCGGTCGCGCATGCCGAGACCGAGGCAGGTCCGATCGACATCCTGGTGAACAACTCCGGCGTCAGCACCACGCAGCGACTGGTCGACGTCACGCCCGAGGACTTCGACTTCGTGTTCGACACCAACACGCGCGGCGCCTTCTTCGTCGCCCAGGAGGTCGCCAGGAGGATGATCGGCCGGGCCAGGGATTCCGCTGCCGATGCGACCCCGCGCCAGGGCCGCATCATCAACATCGCGTCGATGGCCGCGATGAAGGTGCTCTCGCAGATCGGCGTCTACTGCATGAGCAAGGCGGCAGTGGTGCACATGACCAAGTCGATGGCGCTCGAGTGGGGGCGCTACGGCATCAACGTGAACGCGATCTGCCCTGGCTACATCGTGACCGAGCTCAACGAGAAGCACTGGGAGACGGAGGGCGGGCGCAAGCTGGTGCAGATGCTGCCGCGCCAGCGGCTGGGGATGCCCGAGGACCTCGACGGCCTGCTGCTGCTGCTGGCGCACGACCAGTCGCGCTTCATCAACGGAGCGGTCATCGCGGCCGACGACGGCTTCGGCATCTGAGGGAGGGCAAGGCAATGTTCGAACGGCCTGCGGGCAGCGTGCTCGTCTTCCAGCTCGAGATCCCGATCCGCTGGGGCGACATGGACGCGATGGGACACATGAACAACACGGTCTACTTCCGCTTCCTGGAGCAGACGCGGATCAGCTGGTTCGAGTCGATGGGACTGAGGTCGCATCGCGCGACGGGCGAAGGGATGATCGTCGTGAATGCGCACTGCACCTTCGTGCGGCAGATCGAGTACCCGGGCACCGTGCTGTGCCGGCACTACGTCGGTCCGCTGGGCAAGTCCAGCTTCGAGACCTTCGCCGAGATGAGCCGCACCGACGATCCGCAGACCGTCTACGCCTACGGGGGCGCCAAGGGCATCTGGGTCGACTATGCAGCCCAGAAGTCGCGCCCGCTGCCCGATGCGGTGCGCGAGGAGATGCTCCGGCCGCGGCTCGGCTGAGGAGGGCCGGCGGCGGGAGCCGTCGCCGTCTCCGCGCACCGCAGCGCGCGGGACGGTTGTCGCCGCTCAGGCCAGTGCGCCCGTGTCCACCTGGCAGCCGGTCCTGGCGAGCACCTCGTCGACCGTCACCCCGGGAGCGAGTTCACGCAGCTTCAGGCCCGACGGGGTCACGTCGAGCACGCACAGGTCGGTGATGATCATGTCGACCACGCCGACCCCGGTCAGGGGCAGCTCGCACTTCGGCAGGATCTTCAGGTCCTCGCTGCCGTCCTTCTTCTTGGCGGTGTGCTCCATCAGGACGATCACGCGGCCCACGCCTGCAACCAGGTCCATCGCGCCGCCCATGCCCTTGACCATCTTGCCGGGGATCATCCAGTTGGCGAGGTCGCCCCTCTCGCTGACCTGCATCGCACCCAGCACTGCGAGATTGATCTTGCCGCCGCGGATCATCGCGAAGGAGTCGGCACTGGAGAAGATCGACGAACCTGGCAGGGTCGTGACCGTCTGCTTGCCGGCGTTGATCAGGTCGGCGTCGACCTGATCGTCGGTGGGGAAGGGGCCGATGCCCAGCAGCCCGTTCTCCGACTGCAGCCACACCTCCATGCCCGCGGGCACGTGGTTGGCCACGAGCGTGGGCAGGCCGATGCCCAGGTTCACGTAGAAGCCGTCGCGCAGTTCCTGCGCCGCGCGCGCCGCCATCTGGTCGCGGGTCCATGCCATTTCGGTATCTCCTGGGCTCAGCTGGGCCGGGTCGTGCGCTGCTCGATGCGCTTCTCGGGGGTCGGGTTGTGCACCAGCCGATGCACGAAGATTCCCGGCAGGTGGACCTGGTCAGGATCGAGCTCGCCGGTGGGGACGATCACCTCGACCTCGGCGACCGTGACCTTGCCGGCCATCGCGACGTTCGGGTTGAAGTTGCGGGCGGTGCGGCGGAACACGAGGTTGCCGGCGCGGTCGGCCATCCAGGCCTTGACCAGCGAGACGTCCGGCGTCAGCGAGCGCTCCATCACGTACTGCCTGCCGTCGAACTCGCGCACCTCCTTGCCCTCGGCCACCACGGTGCCCACGCCGGTGGGAGTGAAGAAGGCGGGGATGCCGGCACCGCCGGCGCGCAGCTTCTCGGCGAGCGTGCCCTGCGGGGTGAACTCGAGCTCGAGCTCGCCCGACAGGTACTGACGCTCGAATTCCTTGTTCTCGCCCACATAGCTGGCGATCATCTTGCGGATCTGGCGCGTGGCCAGCAGTTGCCCAAGACCGAACCCGTCGACGCCCGCATTGTTCGAGATGCAGGTCAGCCCCTTGACGCCGGAGTCGCGCAGCGCCGCGATCAGCGCCTCGGGGATGCCGCACAGACCGAAGCCGCCGACCGCGACCATCTGGCCATCCTGGACGACGCCGGCCAGGGCCGCGTGCGCGTTCGGGTACACCTTGCTCATCAGCCACCTCGGCGAGTGTTCGTCTTCGGGGGCCGATTATATCTGCCGATCACCCGATCCCGGCGATCGGCCCCGCGCCGGCCGGGATCGCTTCGCCAGGCGTCTCGGCCTAGAATGGATCGACCATCCAGCCCGGACCGTCCTCCGATGACTGCCCCCCACGACCCGTCCGGAGCCTCCACGCCACGATCCGAAAGCGGATCCGCCGTCGCGCGAACCGGAGCCGCAGCCCCCGATCCGGCGCCTGCAGCCGAGCCTTCGCTGCACAAGGCGCTGGAGCGCGCCCGCGAGGAGCGCGACCGTGCCCTGCGCCATGCGCTCGAGGTCGAGCAGCAGCGCGACCTCAGCCACGAACTCGCGCTGCGCTTCGAGCGCGAGTTCGAGGAGCACAGGCGGGCACTGGCGCAGGCCCTGCACGATGAGCTCGGTCATCACGCGATGGCGATCAGGACGATCGCCTCGACGCTGGAGAATCGGCTGGTGGATCGCGAACCCTCGCTGGCGCAGCTCGCCGGGCTGATGGTGCGCAACGCCGAGGCGCTGTCGGCCTCGGTGCGCAACCTGGTGCGCCAGGTGCGGCCGGAGCCACTGGAGCACGGCGGACTGATCGAGGGGCTGCGTTCGCTGCTGGCCGACTGGGCCTTGCGCCAGCCGGCGATCCGCTTCCAGCTCTTCGTCGATCCGCCGGACGACATCTCCTTCGGATTCGCGCTTCCGGAAGTGGAGGCCGCCGCCTGGCGCATCGTCGCCGAGTCGGTGGGGAACGCGGTCGAGCACGCGCAGGCTGGCACCATCGTCGTGTCGGTGCGCCGCGGCGAGCAGATGCTCACCCTGCAGGTCGGCGACGATGGTCGCGGGCTCGCGCGGCGGCGCGCCGATGGCGCGGGCCTGCAGGCGATGCGCGAGCGGGCTGCCGCCTGTGGCGGAAGCGTCTCGATCGCCAACGGCGAATCCGGTGGGGTCGAGGTGCTCGCGAGCCTGCCCTGGCCCGGCGCAGGCGATGGCGGCTGAGGCGGCAGGAGCGGGCCGCGCGCCGGCAGCGCGAGTGGCGCAGGTATAATCTCTTTTTACCGGTTGCCCGCCCATGACCAAGTTCGTTTTCGTCACCGGTGGTGTGGTGTCCTCGCTCGGAAAGGGCATCGCCGCCGCGTCGATGGCCGCGCTGCTCGAGTCGCGGGGCCTGCGAGTCACCCTCCTCAAGCTCGACCCCTACATCAACGTCGACCCTGGAACGATGAGTCCGTTCCAGCACGGCGAGGTCTTCGTCACCGAAGACGGCGCCGAGACCGACCTCGACCTCGGCCACTACGAGCGCTTCGTGAGCTCGAAGATGCGCCGGTTCAACAACTTCACCACCGGCCAGATCTACGACTCGGTGCTGCGCAAGGAGCGCCGCGGCGAGTATCTCGGGCGCACGGTGCAGGTGATTCCGCACATCACCAACGAGATACAGGCTTTCATCGAGCGCGGTGCCGGCATCGGCACGCCGGAGGCTGCCGACGTGGCCATCGTCGAGATCGGCGGAACGGTGGGCGACATCGAGTCGCTGCCCTTCCTCGAGGCGGTGCGCCAGATGAGCCTGAAGCTGGGCCGGGGCAACTACTGCTTCGTGCATCTCACGCTGGTGCCCTTCATCGCCTCGGCCGGCGAGCTCAAGACCAAGCCCACGCAGCACTCGGTGCAGAAGCTGCGCGAGATCGGCATCCAGGCCGACATGCTGCTGTGCCGCGCCGACCGCCGGGTGCCCGACGACGAGCGTGCCAAGATCAGCATGTTCTCCAACGTGCAGCTCGACTCCGTGATCTCGGTCTGGGATGCCGACAGCATCTACAAGATCCCGCGGATGCTGCACGACCAGAAGGTCGACGACACCGTCTGCGACATCCTGCGGCTCTCGGCCCCGCCGGCAGACCTGGGCATGTGGGACCGCCTCGTGCATGCGCTGGAGAACCCGCGCCGCGACGTGCGCATCGCGATGGTCGGCAAGTACGTCGACCTCACCGAGTCCTACAAGTCGCTCACCGAAGCGCTGGTGCACGCGGGAATCCACACCGAGAGCCGCGTGCTGATCGACTACCTCGACTCCGAGCAGATCGAGAACGACGGCGGCGCCACGCTCGCCTCGCTCGGCGGCTACGACGCGATCCTCGTTCCCGGCGGCTTCGGGCGGCGCGGCGTCGAAGGCAAGATCACGGCGATCCGCTTCGCGCGCGAGAACGGGATCCCCTACCTGGGCATCTGCCTCGGCATGCAGCTGGCGGTCATCGAGTTCGCCCGCAACGTCTGCGGGCTGGCGGGCGCCAACAGCACCGAGTTCGACCCCGACACCCCGCATCCGGTGGTCGGCCTGATCACCGAATGGCTCGATCGCGCCGGCAGGGTCGAACGGCGTGACGCCGGCTCCGAGCTCGGCGGCAGCATGCGCCTGGGCGCGCAGCTCAGCCCGGTGCAGCCCGGCACCCTGGCTGCCGAGATCTACGGCGAATCGGTGTACGAGCGCCATCGCCATCGCTACGAGGTGAACAACCGCTACGTCGCGCAACTCGAGCAGGCCGGCATGAAGGTGTCCGCGCGCACCCCGACGGAAGGGCTCACCGAGATCGTCGAGCTGTCGCGAAGCGGTCCCCAGGCGCATCCCTGGTTCGTGGGCGTGCAGTTCCATCCCGAGTTCACTTCCACCCCGCGCGCCGGTCACCCGCTGTTCAAGGCCTACGTGGAGGCGGCGATCGCGCACTCCGGGCAGGGCCGTGCGCGTCGCGTCGCATAGGCAGGGACAGGCCATGCAGCTGTGCGGATTCGAGGTCGGTCTGGATCGACCGCTGTTCCTGATCGCCGGGCCGTGCGTGATCGAGTCGCGGGAGATGGCGATGGAAACCGCCGGTCGCCTGAAGGAGATCGCGGCGGCGGCGGGCGTGCCCTTCATCTACAAGTCCTCGTTCGACAAGGCCAACCGCAGCTCCGGCGCCTCCTTTCGCGGCCCCGGAATGGACGAGGGACTGAAGATCCTCTCCGATGTGCGCAGCGCGATCGACGTTCCGGTGCTCACCGACATCCACGAGACCTGGCAGGTCGACGCGGTCGCGGCGGCGGTCGACGTGCTGCAGACGCCGGCCTTCCTCTGCCGGCAGACCGACTTCATCCGCGCGGTCGCGGCCTGCGGTCGTCCGGTCAACATCAAGAAAGGGCAGTTCCTCGCGCCGCACGACATGAAGAACGTCGTCGACAAGGCGCGCGAGGCGGCGATCGAGGCCGGCGGCAGCGGTGACACGGTCATGGTCTGCGAGCGGGGCGTCTCGTTCGGCTACAACAACCTGGTCTCCGACATGCGCTCGCTGGCGATCATGCGCGAGACCGGCTGTCCGGTGGTCTTCGACGCGACGCACTCGGTGCAGCTCCCGGGCGGGCAGGGCAGCTCCTCCGGCGGTCAGCGCGAGTTCGTTCCGGTGCTGGCCCGCGCGGCAGTGGCCGCCGGCGTCGCGGGTGTGTTCATGGAGAGCCATCCGGATCCCGCCAGAGCCCTATCCGACGGGCCCAACGCCTGGCCGATGGACCTGATGGCGGAGCTGCTCCACACGCTCAGGGAACTCGACGCGGCGGTCAAGCGCGCCGGCTTCCCCGAGTCCGCGCTGCGCAGCTGAGCAGGCGCGCACCGACCGAACCCTTCCTTCCACGCATTCCCAGGAACCGAAAGCCAACATGAGTTCGATCGTCGACATCATCGGCCGCGAGATCATCGATTCCCGCGGCAACCCCACCGTCGAGTGCGACGTGCTGCTCGAATCCGGCGTCATGGGACGCGCTGCAGTGCCCTCGGGCGCCTCGACCGGTTCGCGCGAGGCCATCGAACTGCGCGACGGCGACGCCGCACGCTATCTCGGCAAGGGCGTGCTGCAGGCGGTGGAGAACATCAACACCGAGATCACCGAGGCGATCATGGGCCTGGACGCCACGGAGCAGGCCTATATCGACCGCACGCTGATCGACCTCGACGGCACCGAGAACAAGGGCCGCCTGGGCGCCAACGCGACGCTGGCGGTGTCGATGGCGGTGGCCAAGGCGGCTGCCGAGGAATCGGGCCTGCAGCTGTATCGCTACTTCGGCGGCTCCGTCCCGATGTCGCTTCCGGTGCCGATGATGAACGTGATCAACGGCGGTGCGCACGCGAACAACAACCTGGATCTCCAGGAACTCATGATCATCCCGGTGGGCGCCCCCAGCTTCCGTGAGGCGGTGCGCTATGGCGCGGAGGTGTTCCACGCGCTGAAGAAGCTGATCAACGACCGCGGGATGTCCACCGCGGTCGGCGACGAGGGCGGCTTCGCCCCCTCGGTGGCCAGCCACGAGGCGGCGATCCAGCTGATCCTCGAGGCGATCGACCGGGCCGGCTACGAGCCCGGCCGCCAGATCGCACTGGGCCTGGACTGCGCGAGCTCCGAGTTCTACCGCGACGGCCGCTATCGCCTCGAGGGCGAAGGGCTCGATCTCGACGCCGCCGGCCTGACCAACCTGCTGGCCACCTGGTGCGACAAGTACCCGATCATCTCGATCGAGGACGGAATGGCCGAGAACGACTGGGAGGGCTGGAAGCACCTCACCGACGCGCTCGGCGATCGTGTCCAGCTGGTGGGCGACGACCTCTTCGTCACCAACACGCGCATCCTGCAGCAGGGCATCGACGAAGGAATCGCCAACTCGATCCTGATCAAGATCAACCAGATCGGTACGCTCACCGAGACCTTCGCCGCGATCGAGCTGGCCAAGCGCTACAACTACACTGCAGTGGTTTCGCACCGCTCCGGCGAAACCGAGGACACCACGATCGCCGACATCGCGGTCGCCACCAATGCGCTGCAGATCAAGACCGGCTCGATGAGCCGCACCGACCGGATCGCGAAGTACAACCAGCTGCTGCGCATCGAGGAGGATCTCGGCGACATCGCGGCTTATCCGGGGCGCTCGGCGTTCTACAACCTGCGCTGAGCCACGCGGACGCTGCGGCGCAGCGCGCAGCAGGAGCCGCATCGCTTATGATCTGCCCATGAGACTTCTCACGCTTTGCCTGGCGGGCCTGCTCGCGCTGATCCAGTATCCGCTGTGGCTGGGCAAGGGCGGCTGGCTGCGGGTCTGGGAGCTGGACCGCCAGCTCGAGGCCCAGCAGATCCGCAACCGGGGCCTGGCGGCGCGAAACGCCTCGCTCGAGGGCGAGGTGGGCGACCTGCGCCAGGGGCTGCTCGCGGTCGAGGAGCGCGCGCGCTACGAACTCGGGATGGTGCGCTCCGACGAG
Organism: Pseudomonadota bacterium; assembly: GCA_963204785.1. Classification (GTDB taxonomy): domain Bacteria; phylum Pseudomonadota; class Gammaproteobacteria; order Burkholderiales; family Burkholderiaceae_E; genus Quisquiliibacterium. The sequence continues at coordinate 69,873 of CAUJHG010000062.1, read as the reverse complement.
GTCTTCATCCAGATCGACGACGCGCGCGCGCAGCGCACTCCCGGGCAGGCTCCCGATGCTGCCGGTCAGGTGCGCGTCGCCAGCACCGACCGCCTCACTGCGGACGCGCCGGCGCGGGGGCGCTGAGCCCCTCCACGAACAGGCCGGTGCAGTCCACGCGATCGAAGGCGTAGGGGAGATTGCAGAACTCGCAGCGCACCTCCACCGCACCCTGGTCGCGCACGATTTCCTCCACTTCTTCCTTGCCCAGCATCCGCAGCATCGATGCGACCTTGCCGCGCGAGCAGGTGCACGCGAAGCGGCACGGACGCTGCTCGAAGGCATGCAGCGGCTCCTGCCAGAACAGGCGGCGGATCACGTGTTCCGGGGGCAGCCGCAGCAGCTCGCCGCGGGTGATCGTGTCCGCCAGTTGCTGCATCCGGTTCCACGCGTCGTCGTCGTCGATCGGCGCGGCCGACGCAGGGGGCGTCGGCGACTCGTTGCCGCCCAGGGAGGGCAGCCGCTGCAGCAGAAGGCCGACTGCCCGCTGCGCGTCGGCGGCGAGCCACAGGCGCGTGGGAACCTGTTCAGAGCGCGCCATGTAGTGCTCGAGCACCAGGGCGACGCTGTGCCCCTCGAAAGGAACGATTCCCTGATAGGGCTGGCGTCCCGGGGTCGATCTGCCGGGCACCAGCGTCACCACGAAGCGGCCCTTGCCGTTGGCGTCGACCAGGTCGCGCAGGTCGGCGTCGCAGCTCGGCGGGCGGTCATGCTCACGCAGCTTGACCGTCGCGCGATAGGTGCCGCTCGCGTCGCACTCGACCACGAACAGCGCCACCGGGCCGTCACCGTGGATCTGCAGCACCAGCGAGCCCTCGAACTTCAGCGTTGCCGCCAGCAGCAGCGCAGCCGCGGAGAGCTCGCCGAGCCGGTCGCGCACGCTCTCGGGCAGCTCGTGCCGGTTGACGACCTCGAGCCACGCGGCGTCGAGCGAGACGATCTCACCGCGCACCGGCGCACCGCGCAGCATGAAGCGTTGCAGCGAGTCGGTCATGCGATCCGCTTCAGGTGCTGCCGGAAGAAGGCGGCGCGCTGCGCGTAGTTCTGCGCATTCAGGCGGAACTGCTCCATCTCCGCCGGGCTGACCTGGCGCACGATGCGTCCGGGTGCGCCGAGCACCACGCTGCCGTCGGGGATCTCCTTGTCCTCGGCGATCAGGGCGCCGGCGCCGATCAGGCAGCCCTTGCCGATCCGCGCGCGGTTCAGGATGATGGCCTGCATGCCGATCAGGCTGCCTTCGCCGATCGTGCAGCCGTGCAGCATCGCCTGGTGGCCGACGATCACGTTCGGGCCGATCACCAGCGGGCAGCCCGGGTCGGTGTGCAGCACCGCGGATTCCTGCACGTTGCTGCCTTCCCCGAGCTCGATCAGTTCGTTGTCGCCGCGCAGCGTGGCGTTGAACCACACGCTGGAACTGGCGCGCAGCCGCACGCGGCCGATCACCTGCGCTTCCTCGGCGACCCAGGCGCTGGGGTCGATCTCGGGAATCCTGTCGTCGAGCTGGTAGACAGCCATCGGGGCGCTCCCTGTGGTTGTGGCGCGGGTGGGTGTGCCGGTGCCGCGCGAGGCGGCGCAGTCTACGCGATCCGGGTCGACCGTGCCGGCGGCTCGCTGCGATGCTAGCCCGCCGTCGGGGGCGATCCCAACGGACGCGCACCGGTTTCCGGACCTGCCCGCCGTCGCCGGCGGACGCGCGAGGCTGCCGGCCCGCGGACCGGCTGGCGTTGACCCGATCTGTCCGGGGGCTGCGGGCCATGATCGGACCGCGGCACTTGTGCGCTTGCAGCATGGCAGGCCGCTTTCTCCCTATAATTCACCTTTGCCGGAGCAACCATTGACCAGTTACCTGCCACGACGCAACAGCCGCTCGGAGTTCCACCCGGTCCGCGGGCTGGACTACCACGTCCGGATCTGGGACCCGTCGCCCGAGCGGCCTCAGCAGGGGACTCTGGTGTTGCTGCACGGCTGGATGGATGTCTCGGCATCCTTCCAGTTCCTGGTCGACGCCTTCGAGCGCAACTGGCGCGTGATCGCACCCGACTGGCGTGGCTTCGGCCTGACCGGCGCGAGCGGCGTCGACAACTACTGGTTCCCCGACTACCTGGCCGATCTCGACTTCCTGCTCGACGCGCTGCTGCCCGATCAGGCAGTGGACCTGGTCGCGCACAGCATGGGCGGCAACGTCGCCACGGTGTACGCAGGGGTGCGCCCGCAGCGGGTGCGCAAGCTCGTCAACCTCGAGGGGCTCGGCATGCAGTCCGCCCGGCCCGAGCAGGCGCCGGGGCGCTATGCGCAGTGGATCGACGAGCTCAAGCAGGGGGCCCGCCTGCGCGACTACGCCACGCGCGCGGAGGTCGCGCAGCGCCTGATCAGCAACAATCCGCGGCTGAGCCAGGCCAAGGCCGCCTTCCTCGCCGAGCACTGGGCGCTGCCGGGCGCCGACGGGCGCTTCGTGCTGGCGGGCGACCCCGCGCACAAGATCGTCAATGCCCAGCTCTACCGCGTCGAGGAAGTGCTTGCCTGCTGGCGCGAGGTGCGCGCCGACGTGCTGCTGGTGGTCGCGAAGCAGTCCGAGCGCTGGCACGCGTTCCTGCATACCGATGAATTCCAGCGTCGCAAGCGCGCGCTGCGCTCGCTGCAGACCGTGATCATCGACGGCGCGGGCCACATGCTCCACCACGACCAGCCGCAGGAGGTGGCGCGGCTCGTCGAGGGGTTCGTGGGGTGAACGCTGCGCGTGCGCCGCTGAACGCCGACCTGCACTCTCATTCGAACCGGTCGGACGGAACGCTCGAACCTGCGGCCCTGGTCCGGCGTGCACACGAACAGGGCGTCCAGATGCTCGCTCTGACCGACCACGACGAGCTCGGCGGCCTGTGCGAGGCTGCCGCGCAGGCGGCCCGGCTGGGACTGCGCTTCGTCCCCGGAGTCGAGATCTCGGTGAGCTGGGGCGGTGAAACGGTCCACGTGGTCGGGCTGGGAATCGACCCGCACTGCGCCGAACTGGCCGAGGGACTGGCGCGCACCCGCGCCGGACGCGACGAGCGCGCGCGCGAGATGGCAGCGCAGCTTGCTGCCGCGGGGATCCCCGGCGCCTACGAAGGCGCCTGCCGCCACGTCGCCAACCCGCAGCTGATTTCCCGGACCCACTTCGCCCGCTTCCTGGTCGAGGAGGGCGTGTGCCGCAACGTCGGCGAGGTCTTCGAGCGCTATCTGTCCGAGGGCCGCCCGGGCTACGTCGCGCATCGATGGGCGACGCTCGCGCAGGCGATCGGCTGGATCCGCGCTGCCGGCGGAACCGCGGTGCTCGCGCACCCGGGGCGCTACCGCCTCGGGCGCACTGCGCTGCACGCGATGATCGAGGAGTTCCGCGCCCTGGGCGGCGAGGCCATCGAGGTCGTCTGCGGCAGCCATTCGCCCTGGCAGTACGATGAGTTCGCCCGCTGCGCGCGTGCGTTCCGCCTGCGCGCGTCGCGCGGCTCGGATTTCCACGGGCCGGGAGAGAGCCGGATCGAGCTGGGTGCGCTGCCGCCGCTGCCCCACGACCTGATTCCCGTCTGGCAAGACTGGCACTGAGCGAGACCTGGAGCATGGCGCAGCGATTCACCGTTCACCCCGCGCATCCGCAGCCCCGCCTGCTGCGGCAGGCGGCGGAAGTCCTGCGCGGCGGCGGGCTGCTCGCGCTGCCCACCGACGCCTGCTACGTGCTGGCCTGCCAGCTCGACGACAAGCAGGCGGTGGAGCGGCTGCGCGCAGTGCGCGGCATCAGCGAGAAGCACCTGCTGACCCTGATGTGCCGCGATCTCTCCGAGCTCGCCACCTACGCGCAGGTGGACAACCGGCAGTACCGCTTCCTGCGCGAGTGGACGCCCGGCCCCTACACCTTCGTGCTGCCGGCAACGAAGGAGGTGCCGCGGCGGCTGTGGCATCCGTCGCGCAAGACGATCGGGCTGCGCGTGCCCGATTCCCGTGTGGACGACGGCCTGCTCGAGGCGCACGGCGCGCCGCTGATCTGCTCGAGCCTGATCCTGCCCGGTGACGAGGATCCGCTGCACGAGGCCGACGAGATCCTGGATCGCCTGTCGCGGCGCGTCGATGCAGTGATCGACGCCGGCGGGCAGGGCTTTGCGGCCACCACCCTGATCGATCTCACCGGAGCCGCGCCGCTGGTCACGCGGATGGGCTGCGGTGCGGTCGACGGCCGCATCGAGGTGGCCGAGCCCGGGGAGTGAGCCGCATCCGCGGCCTCCCTGACCCCCGGCGTGATCGGCCGGGCGGGCCCGCCGGCGGCGTCGGCCCTTGCTAGAATCCCCGATTCCCCACGCCACTGCCTCCTGCCATGTCCGCCGAACGCGTCGTCTCCGGAATGCGCCCCACAGGTGCGCTGCACCTCGGTCACTACCACGGTGCGCTGAAGAACTGGGTTCGCCTGCAGCGCGAGCATCCCTGCCTGTTCTTCGTGGCCGACTGGCACGCGCTGACCACGCACTACGATTCGGTCGAGGTGATCGAGCCCAACACCTGGGAGATGCTGATCGACTGGCTCGCGGCCGGCATCGACCCGAAGGAGTCGGTGCTGTTCGTCCAGTCACGGGTGCCCGAGCATGCGGAACTCCATCTGCTGCTGTCGATGTGCACGCCCCTGGGCTGGCTCGAGCGCGTGCCCACCTACAAGGATCAGCAGGAGAAGCTCGCGGAGCGCGATCTCTCCACCTACGGTTTCCTGGGCTACCCGCTGCTGCAGGCTGCCGACATCCTCCTGTACCGCGCCGCCTGGGTGCCGGTGGGCGAGGACCAGGTGCCGCACATCGAGTTCACCCGCGAGGTCGCGCGGCGCTTCAACCACCTGTTCGGGCGCGAGAAGGGCTTCGAGGACAAGGTGCGCGAGGCGGTGAAGAAGCTCGGGAGCAGGCAGGCCAGGCTCTGCACCGAGCTGCGCACGCGCTACCAGGAGCAGGGCGACGCCGAAGCGCTCCAGCAGGGCAGGGCCCTGCTCGACGCCTCCCCGAACCTGGGGACGGAGGATCGCGAGCGCCTGCTCGGATGGCTCGAAGGCAGCGGCAGGGTCATCCTCTCGGAGCCGCAGGCACTGCTGACCGAAGCCTCGCGCATGCCCGGAATCGACGGGCACAAGATGAGCAAGAGCTACGGCAACTCGATCGCGATGCGCGAGGATCCGGCCTCGGTGACGAAGAAGATCCGCACGATGCCCACCGATCCGGCGCGGGTGCGGCGCACCGATCCGGGCGAGCCGGAGCGCTGTCCGGTCTGGCAGCTTCACCTGGTCTACTCCGATGCCGACACCCGCGACTGGGTGCAGAAGGGCTGCCGCAGCGCCGGAATCGGCTGCCTGGAGTGCAAGCAGCCGGTGATCGACGCGATCCTCGCCGAGCAGCAGCAGTTCCACGAGCGCGCCCAGCCCTATCTCGACGACCCGGGCCTGCTGCGTGACATCGTCGCCGACGGCTGCGACCAGGCGCGCAAGCTCGCCACCGAGACCATGCGCGAAGTGCGCGAGGTGATGGGCCTGGCGCAGCGCTGAAGCACGTCGCGCGTGTCGCCTGCGGTGGGGCGCGTCCGTTGAGCCGGACAGAGCCGGGGCGCCTCGTGCTCAGCCGTTCGTATCGCGCACCAGATGCATCCGGCGCAGCTCCGGCAGTGATTCCATGAATTCCTGCAACTGCCCGAAGGGCAGTGGCTCCGAGATCAGCGTACCCTGCATCTGATCGCAGGAGTAGCTGCGCAGCGCACGCAACTCGGCAGCGTTCTCGACGCCCTCGGCCATCGCCTGCATGCCAAGACTCGCGGCAAGCGTTGTGATCGCCTGCACGATCGCCGCATTGCCCCGGTCCGAGGGCAGGCCGCGCACGAAGATCTGGTCGATCTTCAGGCCGTCCACCGGCAGGTCCTTCAGATAGGACAGCGCGGCGTAGCCGGTGCCGAAGTTGTCGATGATCACCTGCACGCCGATGCGCCGGAGTTGCGCGATCAGCGTGGCCGTGCGCTCCGGGTGCTCGATGAACGCACTCTCGGTCAGTTCGAGTCGCAGCAGCCCGGGCGGGAACTTGCGCTCGGCGAGCAGGCGGTTGACCGTCGAGAGGAAATCGCCTTCACCGAAGTGCAGCGCCGAGACGTTCACCGACACTGCCGCGTTCCCGTGCTGCTCCAGGCCCAGCGCGACCCGGTCGTCGAGCGCCCGGCGCAGCACCCAGGGACCGAGTTCGCGGATCAGGTTGTGCTGCTCGACCATCGGCAGGAAGCGCTCGGGCATCAGGAGCCCGTGCACCGGGTGCTGCCAGCGCAGCAGGGCCTCGAAGCCGATCACCCGGCGCTCGGCGACGTTCAGGATCGGCTGGTAGTGCAGGTCGAGCTCGCCGCGCTGCAGCGCCAGAGGCAGCTCGGCGGCGAGCTCGAGCTGGTCGCTGCGCGGGTCGGCGATGCCACCGGTGTGGAAGCGCACGTCGTTGCGGCCCTCGGACTTCACGCGGTACATCGCGCTGTCCGCGTGCTTGATCAGCAGCCTTGCGTCGCTGCCGTCTTCCGGCGCGATTGCCACGCCGATGCTCGCCGACAGGAAGTAGGCGCGGTTCTGCAGCACGAAGGGCTTCTCGATCGCGGCGAGGGCGCGCCGCGCGATCCGCTCGATCTCCTGGCGGTCCGACAGGCCCATGAGCAGCAGGATGAATTCGTCGCCGCCGATGCGGCCGGCGACGTCCTGGGGGCGGATGGCGTCGCGCAGGCGCCCGGCCACCTCGATCAGCACCTGGTCCCCCACCGAGTGCCCGAGCGTGTCGTTGATCAGCTTGTAGCGGTCGAGATCGATGTAGAGCACCGCGGCGGCCTCGTTGCGCTCCAGCAGCGACTCGAGCTGCCTGGTGAGGAACACGCGGTTGGGCAGACCGGTCAGGCCGTCGTGCTGGGACTGGTGCAGCAGCTGGCGCTCCGCGATCTTGCGCTGCAGGTACAGCGACAGGTTGCGCGAGAGGATCTCGGCCACCTGGAAGAGGAAGGGCTCGCCGCGGAAGCTCGCCGGACTCAGGAACAGCAGGACGTCGAGCGCCTCGCCGCGCTCGTCGAGAATGGGTGCGAGGAAGGCTGCGCGCACGCCCAGACGAGCGGTCTGGTAGCGCTGCGCGAACCGTGGCTCGCGCTCCAGGTCGTCGATCCAGAGCGGCCGGCCGTGCTCCCAGGCAGCCGCCTCCGCGCTGCCGGACTCCAGCGGAATCTCGCAGGGCAACTGCGCGATCATGCGCGTGAAGCCCGGATAGCCCCAGCGCTCTCGCGGCGCGAAGCTGCGGCGGCCCGGTTGCATCACGAGGTTGGCGCCGCCGCTCCAGCCGAGCACCCCGCACAGCGTGATCAGGATCGCGGTGATCACCCGCTCGGGGTCGCTCTGCTCGCGCATGATCGAGGCGATCTCGCTCTCGAGCTTGAGCAGCAGCCGCTGCTGCTTCTCGCGGGTGATGTCCTTGCCGACCCCGCGGTAGCCGCAGAATGCGCCGCTCGCGTCGTAGGTGGCACGCCCGCTGATCGACACGAAGCGTGCAACCCTGTCGGGATCGATCACCGCATATTCGAAGTTCTCGAACGGTGCATGCGAGGCCATCAGCGCGCGTTGCGCCTGCCAGTCGGGCTGTTCGAAGGCCAGCAGGCTGTCGGGAAGCTCCCAGGGGCAGCGGCCCGCGAGCTGACGCACCCAGCTGCCCAGGACCGCGTCGACGCTGTCGGAGAAGTAGGACCACTGGTGGCTGGCGTCCGTCTCCCAGACCCAGTCGGAGCTCATGTGAGTGAGCTCGCGGAACTTCGCCTCGCTCGAGGCGAGCTGCTGCTGCATTGCGCGGATGCCGGTGATGTCCTGCGCGACGCCGCCGAGCCGCTGCACCTGGCCGCGGCCATTGCGCTCGGCCCGCGCGATGCTGCGCACCCAGATCGTCTCGTGCTCGCTGCGCGCGAACCGATACTCGATGCAGGCCTCCCCGCCGCGATCGAGCGCCCGCCGGTGGGCATCGATCCAGCGCTGGCGATCGTCCTCGTGGATCGCCTCGGTGAATCGGCGCAGCGCGGGTTCGCCTGCCTGCGGGTCGAAGCCGAACAGGCCGAAGGCCCCCGGGCTCCAGACGAAGCGGTTGCGGGTGCGATCGATCACCCAGGCGCCGAAGCCGCCGAGCTGCTCGGCAATGCCGTGCTGCGTCTGCAGTTCGCGCATCGCCTGGAGCCGGCGTTGCTGGCGCGAGGACCTGTTGCCGTGCAGGTGCAGCCGCAACAGCAGCGCGAACGCTGCGCCCGCCCACGCCAGCGAGGACAGCAGCAGAGCGCTGACCCAGCCCAGCTTCCCGCCGGCCGCGGCTGCCGCGAGCAGCAGCGTCGCACCGAGCGCCAGGGCGGCGGGGGCGATCTCCTGCGGTGCGAGGCTCGGGAGCGAAGTGCGGTGGCGTGGCTTCGGCATTGTCGGGTGCTGGCCGCGACGGCGGCGCAGGCCGATACACTCTAGCGTGTGAGCGGCGGAAATGGTGCGACTTATGTCTGAGCAGGGGCGGTGCGGGCTCGAGGCCATGGCGCCGTCGACCTGGGTCGTGCGCTGGGCAGGACTCATCGAACCGGGCGCGCAGGTGCTCGACTTCGCGGGCGGGCCGGGGCGCAACCTGGCGCCCCTGCTCGAGCGCGGCGCCAGGGTCACCATCGTCGACCGCAACCCGGACGCGCTCGCTTCGGCCGACCCCCGGGCGCAGCGCTTGTGCGCAGACCTCGAATCCGGTCCCTGGGCCTTCGGGGCGCAGCGCTTCGACGCGGTGGTCTGCTGCAACTACCTGTTCCGTCCACGGCTGGATCTGCTCCTGGGGCTGGTCAAGCCCGCAGGCGTGCTGATCTACGAGACCTTCGCCCGCGGCAACGAGCGCTTCGGCCGGCCAGCACGACCGGAGTTCCTGCTGCGTCGCGGGGAACTCTTCGAGGCTGCGGTGCGCTGCGGGCTCGAAGTCCTTGCCTTTGAGGACGGATACGTCGATCTGCCGCGCCCGGCGATGATCCAGCGCGTGTGCGCGCTGCGGCCGCCGGCGGTGAGGCAGGAGCGGCGGCGGGTCGGATAGAATCCAGTTTTCCCGGGATGACGACAATGATCAAAGGCAGCATCGTTGCGATCGTGACGCCGATGCACGACGACGGCAGCATCGACTTCGACAGCTACCGACGTCTCATCGACTGGCACGTCGAACAGGGCACCGCGGGCATCGTGGCGGTCGGAACCACCGGCGAGTCCCCGACGGTGGATTTCTCCGAGCACGACGAGATCGTGCGCGTCACGGTGGAGCAGGCCGCAGGCCGGGTGCCGGTGATCGCCGGCACCGGCGGCAACTCCACGCGCGAAGCGATCGAACTGACCACGAACGCGAAGCGGGTCGGTGCGGATGCCACCCTGCAGGTCGTCCCCTATTACAACAAGCCCACGCAGGAGGGCCTGTACAGGCACTTCTGCGCGGTCGCCGAGGTCGGGCTGCCGGTCATCCTGTACAACGTGCCTTCGCGCACCGTCGCGGATCTCTCCAACGACACCGTGGTGCGGCTCGCCGGGGTGCCCGGGATCATCGGGCTGAAGGACGCCACCGGCGACATCCCGCGCGCCTGCGATCTGCTGGCCCGGGTTCCGGCCGAGTTCGCTCTCTACAGCGGCAACGACGATTCCGCGCTCGCGCTGATGGCGATGGGCGGACACGGCGTGATCTCGGTCGTCGCCAACGTGGCGCCAGCCGAGTTTGCGCGGATGTGCCAGGCAGCGCTGTCCGGTGACTGGCAGACCGCGCGGGCGCTCAACCGGCAGTTGCTGCCGCTGAGCGCCGGCCTGTTCGTCGAGGCCAACCCGATCCCGGTCAAGTGGGCACTGGCGCGGATGGGGCGCATGCCAGGGGGAATCCGGCTCCCGCTGACACCGCTGTCCGAGGCGCATCACGCCACGGTCCTTGCCGCGCTGAAGGCCTCAGGAGTCGCAGTTCGATGAAACCGACCCGCACGCAGAGCGCCGCCCCTGCGCGATGGTCGATCCTGCTGGCGCTTGCGCTGGCCCTGTCGGCCTGTTCGATCACCCAGGAGATCGAGCAGCGCACGAAGATCGACTACAAGTCCGCCGCCAAGCTGCCGCCACTGGACGTCCCGCCCGACCTGGTCAGCCCCAGGGGTGACGACCGTTACGCCATTCCGGAGCGTGAGCAGCGCACCTTTTCCGGCTACCAGAGTGCGCGCACCGTGGAGCGCGCGCAGGCAGCCGACGCGAAAGTGCTTCCCTCGGTGGAGGGCATGCGCATCGAGCGCGCCGGTACGCAGCGCTGGCTGGTCGTCGCGCAGCCTGCCGAGAAGCTCTGGCCGCTGGTCAAGGAGTTCTGGCAGGAGTCCGGCTTCGTGCTGCAGTCCGAGTCGCCTGCCACCGGGGTGATGGAGACCGAGTGGGCGGAGAACAGGGCGAAGATTCCCCAGGACATCATCCGTCGCACCGTCGGCCGGCTGTTCGAGTCGGTGTACTCGACGTCCGAGCGCGACAAGTTCCGCACCCGCTTCGAAACGGTGGCTGGTGGCACCGAGATCTACATCAGCCATCGCGGCATGCAGGAGGTGTTCACCAACGAGGGGCGCGACCGCACGATGTGGCAGCCGCGCCCGACCGATCCGGACCTCGAGGCCGAGTTCCTGCGGCGCCTGATGGTGCGCCTCGGTGCGGACACCGGGCAGGTGGCTGCGGCAACGCCGACTGCATCGCAGGCGCAGGTCGCGCGCGTGCTGCCTGGTCCTGCGGGCGAGGCGCTGGAGGTGCGCGAGCCCTTCGATCGCGCCTGGCGCCGGGTCGGGCTCGCGCTCGACCGAGGCGGCTTCACGGTCGAGGACCGTGATCGCTCCCAGGGCGTCTACTTCGTCCGCTACATCGATCCTGAACTCGTCGACTCCAGCGGCGAGAAGAAAGGCCTGCTGTCGCGGCTGTTCTCGCGCGGACCCACCAAGCCCACGTCGGCCCAGCAATACCGGATCCGGGTCGAGGGCAACGATTCCCTCTCCAGGGTCACGGTGCTCGACAAGGACGGCGCTGCGCTCGGTTCCGGGAACGATCGCAAGACTGCTGCCAAGATCGTCGCCCTGCTGCGCGAGCAACTGGATCAGTAGCGAGGAGGCGCCGGCCACCGGGTGACCGGCCCCGGACCCGGCGTTCCCCCGCAGCGCATGCGTTTCAACAGTCTCGGCAGCGGCAGCGAAGGCAATGCGCTGCTCGTGGAGTGCGGCAGCCCCGATGCGCGGGTTCGGCTGCTGATCGATTGCGGCTTCGGCGTGCGCGAGGCGGGACGTCGCCTCGGGCGGCTCGGCCTGGGCGCGGGCGACCTGCACGCGGTGCTGGTCACTCACGAGCACGGCGATCACATCGGCGCTGCCCCGCGGCTTGCCGCCACCTACGGAATTCCGCTCCATCTCACCTACGGAACCGCCCAGGCAGGCCGGTCGGCGATGCGTGCTGCGGCGCAGGTGTGCTGGATCGATCCCCACCGCCCCTTCGAGGTGGCGGGCGTGCGGATCGAGCCGGTGGCGGTCCCGCACGATGCGCGCGAACCGGTGCAGTTCGTGATCGACGATGGCAGCGCGCGCCTGGGCGTGCTCACCGATCTCGGGCACGTGACGCCGCACGTGGTGCGCACGATGCAGCGGCTGGACGCGATCGTCCTCGAATGCAACCACGATCCGGCGATGCTCGAGGCGAGCGACTACCCGGCGGCGCTCAAGCGGCGCATCGCAGGCGATTACGGCCACCTCGCGAACCGGACTGCCGGCGAACTGCTGGCGGCCATCGATCAGAGCCGGCTGCGCACCGTGGTGGCTGCGCACCTGAGCCGTTCCAACAATCGCCCCGAACTCGCCCGGGAAGCGCTTGCGAGTGCCTGGGGGCAGCCGCCGGAGTCGGTGCTGGTGGCCGACCAGGACGACGGAATCGACTGGGTCGAGGTCTAGGGCCGGCTGCGTTCCGGACTTCCGGGTGGGAATGATTTCCCGGTCGGCAGGGCGCCAGCAGCCCCGTCCGGAAACGAGAAGGCCGGCGCGAGGCCGGCCTTCGGGTCGGGCAGATCAGGAATTACTTCTTGATCTCTTCCTTGGCGGCCTCGACAGCGGCGCCGGCGGCATCCTTGGCGGTCGCGGCAGCGTCCTTCACCGCTTCGGTTGCGGCGCCGGCGGCGTCCTTGGCGGCCTCGACCGCAGCACCAGCGGCGTCCTTTGCGGCCTCGACTGCAGCGCCGGCGGCTTCCTTCGCCTCGCCAGCGGATTCCTTCGCAGCCTCGACGGCGGCGCCGGCATCCTTGGCGGCCTCGGTCGCGGCGGGCGCCGGGGTCTCGGCAGCGGGTGCGGGCGCGGGCTCTTCCTTCTGGCCGCAGGCGGTCAGCGTCAGGGCGAGCAGGGATGCGACGAGGAGCGACTTCTTCATGGATCTTCCTTCAGGGCGATGTAGTGGATGGTCGGATTCCTGGATCGGCTGTTGCGAGCAGGCCTTACGCCAGAATCCCAAATATGCATGGAAATCAATTGGGGATTGTACCAGTGCGTAGCTGACTGCGCCGCACGGTCCGGCGCGCACGCTGCATCTTTGCGACAGTCGGCCCACGCTCAACGCACGAACTCCAGGACGGTTGACGCCGGGCCACGCTTTCGCATCAGACGGCGGTCCGCCCGGAGCAAGGGATCCGCGCATCGGCGGCACCGGCGCATGGCGGGATCCGGTCGCAGGCGATAGACTCGGCCGCGAGCCGGGGATGTCCTTTCACGGCCGTTCATGGCGGAGATGGAGATGCGGATCGCGGATGATGTCTGGGTGACCGTGGAGTACCGTCTGTACGACTCCCAGGGCGAGGCGCTCGAACCCGCGGAGAGGGAGCTGACCTACCTGCAGGGCGGCTACGGTGCGGTGTTCATCCGCGTCGAGCAGGCGCTCGAAGGACGTGAGGTCGGCTACGAGACCATGCTCCACCTGGAGCCCGAAGACAGCTTCGGGGACTACGATCCCGAACTGGTGCGGCTGGCGGCGCGATCGGATTTTCCCGATGCGCTCGAGGTGGGGATGACCTTCGAGGGCGCGCCGGGCGACGACGGCGAGGTCGGGCTGTTCACCGTGACCGACTACACCGACGAGGCGGTGGTGCTCGACGGCAACCATCCCCTGGCGGGGATGTCCCTGCGCTTCGAGCTGCGCGTGATCGACGTGCGCGAGGCGACCGTCGAGGAGGTCGAGCGCGAGCGGACGGCGTTCCTTCGCGACACCGGGCAGCCCTACGGCCTGCACCGGCACGACGACGACAGCGAGGAGGGCGACCGGGAGCTGCCACCGGGGGCGCACCGGTTGCACTGACCGGACGATCAGGCGCCTGCTCGCCCGCCAAGCGCCTCCTTCAGCGCGTAGACCAGGTCGAGCGCCTGGCGTGCGCTGAGCTGATCGGGATCCACCTGCGCAAGCTGCTCGAGCGCTGCGCGTGCGCCCTCGGAAAGTTCGCTCGGGCCATCGGCGCCTGTGACGTGCGCGCCCGGCTGCATCTCCCGGGCTTCGGTCGGCGCAGCGTCATCGGCATGCGCACGGAAGAGATCGAACTGCGCGTCGCCTTCGCGCGAACGTGCCTCGAGCGCCTCGAGCAGTTGCCCGGCAGAGCGCACCACCGGTGCCGGCAGACCGGCGAGGCGCGCCACCTGGAGCCCGTAGCTGCGGTTGGCAGGACCGTCGCGCACTTCGTGCAGGAAGGCGATGGCGCCGCGGTGCTCGGCGGCGGCGAGATGACGGTTGATCGCCTGCGGGTGGCGCTGCGCGAGCTGCGTGAGCTCGAAGTAGTGGGTCGCGAACAGCGTGAAGGCGCGGTTGTGGGTGATCAGCCGCGCCGCGATCGCGTGCGCGAGCGCGAGTCCGTCGAAGGTCGAGGTGCCGCGGCCGATCTCGTCCATCAGCACCAGCGAACGTTCGGTGGCCGCGTGCAGGATCGCCGCCGCCTCGGTCATCTCGACCATGAAGGTCGAGCGTCCGCCGGCGAGATCGTCGGAGGCGCCGATGCGCGTGAAGATGCGGTCGATCGGTCCGAGACGGCAGGTCTCCGCGGGCACGAAGCTGCCGCAATAGGCCAGCAGGGTGATCAGCGCCACCTGCCGCATGAAGGTCGACTTGCCGCCCATGTTGGGGCCGGTGAGCAGCACCATGCGCCTGCGGTCGTCGAGCAGGCAGTCGTTGGGGACGAAGCGTTCCACCCTGGACTCGACCACCGGATGGCGCCCCGCGCGGATCTCGATGCCTGGCAGGGCGGTGAACTCGGGGGCCACCCAGCCGAGCGTGCGCGCGCGTTCGGCCAGGCAGGCGAGCAGGTCGATTTCGGCGACCGCGCGCCCGATCCGCTGCCAGGCGGGCACCGTGGCGGCCAGCGTGTCGAGCAGCTGCTCGTAGAGTTCGCGCTCGCGCGCGAGCGCCCGCTCGCGTGCCGAGAGCGCCTTGTCCTCGAAGGCCTTCAGCTCCGGGGTCAGGTAGCGCTCGGCGTTCTTGAGGGTTTGTCGCCGTCGGTAATCGTCGGGCACCCGTGCCGTCTGGCCACGACTCACCTCGATGAAGAAGCCGTGGACGTTGTTGAAGCCGACGCGCAGGTTGGCGATTCCTGTGCGCTCGCGCTCGCGCTGCTCGAGGGCGGCCAGGAAGCCGTCGCATCCCTCGTCGATCGCGCGCAGCTCGTCGAGGGCGTCGTCGAAGCCGGCGCGGAAGACGCCACCGTCGCGCACCAGCGCGGCGGGTTCCTCGGCCAGCGCGCCCGCCAGCAGGACGTCGACCTGCTCGGGCAACGCGAGGGCCTGGACAGTGGCGCCGAACAGGGTCTCGTCCAGGGTTCGCAGCGCATCGGCGAGCGCGCGCACTGCGGGAGTGGCGTCGCGCAGCGCTGCCAGCTCGCGCGGGCGCACCGAGCGCAGCGCGATTCGCGCGGCGATCCGCTCGAAGTCGACCGTGCGGGCGAGCGCTTCGCGCAGCCCGGGCCGGCGGCGGGCCTCGTCGCCCGGCAGTGCGATCTGCAGCGTGCCGCCGCCCGACTGCAGCACCGACACGCGCCGGTGCCGGTCGGCTGCGGCCTGCTGCGAACGCAGCGGCTGCTGCAGCCAGCGGCGCAGCAGCCGGGCGCCGGCGCTGGTTGCGCAGTGGTCCAGCACCGAGAGCAGACATGGCGAGGCCTCGCCGCGCAGCGTCTCGGTGATCTCCAGGTTGCGCCGGGCCACCGGGTCGACCACCAGGAAGTCGTCGCCATGGTGCACGCGCAGGCCCTGCAGGTGCGTGGGCGCCTGTCCCTGCGTGCGTGCGACGTACTCGAGAAGCGCGCCGGCGGCGCCCACGGCGTCGGGGGCCTCGTCGACGCCGAAACCGGAGAGGTCGGCCACGCCGAGGATTGCGCTCAGTCGCATCCCGGCGCGTTCGCGGTCGAACTGCCAGTCGGCCAGCCGGGCGATCGAGGCCGGGCAGGCATCCGCCAGGGCCTCGTCCGGCCAGCCGGGGATCCGCGCAGGATCCTGGGATTCGGGCAGCACCAGCTCCGCAGGCCTGAGGCGGTCGAGCTCCGCAGTGAGCTGTGCCGGCGGGAACTCCGCGATCCAGCACTCGCCGCTGGCGACCACCATCCAGGCGGCGGCGATGCGCCGTGGACCGGGGAGCAGCGCGAGCAGCAGCCGGTCGTCGCGTTCCGGGAGCAGTTGCGCATCGGTCAGGGTGCCCGGAGTGACGATGCGCACGACCTTGCGCTCGACCGGACCCTTGGACAGCGCAGGGTCGCCGATCTGCTCGCAGATCGCCACCGATTCGCCCAGCCGGATCAGCCTGGCCAGGTGCTGCTCGACCGAGTGCACCGGGACGCCGGCCATCGGAATCGGCTCGCCCGCGGAAAAGCCGCGGCGCGTGAGCGTGATCCCGAGCAGCCTTGCCGCCTTCTCGGCGTCGTCGTGGAAGAGTTCGTAGAAGTCGCCCATCCGGTAGAACAGCAGCACGCGCGGGTGTTCGGCCTTGATGCGCAGGTACTGCGCCATCATCGGCGTATGGCCGGCGGCCAGGTAGGGATCGTCGGTTGCGGGGGCTCGGGTAGCCAAGGAAGTGCTTGCAGTGTGCGCGGTGTGAAGACCGCGATTATCCGTGCGCGCCACCTGTCGGCGGCCGGCGGCGCGCAGACCGTCGGGACGAATGCGCTGCTGCTGCGCGAGCCGGCGCAGCGGGCGTGGGCGGTCCGCTCAGCCGCCGCGCACCAGCAGTGCGGGGACCTTTGCGGTACGCACCACGCCCATCGCGACGCTGCCCATCAGCACGCTGCTGAAACCGCGACGACCGTGGGTTCCGACCACGATCAGGTTCGCCGACCATTCGGTGGCCTCGGTGTTGATCAGGTCCGCGATGCGCTCACCGAAGGACTGCGCCCCGCACAGCCGGGTCTCGGCGTCGATTCCGGCGCCCTTCGCGCGCACCTTCGCCCGCTCGAGGATCTCCTCGCCGGCCTTGCGCGCCGAGTCGAGGAACTCCTGCAGGACGTAGGGCGTGTCGAGCACCAGGGCGGTCTGGTCGAGCGCATGCACGATGCGCAGTTGCGCCTTCT
Source organism: Pseudomonadota bacterium (assembly GCA_963204785.1). Classification (GTDB taxonomy): domain Bacteria; phylum Pseudomonadota; class Gammaproteobacteria; order Burkholderiales; family Burkholderiaceae_E; genus Quisquiliibacterium. The sequence goes on along the minus strand of CAUJHG010000062.1, from coordinate 53,233 downwards.
GGTCCAGGGCGAGGCGGACGGCCTCGTCGAGGGCCAGATCCGAGGTGGGACTGCCGTCGACTGCGACCAGGATGCGTGCGTAGATGGACATGGGCGGACGTCTGTTGGAGGTTGGCGGGTCGTTGCGCAGCTCGCGCCACGACAGTTGCCCTAGTGTGACCTCATGCTCGACGTCGGGCAACCGCGCGGCGCGCGGCCAGCGCGGGTTCTGCGGTCCGGACCGCCGCGCGTTCCCCGACGGGCCGGCCGCGTGCGGGCGCGAACCGTCGCGGCCGGCTCAGCCGGCCTGAGCCGCTCGCGCAGCGCGGTTCTGGGCGACCAGCGCGAGCATCGCCCCGAAGATCTTGGGCGACCCGGCCAGGACCTGCTCGCTGAAGAGATAGTCCGCGTCACCGGAGAAGTTCGCGACCAGTCCGCCGGCCTCGGTGATCAGCAGGCTGCCCGCGGCCACGTCCCAGGGCGCAAGGCCGAACTCGAAGAACGCGTCGTAGCGGCCGCAGGCCACGTAGGCGAGGTCCAGCGCCGCCGCACCGGGGCGGCGCACCGAGGCGGATTTCTGCGTGAGCAGGCGAAACAGGTGCAGGTAGTCGTCGAGCTGGCCGAGCTGGCGGTAGGGGAAGCCGGTGCCGATCAGCGACTCCTCCACCCTGGTGCGGCGCGAGACCCTGATCCGGCGGTCGTTCAGGAAAGCGCCGCGGCCCCTGGATGCGGTGAACAGTTCATCACGCGTCGGGTCGTACACCACCGCCTGCGTGACCACGCCGCGCTGCATCAGCGCGATCGACACCCCGTACTGCGGGAAGCCGTGGATGAAGTTCGTCGTGCCGTCCAGCGGGTCGATCACCCAGACGTGCTCGGCCTCCTGCATCGTGCTCGTGGTCGACTTGCCAAGCCGCAGGCCGGATTCCTCCGCGAGCACCGAGTGATCCGGGTAGGCGCCCAGGAGCGTATCGATGATCGCTTCCTCGCAGGCGTGGTCGACCTCCGTGACGAAGTCGTTCGTCTGCTTGCGCGCCACCTTGACGTGATCGAGATCGAGGCTGGCGCGGTTGATGATGCGGCCGGCACGCCGGGCGGCGCGGACCGCGACGTTGAGCATCGGGTGCATGGGCGGGGCCTCGAAAACCGCCCATTCTAACGGAAGGGCCTAGAATCGCCCCTTTCCCAGCCGGCTGCTGCCTTGGACACCCTGCATTCGCCGATTCCGGATCTCCTGCGACGGGTGCGTGTGGTGCTCGTGCGGCCCGGGCATCCGGGCAACGTGGGGGCGAGCGCGCGCGCGATGCGCGTGATGGGCCTGCGCGAGCTCGCGGTGGTGGCGCCTCGCGAGCCCGACTGCACCAGCCACCCCGAGGCGATCGCCTTCGCCAGCGGGGCCACCGACCTGCTGCGCGAGGCGTCTGTCCACGCCACGCTGGACGAGGCGGTGGCGCAGGCGACGCTGGTGGTCGGCGTGAGCGCAGGGCCGCGTGAATTCGGACCGGTTCCCGAGCTGCCGGAGCCCACGATGCAGCGCGTGCTCGACGAACTCGTCGCGCACCCCGCGCACCGCGTGGCCCTGGTCTTCGGAACCGAGCGCACCGGCCTGTCGATCGTCGAGGCGGCGCGCTGCCAGCTGTTGTGCACGATTCCCGGGGACCCCGAGTACTGCTCGCTGAACCTCTCGCAGGCGGTGCAGCTGGTCGCCTACGTGCTGCGCCGTGCGGCGTCCGCGCGGACCGAAGACCCGGGGGCCGGAATCACCGCATCGTCGTCGCAGGCTCCGAGGATGGCGGATCATGCGCAGATCGAGGGTTTCCTGGCGCACTTCGAGCGCATGCTGATCGCGATCGGCTACCTGGATCCTGCCCATCCGAAGAAGCTGATGCCACGAATGCGCCGCCTGTTCGCGCGTGCGCGCCTGGAAGCCGAGGAGATCCACCTGCTGCGCGGTGTGTGCAAGCTCGGCGAGGCAGCGGGCCTGGCCTGGACCGGGCGCCCGGGCGGCAGTGCGCCCCCTGACCCGGAGACGGATGCCTCCTTGCCGCAGGCATCGTCGTCCTCGCCGGCAGGCCCGGCGCCCCGGGCTTAGAATTCGCTCCTCGCGCGCACTTGCGGCGTGCGGTGGTTTCGCGCCCCTGGGGCGCCGAGGAGAGCGGCTTGGCATTCGAGCGTCTGCGCGAGGACATCGCGACGATCAGGGAGAAGGATCCGGCGGCCCGTTCGTCGATCGAGGTGCTGCTCTGCTATCCGGGAGTCCACGCGCTCGTGATCCATCGCCTGTCGCACCTGTTGTGGCGGGCAGGGCTCACGGTGCCTGCCCGCTGGCTGTCGTCGCTGGCGCGCTGGCTCACGGGGATCGAGATCCACCCGGGCGCGCAGATCGGCAGGCGGGTGTTCATCGACCACGGGATGGGTGTGGTGATCGGCGAGACTGCCGAGGTCGGCGATGACTGCACGATCTACCAGGGAGTCACGCTGGGCGGCACTGCGCTGGACCGCGCCAAGCGACACCCGACGCTCGGGCGGGGCGTGGTGGTCGGCGCCGGCGCGAAGGTGCTGGGCCCCTTCACGGTCGGCGCCGGGGCGCGGATCGGCTCGAACTCGGTCGTGATCAAGGAGGTGCCGCCAGGCGCCACCGCAGTGGGCATCCCGGCGCGCTACATCATCGAGGACCAGGACCGCCGGCGCGAGGAGCAGGCCGCAAGGATGGGCTTCTCCGCCTATGCGCTGACCCAGGGCCAGAACGATCCGCTGGCGGAGGCCCTGCACCGGCTGATCGATCACGTCGCCGAGCAGGACCGGCAGATCGAGCAGCTGCAGCAGGCGCTCGAGCGGCTGGGCGGCTGCTGCGACGAAGCGGTCGAGCCGCTCGACGCGAGCAGGCTGAACCGGATGGTCGACTGAGGAGGCTCAGGTTTCGACGATCCCCTGCGCGGTGGCCAGCAGCATCGAGCCGCGGCCCTGCGCAGCGTCCCAGTCGGAAAGCACCAGCCTGCGCGCAGGCTGCCCGTCGATCGCGATCTCGTGCACGGCGGGCCGGTGGGTGTGTCCGTGGATCAGCAGCCGCACCTGCGCTGCCCGCATCGCGGCCTGCACGGCGTCCGGGCTCACATCCATGATCTCCTCGGCCTTCGCGCTCTTGGACAGCTCGCTGCGCGCGCGAAGATCCTGTGCGATGGCGATGCGCTCCTGGAGCGGGCGCGCCAGGAAGGCGCGCTGCCAGGCCGGGTCGCGGGTGAGGCTGCGGAAGGCCTGGTAGTCGGCGTCGTCGGTGCACAGCGCATCGCCATGCGACAGCAGGGTGCGCTCGCCGAACAGGTCGATCACCGTCGGGTCCGCGAGCATCGTCGCGCCGGTGCGCGCGGTGAAGCCCCGCGCGTGCGGGGTCGGCAGCGGCAGACCCAGCAGGAAATCGCGGTTGCCGTGCATCACGAAGAGCCGGCATCCGCGCGCGGTGGTCTGCGCGAGCGCGACGATCGCCCGCTCGCAGACCGGATCGGCCCAGTCGTCGCCCGTCCATGCCTCGAACAGATCCCCGAGCAGGAACAGGTGGCTGGCATCGGCCGAGCGTTCGCGCAGGCGCCCGAGGAAGGCATCGGCAGTGGCGGGGTCGTGCGCGCCCAGGTGAATGTCCGAGGCGAACAGCGCGCGATCGCTCCCGGACAGGGCGATCTGCGCGGGGGCTTGCGCGCTGCGCATCACGGCATCCCGGGCCATTGCCACCGGGAAGGCAGGCCGATCAGTTGCCGCCGACGACCGTGACCGAGTCGATCGTCACTGCGTCGTTCGGGACGTCGGAGAAGGGTCCGACGCGTCCGGTCTTCACTGCGCGGATCGCGTTGACCGCTTCCATCCCCTTGATCACCTTGCCGAACACCGCATAGCCGTGGCCGTCGGGCTGCGGATGGTTCAGGTTCGGATTGTCGACGGTGTTGATGAAGAACTGCGCGGTGGCGGAGTCCGGTGCGGCAGTGCGGGCCATCGCGATCCAACCGGTGTCGTTGCGCAGGCCGTTCTTCGACTCGAGCGGGATCGGCTTGCGCGTCTTCTTCTGGCCGAACTCGGGGACCCCCTTGTAGAAGTCCTTCGTGTAGCCGCCGCCCTGGATCATGAAGTTGCCGATCACCCGGTGGAAGACGGTGCCGTCGTAGTGGCCGTCGCGCACGTACTGCAGGAAGTTCTCGACCGTCCGGGGGGCCTTGTCCGGGTAGAGCTCGACGACGATCTCGCCCATCGATGTCTTGATCAGCACCTGCGGATTGGATGCGGCGGCGCCGGTCTCGGTCATGCTCAGGGCGGCGACCATTGCGCCGATCAGGGGAAGCTTCTTCAGCATTGGAATGCTCCGTCAGAGGGGTGGCTCGGATGTGGGTCGGATTGCGCAGGCGCGCCTGCCGTGAGGTGGCGGGCGCGCGGGACGCGCACGCGGTTCAGGTTCAATTGCGGGCGGGAGTTGCGTTCGATGCAGGCGCTGGCGTGATGCGCTGGACCAGTTCGCGCGCGAGCGCAAGCCTGGCCGCCGCGCTGCGATTGCCCGGGTCGGCCTGTTCGGCGCGTTCCCAGGAACGGACCGCGAGCCTAAGGTAGAGGTCGCCGAGGTTCTCGTGGGCGAGCGCATAGCCGGGCAGGGCGCGCACCGCGTTCTCGAGGGCGGCGCGGGCCCGGTCGAGCTCGCCGGCGGCCGCGTGCATCACTGCCAGGTTGTTGTACGGTTCGGGAAGTTCGGGGAAGTCGGCCACCAGCGACTCGAAGATCGCGATCGCATCGTCGCGCCGGCCGGCTTCGGCCACGGTGACGCCGTACAGGAAGCGCAACTGCGCGTCGCGCGGCGCGCTCTTCAGGGCAGCCTCGAGCGCTTCGAGCGCCTGCGCGGTCCTGCCCTCCTTGCGCAGTGCATGCACCTGGCTGACCAGTGCCGAGACCCGCCTGGGGTCGGACTGCTGCGGCGGGGCGGCTGCAGCGGAGGCCGGGGCCTGCGCGGAAGGCGCGGACGCGCCCTGCGCCGACTGCGCAAGCGCAGCCGTGCCGCCCGCCAGCGCCATCCAGAGGACGGCTGCCGTGCCGAGGATGCGCCGTGACCCCGGTGCTATACTGGTTTTCATCGCGCCATTCTAGCAATCCACCCGGCGCGGCCGCCTCGCGCGCCGGCAGCGGTTGCCGCGGGTGCCGGCAGCGGCCGACGTCGCCGCCACGTCCGCTTCATGCTCCGAATCCACAACTCCCTCACCCGGCAGAAGGAAGACTTCGTTCCGCTGGAGCCCGGCCGCGTGCGGATGTACGTCTGCGGCATGACCGTCTACGACTACTGCCACATCGGACACGCCCGCGTGCTCGTGGTCTTCGATGTGGTCCAGCGCTGGCTGCGCACGAGCGGCTGGCAGGTCACCTACGTCCGCAACATCACCGACATCGACGACAAGATCATCCGGCGCGCGGTGGACAACGGCGAGACGATCCGCGCCCTGACCACGCGCTTCATCGACCACATGCACGAGGACGAGCGTGCGCTGGGCGTGCAGCCGCCGGACCACGAGCCGCGTGCAACCGACTTCGTCCCCCAGATGCTCGGGCTGATCGGGCTGCTCGAGGAGCGCGGCTATGCGTACCGGGCGTCCGATGGCGACGTCAACTTCGCGGTGCGACGCTTCGATGGCTATGGCCGGCTTTCGGGCAAGTCGCTCGACGACCTGCGCGCCGGCGAGAGGGTGTCGGTGGACGATGCCAAGCAGGACCCGCTCGACTTCGTCCTGTGGAAGGCGGCCAAGCCGCAGGAGCCCGACGAGGCGAAGTGGGCCTCGCCGTTCGGCGTCGGAAGGCCTGGCTGGCACATCGAGTGCTCCGCGATGTCCACCTCGCTGCTGGGCAGCACGCTGGACATCCACGGCGGCGGCGCCGATCTGCAGTTTCCCCACCACGAGAACGAGATCGCGCAGAGCGAAGGCGCGCTCGGCTGCACCTTCGTGCGCTACTGGATGCACAACGGCTTCGTGCGGGTCGACGACGAGAAGATGTCGAAGTCGCTGGGCAACTTCTTCACGATCCGCGAGGTGCTGCGCAGCTTCGACGCCGAGGTGGTGCGACTGTTCATCCTGCGCGCGCACTATCGCAGCCCGCTGAACTACTCCGACGCGCACCTCGAGGATGCGCGCGCGAGTCTGCTGCGGCTCTACAACGCGCTGAGCGCCGGGTTCGCCGGCGACGCCTCGCCGGCGGCAATCGACTGGTCGACCGGACCGGCGCGCCGCTTCCGCGACGCGATGGACGACGACTTCAACACGCCGGTGGCGCTGTCGGTGCTGTTCGAACTCGCCACCGAGCTCAACCGCAGCGGCGAGCCTGCCCTGGAGGCGCAGTTGCGCGGGCTCGCGGGCGTGCTCGGACTGCTCGGCCGCGACCCGGTGCAGGCGCGCCGCAGCGGCCTGCTGGGCAGCGATGCCGCGCAGGCCCGCGCCGGCGACGACGAGCGCATCGAGCAGGCGGTGGCGGCGCGTGCCGCCGCGAAGAAGGCGCGCGACTTCACGCAGGCCGACCGCATCCGCGCCGAACTGCTCGCCGAAGGGATCGTCCTCGAGGACGGCCCGGCAGGCACCACCTGGCGCCGTGTCTGAGGCGCCCACGCAGGAGAAGCCGGTGAACGCACAAGTGCCGCCGCCGGCCTACTGGGCGCAGGCCTGTGCCTGGCTGGCCGAGGCCGACCCGGTGATGGCGGCCCTGATCGCAGCGCGGGCCGATACGCACCCCGTGCCGCGCGGCGATCCCTTCCAGACGCTGGCGCGCTCGATCGTCGCGCAGCAGATCTCGGTGAAGGCCGCACAGGCCGTCTGGGACCGCTTCGCCAGGGCGGCGCGCGAGGTCACTCCGGCCCGCGTCTCGCGCATGCGCGTGTCCACCCTGGCGGGTGTCGGGCTCTCGCAGCGCAAGGCGGAGTACCTGAAGGATCTCGCAAGCAGTTTCCACCAGGGTGCGGTCGACCCGTCGCACTGGCCGCAGCTCGACGACGAGGCGATCATCGCGGAACTGGTCGCGGTGCGCGGCATCGGCCGCTGGACCGCGGAGATGTTCCTGATCTTCAACCTGCTGCGCCCCGATGTCCTGCCGACCGACGATCTCGCGGTGCTGCGCGCGCTGCAGCGGCACTACCCGGAGCACCTGCCGGCGCCGACAGGTCCGTCCGGCGCGCCGCCCGGGCGGGCAGTGCGGGTGGCTGCCGCGGCGCTCGGCGAACGCTGGCGGCCCTGGCGCACCGTGGCCACCTGGTATCTGTGGCGCAGCACCGAGGCGGTGCCGGTCGTCTACTGAACGCGGGCGGCGCGCGCAGGCCGTGAGCGGTCCCGCGCGCCAGTGATTGCCGCAGGTCCGCCGGGCGGTCGCGGGAATCGACAGTCCGCGCCGCCGGCGTTACGATGCGCGCCGGCGGCTTCCCGCGTACCGCCCGCAGTCCCGGAGATTCGATGAAAACCACTTTCCTTGACTTCGAACAGCCCATTGCAGACCTCGAGCAGAAGATCGATTCGCTGCGGTTCGTGCAGGGTGAGTCGGCGGTGGACATCGCCGACGAGATCGAGCGCCTGCAGAAGAAGAGCCAGGCCCTCGTCAAGGAGACGTACGCGAAGCTCTCTCCCTGGCAGGTTGCGCTGGTGGCCCGTCATCCGCAGCGGCCCTACACGCTGGACTACGTCGCTGCGCTGTTCACGGATTTCCACGAACTTCATGGCGATCGCTGCTTCGCCGATGACCCGGCGATCGTCGGCGGGCTGGCCCGCTTCAATGGCCAGCCGTGCATGGTCATCGGTCACCAGAAGGGGCGTGACACGCGCGAGCGCGGTCATCGCAACTTCGGAATGCCGCGCCCCGAGGGCTATCGCAAGGCGCTGCGCCTGATGAAGACCGCCGAGAAGTTCGGCATGCCGGTGTTCACCTTCGTCGACACCCCCGGCGCCTTCCCGGGAGTCGGCGCGGAGGAGCGCGGCCAGTCCGAGGCGATCGGCCGCAATCTCTACGAGATGGCCGCGCTGCGCGTGCCGATCATCACCACGATCATCGGAGAGGGCGGCTCGGGTGGCGCGCTCGCGATCGCCGTCTCGGATCTCACGCTGATGCTGCAGTACGCGGTGCTGTCGGTGATCTCGCCCGAGGGCTGCGCGGCGATCCTCTGGAAGGGCGGACAGAACAAGGCCCCCGACGCTGCCGAGATCCTCGGCATCACTGCGCACCGCCTCAAGGCGCTGGGACTGGTCGATCGCATCGTCAACGAACCGGTAGGCGGCGCGCATCGCGCGCCGGCGCAGATGATGCAGTTCCTGCGTCGCGCGCTCGGTGATGCGCTGCGCCAGTTCCAGAATGTCACGCCCGGCGACCTGGTCCGGCAGCGGCACGAGCGGCTGATGGCCTATGGGAAGTTCAAGGAGATCGGCGAAGGACGCTGAGCCCGTCGTCGAGGCGCTCGTCCGGGCGCTCGATGCAGCCCCGGGGGCCGCGTTGCCGGCCCCAGTCGTGGCCGCGGTCGCGTTCAGTGGCGGCCTGGACTCCACCGTGCTGCTGCACGCCGCCGCCGCTGCGCTCGGTGCAGCGCGCGTCCGTGCGATCCACGTGCACCATGGCCTGCAGCCGGCGGCGGACGCCTGGCCCGCGCACTGTGCCCGGGTCGCCGCGGCCTTGGGCGTCGCCTTCGAGAGCCACCGGCTCGCACCGCCGACGATGCCTGCGGCGAGCGTCGAAGCCTGGGCGCGCGATCGCCGCTACGAGACCTGCTGTGCGGCGGCGCTGCGGCTCGGCGCTGGCGTCCTGCTCACCGCGCACCATGCGGACGATCAGGTCGAGACGCTGCTGATGCGCATCGCGCGCGGCACCGGCATCGATGGTCTGGAGGGGATCCGCGCACTCCAGCAGCGCGAGGGCGTCACCCTGCTGCGACCGCTGCTCGGCTTGCCCCGCGACACCTTGCGTGCGTACGCGCAGCGTCACGCGCTGGACTGGATCGAGGATCCCAGCAACCTCGATCCTTCCCACCTGCGCAACGCGTTTCGCCACCAGGCGCTGCCGGCGATCGACGCGGTGGCGCCGCATTTCAGGGCCAATCTGCTGCAGTTCGCCGCCCGGCTCGACGATGCACGCGCGGCGGTCCATGCGCTCGCGCAGATCGACCTGGCCCGCGCCCGGATCGACACGCGGGCCGAGGGCGCCGCAGGCGTTGCACCCATCGATGCCGATCTGCTGGCCATGCTGCCGGCGCCACGCCGCGCCGTCGCGCTCAGGTGCTGGATCGGCGAGCTCGGCCTGCGGCCTCCGACACAGGCGCGCCTGCGCGTGATCGAGGCCCAGCTGCTGCTGTCCGCAGGGCCTTATGCCTGCGTCGCGCATGACGGGATGCTGCTGCGACGCCACCGCCGTGCCCTGCATGCCACGCGCGCACCAGCGCGTACGCTGCCCGGGCCGCCGGCCACGGACCCGCCTTCGGCCCGCGCGCCCGATCGCGATGCCTCGGTGATCTGGCGCGGCGAGGCCAGCCTGCAACTGCCGGGTTTCGACGGGCGGCTCCACTTCGACGAGGCAGCCGACGGCGTGAGCGCCCAGTGGCTGCTGGGGCGCTCGCTCGCCCTGCGCCGGCCCTGGCCCGGCGCGCGGCTTCGGCCACATCCGAAGGCGCGGCAGCGCACCCTGAAGAACCTCTGGCAGGAGCAGGGCGTGCCTGCCTGGGAGCGCCCCGGACTGCCGCTGCTGCAGCATGGCGAGCGCATCCTCTTTGCCGCCGGCATCGGCATGGATCGCAGCAGCGAATGGCCGTCGCAAGGGCCTTGCGTACGTCTTCGCTGGCAGCCAGGTCGGGTATAATCCCAAGTTTTCCGCGAATCCGACGGCCCGGTCCCGGAAGCTCATCTTCCGGGCACCCCCGAGCAATCATGTCCCTGATCGTTCACAAGTACGGCGGCACCTCGATGGGCTCCACCGAGCGCATCAAGAACGTCGCGAAGCGCGTGGCCAAGTGGCACGCTGCCGGCCGGCGCATGGTCGTCGTTCCCTCGGCGATGGCCGGAGAGACCAACCGCCTGATCGGACTCGCCCGGGAGATCCAGGAACAGCCCGATGCGCGCGAACTCGACATGATCGCCGCGACCGGCGAGCAGGTCTCGGTGGGGCTGCTCGCGATGGCGCTGAAGTCGCTCGGGGTGGACGCCGTCAGCTACGCAGGCTGGCAGGTGCCGGTGCGCACCGATGCCGCATACACGAAGGCACGCATCGAGTCGATCGACGCGTCGCGGGTCAATGCAGACCTCGCCGCCGGCAGGGTGGTGATCGTCACGGGCTTCCAGGGCGTCGATCCCGAGGGCAACATCACGACGCTGGGCCGCGGCGGCTCCGACACTTCTGCGGTGGCGATGGCGGCTGCCCTGGGCGCCGATGAGTGCCTGATCTACACCGACGTCGACGGCGTCTACACCACCGATCCGCGCATCGTTCCCGAGGCCTGTCGGCTGGAGAAGGTGACCGTCGAGGAGATGCTCGAGATGGCCAGCCTCGGATCGAAGGTGCTGCAGATCCGCGCGGTCGAGTTCGCCGGCAAGTACAAGGTCAGGACGCGGGTGCTCTCGAGCCTCACGTCGCCCGACATTCCTCTGGACGAGGAAGCGCAGTCAGGCACCCTGATCACCTTCGAGGAAGACCAAAGCATGGAAAAGGCGGCCATCTCCGGGATCGCATTCAACCGCGACGAAGCCAAGATCACCGTCAGCCGCGTACCGGACCGCCCGGGCATCGCCTATCAGATCCTCGGCCCGGTGGCCGACGCCAACATCGACGTCGACATGATCATCCAGAACGCCAGCGAGGCGGGGATGACCGACTTCTCCTTCACGGTGCACCGCAACGAGTACCAGAAGGCGCTCGCGGTGCTCGACGCCAGGGTGAAGGATGCGATCCAGGCCGGGGCCATCACCGGCGACCTGAAGATCGCCAAGGTTTCGGTGGTCGGAATGGGCATGCGCTCGCACGTCGGCATCGCCAGCCTGATGTTCCGCACGCTGTCGGAGGAGGGCATCAACATCCAGATGATCTCCACCAGCGAGATCAAGATCTCCGTGATCATCGAGGACAAGTACATGGAGCTCGCGGTGCGCGCCCTGCACAAGTCCTTCGGGCTCGATCACCAGGACGCCTGAGCCTCCTCTCTGCCGGAATCCGCAACGCCGCCGCCTTGCGCGAGCAGCCATGCGGATGCCAGACTCCCCGTCGACGATGCACGGCCCGCCCGCGGGCCCGCGCATCGCGCCAACCGACGAGGAGACCTGATGAAACCCCTTCACAACACCGGCACGCGCCTGCGCGCGCTTGCCCTCGGCGCCGCGATCGCTGCCGCCGTCCCTGCTGCCGCAGTCGCGCAGGGCACCCAGGGCGTCACCGACAACGAGATCGTGATCGGCACCCACCAGGACCTCAGCGGTCCTGTGGCTGCGCTGGGCGTGCCGCTGCGCGACGGCATGGTGCTGGCGGTCGAGGACATCAACGCCGCGGGCGGAATCCACGGCCGCAAGCTGCGCCTGGTGGTCGAGGACACCTCATTCGATCCGAAGAAGGCGGTGCTCGCCACCCAGAAGCTGCTGACGCAGGACAAGGTGTTCGCGATGGTCGCCCCGCTGGGCACCGCACCCACCCAGGCGTCGATGCCGATGATCCTCGAGCGCGGGGTGCCGCTGCTGTTCCCTGGAACCCCGGCGGACTTCACCTACACGCCTTTCCACAAGCTCAAGTTCGGGCTTTCGTCGCCCTACGGCGAACAGGTGCGCGCCCAGGTGAAGTGGGCCTACGAGAAGCTGGGCAAGCGCAAGTTCGGAGTCCTGTACCAGGATGACGAGACCGGCCTGAACGTGCTGCGCGCCGCCGAGGAACAACTGAAGGTGCACGGGCTGACCGTCGTCGAGCGCGCGAGCTACAAGCGCGGCGCGATCGACTACTCCTCGCAGGTCGCGCGGCTCAAGGCGGCCGGGGTCGACGTCGTCATCCTCGGCACCATCGTGCGCGAGACCGCCGCCGCCAAGATGGAGGCGCGCAAGCAGGGATGGCCGGTGGACATGATGGTCAACGTCGCCGGCACCAACTCCGCGATCTTCACGATCGCCGGCGCCGAGACCATGGAAGGGCTCTACGGCCAGTCGCAGTTCCTGCCGCTGGACGCCGCCGAGCAGCCGCCGGCGGCCAGGGCCGTGGTCGAGCGCTACAAGGCCAGGCACGGCAAGCACCCGGAGGACGGGATCATCTTCGGCTACACCAGCGTGATGCTGTTCGCCGAAGGCGCGAAGAACGCCGGCCGCGACCTCACCGTCGACAGCCTGGTCAAGGGGCTGGAGAAGGTGCGCAACTGGACGACGAGCTTCGCCGCCTCGCCGGTGAGCTTCAGCGAGACCGAGCGCCTCGGCGTGCGCGCCACGATGATCATGCAGGCCAGGGGCGGCAAGTTCGTGCCGATCACGCCGCCGATCACGTACTGATCCTGCCCAGCGATGCGCGCGGACGCCGATGAACGGGGCCCGCGTTTTTTTCGGATACAATTCGCCCCGAGCCGGCATCGAGTGAACAATTCGAAGCCCGGAGACGTGGCCGAGAGGTCGAAGGCACTCCCCTGCTAAGGGAGCATGCGGCCAAAAACTGCATCGAGGGTTCGAATCCCTCCGTCTCCGCCAGGTTTGCTGGCTCTTCCACGCGATGCCCCCCACTTCTCCCTGTCCTCGCCAGCAGCAGGTCCTCGAGGTCGCGCTGCACCGCCACCTCGGGCTGGGCTTGCGGCACTGCGCGCCAGGGCAGGCGAGTGCGTCCTTCGAGGTGGGTGCGCAGCACCTCGCTTTCGGCGGGCTGCATGGGGGCGTGCTCTACGCCCTGATGGACGCTGTGGCGATGCTGGCCCTGCTGACGCAGCTCGATCCCGGGCGGCACGCGGTCACGCACGATCTCCACGTGTCGGTGATGCGTTCGGCTGCCGCAGGCGAGCAGGTCGTGCTCGACGGACGGGTCGTTCGGCTCGGTCGCAGCCTCGCCTTCGTGGACGTGGCAGCGCGCGTTGGCGACACGACGATCGCCACTGCGCGGATCACGAAATCCCTGGTCGCGGCGAGGGCCGCGTAGCGCTGCGTGTGCCCCGGTGCGCGCCGCAGCGCTGCCGCCGCGGTCAGGCCGTCGCGGCCTGCAGGCTCCCTTCCGGGGAGGGCGCAGCCTGCCGTCCGCGCACCAGCCTGCCGGGCAGGGCTCCGGTCGGCTCCCCGTTGCGATAGATCACCTGACCCGTCTTGATCGTCGCGACATAGCCTTCGGCCTCCTGCATCAGGCGACGCGCGCCGGTGGGCAGGTCGTAGACCATGTGCGGCGGCTTCAGGCGCAGCCGGTCGAAGTCGATCAGGTTCAGGTCGGCGAGGTAGCCCGGCGCGATCACGCCGCGGTCCTCGAGGCCCACCGCGCGCGCGGTGTCACGGGTCTGCGCCTTGATCACCTGCACGAGGTCGAGCTTCGGTCCGCGGGTGCGGTCGCGACACCAGTGCGTGAGCATCGTCGTGGGCATGCTCACGTCGCAGATCGCGCCCACGTGTGCGCCCCCGTCGGACAGGCCGCGCAGCGTGTTCGGGTTCTCGAGCATCGTGCGCACGACCTCGAGGTTGCCCTCGGAGTAGTTCTGCATCGGGAAGTACAGGAAGGCCTGGCCTTCGTCACGCAGCATCGCGTCGTAGACGAGTTCGTCCGGGTTCGCGCCCAGCGCCTTCGCGCGTTCGGCGATGCTGTCCTTCGGATCGGGCTCGTAATTCGGCGGATCGCCCAGTTCGAACATCTTGTGATAGGCGCCCGCGAGCGAATTGATGAACGGGTGATCCTTCTCGGGCGCCTCGGCCAGCAGGCGCGCGCGGAAGGCCGGGTCGCGCATGATCGTCACGCGTTCCTCGAGCGACCTGTCCATGATCGCGCGGTAGGACGGGCGCGAGACGAACGGATGCGCCGATCCCTGCAGTCCCAGCATCAGTCCGACCGGTCGTGCGGCGACCTGCGCACGCATGTCGATGCCCGCAGCCACGGCGCGGTCCAGGCGGTCGAGCAGTGCCTTCCAGTTCGCAGGCATCCGGTCGACCTGCACGAGACTGAAGCTGAGCATCTGGCCTGACACGCGCGTGAGTTCGCACAGCAGTTCGAACTCCTCGTCGATGTCGGCGAAATCCGAGGCGACCTGCAGCACGCCTGAGCCGGCATCGCGCACGCCCTTCGCGATCCCGATCATCTCCTCGGCGGCGGCACGCACCGTGGGTGTGAGATCGCCGTCGGCAGTGCGATGGATCATCGTGCGCGTGGTCGAGAAACCGACTGCGCCGGCGCGCAGCGCATCGCGGACCAGCGCGCGCATCTGTTCGATCTCGGCTTCGCTGGCGGGCTGTCGCTGTGCTCCGCGCTCGCCCATCACGTACACGCGCAGTGCGCCGTGCGGCACCTGCACTGCGACGTCGATGTCGTGCGGCAGGCGCTCGATCGCGTCCATGTACTCGGGGAAGCTCTCCCACTGCCAGCTCAGCCCCTCGTGCAGCGCCGCGCCGGGGATGTCCTCGACGCCTTCCATCAGCCGGATCAGCCGGTCGTGGTCGTCGGGGCGGGCCGGGGCGAAGCCCACGCCGCAGTTGCCGGTGACGACCGTGGTCGCGCCCAGGTTCGAGGAGGGAGTGATGCGCGGGTCCCAGGTGATCTGGCCGTCGTAGTGGGTGTGGATGTCGACCCAGCCCGGAGTGACCATGAGCCCCTTTGCGTCGATCTCCTCGCGGCCGCGGGCAAGGACCTGCCCGACCTGCACGATGCGGCCGGCGTCGATCGCGACGTCGGCGGAAAACGGGGCTCTTCCGGTGCCGTCGTAGACGGTGCCGCCGCGAATGACGAGATCGACCTTGTCCATTGGTGTTCTCCTGGTGTGATGCTGTTCTTCGAGCGATCGATCATCACACACGCAGCGCCGGGGTGCGGCCGTGCACCTGCCGGCGTGCGCTGCGAGAGCGGCCGCGCGGCCGGATTTCCGGAACCCCGGGTGCGTGCCGGGGCGCGCGTGCGCCGATCGGGCCGGCGCGGCTCGGGTAGCATCGACCGCCAGGGATCTGCCCGGGCGGCAGGTCGATCGTTTCCGACCAAGAATGCAGGAGTGAACCGAAATGGCCAGGATCGAAGTCAAGAGCGAAGTTTCCGGCAAGGTCTGGAAGATCGAGGCCGAGACCGGCGCCTCGCTCGATACCGACGATCCCATCCTGATCATCGAGTCGATGAAGATGGAGATCCCGGTGGGTGCCCCCAGGCCGTGCCGGCTGGTCGAGATCCGGGTGCAGGAGGAGGAGGCGGTCGCCGAGGGGCAGGTGGTGGCGATCGTCGAGGCCTGAGCAGGTGCGCGAGGCCGCGGATGACGGGCGATCGGCGCGCGCGTCCGCAGTCCGGCGCATGAGCGCGCCGTGAGGATCCTGTTCGTCCATCAGAACTTTCCCGGGCAGTTCCGCCATCTCGCGCCGGCCCTGGCCGCGCGCGGGCATCAGGTGCTGGCGCTGGGCCTGCGTCGCGACCTTCCGCCGGTGTGGAACGGCGTGCGCCTGCTCGGTTACGGCCTGCCGCGCGGCAACACGAAGGGCATCCACCCCTGGATCGGCGATCTCGAATCCAAGGTGATCCGCGCAGAGGCGGTGTTTCGCGCATCGCTCGCCCTGCGCGAGAAGGGATTCCGCCCCGATGTGATGGTTGCCCATCCCGGCTGGGGCGAGAGCCTCTTCCTGAAGGATGTCTGGCCCGAGGCGCGGCTGGGAATCTACTGCGAGTTCCACTACCGGGCCGAGGACGCGGATGTCGGTTTCGACCCGGAGTTCGCATCGCACGATCCCGGCGAGCGCTGCCGGATCCGGCTTAAGAACGCCAACAACCTGCTGCACTTCGAGATTGCGGACGCAGGCCTTTCGCCGACGCAATGGCAGGCCGAGGGCTTCCCGGAGCGCTTCCGCTCGCGGATCACCGTGATGCACGACGGAATCGACACCGCTGCCGTGGCTCCTGATCCGGCGGCGACTTTCACGATCGACACCGCCGAGGGCGCTCTGCGGCTTGGCGCCGACGACGAGGTCATCACCTTCGTCAACCGCAACCTCGAACCCTACCGCGGTTACCACGTCTTCATGCGTGCATTGCCCGCGATCCTCGAGCGGCGTCCGCGTGCGCGGGTGGTCATCGTCGGAGGCGATGGTGTGAGCTACGGCAGTCGCCCGCCGCGAGGACAGAGCTGGAAGGCCCTGTTCCTCGACGAGGTCGGCGACCGGCTGGATCGCACGCGCGTGCATTTCACCGGCGTGCTCGACTACCGCAGCTTCCTGTCCCTGCTCCAGGTGTCCACGCTGCACGTGTACCTCACCTATCCCTTCGTGCTCAGCTGGAGCCTGATCGAGGCGATGAGCGCCGGGTGCGCGATCCTTGCCAGCGACACCGCACCGGTGCGCGAGGCGATCCGCCACGACGAGACCGGACGGCTGTTCGAGTTCTTCGACCACGCTGCGCTTGCGCAGCAGGCGTGCGCGCTGCTCGGCGATCGCGCCGCCCGGATGCGCCTGGGCGCGGCGGCACGTGCGCATGCGCAGCGTCGCTACGATCTGAACAGCGTCTGCCTGCCGGGGCAGATCGCCTGGGTGGAACAACTGGGGAGCGCCAGGGCTGCCGCTTCGCCGGCATGAGCCGCAGATCGATCGTCTGGTTCGGCCTTCGGGAGCAGTGCCGGATCTGTCCGTCCCTGGCGACGGTCGATCCCGGCGCCGCAACGCGTGGTCTCAGCCTCCCCAGGGCAGGTATTCGCAGCTCGAACCGATCAGGGCAACGAGGTTCTCGCTGCTCTCCGGGGAGTTGGCGAAGTCGATCAGCATCTGCGCCCGCGTGGTCAGTCCGCCCTCGAGCAGGGGCGTCCAGTAGGCCTCGCCGACGGGATCGGGCGCACGCCCCAGGGCATTGCGGTAGAGCACGATCAGGAAGGATGCGTCGTCCAGGGTCTCGCCTTCTCGCTGGGCGAATTCGGCGCTGCCCAGAAAGCCCGCGGCAACCTGCAGAGGATCGGCGCCACGGTCGAGCACGTCGATCCAGTAGCCAAGCCCGGGGAGATCGGGCTCCCGCCCGAACGCGGCCTGATACAGCCGGTAGGCTGTACCCGCCGCCCCGTCGAGATCCAGCGCCAGGGCGAGATCGTCGAACACCAGTCGCTCGACGCCGGTGAGCAGGTCCGTGCCATCGGGCCCGGACACCGTGATGCCCGGTGCGCCGGCCTGCGCCGTGTACGCTGCCGCGGGCCCGGCGAACAGTGCGAAGTCCAGGCCGTCGCCGCCTTCCAGGCGATCGTCACCGGCGCCGCCGACGAGGGTGTCGCTGCCGGCGCCCCCGTCGAGGAAGTCGTTGCCGCCGCGGCCTTCGAGCCGGTTGTCGCCGTCGTTGCCGATCAGGCGATCCGCCGCATTGCCGCCGATCGCGTTCTCGATCTGCACTGCGTAGGCGATCGCAACGGTGCTGGCGTCCAGCCAGGAGTCGGAGAAGTCGGAGCTCCAGTAGGTTCGCGCCTGGCCGAGCTGGCTCCAGGCGCCGGGCCGAAGGTCGATCAGCGCGCCCTGCGTGTCCGCCTCCCAGATCATGGTGTCCTGGCCGCCGGCATCCCAGAGGGTCTCGAAGTACGACTCGCCCTGGCGGTAGACGTAGCTGTCGTCGCCGCTGTGGTGGCTGGTGTTCGCGCCGTACAGGTGCTGGACCGCCAGAATGTCGTAGAGCATCGGCGTGGTCGGCTCGAAGTCGACCCAGGATCCCGGGGAGCCGGCGTAGGCGGTGTAGCTCATCAGCGAATGGGCGTAGTCCGCTTCGGCGGCCGGCAACTGCACCGACCCTTCGAAGGGATGGGACAAGCCCAGCGCGTGCCCGATCTCGTGCAGCAGCGTCGACAGTCCGTAGCTGCCAGGTCCGAAGCCGTCGTCCCAGGGCGCGTCGGTGTTCAGCCAGACGTCCGCGGCCTTGGCGGAGTCGGCGATCTCGTAGGTGTGCGACTGCTCCGTGAGCCCGGCAGCGGTCCAGGCGATGCGCAAGGTGCCCTGTCCGGTGCCGTCGTCGGGAAGCTCGACGAAGCGGATGTCCGCGACTGCGGCCCAGCGCTCCAGGGCGGTTCGCACCGCGGCGCGGTCCTGATCGCCCAGCGATTGCAGGCCGCTCCATGGTTCGTCGCTTGCGCTCACCCTCGAGTACTCGCCCGCCGCCTGCGACCAGACGCTGTCGGCGCCAGGGAAGCTGTAGCTGAGCACCAGCGGGCCCGTGGCGGCCCAGCGCATGGCTCCGGTCAGGGCGTCGATTCGATGGTCACCGGTTTCGATGACGGGAAGAACGGTCATTTCGATGGTCGCTCGCAACGCGGCTGCCGGTCGGCCCGGCGGGGGTGTGAAGTAAGCTTCGCCTGTGTCCCAGTGATCGAGGCGCGCCCCGCGCCCAGACCATGAGTGCCTCCGAATCGCATGCGGCCGTGCCGCCCCCGACCCCCGAAGCTGCGCGCCCTGCGCCCCAGGCCCCGCGGCTCGCGGTGCGCCGGGTAGGCATCGACACCTACCGGGAGAACGTCGCCTACCTGCACCGCGACTGCGCCATCGTGTCCGCCGAGGGTTTCCAGGCGCTCTCCAAGGTCGAGATCTCGGCCAACAACGATCCGACTGGCAATGGTCGCACGGTGGCGGCGGTCCTGAACGTCGTCGACGACGAACGGATCGTCGGTTCCGACGAGCTCGGGCTCTCGGAGCAGGCCTTTGCCCAGCTCGGGCTCGCCGAAGGCAGCCAGGCCTCGATCGCGCACGCCGAGCCGCCGGCCTCGATGCACGCACTGCGCCACAAGATCGGCGGCGAGCGCCTGGCGCGCGGCGACTACCTGGCCATCGTGCGCGACATCGTCCAGAAGCGCTACTCGAAGATCGAGCTCGCGGCCTTCGTCGTGGCCTGTGCGCAGTTCGAACTGGACCGCGACGAGGTGGTGCACCTGACCGAGGCGATGGCCTCGTTCGGCCGCAGGCTCGACTGGCGCGAGCGCCTGGTGGTGGACAAGCACTGCATCGGCGGGATCCCGGGAAACCGGACCTCGATGCTGGTGGTGCCGATCGTCGCCGCCCACGGGCTGCTGATCCCGAAGACCTCGAGCCGGGCGATCACCTCGCCGGCCGGCACTGCCGACACGATGGAGGTGCTCACCGAGGTCGATCTGCCCTTCGACCAGATGGCCGAGATCGCGCGCCAGTTGCGCGGCTGCCTGACCTGGGGCGGACAGGCCGAGCTCTCGCCGGCCGACGACATGCTGATCGCGGTCGAGCGGCCGCTGTCGATCGACTCGCCCGGGCAGATGGTCGCGTCGATCCTGTCCAAGAAGCTCGCGGCAGGTTCCACCCACCTGGTGCTGGACATTCCGCTGGGGCCCTCCGCGAAGGTGCGCACCAGCGCGGAGGCGCAGCGGCTGCGCAAGCTCTTCGAGTACGTAGCCCGGCACGTCGGGATCACGCTGGACGTGGTGATCACCGACGGTCGCCAGCCGGTGGGTCGGGGAATCGGCCCGATCCTGGAGGCGCGCGACGTGATGCAGGTGCTCGAGAACGACCCGCGTGCACCTCCGGATCTGCGGCAGAAAGCGCTGCGCCTGGCGGGCCGGGTGATCGAGTTCGACCCCGACGTGCGCGGTGGCGACGGCTTCCCGATCGCGCGCGACATCCTCGACTCCGGAAGGGCGCTGCAGAAGATGAACGAGATCATCGACCTGCAGGGACGGCGCCGTCAGCCCTGCAGGCTCGGTGCGCTGACGATGGACGTGCGCGCCGCCGAGCCCGGCGTCGTCGTGGCGATCGACAACCTGCAACTGGCGCGGGTGGCCCGGCTTGCGGGGGCCCCGCGCGTGCGGGGCGCGGGAGTCGATGTCTTCTGCAGGTTGGGCGACCGTGTCGAGACTGGCGACATCCTCTACCGGATCTACGCCGACTATCCTGCCGACCTGGCCTTCGCCTCCAGGCTTGCCAACCGATCCTCCGGCTTCTCGCTGGGCGATTCGGGCGCGGTGCCGAAGGCTCTCGGAGAGTTCTGACCATGGCCGCTGCGCCTGCCGACACCTCCGGGCTGGTGCTCGCGCTGCCGGGCTCCGAGAGCGGAGCCCGCGACTTCGCCGCCGAACTCGGCTGGCCCTGCGAGCCGGTTCGTCGACACGGCTTCCCGGACGGGGAATCCCGGCTCACGCTGCCTGTGGAAATGCCCGCGCGCGTGGTGCTGTTCTCCTCGCTGCACGATCCGGATGCCAAGCTGATCGCCCTGATGCTCGCGGCGGCGACCGCGCGCGAACTCGGCGCGCACGAGCTCATCCTGGTCGCCCCCTACCTGTGCTACATGCGCCAGGACATCGCCTTCGAGCCGGGGCAGGCGGTCAGCCAGCGGATCGTCGGGCGCTTCCTGGCGGGGCTGTTCGACGCGGTCTACACGGTGGATCCGCACCTGCACCGGGTGCACCTGCTGTCGCAGGCCGTGCCCGTGGCGCGCGCAGTCGCGCTGACGGCGGCGCCGGAGATCGGGCGCTTCGTGCTCGCGCAGGGAATGCGGCCACTGATCCTCGGCCCCGACGAGGAGTCGCTGCCGTGGGTGCGCGCCGCCGCGCAGCAGGGCGGACTTCCCCACGCGGTCTGCCGCAAGCTGCGGCTCGGCGACCGTGCGGTGGAGATCGAACTTCCGCAGGGGGTGGCGATGCACGGCCGGGCCGTCGTGCTGGTGGACGACATCGCCAGCACCGGCCATACGCTGGCGCGCTGCGCTGCGCTCGCCCTGGGCGCGGGCGCGGCCAGCGTGGACGTCGCAGTCACCCACGCGCTGTTTGCCGGAGATGCGCTCGAGGTGATCCGCGCCGCAGGGGTGCATCGCATCTGGAGCACCGACGCGATTCCCCACGAGACCAACCGGATCCGGATCGCGCCGATCCTGGCCGAGGCCCTGCGCGGCGCCTGAGGCGCCGCGCGCGCAGCCTCAGGGCATCTCGATCACGATCTTGCCCAGCACCTTGCGCTCGGCGACATGACGCAGCGCATCGAGCGAACGCTCCAGGGGAAAGCGTGCGCCGATGTAGGGCCGGAACACTCCCTCCCGCGCGAGGCGGTCGATCGCCTCCATGTTCTCCGCTCCCTTGGCGGGATTGCGGCGACCGTACTCGCCGGCGCGCACGCCGATCACGGAGAAGCCCTTGATCAGCGGGATGTTCGCGGCGATGGTGGGGATGCGGCCACTGACGAAGCCGACCACCAGCAGTCGGCCGTCCCAGGCGATGCAGCGGGTGGATTCGTCGAAGACGTCGCCGCCGATCGGGTCGAAGATCACGTCGGCGCCGCGTCCTGCGGTGAGCTCCCTGACCCGGTCGCGCAGGCTCTCGCGACGCAGGTTGATCACCTCGTGCGCTCCCTGCTCGCGCACCACTGCGAGCTTCTCGTCGGAAGTTCCCGTGGCGATCACCCGCGCGCCCAGATGGCGGCCGAGCTGGACCGACGCCATTCCGACCCCGCCCGAGGCGCCGTGCACCAGCAGGGTCTCGCCGGCGGCCAGCGTGCCCTTGCGCACCAGCGACACATAGGCGGTGATCGCGGCGGCCCTGAAGGCTGCGCCCTGGGCGAAGTCCATCCCCGCCGGCAGCGGGCGCACGCCGCTGGACGGCAGCACGATCTGCTGTGCGTAGCAGCCGGTCTTCTGGCCGACCAGGACACGATCGCCGACCTGCATGCCGGTGACGCCGGCGCCGAGCACCGCGATCACGCCGGCAGCCTCCAGGCCCAGCACGAAGGGAGGGTCCGGGCGGAACTGGTACAGGCCCCGGGTCATCAGCAGGTCGGGGAAGTTCACCGATGCTGCGTGCAGCCGGACCAGGACCTCGCCCGGACCCGGCGCCACGCAGGGCAGCGATCGCACCGCCACGCCGGAGAGGTCTTCGCTGAGGCGCTCGCAGACCAGCGCCCGGTAGGTGTCCGTCACGACGCCGCCGGCATCGGCGCGGGTGGTGGAGCTCATCGTCCCTCGTCCTCAGTCTGCGCGAAGATCCGCGCTGCGATCCTGTAGCTGTCGAGCGCGGCCGGCGCGCCGCAGTACACCGCGGCCTGCAGCAGGATCTCCTTGACCTCGTTGCGCGTGACCCCGTTGCGGATCGCTCCGCGCAGGTGGATCTCGAACTCGTGCGGCCGGTTCAGGGCGGTGAGCATGGCCAGGTTCAGCATGCTCCGGATGCGGAAGTCCAGACCCGGGCGGGCCCAGGACGCGCCCCATGCGTGCTCGGTCACATAGTCCTGCAGGTCGCGGGTGAAGTCGTCGGCGCCGGCGAACGCCTTTTCGACGTAGGCCTCGCCGAGCACGCGGCAGCGCGCCTCGTAGCCGCGGCGCCAGGCCTCCGATTTCCTGTCTTCGTTCACTGCTGTGCTCCCGGGCTGTGCTGCGCCGCTCACTCGCCGCGCGGGGACCCTGCCAGGCGCCCGCCGTCGATCACCATGGTCTGCCCGGTCATGAAGCTGCCGGCCTTCGATGCGAGGAAGACCGCGGCGCCGGCGATCTCGTCGGGTTCGCCGATGCGCTGCAGCGGCGCGGTCTCGACCGCCTTGGCCAGGATCACGGGGTTCTCCCACAGCGCACGGGCGAAGTCGGTGCGGATCAGCCCGGGAGCGATGCAGTTGGCGCGCACGTTGTCCGCCCCCCATTCGATCGCGAGGTTGCGCGCAAGCTGCATGTCGGCCGCCTTCGAGATGCAGTAGACGCCGAGCTGGTTCGATCCCTGGAAGCCGCCGATCGACGAGACGATGATGATCGCTCCGTCCTTTCGCGCGGCCATCTGGGGCGCGACCATGTTGCACAGCCAGAAGTTGCTGCGCACGTTGCTGTTCATGATGCGGTCGTAGGCCTCGTCGGGCATGTCGACCGAGCGTCCGAAGAAGGGGTTGACCGCGGCATTGCACACCAGGATGTCGATGTGGCCCCACTGGGCGTTGGTCGCGTCCACGAGCGCCTGCAGTTCCTCCTTGCGCCCGATGTGGCAGGCGCGCGCCACCGCCTCGCCGCCCCTGGCCCGGATCGCCGAGGCGACCTCCTCGCAGGCGTCGAGCTTGCGGCTCGAAATCACGACCTTCGCGCCGTGCTCGGCCAGGCGCTCGGCGATCGCGCGCCCGATGCCGCGGCTCGCGCCAGTGATCACCGCGACCTTGCCCTTCAGATCGAACAGAGACATTTCGGGTCCTCCTCGGGTTGGATGTCGGACGATCATAGCGGCTCCGGCGACAGGCTCCGGTCCGCTTCCTCGCGGGCGTGCGCGCGCCGGCGCGGCGCCGCGGGCCCGGTCTGCGGTACCCTGATCGGATGATCGACCAGTCCGACCGCATCCAGCCCCTGCCGGGCAGTTCGGTGACCGACGTGCGCGGGCTCCGTGTCGGCCACTTCACCGACGCGCGTCGCCCCACGGGCTGCACCGTGATCCTCGCCGAGGAGGGGGCGGTCGCAGGCGTGGACGTGCGGGGCGCCGCCCCCGGAACCCGCGAGACCGACCTGCTCGAACCCGGCAACCTGGTCGAGCAGGTGCACGCGGTGCTGCTCTCGGGGGGCAGCGCCTTCGGCCTGGACGCCGCCGGCGGGGTGGTGCGCTGGCTCGAGGAGCGTGGAATCGGCCTGATGGTGGGGCCTGCGCGCGTGCCGATCGTGCCGGCGGCGATCCTCTTCGATCTGCTCGTGGGCGACCCGCGCGTGCGCCCGGACGCGCAGGCGGGGTATGCCGCCTGCGAGGCCGCGCATGCGCACGCGCCCGCCCAGGGTTCGGTGGGCGCAGGCGCGGGGGCCACGGTCGGCAAGCTCTTCGGGGTCGAGCGCGCGATGAAGGGGGGGATCGGCAGCGCGTCGCTGCGCGTGGGCGCGGTCACCGTCGGTGCGATCGTCGCGGTCAACGCGGTCGGCGACGTGGTCGATCCCGAGAGCGGCCGTGTGCTTGCCGGCGCCCGCACGCCCGACGGTCTCGCGCCCCTGCGCACCGCCGACGCGATGCTGCGCGGGCAGTGGCCGGCAGCCTCGGCGCCGGTCGCCTCGCCGGGTGCGGCCACCACCATCGGCCTGGTCGCCACCGATGCGGTGCTCGACAAGGCGCAGGCGCGCAAGCTCGCCCAGCTCGCGCACGATGGTCTCGCGCGCAGCATCGACCCGGTGCACACGCTCTACGACGGCGACACGATCTTCGCCCTGGCCACGGGCGCGACGGGCGTGCGCGCCGATCCCACGGTGCTGGGCGTGGCCGCCGCGTGCGTGACTGCCGCTGCGGTGCTGCGCGGAATCGTCAACGCCAGCGGCATCGACCTACCCGGGCTGCGCCTGCCTTCGGCGCGCGAGCTCGGCTGGATCGACGCGCGCATCGCATCGATCCACTCGACCGGAACCGGCCCATGACCGAGCTGCATCGCCTGGACGCTGCCGAACTCTCCGAGGCCTACGCGAAGGCGCAGGTCTCGCCGGTGGAGGTGGCCACCGAGGTGCTGGCGCACATCGAGCGCTGGGAGCCGTCGATCAACGCGATGTACCTGCTGCATCGCGAGCAGGCGCTGGCCGATGCGCGCGCTTCCGGGCACCGCTGGCGAAGCGGCCGGCCGCTGTCCCCGCTCGACGGCATTCCGGTCACGATCAAGGAGAACATCCACACGCGCGGCGACCCCGCACCGGTGGGCACCGCCGCAGCCGATCTCTCCCCGAAGCCGGCGGATGCACCGCCCGCAGCGCGCGTGCGCGAGGCCGGCTGCGTGATCCTGGGCAAGACGACGATGCCCGACTTCGGGATGCTGTCCTCGGGCCTGTCCTCGATCCACGGCATCACCCGCAACCCCTGGCGGCTCGATCGCAACCCGTCGGGCTCGTCCTCCGGGGCCGCTGCCGCCTGCGCGGCCGGCTACGGCCCGCTGCACCTGGGCACGGACATCGGCGGCTCGGTGCGGCTGCCCGCGACGCACTGCGGCATTTTCGCGCTCAAGCCCAGCCTCGGGCGCATCCCGATCCATCCACCCTACATGGGGCGGGTGGCCGGGCCGATGACGCGTACGGTGCGCGACTCGGCGATGCTGATGGAGGTGCTTTCCCGTCCCGATCCGCGCGACTTCATGTCGCTGCCCTGGGCGCCGGTCGACTACGCTGCGGCGCTCGAGGGGCTCGAGCTGAAGGGCCTGCGCATCGGCTTCCTGCCGGACATGGGGGTGGGGCTGCCGGTCCACCCGGAAGTGGCCGCCGTTGCCGCCGACGCGGCGCGCGCGCTCGCTGCCGCGGGAGCCATCGTCGAGCCCATGCCTTCCTTCCTGAGCCCGCAGATGCTCGAGGGGTTCAGGGTCTTCTTCGAGGCGCGCTCGGGAAACGACGTCGCTGCGATGCCTCCCGGGCAACGTGCGAAGGTGCTGCCCTTCATCGTCGAGTGGTGCACCTGGCGCTCGCAGGGCTTCACCGGCGGCCAGGTGATGGCCGCCTACACGCAGCTGATGGAGATGCGCGAGGCGGCGGTGCGCGCGGTCGGGCGCCACGACTTCGTCATCAGCCCCACCTCGCCGATCCCGGCCTACGAGGCGGGCATCCCTTCACCCGGGAGCGATCCGCACGACGCCTTGCCGCACATCGCGTTCACGGTCGCCTACAACTTCAGCGAACAGCCTGCCGCGTCGGTGAACTGGAACTGGACCGCCGACGGTCTGCCCATCGGAGTGCAGGTGATCGGGCAACGCTTCGACGATCTCGGCGTGCTGCGCCTGTCGCGGCTGCTCGAGCTGCTGCGCCCGCCACAGCGCCCCTGGCCGCAGCCTCGCTGACCGGAAGCCTGCCACGCTCGGGAGCAGCTCAAACGCTCCCGTCCGCAGCCGCGGTCACACGGGTCGCTGCCCAGGTCGCGGCAGCCGCGCACAGTGCGCAGCCGACCATCACCGGCAGGTAGCTGCCGGTGCGGTCGAACACTGCGCCGGCGATCACCGGGCCGAGCAGATTGCCGAAGGCGGCGCCGCTGTAGAGCACGCCGATCACTGCCGACAGCGAGCGCCCGCCGAACAGGTCCATGCAGATCGGCGGCAGCAGCGAGACGATCCCGCCGTAGCACAGCCCGAAGCACACGGCGAAGCCGGCGAGCAGCGCGTAGCCCGGCGCCAGCCACCAGAGCAGGTAGGACGCGCCCATCAGCGCGATCATCAGCACCAGCGCGCGCAGCCGGCCGATCCGGTCGGCGAGCCAGCCGATCGCGAAGCGGCCGACCAGGCTGCCGATGCCGATCAGGCCGACCAGTCCGACGGCCAGGCCTTCGGCGATCGACATGTCGCGCGCGTGCGCCGACAGGTGGGCGAAGGGGGTGAACATCACCGGGGCGGCGAGCACCGTCGACAGGTAGAGCCAGCCGAAGCTGCTGCTGCGTACCGCTTCGCGAAGCGTCATTCCGGCCAGCGCCGAGTGCCCGCCGCCGACGCCCTGCAAGGGCGGGTCGCCGTCGGGGCCGAGGCCGCGCCCGGCGGGGTTCTTCTCCAGGCACAGCGCGGACGCGATGCCCAGCACCGCGACCGCCCCGGCCAGCCCGCGCATCGCCACGCGCCAGCCCCAGGCGTCGATCCAGGCGGTGACCAGCAGGGGAATCACCAGCGTGCCGGCGCCGATTCCCGCGCTGGAGATCCCCGAGGCCAGTCCGCGATGACGAACGAACCAGGGCTGGACTGCGCCCATGGTCGGGGTGTAGACGAGCGCGATCCCGACGCCGACGCCTGCACCGAAGGCCAGGTAGACGATCGACAGGCTGGAGGCGAAGCTTGCCCACAGCAGGGCAGCGACGATGATCGCCATCCCGGCGCTGGTCGTGATCCGTGGTCCGAAGCGATCGGAGAGGGCCCCGCCGGCCACGCCCAGCGTGAAGTAGAGGAGCCCCGACAGGCCGAAGACCAGCGAGACGTCGGCTCGCTGCGCGGCGAACTCGTCCGCGAAGGAGCGGAAGAAGGCCGCGAACGCGTACGAGGTGCCGAAGATCGTCGCCAGGCCGACGAAGGCCGCCCAGACGACGACCCAGCCGTAGAAGATCCGCGGCTTCGCGCCAGCCCCAGGTGTCTGCATGTCCCTCCCGTTCGGATCGCACGGGAATGCTTGCCGGCCGCGTGCGCCGCCGGACAGTCTACCCGCAGGAGGGCGGACAATCCGCGCGAGGCTCGCTGCCTGGCAGGCAGACTGCGCAGCGTCCGGGGCTGGCAGTACCCGGCACCGCGGACTCGGGCAGTGCGCTAGTCCTGCAGTGCGGTGAGCGCCTGCAGCTTGCACGCGCAGATCGCGCGGACCGTCCAGTCGAGCACCGCTTCGCCATCGAAGGACGCGAGACAAGGGCCGTCGTCCTCGTCCTCGTCGTCGATCGCTGTCTCGAAGCCGGTCTCCCATCGTGCGGCACTGATCCGCGCAGCGGGTTCGAGCGCGCGCACCGCGCCCGCGGTCTCGGGCGCAGCGTCCAGCAGGAGCATCGGATCGGCAATTGCGTTCATCGTGCGGTCCTCCGGTATGGAGGGCCATCGTCGGCCGCACGCGGGCCAGGGCAGAAGCTTCGCGGCGACCGGCAGGCCGCTCTACCCGACAGGCGGCTCCCGCGAAGCCGTTTCCGTTGCCCTCGACGCAAAGCGCGGGCGCGGCTCAGTCGTGGCGGTCGAGCGGCTCGTCCTCCAGTGAGCTCGGGTCTTCGATCGGCTCGAGGTGCGTGCTGACGTGGCAGCGTGGCAGCGCCGCACGCACGTCGGCCTCGATGCGTTCGAGGAGGTCGTGGCCGCGCTGCACGGTCCAGTCGCCGGGCACCAGCACGTGCATCGACACGAAGGAGCGCATTCCCGCCTGGCGCGTGCGCACCGCGTGGAAGCGGAAGCCCTGGCTGCGGTAGCGGTCCAGCGTCGTCTCGAGGATCTCGCGCTGCGCGATCGGCAGTGCGGCGTCCATCAGCCCGTCGGCCGAGCGTCTCGCCAGATGCCAGCCGGTTCGCACGATGTGCGCCCCCACCAGCAGTGCGACCACGGAATCCAGCCACTGCCAGTCGGTGAGCACTGCGACGCCCACCCCGAGGATCACGGCGACAGAAGTCCAGACGTCGCTCATCAGATGGTGACCATCCGCCTCGAGCGCGATCGACCCGTGCTCCCGACCGACGCGCAGCAGGAGCAGCCCGGTGCCCAGGTTCACGAGCATGGCCAGCGCGTTGACCCCGACGCCGACACCGATCTGCTCGATGGGCTGCGGCGCAAGCAGCCGTCCGATCGCCGCGTAGACGATTCCGGCTGCTGCGATCAGGATCAGTGCGCCCTCGAATGCACTGGAGAAGAGCTCGGCCTTGCCATGGCCGAAGGCATGGGACTCGTCTGGCGGCCGCTCGGCGACCGTCAGCATCGCCAGTGCCATCACTGCACCGGCGAGGTTGACCAGCGATTCGAGCGCGTCCGACAGCAGACCGACCGAGCCGGTGAGCCACCAGGCAATCCCTTTCAGGGCCATCGTCACGAGCGCCACCGCGATCGACAGCCAGGCGTAGCGGGCGAGACTGCGGGGGGAGCGGCTGCTGCCCATGGGATCCACGCTCCGATCTCCTGCCAGGCTCAGGTCCGCGGCGATCCGGCCAGCGCCCGGTCGAGCAGCGTCTGCGCGAGCTGCGACGGGTCGATCGGGGCCGAAGTGTCGACCTCCACTGCGCAGTCGCGCTCTTCCTTGCCCAGCGGCTCGCGGGTCGCGAGCTGCCGCTCGAGCACCTCGATCGTCGCATCCGACGGATCCGCGCCGGCGGCGGCGCGGGCGAGCACGCGCTGGCGCAGGACCGGCTCCGGCGCATCGACGGCGAGGATCGCGAACCCCGCTGCGCAGTCGACGGCCACTGCGCGCAGCGCGTCGCGCCGCGCGCGCTCCAGGAAGGTGGCGTCCACCAGCACCGGGTAGCCGGCGTGCAGCACCTCGCGTGCGAGCGTCGCGAGCCGGCGGTAGACCTGGTCGCTGCGTGCCGCCGTGTAGAGCCCCTGTCCGGGAGCGCTCGCCGCAGACTGCAATGCCGGCCGGCCGGCCAGGCGCTTGCGCTCGACATCGGAGCGGATGCGCACCCAGCCGCCGTGCTCGACCAGTTCGAGCGCGAGGCGGCTCTTGCCCGAGCCGGAGACGCCGGTCGCGATCGCCAGCGCGCGCGCACGCGGCGCAGCGAAGCGTTCGGCCAGCGCCAGACAGGCGCGCATCTGCGCCAGCGCCGCCTCGCGCTGCGCAGGGTCGGGTGCCTGCACCGCGCTCAGCACGGACACCTTGGCGCGCACCATCGCGCGGTAGGCGAGCATCGCCGGCAGCAGCGCCAGCCCGGCGAAATCACCGCTGCGCTCGAGCCAGGCATCGAGGAAGCGCCCGGCGAGATCCGGCCGGCCGAAGCGTTCGAGATCCATCGCGGTGAAGGCGATCTCGGCAATGACGTCGGTCCAGCGCAGCGCCGGGTCGAATTCGAGCGCATCGAAGGGCAGCGGCTGTCCGTCCATGAGCACGACGTTGCCCAGATGCAGGTCGCCATGGCATTCCCGCACGAAGCCCTCTGCGCGGCGCCGCTCGATCAGCGGCGCGAGCCGCGCGTGCTGCTGTCTCGTCCAGGCCTCCAGGGCCTGCAGGCGCGGCCGCTGCGCCTCGGCCAGGCCACTGTCGGCGATCTGCTCGAAGTTGCCCAGCCAGTGCTCCAGCACCGTGTCCGCGCTGCCCCAGCCTGGGTCGGGGGGATGCGCCCGCGCCTGGGCGTGGAAATCGGCGACCAGCCGGGCGAGCGCTTCGATGTGTCCGGCCTGCAGCGCGCCCCGGGCGGCCAGCGCGCCGAGCTCGTCCTCGGCGCGGAATCGCTGCATCTTCACCGCCCATTCGAGCACCGGCCCGTCACCGCCGATTCGCGGCGCCGCGGGCGAGCCGGTGATCGCGACCACGTCCAGGTACATCTGCGGCGCGAGCCGCCGATTCAGGCGCAGCTCCTCCTGGCAGAAGTCGTGCCGGCGCTGCAGGGTCGAGAAGTCGACGAAGCCGAAGTCCACCGGCTTCTTCACCTTGTAGGCGAAGTCGCCCGCCAGCAGCACCCAGGAGATGTGCGTCTCGATCAGCACCACTTGCGCAACCGGGTGCGGGTAGGCCTGCGGCTCGAGCAGGCCGGCGATCAGCGGGACGCGGACAGTGCTCATGGGCGAATGGAAGGCGCCATGCGGCACAGGGCATTCGAGCGGGATGGCTGCCGGTTCACTGCGACTGCGGGACCGGATGGTCCGGTTCGCAGGCCGGATCCTGACGGTCGATGCCGAGTTCGCCGCACAGCCGTCGCACCTGCGCCTCGAGCTGCGCCACGCGCTGCTCCAGCGCCCCGATGCGCAGCACAGCGTCGGCGGCAGCGCCGTGCCGACCGCGATCGCCGGGGTCTTCGCCGCCGAACTCCATCGGAGCAGCCTGGATCGGGGAACCCACCGGTGCGCCGCAGAGGAGGTGCGCCCAGCGCTGCTCGCGCGCCCCGGGCTGCCTGGGCAGTCGCGTCACCAGCGGACCGGCCGGCCAGGCGGCGAGCTCCTCGAGGAAGCCCTCGAGGGCCGAGGCATCCGAGAAGCGCTGCAGCCGTTCGGCGTTCGTGCGCAGTTCCGCCGAGGTCTGCGGGCCGCGAAGCATCAGCGTGGCCAGCAGCGCCACCGATTCCGACGGAACGCCAAGCGCGCGCCGCGCGTTGTGCTCGTAGCGCATCACCCGGCTGCCGCTGGACTCGATGACCAGCGAGGCGTGGCGCAGCGAGTCCAGGGCCTCGCGCGCTTCGCGCTCGTCCATCGCCATCACCGGCTCGCGGCTCGTCTTCTGGTTGCAGCCTGCGATCAGCGCGTTCAGGGTGAGCGGATAGGTGTCGGGCACCGCGAGCTGCTTTTCGATCAGCACGCCGAGCACGCGGGCTTCGGCCTGGGTGAGGGTGGGGATCGGGCGTTCGGTCATCGTCAGTCCGTGCTTGCAGGGCAGCCGGAGTGTAGCCCTCGCGCGGGTGTCGCTGGCAGGAGCGCTTCGACGAGGCCCGGTTCGTGCGCGTCCACGGGCGGATGGCGGGCGACGCGCGGATCGCTCGTGCGCGCAGCCGTGGCGGGATACGATGGGAGCCGAACGGTCGGACGGGAGCGATGGTGGTGAGCGCAGGCAGGGCGGGGAGGGCTGCAGGCAAGGTCGCGGCCGGGCCGGCGAAAGCCGGCGGGCAGGCAGGGCGGGCTGCCCAGGGACGTGCCAAGGCGGCAGCGCGCGCGCAGCGGGACGTGGCGCAGCACGACGCTGCCGCCGGGAAGAAACGGAGCAGGAGCGATGCGCCCGCAGCCCCGGCCGCGGGCAGCGGTGGCGGCGGCGGATCACTGGCGTCGCTGTTGCCGGCGCAACTGCGTTCGGTCACCGACCAACTGCTCGGACTGGTGGGCAGTGCCGCCGAGCTTTCGTTCGACGTGGGCAACGTGCTCGTGCGCCGCCCCTCGCACCGGCGCGCGCTGCAGAAGGCCGGCGCCTTCCTGCGCGACGCACGCGAGACCGCCGGGCTGACGGTCGACGAGGTCAGCGCGGCGATCGACCTGAAGGACCCGGCCCTGCTCGATCTCGCCGAGAGCGGGCGGGCCGCGCTGCCTTTCGAGGTGCTGCTGCGACTGGCGGCGCTGCTGGCGCGCAACGATCCCGTTCCCTTCCTGATGCAGATCGCGCGCAATTACAGCCCCTCGCTGTGGCGCACGCTCGAGCAACTGGGCGTGGCGCATCTGGTCCTGCACGCCGGACGCGAGCACGAATTCATCAACGTCTATCGCTCGCGCGATGCTGCGCGAGGGCTGGACGACGCGGAGTTCGCGCGCGTGCTGGCATTCACCGAGGCGGCCTTCGACATGGCGCTGAACCTGGTGGTCGATGCGCGCGCCGGTGCCGGCAAGCCACCGGGCCAGCCCGCGGCGAAGGCCGCCAAGGGCGGCGCTCGAGGCTCTTCCCGTCCGGGGGGCGGCGCCGGATAGCCCCTGCAGCGCACGCGACCGATGCGCTGGCGCATCGGTGCAACTTGCGTTTGCCATCGGCCCGGTCGACAATCGATGAGGCATCCGATCGGCCGGGCAGCGGCTGAACTCATCGCCCGCCCATCCATCACCAGGAGACGAGCATGCAGGGCTT
The DNA here is from genome assembly GCA_963204785.1 of Pseudomonadota bacterium. Lineage (GTDB taxonomy): Bacteria > Pseudomonadota > Gammaproteobacteria > Burkholderiales > Burkholderiaceae_E > Quisquiliibacterium. The sequence continues at coordinate 21,058 of CAUJHG010000062.1, read as the reverse complement.
CACCTTGGCACGGTCCGCAGCGGCCCTCGCGATGTGCGCCTTCGGCGCATCGGCCTTCGGCGCCGACGACGTCCAGGCCCCCGCAGGGCCGGCGGCGATCGCCATGGCGCCGGCGCAGCAGCAGGAGACGGCTGCGCCGGGAGCGGTGGTCGCGGCACAACCGGTGGCCGAGATCAACCCGGCAGGCCTGCCGTTTCGCGCGGGCACCTATCGCTGCGAGCTGAATCGCCAGGTCCACGTGCGCGACGTCGCGCCCGACCTCGGCTTCGCGGTGCTCAACTGGGATCGCAAGGACTACACCCTGCGTGCGGTCGGCACGCGCAGCGGGGCGCTGCGCTACGAGGACAGCGCCTCGGGGCTGGTCTGGCTGGTGATCGTCGGCAAGGCGATGCTGCTGGACACCCGGCGCGGCCAGCAACTGGCCAACGAGTGCAGGAACTGAGGCTCTGCGGCACGCTGAGTGACGCCGCCGGCAGGTGCCGCCCGCGCAGGGGGTGGAGCCACGCTCATGTCCAGCCATCGCACTGAGCACGACTCCCTCGGAGCGGTCGAGGTACCTTCCGAACGCCTGTGGGGGGCGCAGACGCAGCGCTCCCTCGAGTTCTTCCGCATCTCCACCGAGCGCATGCCGCGCGAACTGCTGGTGGCGCTCGTGGCCACCAAGCGCGCCTGCGCGCTGGTCAACCGCGACCTCGGCCTGCTCGACGCCGCGATCGCCGCCGCGATCGCGCAGGCATCCGACGAGGTGCTCGCAGGGCTCCACGACGGGGATTTTCCGCTCTCGGTCTGGCAGACCGGATCCGGCACCCAGACCAACATGAACGCCAACGAGGTGCTGGCCAACCGCGCCTCGGAGATCATGGGCGGCGTGCGCGGCGCAAGCCGCCAGGTGCACCCGAACGACCACGTCAACCTGGGCCAGTCGTCCAACGACGTGTTCCCCACTGCGATGCACGTCGCCGCGGTCCAGGCGATCAACTCCGGCGTGCTGCCGGCGCTGCGCACACTTCGCCAGACGCTCCAGGCGAAGGCGGATGCCTTCGAGGGCATCGTGAAGATCGGCCGCACCCACCTGCAGGACGCCACGCCGCTGACCCTCGGCCAGGAGTTCTCCGGCTACGCGGCGCAGCTGGCGCACGCGCAGCGTGCGATCGACGCCGCGCTGCCTGCCCTGTGCGGGCTCGCGATCGGGGGCACCGCGGTGGGCACCGGGCTGAACACGCACCCCGAGTTCGGCGCGCGCGTCGCGGCGCTGCTCGCTCGCGAATCCGGGCTCCCGCTGGAAGTCGCCGACAACCGTTTCGCGGCGCTCGCCTCGCACGAGGCGATGGTTGGCGCCCACGGCGCGCTGAAGCTCCTGGCCACCGCGCTGGTGAAGATCACCAACGACGTGCGCTGGCTGTCTTCCGGTCCGCGCAGCGGGCTGGGCGAGATCTCCATCCCCGAGAACGAGCCCGGCAGCTCGATCATGCCCGGCAAGGTGAACCCGACCCAGTGCGAGGCGCTCGCGATGGCCTGCTTCCAGGTGATCGGCAACGACGTCGCCGTGGCGCTCGGGGGGAGTTCGGGCAACTTCGAGCTCAACGTCTGCAAGCCGCTGATCGCCAACGCGTTCCTGCAGAGCGCCCGTCTGCTCGGCGATGGCATGGCGAGCTTCGAGCGGCACTGTGCGCGTGGCATCGAGGCCCGCACCGACCGCATCGCCGAACTGCTCGGGAAATCGCTGATGCTGGTCACCGCGCTCGCGCCGCACATCGGCTACGACCGCGCTGCGCAGATCGCGCGGCATGCCCACCTGCACGGGCTGACGCTGCGCGACGCGGCGCTCGCGCTCGGGCACGTGAGCGGCGAGGATTTCGATCGCTGGGTCAGGCCCGAGGACATGCTCGGGCCGCGACGCGGCTGAGCCAGGGCCGGGCGGGGCGCGCCCGCACGGTTTTCCCCGGCCGGCGCCCGGCTGGTGGAGGCGTCAGCGCAAGTCGCTCTTGCCGATCTTCGGCTGGCTGGGATAGCCCACCCCGTGACGGGCGAGGTATTCACGAATCAGCTGCCTGATCACCTGCGACGGGGTCAGGTCCTGCGCCGCGCACAACTGCTCGAACGCCGCCTTCTTGTGCGGGTCGATCAGCAGCGTCAGTCTCGCGGTCTTCTTCTCCATGCGGCTGCGCCTCTCGCCGGGTCCCCGGCCGATCCGGAGACATGCGCATAACATTAACATACGATTGTCATGCAGGACGCATTTGATCCGCATACAATCCCTGCTCCATGCTCCGCGTGGCCGGGAGGGCCTTCACCACGATGAAACTGTCGCTCGAATTCAGGCCGGCGCTGGTGTCGGCGCTGCGCGACTACGACCGCAGCCGCCTCACCGGCGACGTGGCTGCCGGGCTGACGGTCGGTGTGGTGGCCCTGCCGCTGGCAATGGCCTTCGCGATCGCCAGCGGCCTCTCGCCGCAGGCGGGCATCTTCACCGCCATCGTCGGGGGTTTCCTCGTCGCGGTCCTGGGTGGATCGAAGGTGCAGATCGGCGGGCCGGCCGGCGCGTTCATCGTCATCGTCTACGGCATCGTCGAGAACTACGGCGTCGCCAACCTGCTGCTGGCGACGATGCTCGCCGGAGTGCTGCTCTTCGTGATGGGCCTGGCCAGGCTTGGCAGCCTGGTCCGCTTCATTCCCGTCTCGATCGTCATCGGCTTCACCAACGGCATTGCGGTGCTGATCGCGCTGTCGCAGGTGAAGGACTTCCTCGGCCTGCCGATCGACGACCTGCCTGCCGAGTTCTTCGAGAAACTGAAGGCGATCGGGGCGCACGCCGGCGAGTTCGATCCCGTCACGCTCGGGCTGTCGCTGGCCTCGCTCGCGATCGTGCTGCTCTGGCCCAAGACCTACGCGGCATCCCGCTCGCCCGTCTACCACTGGATGTCCAGGGTGCCCGGCACCGTCGTCGCGCTCGTCGTGGGCACGCTTGCGGTATCGCTCGGCGGGCTCGAGGTGCAGACCATCGGCTCGAAGTTCGGAGGCATTCCGCAGGCGCTGCCGGCGATCTCCCTGCCGGCCTTCGAGTGGGCCAGCGTGCGCCACCTGATCGCGCCGGCGGTCACCATCGCGCTGCTGGGGGCGATCGAGTCGCTGCTGTGCGCCCGGGTCGCCGACTCGATCACCGAGGACCGGCACGATCCGAACCAGGAACTGATGGCGCAGGGAGTTGCCAACTTCGCTGCGCCGCTGTTCGGTGGCTTCTGTGTCACCGGGACGATCGCGCGCACCGTGACCAGCATCCGCTCCGGTGCGAGTTCGCCGATCGCCGGGGTCATCCATGCCGCGGTGCTGCTGCTGATCGTCCTGGTGGCTGCGCCGCTGGCGCACGACATCCCGCTGGCCACGCTCGCGGCGATCCTGCTGTTCGTCGCCTGGAACATGGGCGAGTGGCACGAGTTCGCGCGGCTGCGGCAGTTCTCGGTCAACTATCGCGTGATCCTGCTGGCCACCTTCCTGCTCACCGTGATGCTCGATCTCACCGTCGCGGTCGAGGTGGGGCTGGTGCTCGCCTGCCTGTTCTTCGTCACCCGGATCTCCAGCCTGACCCGGATCGAGCCGATCGAGGAGACGGAGCTGGCGCGCATCGGCCTGCAGCCCGGGCAGGTCGATGCCTACCGTGTGATCGGCTCGCTGTTCTTCGGCGCGGTGAGCAAGCTCGAGGGGCTTCTCGACCCCAAGCGGCGCACCGCGCCGCTCACGGTGCTCGATCTGTCCGGGCTTCTCAACATGGACACCACCGGGCTGGATGCGCTGCAATCCCTGCAGACCATGCTCACCCGACGCGGCGGGCGACTGGTGCTCTGCGGCCTGCAGGCCCAGCCCGCCTCCCTGGTGCAGCGCTCCGGCTTTGCCGAGCGCCTGGGCGAGGAGGGAATCCTGCCGGACCTGGGCGAAGTCGCCCGGAAGCACTCGAAGGGTTGAGCAGGCGGCGCGGCGCGGCCGTCGGGGCGGGCGGCGCCGCGCCCGCCGTCCGGCTTCGGGCAGTTCCGCCTCAGATGGGCTTTCCTCGTGCCGGCGTCCGCGCGGTACGGCATTGCGCAGCGCGGGACCTGGCGGCCGGCTGTGCCCGCGCAGGCCTTGCGGCGAGCCCGAGCACCTGCTCGGAGGGCGGCTGCGAGAGCAGCCCGCACAGGCTGTCGACCAGGTTGTCCAGCGCCCAGGGGGTACGCCAGAGCCGGTCCGAGCGGCTCGTGTGCTCCAGGGCGGTCTCGCGCGCTGCCAGCGTGCTGCCGAGATAGATCGACATGAAGATCAGCCGCTGGCTCAGGATGCCGGGCGGCACGTCGGCGAGCAGCCGCTGCAGGTGGTGCAGGCAGCGCAGGTAGCCCGAATTCCAGCGACCCAGCAGTGCGTCCAGGAAGAGCTGGCGGTGATGCACCTGCACTGCATTGATGAAGCGGATGTAGCTGGACAGGCGCGCGGCCCCGGGGCCTTCCGGCTGTGCCGGCTCGATCGAGGTCTCGACCAGCAGCCTGGCCACCTCGGCGACGCTGCGCGGGCCGCCCGCGCGCTCGAGCGCGTCCAGCGCGGCGTTGCGCCGCAGGTCGATGCGCTGCGCGCCCTCGAGCACCAGTTCCTGGATCAGCGCTTCCTTGGTGCGGAAGTAGTAGTGGATCGAGGCGCCGTTGCGCGCGCCTGCGGCCGCGACGATGTCGCGGATCGAGACGCCGTCGATGCCGCGCTCCGCGAACAGGCGCTGGGCTGCGGTCTTGAGCCGTTCGCGCGTGGGGTCGCCAGGCAGGGTGGAACGGGCAGGGCTGGACAAGATGCCTCCTCGGGTGGGAGCATCGCATAAGTCATGTGTTTTAGTCATCCGTTTTAACCGGCTTCCGTGCGCCGATCCGACGGCGGAAGCGATCTGCGAGGAGACGAAGAGAGATGCACAACCCCCTGGACTTCTCCGGCAAGACCGTGCTGGTGGTCGGCGGCTCGAGCGGCATCGGCAACGGCATCGCCCGCGCCTTCCACGATCACGGTGCGCAGGTGCACGTGTGGGGTACGCGGGCCAGCGCGGCCGACTATTCCGCGGACGAGGGCTCGGATCTCGCCGGGCTGAGCTATGCGCAGGTCGACGTCAGCGATCGCGCCGCGGTCGAGGCGCACCAGCCGGCCTTCTCGAAGCTGGATATCCTGGTGCTCTCGCAGGGCATCGTCCTGTACAAGCGCGGCGAGTTCGAGGGAGGCGGCTTTCGCAAGGTCATCGAGGTGAACCTGAACAGCCTGATGGACTGCAGCCTGAAGTTCTTCGACATGCTCAAGGCATCGCGGGGCGCGCTGATCACCGTGAGCTCCACCGCCGCCTTCCACTCGACCAGGGGCAACCCCGCGTACAACGCATCCAAGACCGGTGTGGTGGGCCTGACCCGGACCCTCGCCGAGGCCTGGGCCGGCGAGGGCATCCGCGTCAACGGCATTGCCCCGGGGCTGGTCGACACCAAGCTCACGAAGGTCACCACCAGCAACCCGCAGCGCCTGCAGGCCACGCTGCAGAGCATTCCGGCCGGCCGGCTCGGGCTGCCCTCGGACATGGCCGGAGTCGCGCTGTTCCTGGCCTCGCCGCTGTCGGCCTATGTCTACGGCCAGACGATTCCGGTCGACGGCGGGCTGATCCTCTGATCGGCTCGCGCTGCCGCCCGCGACGCCGCACACCACGAAAACCGACCGATTGGAGAATGCGATGAGCTGGGGTTTCGAGACCGACGCCGACTACCAGAAGGAACTCGACTGGGTCGAGGCTTTCGTGCGCGAGGAGGTCGAGCCTCTCGAGCACGTGCTGGGCAGCCCGTACGACGTGCGCCAGCCGGGCTTCGAGCGCCTGGTGCGGCCGTTGCAGGAACAGGTGAAGGCGCGCCGGCTGTGGGCCTGCCACCTCGGCCCGGAGCTGGGCGGGCCCGGCTACGGCCAGGTCAAGCTCGCCCTGCTCAACGAGATCCTCGGCCGGGCCGTGTTCGGGCCGGTGGTCTTCGGCTGCCAGGCGCCGGACACCGGCAACGCCGAGATCCTCGCCCATTTCGGCACCGCCGGGCAGAAGGAGCGCTTCCTCGCGCCGCTGCTCGAGAACCGGATCGTCTCCTGCTTCGCGATGACCGAGCCGCAGGGCGGCGCCGACCCCAAGGTGCTGACGACCAGGGCAGTGCGCCACGGCGACGAGTGGGTGATCAGCGGCCAGAAGTGGTTCGCCTCCAACGCGCGCTTCGCGGCCTTCCACATCGTGATGGCGGTCACCGACCCCGAGGCGCCGCCCTACCAGCGGATGTCGATGTTCATCGTGCCTGCCGACACTCCGGGGATCGAGATCAGGCGCAACGTGGGCTGGGGAACGGACCACGTTCCTTCGCACGGCTATCTCGAGTTCCGCGACGTGCGCGTGCCCGGGGACCACATGCTCGGCCCGCAGGGCGGCGCCTTCGTGGTTGCCCAGGTGCGGCTGGGCGGCGGACGGATCCACCACGCGATGCGCACGATCGGCCAGGCGCGCAAGGCGCTGGACATGATGTGCGAGCGTGTCCTCTCGCGCTTCACCCAGGGCGAGGTGCTCGCGAAGAAGCAGATGGTCCAGGAGAAGATCGCCGATTCCTGGATCGAGCTCGAGCAGTTCCGCCTGCTGGTGCTGCGCACCGCCTGGCTGTGCGACCGGCACGGCGACTACAAGCTGGTGCGCAAGGACATCGCCGCGGTCAAGGCAGCGATGCCCAAGGTGCTGCACGACATTGCCTCGCGCGCGCTGCACCTGCACGGCTCGATCGGCATCTCCAGCGAGATGCCCTTCGCGGAGCAGGTGCTGGCCTCCTACTTCCTCGCGCTGGCCGACGGCCCGACCGAGGTGCACAAGGTGACGGTCGCGCAGCAGGTGCTTGCCGGCTATCGCGGCACCGACGATCTCTTCCCCTCCTACCATCTGCCCCGGGTGCAGGCGGCTGCGCGCGAGAAGTTCGCCGAAGTGGTCGCCGAGATCGAACAGGCGATGGAGGGCTGATCGCTTCGGGGCGGGACGGCCTCGGGTACAATCGCGGTCGATCCGCCACCCTGACGGATCCGCGCCGCGGCGACGTGGTGCGTGTGCCGGGCTTGCTCGCCGCTGGCGCGCCGACAGCCCGTCGTCCGGCGAAATTCCGGCAATCCCGACTCCCGCCCGATGCCCTCCGAAACCGCTGTCCGATCCTCGTCCGAACCCGATCCGGCATCCGGCAAGGGCGGTGACGCACGCTCCGCGGCGCACGCCCGGCCGGCGATCGAGTTCAAGGGCCTGTCCCACCCCGCGCTGCGCGCGGTCCTGAACGAGGCCTCGCCTGATGCCCTGCGGCATGCGCTGATCGAACTGCTCGACGGCGACCCGGACCGCTTCGAGTGGCAACCGGTGGTCATCGACCTCTCCCGGCTCGGGCCGGATGCGCGGATCGACTGGCCGGAGGTGCTCGCCGTCCTGCGCGCAGTGCGGCTGCACCCGGTCGCAGTGGCCGGCGCTGCCGAGAGCTTCCGCGAGCAGGCCAACCGCTGGCAACTGGGCTGGCTGTCGCCGCTGCGCGAAGCGCCCGCCCGCCCGGCCGAGGCAGGGCGAGGTCCCGCGCAGAAGCAGGGCAAGGGCGAAGCCGAGGGCGCGACTGCCCGCAGCACGGCGCCGGCGGCCACGGCCCATGGGGCAAGGGCCGAGCCTGCGGCGCAGGGCGCGGCCAGCGCCACTGGCGCCAGCGCAGCGCCCACGCTGGTGGTCGAGCGACCGGTGCGCTCCGGGCAGCGCATCTATGCGCGCGATGCCGATCTGGTCGTGATCGGCCCGGTGTCGCCGGGCGCCGAGGTGATCGCCGACGGCAACATCCACGTCTACGGACCGCTGCAGGGGCGGGCGATCGCGGGGGCGCGCGGTCAGCGCGGCGCAGCAATCTTCACCCTCGACCTGCGCGCCGAACTGGTGGCGGTCTGCGGGGTCTACCGAACCTTCGAGGAAGGTCCTCCGGAGGAACATCGGGGGCGGCCGGTGCGCATCGAACTCGACGCGGTCGCCGACAAGCTGTCGGTGCGACCGCTGTAGCAAGGAACATGAACCGGCCTGCGCAGGGCAGCCTCGTGGCCGGGTACTCCAGCATGGAAGGACTCCGATGAGTGAAGTGATCGTGGTGACCTCGGGCAAGGGCGGTGTGGGCAAGACCACCACCTCGGCCAACTTCGCGGCAGGCCTGGCCCTGCGCGGCAAAAAGGTGGTCGTGATCGATTTCGACGTGGGCCTGCGCAACCTGGACCTGGTGATGGGCTGCGAGCGGCGCGTGGTCTACGACTTCGTCAACGTGCTGCACGGCGAAGCCACCCTGAACCAGGCGCTGATCCGCGACAAGCAGGTCCCCAACCTGGCGATCCTGGCGGCCTCGCAGACCCGCGACAAGGACGCGCTGACCGAGGAAGGCGTCGGCAGGGTGATCGACGAACTGAAGGCGATGGGCTTCGACTACATCGTCTGCGACTCCCCTGCCGGCATCGAGAAGGGCGCGGTCCTCGCGCTCACCTTCGCCGATCACGCGATCGTCGTGGTCAACCCGGAGGTCTCGTCGGTGCGCGACTCCGACCGCATCATCGGCATCATCCAGTCGCGCTCGCGGCGCGCGCGCGCCGGCGCCGAACCGGTGCGCGAGCAACTGCTGATCACGCGCTACTCGCCGCGGCGGGTGCGCGACGGCGAGATGCTCTCCTACGGCGACATCCTGGACATCCTCAAGATCCCGCTGCTGGGCGTGATCCCGGAGTCGCAGAAGGTGCTCGAATCCTCCAACGCGGGCGTTCCGGCCGTGCACGACGCACCCAGCGAAGTGGCGCAGGCCTACTTCGACGCCATCGATCGCTTCCTCGGTCGCGAGGTGCCGCTGCGCTTCGTCGCCGACGAACCGCAGGGTTTCCTGCGCCGGATCTTCGGCTCGGTCGGCCGCAAGGCCACCGCCTGAAGGAGCGCCTCATGTCCATCCTCGACCTCATCCTGCGCCGTCAGCCCAAGACGGCCTCGCTGGCCAAGGAGCGTCTCCAGGTCATCATCGCGCGCGAAGGCAGCCGCTCGGCCAACCCGGAGCTGATCCAGCAGATCAAGGTTGCGGTGATCGAGGCGGTGTCGCGCTACGTGAAGGTGGCGCCCGAGGACATCGCGATCGACCTCGACAGCGACCGCGACATGGAGGTGCTCTCGGTGAGCGTCACCCTCGCCGACGCAGCGGGGGCCGGAGCCAGGGCACGCGGCGCCGGCTGAGGCTCCCCGCGGATCCGGTAATCGGATCACGCACCTGCCTGCGCAGCGCACCTCTGCTAGCCTGCCCCCATCACGCCTTCACGCAGGCGAGGTGGGAGACGGAATGGCAACGATCTGGCTGGGGGAGCGCCGGCGCGAATCAGGCGAACTGGACCGGCGCATTGCGCAGGCAGCCGCAGGCTTTGCGGCGCTCGGGCTGAAGGCGGGTGACGGCGTTGCGCTGTGCCTGCGCAACGACTACGCCTTCTACGAGGCCGGGATCGGTGCCGGCCGGCTCGGCGTGTATGCGGTGGCGATGAACTGGCACTACACGGTCGACGAGGCGGCCTACCTGCTGCGCGACTCCGGTGCAAAGGTGCTGGTGATCCACGCCGATCTGCTCGCGCCGATCCGGGAGGCGATTCCCCCGGAAGTGAAGGTGCTCGTGGTGGCGGTGCCGCCGGAGGTTCGCGCCGCCTACGGGTTGTCTCCCGAGGCCTGCGCGCTTCCCGAAGGCGCCATCGAGTGGGACCGGTGGCTCGACGGGTTTGCGCCGCACACCGCGCCACCGCAGCCGATGCCGTCGGCGATCATCTACACCTCGGGAACCACCGGCAGGCCCAAGGGCGTTCGCCGGCCGACACCCACGCCCGAGCAGCGCGCCGCTGCCGATCGTGTCTTCCAGCGCTCCTACGGCTTCGGCGGCGAATTCGACGACCCGGCCATGGTGGTCACTGCGATCGTCGGCCCGGTCTACCACTCGGCGCCGAATGCGCACGCCAACTATGCGTACCGGATGGGCGCCGACGTGGTCATCATGCCGCGCTTCGATGCGGAGGAACTCCTGCGGCTGGTCGAGCGGCACCGGATCACGCACCTGAACATGGTGCCGATCATGTTCAACCGGCTGCTCAGGCTGGCCGACGACGTGAAGCGGCGCTACGACCTGTCGTCGCTGCGCTTCGTTGCGCACGCCGCGGCGCCGGTTTCGCCGCCGGTCAAGCGCGCGATGATCGAGTGGTGGGGGCCGATCGTCAACGAGTACTACGGCTCCACCGAGATGTCCAACGTGGCTTTCTGCACTGCGCAGGAATGGCTTGCGCACCCGGGCACGGTCGGGCGCGTGGTGCCGGGCGCCGAGGTGCGGATCATCGACGATCAGGGCAGGGAACTGCCGCCGGGAGAGATCGGCGAGGTGATCGGACGGGTGCACGGCGTCGGTGAGTTCGCCTATCACGCGGATCCCGAGAAGACCAGGCGTGCGCAGAAGCAGGGCCTGGTCTCGCCGGGAGATGTCGGCTACTTCGACGAGGACGGCTATCTGTACCTGTGCGACCGCTCCAACGACATGATCATTTCGGGCGGGGTGAACATCTACCCGGCGCAGATCGAGGCCCAGTTGCAGCGGATGCCCGAAGTGGCCGACTGCGCGGTGTTCGGCATCCCGGACGAGGAGTACGGCGAGGCAGTGTGCGCAGTGGTGCAGCCGCAGCCCGGGTGCGATCCGACCGCGGCCGAGGTGCGCAGCTTCCTGCGCCAGCACGTGGCCGGCTACATGGTTCCACGGCTCGTGGAGTTCCTCGCCGAGCCTCCGCGCGAGGACTCCGGCAAGATCTTCAAGCGCAAGCTGCGCCAGCCCCACTGGGAGGGCGCAGGGCGCTCGATCTGAGTTGCCGGCCGGCGCCGGTGACGCCGCTTGCGGCCCGCGGCCGCAGCACCCGCGGTCCCATGGCCGCAAGCGACAGGGAGTGTGAGCGATGAAGGAATTCCGGGACAAGGTGGCGGTGATCACCGGCGGCGCAAGCGGCATCGGGCTGGCCACCGCGACGGCGCTCGCCCGCGAAGGCGCGCGCATCGTGCTGGCCGATGTCGAGGACTCGGCGCTGAAGGCGGCAGTCGGGCAGTTGCGCGGACTGGGCGCCAAGGCGATCGGCGTGCGCACCGACGTGGGCGATCGGGCGGCGGTCTTTGCGCTCGCCGACGAGGCTTTCGAGGAATTCGGCGCGGTCCACATCCTCTTCAGCAACGCCGGGGTGGCCGTCGGCGGCCCCACGCAGGAGGCGACCCACGCCGACTGGGAGTGGTCGATGCGCGTGAACCTCTGGGGGCCGATCCACGGCGTCGAGGCCTTCGTGCCGCGCATGGTCGAGCGCAGGCAGGGCGGCCACCTTCTGTTCACCGCGAGCTTCGCGGGCCTCGTGCCCAATCGCAATCTCGGGCCGTACTGCGTGACCAAGTTCGGCGTCGTGGCGCTGGCCGAATGCCTGCACAAGGATCTGCGCGAGCATGGGATCGGCGTCTCGGTGCTGTCGCCGATGCGCGTGGCAACGCGGATCGATTTCAGCAGGCGCAATCGGCCTGCCGAATTCGGCGGACCTTCCAGCGAAGGCGTGTATTCCGAGGAAGAACTGGCAACGCTGTCCGGCCGCGAACTGGGGGCTGATGAAGTGGCCGCGCTGGTGCTGGCAGGAATGCGTGACGACGAGTTCTACCTGCACACCCATGCCGAGGCACGACAGTTCGTCAGGCGCCGCTGGGAGCGGATCGACCAGGCCTTCGATCGTCTCGGCTGAACGGCGGGAATCGCGGCTGGGAATTGCGCAGTGATTTCCTGAAGCGATCCCCATTCGATTCCAGTGACCGGAAGCCGCGCCTTTCGGGTGGCATCGCGCTTTCGTTGTGTTTGGACCTCGGATATCGGAACCAGGCAAAGAGGTGGCCTGCCCGTTTCGAGTGAACAGGAATAAACTCCGCACTTCCGCGTTCCAAATCCACGAAAAGGCAGCCATGGCCAGTCTCAAGGACCTGATCGCCAGGAAATCGGCAATCGAGAAGCAGATCGCCGAGGCGCGTCAGCGCGAAGTCAAGGAGGCGATCGCGAGCGTGCGCGCGATCGTCGCCGAGTTCGATCTCAAGATCACCGACGTATTCCCGAAACGCAAGGAAAAGTCCGTTTCCAGGCGCCGCGCGGCAAAGGCGCCGCCGGCACCGCCGAAATACCGTGATCCTGTCACCGGCCAGACCTGGACCGGCCGCGGGAGGGCGCCGAAGTGGATCCTCGGAAAGGACCGGGCGGAGTTCGAGATCCGCTGAAATCGCGTCCGGGCGGAATGCGGCACGGAATCCGGCGACTCGCGCTCGATTCCGTCCCGATTCACCCTGCGGATCCGCAATCCGCGCATCTCCGGATCGGCGATCCGGACATCGTTTGCGCACGACATCGTCGACAGGCGTGCCGTTCGCGCCTGCAGCAGGAGGCTCATGGACAGCGACAGCAGTCATCCGGTTCGAATCGAACGTGACGGACGCATCGTGCGGGTGGTCTTCGACAGCGGCCGGCGCGGCAACCCGATGTCGCGATCGGCGATGCACGCGCTGCTGGACGCCGCGCTCGAACTGGAGCGCGATCCCGACATCTCCGCGATCGTCGTCACCGGCCCGCCCGGACTGTTCACCTACGGCTTCGATCTGTCCGAGGGTGCGCCGCCCGCCGAACTCGGGCTGGCGCAGCGGCGCGAGATCCTCGCGGTGGGGCCGCGCATGTGCGCGGCCTGGGAGCGGCTCGAGCCGCTCACGATCCTGGCCACCGAGGGCTGGTGCGTGGGCGGCGGCGTGGCGTTCGCCGCGGCCTTCGATCTCCGCGTTACCGACGCCACCGGCCGGTTCTACGTCCCCGAGGTGGAGCGGGGGATGAACATGAGCTGGGGCTCGATCCCCCGCCTGGTGAACCTGGTGGGGCCCTCGCGCGCCAAGCGGCTCGTGATGCTCGCCGAGCGGATCGACGGGCCGACCGCGGCCGCCTGGGGCCTGGTCGACGAGTGCGTGCCGGCCGGGCAGTCGCTTGCGCGCGCGATGGAGTTCGCGCAGCGTGCAGCGGCGATGCCTCCGGTCCCCTTGCGGATGTGCAAGGCCGGGATCAACGCCTACGCCAATGCGCTCGCGGCCAGCAGCGCGGCGCTCGACCGCGATCAGTACCTGCTGGCGCAGATGAGCGAGGACTACCAGGAGGGCGTGCGCGCCTTCCTGGAGAAGCGTCCTCCGGTGTATCGCGGGCGCTGAGGGCCGGCCGCGCGTCAGGGCGCGGGATCGGGCAGCGGCTCGATCAGCGTCGGGCCTTCGTGGCGCGCGTCGTTCACCGCGGTCGAGACCGGCCAGGCGCGCATCGCGGAATCGGGGGCAGGCCCGAGCAGGTGCACGGCGTCGGCAAGCGGGGTGCGCGGGTCCAGCCAGCGCTCGACGCCTCGAGCGTCGAGCAGCGCCGGCATCCGGTCGTGGATCGGACGCACGGTCTCGTTCGGCTCGGTCGTGAACAGCGACACGCCGCGCCCGTCCCAGTCGCCAAGCACCGCCGCGAACGCGAAGAACCCGTCCGAGGCGGGCGCGAGGCACCAGGGCTGCTTGCGTCCTGCGGGTGAGCGCGCGGGCTGCCACTCGTAGAAACCGTCGGCGGGGAGCACGCAGCGCGCGTGCAGCAGCCGCCAGGCCCAGGGCTTGCCGACGCTGTCGTCGCGCACGTTGGCCACGGCGCCGTTGCGCCTGAGCCCCCAGCGGACCATTTCGGCGCGGCGCCCGTCCCTGGCCTGCCGGATCGCCAGCACTTCGGCGCCCGGTGCGATGTTCCAGCGCGGGCGAAACGGCGGCAGCTCGCGCAGGCCGAAAGCCTCGCGCAGCCGGCCCTCGGGTCCGTAGAGCACGTAGCGTCCGCACATCTCGACCGCCCGGTTGTATGCGCGCCCGGCGTCAGCGCGGCGGCGGCAGCGGGACGCCGAGGCTGCGCCGCCCCAGCCAGCCGAGGTAGGCCGGGATGTCCACGGCGCCGTGGCCGCCGACCGCCTGCGGCGGCAGGATCGGCGCCGGCGCGCTCGCCCGGCGCGCCACCGCGAACGAGAAGGAGTAGGACGGTTCCTGCCCCATGCGCAGGTCGGTGATGCGCACGACGCCGTCGACCTCGTTGACGCTGTAGAAGCCGTGGCTGAAGCGCGCGATCCGTTCCAGCGCCGGCAGCCCGCGCAGCGCTTCGCGCAGGCCGGCGTCGCGCGGGAAGCTGTCGAGGCGGATCGCGCCGCCTGCGTCGAGCAGCGACACGAAGCCCTCCTCGTAGCGATCGGGGCGCATCACCAGCACCCGCCACAGCAGCGTGCCGAAGGGTGCGGGCGTCACGAGCACGCGCGCGGCCGTGGGGGCGCCGTGCTCGCCGAGCTGTGCGTGCACCATCGAGGCGACGTGCTGCTGCGCGATCGCGCTCCAGCCGAGGTAGGCGGTGGAGACGAACAGGCCGGCAAGGTTCCAGGCGCGATGCGAGGGGCGTCGGGCGCGCACCGCCACCGCCAGGCCGACGAGCAGCGGCGCCGTGTAGAGCGGATCGATGATGAAGATGCTGCCCACCGCGTAGGGATGGTCGCTGAAGGGCAGGGCGAGCCGGGTGCCATAGACGGTCATCGCGTCGAGCAGGGCGTGCGTGACCAGGATCAGCCACACCGCGAGCAGGCGGCGCCCGAAACCGTCGCGCCGGAAGCCGCCAGCGAGCGCCGCCAGCGGCGCAGCAGCGAGCGTCTGCCAGAAAAGGGCATGTGTCTCGGCCCGGTGCAGGGTCATGTTGCCCACCGGGTCGCCGTGATCGATCAGCACGTCCAGATCGGGGAGCGTGCCGCAGACACCGCCCCACAGCGCCGCCTTCCACGGCGCGGTGCGCCGGCCCATGACCGCAACCCCGACCGCGGCGCCCAGGGCGAACTGTGAAATGGAGTCCATGGGCGCGCAGCGTACCAGCGGAAGCGAAAGAGGGTCCGGAGGTGCCGTGAACTGCCTGCCGCAGGGCCTTACCGATCGGAGCAAAGCGTTTGCACAGCGTGGCGGCGCCTTCCAGGCGGTGCGTCAAGCGCACCGCGAAGCTTGGCCCGTGGGCGAATCTCTCGTTGCCGCCTACCGTCTGCGGGCAGCACGCGAGCCGGGCTCAGGATCGTTTCGAATCAGGGCATGGCTTGATATGTGCACCAAGTTTGGTGCACAATGATTTCGCAGGTCAAGCATGACGCTCGAGAAGGCTCCCGCGCGCTTCTATCTGTCCTCGACCGGTTCCAGCCCGGTGCGAGACTGGCTGGTTGCCCTGCCGGTCGCAGACCGGCGGCAGCTCGGCCATGACATCGGAACCGTTGAGTACGGCTGGCCTCTGGGCATGCCCTTGTGCCGCAGCCTCGGGGAGGGGCTCTGGGAAATCCGGAGCAACCTTTCGAGCCGACGCATTGCACGCGTGCTGTTCTGTCTGGTCGATGGGGAGCTGATCCTCCTGCATGCCTTCATCAGAAGACGCAAAAGACACCCCCCGGCGATCTGGCGCTGGCCCGCAAGCGACAGAAGGAGATTGAACGATGACCAAGCGCAAGAACCCCCAGATCGGCGGCCTCTTCAAGGACTGGCTGAAGGAGGAAGGCATCCACGAGGAGGTGACGACCGGCTCTGTGAAGCGCGTTCTCGCCTGGCAGCTCGAACAAGCCATGAAGGACCAGAACCTGTCGAAGTCTGCGATGGCCAGGCGCATGGACACTTCTCGGCCGCAGCTCGATCGCCTCCTCGACCCCGACAACACCGGCGTCACGCTCGACACCCTCACCAAGGCTGCTGCTGCGGTCGGTCGCAAGGTCCGGCTCGAGCTGATCTGAGCGGCTGGGTGCCATGCGCCCATGCTTCGCGCACCAAGCCTCTGGTTGCGTCTTACCGATCGGCGCGGCGCGCGGCCTCTCCTTTCGCCCGCAAGGCCTCGTACAGCTGCCCTGGCCCCAGCAGCACGTCCTTCAGCCCGGCGCGCACCCGCTCCGAATCCAGCGCCTGCCTGCTCATCGCGCTGTGCGCGGCGAAGGCATCGATGATCGCGCCCATCAGCTCGCTGGCGAGGTCCGGTGAACTGGCGAACTGCTCCCTGGTGTTGCTGGCCGCCTGCTGCACCAGGATCTCGGATGCGAGCAGCTTGCCCTTGAGCACGCCGTTCACGTAGACGAGCTTGTCGTCGTCGGTGACGCCGTCGAAGAGCTCGTTCACGCGGGCGATGAGCTCCGTCAGCAGCGCCTTCTCCTTCTCCTGCACGGTCCCGCCGCCGGGTGCGGTCATCGGGTCGAGCTTGGTCGGATCCTGCGCGCTGAGCGCGAGTGCGCGCCGCCCGGCGTCGATCAGCCTGTGGTGGGTGAGCACCACCTTCGACAGGTCCACCCCCTCGCGCTCGCGGCCGAACTCCAGCAGCGGCAGCAGGCGCCGGAAGAAGATCGCGCGCTTCTCCAGGCCGGTGTTGCCGTAGTCGAAGATCTGCGAGAGGAAGGTGTAGACGCGCAGGTAGGCGCCCAGGTCGCGCTTGAAGAGTTGCAGCGCGTCCAGCGTGTCCTGGGCCTGCTGCTGCGCCTTCTCGTCCTCTCGGGCACGGGCGACCTGCTGGTCCTCGGCGGCGCTGCGGTAGGCACGCAGCAGACGGTCGGCCACCGGTTCGATCGCGGCCGACAGCTCGGCCTGGCTGGAGCGCGGATTCAGCTCCACCGCCACCACGCGCTCGACCTCGTTGTCGTCGTAGTGGCCGCTGGCATCGAGCTTGCCGCGCAGGTCCAGCACAAGCGCGGGGTCGGTGACCCCCGAGAGCTCCGCGGTCTCGTAGTAGGTGCGGAAGGCCGCAAGGACCTCGTCAGGCTCGTTGACGAAGTCCAGCACGTAGGTCGTGTCCTTGCCCGGGTGGGCACGGTTCAGGCGCGACAGGGTCTGCACCGCCTGGATGCCGGCCAGCCGCTTGCCCACGTACATGCCGCACAGCAGCGGCTGGTCGAAGCCGGTCTGGAACTTGTTGGCCACCAGCAGCACCTGGTACTCGGCGGTGCCGAAGGCCTCGCGGATGTCGCGCCCGCGCAGCTTCGGGTTCAGGGTCTTGCTGTGCTCGGTGAAGGGCTCGGGGCCCGAGTCGGGGTCGTCGACCTCGCCGGAGAAGGCCACCAGCGTGCCGATCGGGTAGCCCTTGCCCTTGATGTAGCTGTCGATGGCGAGCTGCCAGCGCACCGCCTCCACGCGGCTGGCGGTCACCACCATCGCCTTGGCCTGTCCGCCCAGCAGTGGGGCCACGTTCTCGCGGAAGTGCTCCACCACGATCTGCACCTTCTGCGCGATGTTGTACGGGTGCAGCCGCACCCAGCGCATCAGGCCCTTCATGGCCTCGCTACGCTCGACCGCCCGCTGGTCGTACTCCTTGCCCGCGTTGGCCAGCCGGAAGGCGAGCTTGTAGGGCGTGTAGTTGCGCAGCACGTCCAGGATGAAGCCTTCCTCGATCGCCTGGCGCATGCCGTAGACGTGGAAGGCGGCGGGCAGGTTGCCGGGGCCGGCGGGCTGCTGCGGGTGCGGGCGGCGTCCGAAGAGCTCCAGCGTCCTGGCCTTGGGCGTGGCGGTGAAGGCCACGTAGGTGATGCCGGCCGGGCTGGCACGGGCGGCCATCCTGCGCGGCCAGCAGGTCCTCGGCGCCGATCTCGCCGCCGTCCTCGAGCTCCTTCAGCTCGTCGGCCGAGAGCACCTCCTTGAGCCGCGCCGCAGCGGTGCCGGTCTGCGAGCTGTGCGCCTCGTCGGCGATCACCGCAAAGCGCTTGCCCTGGGTGGCCGTCAGCTCCTGCACGGCCTTCATCGCGAAGGGGAAGGTCTGGATGGTGCAGACCACGATCTTCCTGTCCCCGGACAGCGCCGCGGCCAGCTCCGCACTCTTGCTGCCGGAGTCCCCGGTGATCACCGCCACCACGCCCACGGTGCGCTGGAAGTCGAAGATCGCCTCCTGCAGTTGCGCGTCGAGCACGTTGCGGTCACTGATCATCAGCACCGAGTCGAAGAGCTTCGCGTTGGCCGCGTCGTGCAGCTCGGACAGGAAGTGCGCGGTCCAGGCGATGGAGTTGGTCTTGCCCGAGCCCGCCGAGTGCTGGATCAGGTACTTCTGCCCAGGCCCCTCGGCCAGCACGGTGGCCACGAGCTGGCGCGTGCAGTCGAGCTGGTGGTAGCGGGGGAAGATGATCGACCTGATGTTCTTCTTGCTGTCGCGCTGCGTGACCAGGTAGCGGCCCAGGATCTCCAGCCAGCTCTCGCGCGCCCAGATCCGCTCCCACAGGTAGGCGCTGCGGTGGCCGTCCGGGTTCACCGGGTTGCCCGCGCCGCCGCGGTCGCCCTGGTCGAAGGGCAGGAAGCGGGTGGCGGCGCCCTCCAGGCGGGTGGTCATGCGCACCGCCTCGTTGCTCACCGCGAAGTGCACCAGCGCGCCACGCGGAAAGTCCAGCAGCGGCTCCGGGGCCTGGCCCTTGGGGCGCGGGTGGCGGTCGAACCGGTACTGGTCCACGGCGTCGTCCACGCGCTGCGTGAACTGGCTCTTGAGCTCCGCCGTGGCCACCGGCAGGCCGTTGACGAACAGCACCAGGTCCAGGGCGTTCTCGTTGTGCAGCGAGTAGCGCACCTGGCGCACCACGCGCAGCCGGTTGGCCGCGTAG
This sequence comes from Pseudomonadota bacterium, assembly GCA_963204785.1. Taxonomy (GTDB): domain Bacteria; phylum Pseudomonadota; class Gammaproteobacteria; order Burkholderiales; family Burkholderiaceae_E; genus Quisquiliibacterium. The sequence continues at coordinate 2,329 of CAUJHG010000062.1, read as the reverse complement.
CGCGCCTGCAGCTCCGCGTTCATCGCCAGCGCGGGCCTGAACTGCGCGAGCGCCAGTGACTGGCGCAGCCCGACGAGTTCCACGCCGCGGCGCAGGACGTCCAGCGTGCCGCGGTCGTCGAGCTGCTTGCGGATGCGGTCCAGCAGCACGGTTTCGGCGCTGGCGCCGTGGTTCCTGGTGAGCGTCTCCCAGGCCTTGGGCTGGGTGGCCTGCACCCAGGCGATCAGATCGGCGGGGAAGAGGGCGCGGGCGCGGTCGTAGGCGGTGGCATCGCCTTCCGCGTAGAGCCAGCCGTGCGCGGCCAGGTGGGCGCAGATGTCGTTTTCGAACTGGACTTCTTTGTGGAGGCTCATTCGCTCATCCTGGCGACCCCGATCTGGGGTCGCGTCACTCGCGGGGCGGGCCGAGCGCCTTGTGGACTCTGCCGCGATCAGTTAATCTCTATTTCAAATGGGTTGCGACTACGCGGCCGGCGCTGGGCTCCTGGAACTACAGGAGCCCTTCTGCTTTCTGGACACCGAAAACGCCCTCAGGGAAACACCTTCAAACCGATGCCGAGTACATTGCCTGCGCCGTCCCGATAGAACTTCTCGTTGAGGACCGCCGCAGCGCGGTTGATCTGTTGTGGCCGCAGGACCTTCAGGCCAATGGGCCGGGCCGTCAGATCCGCGAGCTGCAAGCCCTCCGAATTCGTCTTCTTGTCGGCAATGATCAGGTCGAACGGCAGCGGCCTACGGAAATAGTTGGCGCCGTCACGGATACGACGGAATTCCAGTTCGAGTTCCGCGTCTTCCCTGGCACCACGTGCTTCGCACACTAAGAACGTTCGGGCATCGTCCTGCCTGGCCGACAGCAGAAGCCGGTAGATGCGTTCCAACCCGAACCCCAGCGCCAGATGATAGGGGTGTGCGGGTCTCACATACTTGTCCTTCAACTTGCGCTTGTCGATGACCACCGCAACGAGACGGAATTCCGATGCGTCGATGATCTCCGTCAGGCCGGACAGGAACGCCTCACGAGGCTCCCGCGAGAGCATCGAAAACGCGCCCTTCTTGCGCCTGATCTCTGACTCATGCAGCACGACCATGTCGTGCCCGAACGTCTGGAACTTCAGCTTCCGGATCGCCGGAGTGACCTTCTCTGCGTAATCGGGCTTTCGGAAGATGCAGAACGACAGCACGAAGACCGGATACTCCGGGTCGATCGACTCGAGGCTGTGATCGCCACTCTCGTCGACATAGACGATGAAATCGCTGTGCCGAACTGCGACCGAGGGTACTTGCCGTGATTCGTTCATGCTGCCGCTGCGAGTCCGCGAACGTCGATCTGGCCGGTGACAGCGGCGGAGATCAGGGCGGCGCGGCGTTCCTGAAGCGTGACGATAGCGCTCTGCGTGAAGGCAATGAGAGCGCTACTCTCGGCGGTCTTGTCGTCGAGGTAGGCTGCGATGGCAGTCTGCTCCGCTAGCGGAGGAAATATCCCCAAGACCTTCATGAGGTTCTGTATCGAGACCCTGGGGAGACCTGCTCCTTTCACAAATGCCTGCACTTGGGCCGATACAGTGGATGACTTGCAGAGGTAGTCGAGGAACCTTGGATCGAGCAGTGAGGGATCTGGCCTAAGGATAATCAACGATGACGCGACTACGAACTTCCGCTGATCGCTTACCATCACGGTTCGTCCGATGGTTCCGTCTTTGCTGAAGAGGACATCGCCACGCAGAGGTCGGCAGCCGGTGCGCTCTAGGTACTCGTAGCTTTCGATGGATGTCAGGAGGGCTCCATCGAAGTCGATATGATCATCTAGGATGTCTTTGGTGGAGACGAAGCTGTAAATCCCTCCCTCCGTCTCGGGAGAGATGTGAGCGCCATCGGTGATTTTCGTGCAGAAGCGCTTTATGCTGGCAACGCACCAATGCGCCGGCACCTCCCCCAGCCACTCCACCCCCGAATCCTTCATCGGCACGTTCGGGTCGAGCCCCTTGGTGACCGCGTGCGAGATGACGGCCTGGCGCTTCTCCTGAAGCAGGGCGATCAGCTTCTCCTGCTCGGCGACCAGCGCGTCGATCTTGGCGGTTTCGCGGTCGAGGAAGGTGGCGATGGTGGTCTGCTCGCAGAGTGGCGGGGCAGCCAATAGGAAGGCGCCAAACTGATGCTGAGCGAGGTTCTGCATGCTCGCGCTGGTACCTGAGCAGGCCATCTGCACTTGTGCCCGGTAAAGACCCGACTGAGTCCAGCGGTGCACGAACCGGGGATCTAGCGCCAAAAGCTGAATCTGCCAGAGCCTGTCCGGAAGGAAGATTCCTTCCCGTGCTTCCCGAACCAAGCCC
>CAUJHG010000061.1 GCA_963204785.1 Pseudomonadota bacterium | reverse complement strand
GCGCGCGAGAGCAGCTCGGTCGAGGATTCGCTCGCCGCCGCCGACAGCGCCTGCTACATGGCCAAGCGCCAGGGCGCCGGCCGCGTCGTCGTCTATTCGGCCCGCGACGAAGCGCTGGCGCGCTCGACCGGCGAGATCCAGTGGCTGCAGAAGCTGCAGTCGGCGCTCAGGGATCAGCGCTTCGAGCTCTACGTGCAGCCGATCGTGCCGGCCGTGGTCGCCGCCGGCGGCAGCAGCGACGGCCCGGCGCTCGAGGTGCTGGTGCGCATGAAGGACGAGACCGGCGCCGAGGTGCAGCCGCTGGAATTCATCCGCGCCGCCGAGCGTTACCGCCTCATGGGCCTGATCGACCGCTGGGTCGTGCAGCAGACCCTGGATGCGATCGTCGACGGCACGCTGCAGGTGCCGCAGGGCCGCTGCGTGGCGATCAACGTCTCGGGACAGACCCTCGGCGACACGCAGTTCCTGGAGTTCGTCGTCGACGGGCTCGACCGCTCGGGGCTCGCGCCCTCGCAGCTGTGCTTCGAGATGACCGAGAACGCGGTCGTGGCCAACCTCGACCACGCGCGGCGCTTCGTCGGGGTGCTGCACGGCATGGGCTGCCGCTTCGCACTCGACGATTTCGGCTCGGGCGTCGGTTCGTTCTCGAATCTGCGCAGCCTGCCGCTCGATTACCTGAAGATCGACGGCTCCTTCATCCGCAACCTGATGAGCAATCCGATCGACGAGGAGATCGTGCTCTCGACGGTGCGGGTCGCCCGCCGGCTCGAGGTGCGCACGATCGCCGAACACGTGCACAACCAGGAGATCTACGACCGCCTGCGCCTGCTCGGGATCGAGTACGTGCAGGGCGAACTGATCGGGACTCCAGTGCCGCTCGAGGTGCTGTTCGCCGAGGAGCGTCGCTGGGAGCGCACCAGCGAGGCCGCGCAGCGCCACATGCAGGTCGGCGCCTGAGCGGCGCGGCGGCCCGGGCCGCCGCGCCTGCGGACGCTCCCGGCCGCGACCGCCGCGCTCCCATCGGGGGCACGGCGGCGGAACAGGGCCTCTTCAGGGGGAGAGTCGCACCGGGAAGCCCGCCCGTGCAGCGTCCCGCACAGCGCCTGCGTGCACCGTGAGCTGCCTGGAGGGGATCTCGACCCCGTGCGCATCGAAGGCGTTCTTCAAGCGGCGCAGGTATTCGCGCCGAACCGACCACTGCTCGAGGGCGACCGTCCTGAAGCGGCCGCGGATGACCACCGAGGATTCGGACAGGCGATCGACTCCGGCCATTTCGAAAGGGCCCAGCAGCTTCGGCGCGTAGACCGGGTCGGCAGCCAGATCCTCGCCCACCTCGACCATCAGCTCCATCACACGGTCGACCTGCTCGCCGTAGCCGACGCCCACGTCGACCACCGCCTGCGCGAAACCGCGGCTCATGTTGATCACGGAGACGATGCTGCCGTTGGGCACGAAGTGCACGTTGCCATCGTAATCGCGCAACTGCACGTGACGCAGGGTCAGGTTCTCGACGAAGCCCGAGTGGCTTCCGAGCTGCACCACGTCCCCCTGGCGGATCTGGTTCTCCAGCAGGAGGAAGAAGCCGCTGAAGTAGTCCTTCACCAGGCTCTGCGCTCCGAATCCGACCGCCAGCCCGGCCACGCCTGCCGCGCCGAGCACCGGTGCGACCGACACCCCGATCTCGCTCAGGATCAGCATGCCGGCGATCAGCCACACCGCCACCGTGATCAGGTAACGCATCACCCTGGCGAGGGTCTCGGCACGCTTGACCGCCTCGGCGTCGTCCAGCCGCGGGGCAATCCCGGTCCGAAGCACCCGCACCGCGCGGCCCGATGCGTGCACCGCCAGCCAGGCCGCCAGCAGGATCAGGAAGATCCGCAGCAAGGTCAGTCCGACCGACCCCGACTCCGCAGACCAGCCTTCGAGAAAACGGATCAGATCATCCCGCATCCATCGACTCCTCTTCGTTGCGGCACCGGGCAGGCTGCCGCGGGTTTCAAACCACCACGTCCCAAGGCTGGGACAGCCTGAGGGCACCGGTGACGATCCCGACCATCGAGTAGGTCTGCGGGAAGTTTCCCCAGGCCTCGCCGGTGCCGGGGGCGATGTCCTCGGAGAGCAGGCCGACGTGATTGCGGCTGGCGAGCATTGCCTCGAAGATCTCGCGCGCCTGCTGGGCGCGGCCGATGCGCGCGAGCGCGTCGATGCGCCAGAACGCGCAGACGTTGAACGCAGTCTCGGGGCGCCCGAAGTCGTCGGGCACCTCGTAGCGCCGCATGAACGGCCCGTCGCCCAGCGCTGCCTCGAGCGCATCGACGGTGCCCACGAAGCGCGGGTCGCGCGGGTCGATGAAGCCGACCTCGGCCATCAGCAGCACGCTCGCGTCGAGGTCGTCGCCACGGAAGGTCTGCGCAAAGGCGCCACGCTTGCGGCTCCAGGCGGCCTCCAGGATGCGCGCACGGATCAGGCGCGCCCGCGCGGACCACTCGGCCGCACGCGCACGCAGCCCGAGCGCAACGGCGATCTTGGCCAGGCGATCGCAGGCCGCCCAGCACATCAGGGCCGACGAGGTATGCACCGCGGCACGGGTTCGCAGCTCCCACATTCCCGCGTCCGGCTGATCGTGAAGACGCCAGGCGCAATCGCCGACCGCCTCCAGCGCCGCGAAATCCTGCACGTCGGCGCGGCGAAAGAGCCTGCGATCATGGAAGGCCTGCGCCGCACCCAGCACGATGTTGCCGTAGACGTCGTGCTGCGAATGCTCCCAGGCCTGGTTGCCGACGCGCACCGGCCCCATGCCGCGATAGCCGGAGACCCCGGGCACGATGGATTCGGTGAGCTCGCGCTCGAGGCCGATTCCGTAGAGCGGCTGGACGTGACCGTCCTGGGCGCCGCGGATGACGTTGAAGAGCCAGTGCATGTAGCTCTCCATCGTGCTCACCTCGGACAGTCCGTTGAGCGCGCGCACCACGAAGAAGGCGTCGCGCAGCCAGCAGTAGCGATAGTCCCAGTTGCGCTGGCTGCCGGGCGCCTCGGGGATGCTCGTGGTCACGGCCGCGACGATCGCGCCGGTCTCCTCGAACTGGCACAGCTTCAGGGTGATCGCCGCCCGGATCACCGCGTCCTGCCATTCGTAGGGAAGCCCCAGGCGCCGCGTCCACTGTCGCCAGTGGGCGCCGGTGTATACCTCGAACTCGCTCGCCGTCTCCTCGATGCCGCCCGAGAGGGTTTCATCCGGACCCAGCAGGAAGCTTACCGGGCCGCCGAGCGAGAACCAGGTTTCGTCGATCACGTAGGTCAGCGGCGCATTGGTGGTCAGGCGCAGGCCGCCCCAGGCCGCCGCGAAGCGGATGTGATTGCTGCCGCGCGCGGACTCCGGGGTCCGCGATCCCCAGTCGACGCGGGGGCGCACCACGAAACGCACGCGCACCCGTCCGTTGAGCGGGCGCACGCGGCGCACCAGCTGCGCAGGCCGGAAGATGCGGTCGCGCACGAAGAAGCGCGGCGCGAAGTCGGTCACCTCGACGCCGTTGCCATCGGCATCGTACAGACGCGTGCGCAGCACCGCAGTGCCGTGATCGTAGGCCTGCTCGGAACGGGCCAGGTTCTCCAGCTCGACGCCGAAGCTGCCGTCGCGGCCCAGGCCATTGCCCGAATCGAGCAGCGCGTGGAACACCGGGTCTCCGTCGAACCTGGGCATGCAGCACCAGACCACGCGGGCGAAGCGATCGATCAGCGCGGCGAACGTGCAGTTGCCGACCAGCGCGAGATCCAGGTTCGCGGCGTCGGTGAGTCCGTGGTCGGCGGCGGCCTTGCGGGTCATCGGGTCCTCGGATGGGGCTGGCAGCGCGGAACGCGGCGCCATCGCGCACGCTCCGGAACCTGCTCTGGGAGCCCGGACGGGGTCGGGGCTATACTGGGCGCAGCCGGCCGGGACCGGCTGTCATCGGGTCGGATCACTCCGACCGTTGTGTCGGATCGTTCCGACCGAGTTTACTTCACTGGTCGCCAGGCGCGCCGCGCCACCATCGCAGCGACCGGACGAGCCCCAGCTCCCGCGCCCCGAGCAGGCGCGACCAGCGCGGCTCCCCGAGGACCGATGAAAACCTTCAGGCTGCAACTCCGATTCCTGCTTCCGCTTGCGCTCGTCCTGGTGGCTGCCGCCTACCTGAGCCTTCCCCTGGTCGACCAGCTCACCCAGCGCTGGTTCTCGCGTGATCTCGACATCCGCGGCCGTCTGATCGCCAACGCCCTCGCCGATCCGCTCACCCAGGCGCTTGCCGAGGGCGCATCGCCACGCGTGCAGGCCCTGCTCGAGCGCACGGTGCGCGACGAGCGCCTGCTCGCGCTCGGCCTGTGCGCGCCCGACGGCAGGCTGCTGCAGGCGAGCTCGGCCTTTCCTTCGGAACTGGGCTGCCGCGCCGCGGCGCCGGCGGGAAGCGAGCTGTCTGCGCTGCACCGCACGGATGGGGGCCCGGTGCACCTGCGCACCCAGCCGCTCGTGATCGGCGGTTCGCACAGCGCGGATCTGGTGCTGGTGCACGACTTCAGCTTCGTCGAGCATCGCAGCCAGGACACACGTCGCTACCTGCTCTACCTGATCGTGGCGATGGGCGCCTCGATGGCGCTGATCACGATGATCGTCGCGCAGCTGAGCTGGCGAGGCTGGGTTGCCGGTGCACGCGCGCTGCTGCGCGGCGAGGGGCTGGTCCGTCCGCTCGCGGCCCCGGCCCCTGAACTGGCGCCGCTGGCGGCCGAGCTGCGCTCGCGGCTGCGCAGGCTCGAGGACGAGTACCGGCGCGCGCGCGGCCCGGAAGGTCCGTGGGACGCCCCACGACTGCGACAGTTGCTGGGCACCGAACTGAGCGGCCAGGAGGTGATCGTCGTCTCGAACCGCGAGCCCTACATCCACGAACACGGCGCCGGCGGGCTCGAAGTGAAGCGCCCTGCCAGCGGCCTGGTCACCGCGGTCGAGCCCGTGATGCGCGCCTGCGCCGGAACCTGGGTCGCGCACGGCAGCGGCAGCGGCGACCGTGACGCGGTCGATTCCGGCGATCGCGTCCGCGTCCCCCCGGAGAGCGGCGACTACACCTTGCGCCGGATCTGGCTCACCGAGGAGGAGGAGCGCGGCTACTACTACGGCTTCGCAAACGAAGGGCTCTGGCCCTTGTGCCACGTGGCGCACGTGCGCCCCGTGTTCCGCCAGTCGGACTGGGACAGCTATCGCGCGGTCAACCAGCGCTTCGCCGACGCCGTGGCGGCCGAGGCCCGCAGCGAGGATCCGATCGTCCTGGTGCAGGACTATCACTTCGCCCTGCTCCCCGCGATGCTGCGCGAACGACTGCCCGCGGCAACGATCATCACCTTCTGGCACATCCCCTGGCCCAACCCCGAGTTCTTCGGCATCTGCCCATGGGCGCCGGAACTCCTGCGCGGAATGCTCGGCAGCACGATCCTCGGCTTCCACACGCGTCACCACTGCCGCAACTTCATGGAGACCGTCGACCGCCAGCTCGAAGCCCGTATCGAGCCCGAGCACGACACGATCTTCCACGAGGGCAAGGAGACCCTGATCGAGAACTACCCGATCTCGATCGACTGGCCCTCGGAGCAGGCCGCCGCAGCCTGGCCGCCGGTGCCCGTCTGCCGTGACCGCGTCCGGGAGCATTTCGGGCTGGGGCCCGACGCGCTGATCGCGGTCGGCGTCGATCGCTTCGACTACACCAAGGGCATTCTCGAGCGTCTGTACGCGGTCGAACGGATGCTGGAGAAGCATCCGGAGCTGCGCGGCCGCTTCAGCCTGGTGCAGATCGCAGCGCCGACCCGCTCGGCGCTGGACGAGTACCGCGCCTTCCAGCGCCGGATTTCGGATCTCGCCGAACGGATCAACGCACGCTTCGGCGGGCCCGGCCATGCACCGGTGCACCTGGTCGCCGAACACCATGACCATGCGGCGCTACTCGAGCTGTACCGTGCAGCCGACGCCTGCGTGGTCACCAGCCTGCACGACGGAATGAACCTCGTGAGCAAGGAGTTCGTTGCCACGCGCGACGACGAGCAGGGAGTGCTGGTGCTCAGCCGCTTCGCCGGCGCGGCGCGCGAGATGACCGAAGCGCTGATCGTCAACCCCTACCACGTCGAGGAGACTGCCGATGCCCTGCACCGGGCGATCACGATGCCACCGCAGGAGCAGCGCGAACGCATGGCCAGCCTGCGCAGCACGGTGCACGAGTTCAACGTCTTTCGCTGGGCCGGCCGGATGCTCGGCGATGCCGCACGGGTCAGGCTGCGTGAACGGATCGCGCAGCGCGTCGAGGGCATGAGCCATGGCTGAGCCGATCGAGCACGCCCTCAGCGCCAACGGCGTGCAGGCACTCGAGGACGTGCTGCGCGCGCGGCCGCTGCTTGCCTTCGACTTCGACGGCACCCTGGCGCCCATCGTGGAAGACCCGGATCGCGCGCGCGTCGATCCGGCGCTCTCGGACATCCTTGCCAGGCTGGCCGCACGGCTCCCCGTGGCGATCGTCACTGGCAGATCCGTGGCCGACCTGGAAGGCCGCCTGGGCTTCCGGCCCGACCGGATCATCGGCAGCCACGGTGCGGAGAACCCCGCAGCGGCCCTGCCCTCGGACAGCGCCGGGCCGCTGGACGCGATGCGCGACCGACTGCGCGAAAGCGCCGACGCGTGGCGCGCGGCCGGCCTCAGCGTCGAGGACAAGCGGCATTCGCTCGCACTGCACTACCGCCGTGCTCCCGATCGGGAAGCGGCGCGCAGGCTGGCCGAGTCGCTCGTGCTCGACCTTCCCCTCGGGTTGCGCAGTTTCGGCGGCAAGTGCGTGCTGAACGTGGTCGCGCAGGATGCGCCCGACAAGGCCGATGCGGTGCACGCGCTGGTGCGGCACTTCGGCGCCGATCGCGCGCTGTACCTGGGCGACGACGTCAACGACGAAGCGGTGTTCGAGCGTGCCGGGGCTGGCTGGCTGACGGTCCGCGTCGGCCGCGAAGGCCCGCCGTCGGCGGCCATGTACGCGCTGGACGACCAGTCCGAGGTGGCAGGCTTCCTGCGGCTCGTCCTGGAGATCTCGCGACGCCCGGATCGCCCGGCGTTTGCCACCCGGGCCGGGAACGCAAAACGGGTTGGCTCCTCGTGAGAGCCAACCCGTTGATTTCATTGGTCGGGACGGCGGGATTCGAACTCGCGACCCCTTGCACCCCATGCAAGTGCGCTACCAGGCTGCGCTACGCCCCGAAGCTTTGAAGTATATCAGTTTTCAGCCAGGCTCTGCACCCGATGCCTGCCGGCGCCCATCAGGAGCGTTCGTCGTCATCCCCGTCGTCGGCATCCTCGGCATGCGAGGCTGCCTGGCCGGAATCGTTCGCCGCATCGCCGCCGGGGTCGCCCAGCAGTTCGAGCGCCTCCGCGAGCACCCCGCGCATCTCCTCGAGTTCGGCCTCGGTGACCTCGTAGGTGATCGGTACCGGCTCATCCGGCGCCTGTTCCCGGCCCTTGCCATGGGCCTCCGCGAGCCGGTTGCGCGCGCCGCTGATCGTGAACCCCTGCTCGTAGAGCAGTTCCCGGATGCGCCGCACCAGCAGCACCTCGTGGTGCTGGTAGTAGCGTCGATTGCCCCGCCGCTTCATCGGACGCAACTGGGTGAATTCCTGTTCCCAGTAGCGCAGCACGTGGGGCTTCACCCCGCAGAGTTCGCTGACCTCGCCGATCGTGAAATAGCGCTTGGCCGGGATCGGGGGCAGAACCACCTTGGCGTCGGGTTTGGGCTGCATGGGTGCGGAACGACTTCCTGTTTTGTGCGGACGCAAGGACGCCGGGCCGTGGCGCGGCTCAGACCACCTCGCCGTCGATCTGGCTCTTCAGTTTCTGGCTGGCGTGGAAGGTGACGACCCGACGTGCGGAGATCGGGATCTCCTCTCCGGTCTTGGGATTGCGTCCCGGACGTTGCGGCTTGTCGCGCAACTGGAAGTTGCCGAAGCCCGAGAGCTTCACCGACTCTCCCCGCTCGAGCGCTCCGCGGATCTCGTCGAAGAAGGTCTCGACCATGTCCTTGGCCTCGCGCTTGTTCAGCCCGACCCGTTCGAAGAGCATCTCGGCGAGTTCGGCCTTGGTGAGCGTGAACTGTTCGCCAGCCCCCGGCGCTTCGGGGAGCGCGACTCGGACGGAGGCGGGATCCAGCGGCGCCAGGGTCATGGGCTGTCCAGCGACGTTCATTTCCGGAGAGCGCGTCAGCCGCCGGAGCGCAGCCGTGCACCGAGGCTGCGGCTCACCCGGTCGACGATCGCGGCGATCAGGTCGTTGACTTCGGCATCGTTCAGGGTGCGCTGAGTATCTTGCATCCACAGACGGATGGCAAGGCTTTTCTCCTTATTTTCCAATCCCTTACCGCGATATTCGTCAAACAGGCTGACGTTCCTGAGGAGGCTTCCGGAGGGCAGTTCGGCGCCCGCTGCCAGCACTTCGTCGAGCAGGCGACGCGCCGGGATCGACTGGTCCAGCACCAGCGCAAGGTCGCGCACCACCGGCGGAAACTTCGACACCGGCTCGAACACCGGAACCGCCCGCAGGACCAGCGCGTCCATCTCCACTTCGAAGAGGATCGGCGCCTGCGCCAGGTCGAGCGACTGCTGGACGGCAGGATGCAGTGCCCCGAGCCAGCCCACCGGCCGCCCCTCCAGCGCCAGTCGTGCGCTGCGCCCGGGATGCAGCGCCGGGTGCGACGCAGGCTCGAAGACGGGAGCGCGGCTTCCGAACAGCGCTTCGAGATCTCCCTTGACGTCGAAGAAGTCGACCTGGCGCGTGTTCAGCCCCCACTGCTCGTCGGCAGCAGGGCCGTAGGCAAGCCCGGCAAGCATCTCGGGCTGATGCACGCCGTTGACCGACAGCGGCCCGGGCTGCACCGAGGGATCGGCAGCAAAGACCCGGCCCGCCTCGAACAAGCGGACCCGCGATGCACGCCGGTTCAGGTTCGCACGCAGCGTGTCGACCAGCCCGCCCCACAGCGTGGTACGCATCACGTCCATCTGCGCCGCGATCGGGTTGAGCAGGCGGATCGGCTCCGCCGCACCGAGCATCCGGTCGAGTTCCGAGGAGACGAAGCTGTAGCCGATCACCTCCTGGTAGTCGCGTGCGGCGATCGTGCGCCGGACCGCGAAGCGGCTGCGCCGCCCCTCGGGCTGCGGCTGCATCGGCGACGCGGCGCGCGGCGGGCGCACCGGCAGCCGCTCGTAGCCCCACAGGCGCACCACCTCCTCGATCAGGTCCTCCTCGATCTGGATGTCGAAGCGGTAGGACGGAGGCGTCACCACGAAGTGGTCACCCTCGCGGCGCGCGGGCATCTGCAGGCGCTGGAAGGTCTGGGCGATCTCGGCCTCGGAGACCTCGACACCGATCACCTTGCGCGCGCGCGCGATGCGCATCGACACCGGTTTGCGCTCGGGCAGGCCGGTGACGACGTCGTCGACCGGGCCGGCCTGTCCGCCGCAGATCTCGAGGATCAGCCGCGACAGGTATTCGAGGTGATCCACGGTGGTCGCAGGATCCACGCCCCGCTCGAAACGCTGGGCGGCGTCGGTCGAGAAGTTGTAGCGACGTGCCCGCCCTGCGATGGACTGCGGCCACCAGAATGCGGCCTCGACGTAGATCGCCGTGGTGTCCAGCGAGACAGCGGTGCTGGCCCCGCCCATGATCCCGGCCAGGCTCTCGACCTGCCCGGATGCGTCGGCGATCACGCCGACCTCGCCGTCCAGGTCGACGGTCTGGCCGTTGAGCAGTGCGAGCTTCTCGCCCGCGCGCCCCCAGCGCACCTGCAGGCCGCCAGCGATCCTGTGCAGGTCGAAGACGTGCGTGGGCCGCCCCAGTTCCAGCATCACGTAGTTGGAGATGTCGACCAGGGCCGAGATCGGGCGCTGGCCGGCACGCTCGAGCCGGCGCTTCATCCACTCGGGCGTGGGCGCCTTCGCATCGACGCCGCGGATCACCCGGCCGCAGAAGCGGCCGCAGAGGTCGGGCGCCTGCACCTCGACCGGCAGGCGCTCCGCGAGCGTGACCGCCACCGGCGCAAAGGACGGCACCGACAGCGCGGCGCCGCTGAGCGCAGCGACTTCGCGCGCAATTCCCTGCACGCCGAAGCAGTGCGCGAGGTTCGGGGTCAGCTTGAGCAGGAAGACCTGGTCGTCGAGTTGCAGCCAGGCACGGACATCCTTGCCCACGGGCGCCTCCGGGGAAAGCCCCAGGAGCCCGGAGTGATCGTCCGAGAGCCCCAGTTCCCGCGCCGAGCACAGCATGCCGCCGCTCTGCACGCCGCGCATCTCGACCGGGCGGATCTCGAAGCCCCCGGGCAGCACCGCGCCGGGCAGCGCGCACGGCACGCGCATTCCCGCAGCGACGTTCGGCGCGCCGCAGACGATGGTGTGCACGCCGGAGCCCGTGTCGACCTCGCAGACCCTGAGGCGGTCGGCGTTCGGGTGCGGCGCGACTGACAGCACCTGCCCCACGACGACGCCGGTGAACGGCGGCGCTGCCGCAGTCACCTCCTCCACTTCCAGCCCTGCCATCGTCAGCCGCTCGGACAGTTGCTCGGTGGTCCAGTCGGGGTTGCAGAAGCTGCGAAGCCAGCTCTCGGGAAACTTCATCGCTCGATCTCGTTTCGTTGGATGCGTCCGTCGTCCCCGCGCACGCAGGGGCAGGCTGCGGCGCCGGTCAGGGGTTGAACTGCGCGAGGAAACGCAGGTCGTTCTCGTAGAACAGGCGCAGGTCGCCGATGCCGTGACGCAGCATCGCGAGCCGTTCGATTCCCGAGCCGAACGCGAAGCCGATGTAGCGCTCCGGATCCAGCCCGTAGTTGCGCATCACGGCGGGATGCACCTGGCCGGAGCCCGAGACCTCGAGCCAGCGTCCGGCCAGCGGGCCGCTGTGGAAGCGCATGTCGATCTCGGCCGAGGGCTCGGTGAACGGGAAGTAGGACGGACGGAAGCGCACGTCGAGTTCGTCGGTCTCGAAGAACTTGCGCAGGAAGTCGGTGTAGACGCTCTTCAGGTCGGTGAAACTGATGTCCTCGTCGACCCACAGTCCCTCGAACTGATGGAACATCGGCGAGTGGGTCGCGTCGGAGTCGACCCGGTAGGTCTTGCCGGGGGCGATCACCTTGATCGGCGGCTTGTGCATCCGCGCATAGCGGATCTGCACCGGGCTGGTATGCGTTCGCAGCAGCAGTCCGTTTCCGGAGCTGTCCTGCCCTTCCACGTAGAAGGTGTCGTGCATCGAGCGCGCCGGGTGGTTTTCCGGCGTGTTGAGCGCGGTGAAGTTGTAGAAGTCCTCCTCGATCTCCGGGCCGTCGGCAACGTCGAAGCCGATCGAGCGGAAGATCGCCTCGATACGCTCGATGGTCAGCGTGATCGGGTGCAGGCCGCCACGCCCGAGACCGCGGCCGGGCAGCGTGACGTCGATCGCCTCCTGGGCCAGGCGCGCGTCGAGCTCGAGCTTGGCGAGCGCTGCCTCGCGCGCGTTCACCAGCGCCTCGATGGCCTGCTTGACCTCGTTGAGTTCCTTGCCCACCCGGGAGCGTTCCCGGGCTTCGAGCTTGCCGAGGGTCTTCATCCTCTGGGTGAGGAGCCCCTCCTTGCCCAGGAAGCGCGCCTTGGCAGCGGCAAGCGACGCGGCGTCGGCCGCCGCGATCATCGCGCGGGCCTCGTCGACGATGTTCTGAAGGGATGTGTCCATCGACTCGTCTCGGGAAAGGAATTCGTCCAAATGGAAACGGGGCCCGCCAAGGCCCCGTGCGCTACCTGCGTGCCGCGGCCTCACGCCGCCGCGGCGGCGCTGCCGCGTCCGGCTCAGGCGACCCCGAGCTGGGCCTTGACCTTGCCGACGATGGCGGCAAAGCCCGGCTTGTCGTTGACCGCGAGGTCGGCGAGCACCTTGCGGTCCAGGCCGATCGAGGCCTTGTTCAGGCCGTTGATGAACACGCTGTAGCTGATGCCGTGCTCACGCGCCGCCGCGTTGATCCGGGTGATCCACAGGGAGCGGAAGACCCGCTTCTTGGTGCGACGATCGCGGTAGGCGTACTGCCCCGCGCGCATGACCGCCTGGACTGCGACGCGATAGACATTGCCGCGACGACCGCGGTAGCCCTTGGCGCGCTCCAGCACCTTCTTGTGGCGCGCTCGCGCCGTGACTCCACGTTTGGCTCTGGGCATTGCGTTCCTCCGTCAGGCGTAGGGGAGCATTGCACGAACCGAGACGACGTCGGCCGTGTGGACCTCGACCGCCCCGCGCAGCTGACGCTTGTTCTTGGTGGTCTTCTTGGTGAGGATGTGGCGCTTGAACGCCTGGCCCCGCTTGACGGTGCCGCCTGCGCGCACGCGGAATCGCTTCGCGGCGCCTCTCTTGGTCTTCATCTTGGGCATGCTGGCCCTTCTCTTCCTTCTAATGCCTTGTCGGGTGCCCGGATCACCGTCCGGAACTTCGACGACCCGCTCGGCTTCTGTCCGCCAGGGCCGGGCCCTGTGCGAATTCCTCTGGTGTCGCCGAACGACTACTTCTTCTTCTTCGGCGCCACCACCATGATCATCTGCCGCCCCTCGAGCTTGGGCATCTGCTCGACCTGTCCGATCGCTTCGAGGTCGTCGCGGACGCGCTCGAGCAGGCGGTAACCGAATTCCTGGTGCGCCATCTCGCGCCCCCGGAAGCGAAGCGTGACCTTCGCCTTGTCGCCTTCCTCGAGGAACCGGATCAGGTTGCGCAACTTGATCTGGTAGTCGCCTTCGTCGGTGCCAGGCCGGAACTTGACTTCCTTGACCTGGATGATCTTCTGCTTCAGTCGGGCATCGTGCGCGCGCTTCTGTTCCTGGTACTTGAACTTGCCGTAGTCCATCAGGCGGCAGACAGGCGGCTGGGCGGTGGGCGCGATCTCGACCAGGTCGACATCGGCTTCCTCGGCCATGCGCATGGCCTCGCGATACCCCACGATTCCGATCGGCTCGTTGTCGATGCCGACGAGGCGCACCTCGGATGCAGTGATTTCACCGTTGATGCGATGCGAACGTTCGGTAGCTATGCTGTGATCTCCATTGGTTTGTTCGGAGCCCCTGCACTCACGCGGGGCTTCGGGGAATCAGGCCTGCCTGGGCGCTGGGGAGGAGCGCTTCTCAGCCACCTCCCGGGCGAGGCGCGCGGCGAACTCCTCGAGCGTGAGCACTCCGAGATCCAGGCCCCCGCGCGCGCGCACGGCCACGCTGCCTGCCTGCTTCTCCTTTTCGCCCACCACGAGGATGTACGGCAGCTTCTGCAGGCTCAACTCGCGGATTTTATAGTTGATCTTCTCGTTGCGCAAATCCGTCTGGACCCTAAATCCTTGTTTTCTCAGCGCTTGTGCAACGGATTGCGCATATTCCGCCTGGGAATCGGTGATGCTTGCGACCGCAAGCTGGACCGGAGCCAGCCACATCGGCAGGGCGCCGGCGTGATGCTCGATCAGGATCCCGATGAAGCGCTCGAGCGAGCCGACGATCGCACGGTGCAGCATGACCGGCGTGCGCCGCGAGTTGTCCTCCGCGACGTACTCGGCGCCCAGACGCTCGGCCATGTTGAAGTCGACCTGGATCGTGCCGCACTGCCACTGCCTGCCCAGCGCGTCCTTCAGCGTGTACTCGATCTTGGGGCCATAGAAGGCGCCATCGCCCGGAACGATCGTGAAGTCGAGCCCCGAGCGGCGCAGCGCCTCCATCAGCGCCGCCTCGGCGCGATCCCAGAGCTCGTCGGAACCGACGCGGTTCTCCGGACGGGTGGCGACCTTGTAGAGGATGTCGGTGAAACCGAAGTCGCGGTAGACCGCGTGCAGCTGCTCGGTGAACGCAACGCACTCGTCGAGGATCTGTTCCTCGGTGCAGAACACGTGGCCGTCGTCCTGGGTGAAGCCGCGCACGCGCATGATCCCGTGCAGCGCGCCCGAAGGCTCGTTGCGGTGGCACTGGCCGAACTCGCCATAGCGCAGCGGCAGCTCCCGGTACGAACGCAGGCCCGACTTGAAGATCTGCACGTGGCCCGGACAGTTCATCGGCTTGAGCGCGTAGTGACGGTTCTCCGACTCCGTGGTGAACATGTTCTCCCGGTAGTTCTGCCAGTGCCCGGTGCGCTCCCAGAGGCTGCGATCGAGGATCTGCGGCCCCTTGACCTCCTGGTAGCCGCTTTCGCGATAAATGCTGCGCATGTACTGCTCGACCACCTGCCAGATCGCCCAGCCCTTCGGGTGCCAGAAGACCAGCCCCGGCGCCTCCTCCTGCATGTGGAAGAGATCGAGTTCGCGCCCCAGCCGACGGTGGTCGCGCTTCTCGGCCTCCTCGAGCATGTGCAGGTAGGCGTCCTGGTCCTTCTGACTGGTCCACGCGGTGCCGTACACGCGCTGCAGCATCTCGTTGCGGGAGTCCCCGCGCCAGTAGGCGCCGGCAAGCTTCATCAGCTTGAACACCTTCAGACGCCCGGTGTTCGGCACGTGCGGGCCGCGGCACAGGTCGACGAATCCGCCCTCGCGGTAGAGCGAGATGCGCTCGCCGGCCGGAATCGAGGCAATGATCTCGGCCTTGTACTTCTCCCCGATGGATTCGAAGAAGCGCACCGCGTCGTCGCGGTCCCACTCCTCGCGCACCACCCGCTCGTCCTTCGCCGCGAGCTCGCGCATCTTCGCCTCGATCGCATCGAGGTCCTCGGGGGTGAAGGGGCGCTTGTAGGAGAAGTCGTAGTAGAAGCCGTTCTCGATCACCGGGCCGATGGTCACCTGCGCATCCGGGAACAGGGTCTTGACCGCGTAGGCAAGCAGGTGGGCGGTCGAATGCCGGATGATGTCGAGGCCTTCGGCATCGCGCTCGGTGACGATCGCCAGGCTCGCGCTTGCCTCGATGCGGTGGCTCAGGTCGACCAGTTCACCGTCGACCCGGCCAGCCAGTGCGGCCTTGGCCAGTCCCGCGCCGATCGAGCGCGCAACCTCGGTAACGGTGACCGGGCCGGGGAATTCGCGCACGGAACCATCGGGCAGCGTGACCTTGACCGGGGCATCGACAACTGCGTTCTCGCTCATCTGGCGCACCTTCACGACTTGCCGCAGGCCCTGCGGGGCCGATGCCGGCGAACGATGGCCCGATTGCTGGGGCCGGAAAACGAAAAACGCGGCCGGGGCCGCGCTTTCTGGGGACGAAGGAAGCCCGGCCTGGCGTCAGGACTGCAGCGACAGCCGAGTTCGCGGTGTCTCGAGCGGCATCATCGAACAGGCCCTCCCTCGTCCAGGGTGGATGCAGCGGGAACGCTCGGGACCCGATCCTCCCCAGGTCTGCCCTCTCGCTCTCATCGAGCCATTGATGATGCGGTGCAACGAGCGGCAATGTCAAGCAAGGCTGCAGAGGCGACAGAGACACGGTGCGCCGTCGCCTGGCCGCCGGTGCCAGGGCGAAGGCGGCGCCGGCCGGCCGACGCAGAGGGCCTCGCGATGCGCCGGCGCGCGAGCGCTTCAGCCACCGGGGTCTTCTGCTGTCGAAAAGCCGAAAAAACAGGCACCAGGCGCTTGCGCCGGGTGCCTGCCTTCCTACCGAATCTGGTAGGCGCGATTGGACTCGAACCAACGACCCCCACCATGTCAAGGTGGTGCTCTAACCAGCTGAGCTACGCGCCTGCAAACCGCAAATGTAGCACAGATTCAGACGGCTTGTCGCGCGCCGCCAGCCTGTCCGGGCGCAGGCGCTGGCCGCGGCTTCGAAGCCGTCGCTGCGCGCCCGGCAAGCCTGGACAGCAGCAGCACCGGCAGCAGCCCGGCCAGGATCATCAGCAGCGAAGGCAGCGCAGCCTCGCCGAGCCGCTCGTCGGCCGCGAAGTGGAAGGCGCTCACGGCCAGCGTGTCGAAGTCGAAGGGTCGCAACACGAGGGTCGCGGGGAGCTCCTTCAGGCAGTCGACGACGACGAGCAGCGCTGCGCCCGCGATGCTCGGGCGCAGCAGGGGCCAGTGCACTTCACGCAGCACCTCCAGCGGAGTCAGCCCCAGGCTGCGTGCGCTGTGGTCCATCGACGGGCTGATGCGCGTGAGCGCGGCCTCCATCGCCTGGAAGGCGATCGAGAAGAAGCGCACGCCATAGGCATAGACCACCGCAACCACAGTGCCGCCCAGCAGGAGCATTCCCAGCATCCGGTCGATGCTGCCGACCCACACCATCAGGCCGATGCCGATCACGACGCCGGGAAGCGCGTATCCCGCACAGGCCATGGCCACTGCGTAGCCGACGAAGCGACGCGGCACCAGGCGCGCCGCATAGGCGATCACCAGTGCCGCGGGCAGGATCAGGGCCGCGGCGAAGCTCGCCAGCAGCACCGAGTTCAGCACCCAGTCGAACATCCGCGCGTCGGTGGGTGCGCCGGCGGCAAGCCAGGCCCGCAGCAGCAGCAGGGCCGGCAGCAGGAATCCGAACAGCACCGGCAGCAGGCACAGCGTCGTGGCACGCCAGGCGCTCCAGCCGTGCAGTTGCACCCGCGGCGCCGGCGTCGCTGCCCGGGCGTGGAAGCGCATCCGCTGCCGCTGCCTGCGCTCGAGCGCCACCAGCACCCCCACCATCGCCAGCAGCACGAAGGCCAGCCGGGCCGCGGCAACGCGATCGCCGAGACCCTGCCAGGAGCGGTAGATCGCAGCCGTCAGCGTGTCCACACCGAAGTAGCTGACGGTGCCGAAATCCGCGAGCGTCTCCATCAGCACCAGCGCGCAGCCGGCAGCGATCGCGGGACGCGCGACCGGCCAGGTCACCCGCCACCACGCGAGGCGCCGGGGCAGGCCCAGCGAGCGCGCGGCTTCGGCCAGCGACGGGCTGCGCTCGGCAAAGGCGTTGCGCGCCATCATGTAGACGTAAGGGTAGAGGGCGACGCCGAGCACAAGCCCCGCCCCGGGCAGGGACCTGATGTCGGGGAACCAGTACTGACGCACCTGCCAGCCGGTCAGCTCGCGCAGCCAGCCCTGGAAGGGGCCGGAGGTGTCGAAGAAGTCGGTGTACGCGTAGGCCATGACGAAGGCCGGGATCGACAGCGGCAGCACGAGCGCCCAGGCCAGCCAGCGCCGCCCCGGGAACTCGTAGGCGGCCACCAGCCAGCCCGGCCCGACGCCGATGACCAGGACCACCACCAGGACGATCGCGGCCAGTTGCACCGTGACCAGCAGGGTGGAGGGCAGCACCGTTGCGGCCAGATGCGCAAGGGTGTCCCAGCCTGCCGCGGGCGAGGCCGCCAGCGCCAGCAGGACCAGGATCGGCGCAGCCGTCATCAGCGCGCCCACGCTTGCCAGCGCGGCGAGCGTGGACGAGGAGGCACGCTCGAGCGGCGAGCGCCACGGAGCGCCTGCCGATGGGCGCGTGGCTGCGATCTTGGGAGAGTCGATGGCGCGCTTCGGTAGAATGCGGGTGAACGCGAATTATATGCATTCATCCCCCCCCCCTCCTTCCTGCGCAGCGGCGGACCACAAGGGCCCCGCCCACGATTCGCCGCAAGTCCCCGCACTCCAGGTCCGTGACCTGCAGGTCACTTTCGCCGGGCCGGCGGGCCAGGTGCGGGTCATCGAGCACCTGGACTTCACGCTGCTGCGCGGCCAGATCGGATGCCTGCTCGGCCCGTCGGGCTGCGGCAAGACCACTGCCCTGCGGGCGATCGCCGGTTTCCTGCGGCCCGACGCCGGGGAGGTCCGGATCGACGACCGGACCGTCGCTTCGGCAAGCCGATGGGTGGAGCCGGAGCGCCGCGGGGTCGGCGTGGTCTTCCAGGACTACGCGCTGTTTCCCCACCTGGACGTCGCGTCCAACGTGGCCTTCGGCCTGCGACGCATGCCCGCATCACAGCGCAGCGAGCGCGTCGCCCGGATGCTGCGCCTGGTCGGGATGCGCGACTTCGGTGCCCGCTACCCGCACGAGCTCTCCGGAGGCCAGCAGCAAAGGGTCGCGCTCGCCCGCGCACTCGCCCCCGGTCCGGCGCTGCTGCTGCTCGACGAACCCTTCTCCAACCTGGACCCCGAACTGCGCGAACGCCTGGCGATGGAGCTGCGCGAGATCCTGGGGGAAGCGCAGACGACCGCCCTGCTGGTCACCCACGACCAGTACGAGGCCTTCGCCATGGCCGACGTCGTTGGCGTGATGCAGGCAGGGTCGATCGCCCAGTGGGACTCGCCCTACCGGCTCTACCACCGCCCCGTGACGCGCGAAGTGGCCGATTTCGTCGGACTCGGCTCCTTCCTCCCGGGCGTGCTGCGCGAGCACGACGGAAGCGCCAGCGTCGAGTTCGAGCTCGGGGCGCTGCCGATCCACTCGCCCAGCGACCAGGCGCTGGCCAGCATCAGCGCTGGCGACAGCGGCGAGGTGGTGGTGCTGCTGCGCCCGGACGACGTCATCCACGACGACCACAGTCCGCTGCTGGCCGAAGTGATCCGCAAGGCCTTCCGGGGTGCCCAGTTCCTGTACACGCTGCGACTGCCCAGCGGGGCGGAGCTGCTCGCGCTGGTGCCGAGCCACCACAACCACGCGATCGGCGAACACATCGGCATCCGCTTCGATGCCGACCACGTCGTCACCTTCCCTGCACGGCCGCCTCCTTCCTGAGGCGCAGCTCACCCTGGCGCGCAGCCAGTGCAGCGGACGGCAGCCCTACAGCAGACGCGCTGCCCGTGAGTTGCGGAATCGGTCGAGCAGTTCGTCCGCGCGCATCGACAGCGCGCGCCGATCGGGATCCCGGACCATCAGCACCACGGTGCGCCGCTCGTTGATCCAGGCCACCTTCGCGTAGCCCCGCGGCTCGCCGCCGCCGCCCAGTCGCACCCAGTCGCCGCGGCGCAGCGCGCCAATCGCATCCTCCGGGCCCTCGTCGACCTCCTCGGGAAAGAGCGGCAGGTCGGCGAGATCCAGCGACGCGAGGACTTCCAGCAGTCGCCGTCCGCTGGCATCTGCCTGGGTCTCGGCGCCCTTGCCAGGCTCCGGCCTGCCGGAGATGCTTCCCGGCTCCCCGGGCGCGGCGGCTGATGCTTCCGAGGGCTGGGCCGCTGGAGGCTGGGCCGCTGGAGGCTGCGCCGCTGTCGGAGACTGCGTCGCCATCGGAGGCTGCGCCGCCGTCGGGGACGTCGCCGTCAGGGGTGGCGTCGGTGCGGACACCGTCACCGAGGTCATGCGCGGAATGCGGCTCCGGGGTCCGGCGCGCGAAGTCGTGTCGATCCCGGTCGCAGGGTCCCCGCGCCGGCCCTTGCGCTGCATCTTGCGCAGATGGATCAGGAAGAGCTCGTCGAAGAATGGCTTGAACTCGTCGTCACGCGCGCCGATCGCGCGCAGCCCCTGCGTCAGCAGCCGGATCAGCGAGGGGATCTTCCGGGCGAGCTCGCTGCGGCTCTGGCGACCGCGACCTTCGTCGAGACTCCACAGCAGGTCGTCGACCACCTCGAGCGCGAGACGGTACTCGGTGCTGTCCTCGCCGTCGCGCAGGATCGCGGTGCGCAGGTGACGCAGCCACACGTTGAGCAGGAACTCGCGCACCGATTCGGGTGCTTCGTGGCGCTCGAGGCGCTCGGCGAGCAGCCCGGAGAGCCGTTCGGTGACTTCGCGCTCGCGCCCGCGGTCCGGCCTGCGGCTGTAGTCGCGCCGGTTGCGCCGCGAGGGCGCGGCTTCCAGCGAGGAGCGCTCCTGCACGATGCGCTCGATCAGCTGCGTGACGTTGCGCGCGGCGCGAGCGTACTCGTGCTCGATCTGCCGGGCCATCACTGCCGAGCGCGCCTGCAGCGCGCCGGAGACGATCTCGACCGCCCGCACGACGGTGTCCAGGCGCTTGTAGAGCTCGCTGCCATGGGAGAGGTCGTCGGCGAACGCGTTCACGATCGCTCCCACGTCCTCGACCAGCCTGCGCAGCGAGCGCGGCTCGTCGCCGAGATAGGCGGGATCGAGCAGCGCCAGGGCCACTGCGGGCTGCTGCAGCCGCCAGATCAGGGGCTTGGCGGCTTCCGGCACGCGCTGATCGTCGACGACGTAGTCGAACATCGCGGCCACCAGGTCGACCACCGCGACCTGCGCCGGCGGCACGCCGGCGGCACGCAGCCGGCGGCGTGCGCCACCGAAGAACTCCGACCTCGCCTCCCGGCTGTAGGGAGGCGTTCCCGTCGCGTATGCGAAGGCGAGCGCATCGCGCTCCATCCCGGCCACGGGCTGCAGCGTGGGCACCACCGACAGTGGCGTGCGTCGCGCCCCCTCGCCGGAGAGCGGCGAGCTGCCCAGCGCAGCTGCTGCGAGCGCAGCCTGTGCGGTGGCGTCCAGCGATCGCTCGGGCGAACCGGACTGCGGCGCCATCGACGCCCACTCATCTGCGGGCGACGGGGTTGCTGGCGCGGACGAAGCCGGCGTTGGCGCCGTCCCTGGCGGGGGGAATCCTTCGCTTGCCTGCGCACCGGGCGGCGGCGGTGCCGGCGCCGACACCGGCCCGCTCGCCGTGGGGTCGCGCCACTGCTCGACTCCCTTCGACTGCAGCCAGCGCTCGGCGTCCTCGAGGACCTGCGCGAGCGCCGGTGCGAGGTGGGTCGCCACCGATGCGCGCAGCGCCGCAGCGGCGCTGCCTCCATCACCCAGCCCGTCGAACGCCGCAAGCGCGGCGCTGCTGAGGACGCGTGCACCGATGGGATCGACCTCGTCGTCCTCCCACAGCCCGCCCGCCAGCGTGCGACTGCGCGCCGAGTAGGCATCGTAGCCGGCACCGGCAAGCTGCCGCACTGCGCGGGCGACCTCACCAGCGAGGATCTGCACGCGCAGTTCGTCTTCCTCGATCAGCTGCAGCGCCCGCGCCTCGTCGCCGGTACGCTCGAGGTGCTCGAGACAGCGGCGCGAGCGTTCGTGCAGCGCACGGCCTGCGGCGCCGACGCGGGCCCGCTCCTCGATGCGCAGCATTGCGCCCACGGCGTACAGGGACTGGCGGTCGCCCTGCGAAGGCTCGGCCTCACCGACACGCTCGAGATCGGCAGCCACTGCCGCGATCACCAGGCGCAAGGCGCGCGCAAGCGCATCCTCCAGGCGGTCGAGCGTCTGCTCGAACAGCGCGCAGCGATCGGGCGGTGGCCTCCCGGGCGGGGTCATTCAGGACGATCCGTCATCACCCGGGCGATGCTAAGCGATCCGCCAGGCAAGCGTTGTGCCAAAGTTGCGCGCGCCGCTGTCAAGCCGGTCGACAGCGCCGCCGCGCGCCGCGCGCGTTGGCAATCAGCGTCGACCCAGGATCGGACCGGTGCGGGAACTCAGGCCTGGTCGGCCGGCACGAGCACTGCGTCGTCGGGCCAGTCGTCGCCTTCCCCGTAGCAGACCCCGAAGGCCGCATCCTCGGCGTCGTCCCAGGCTTTCGCCGCGCGGCGGTCGAAGCGTTCCCGCCCGGTGCGCGCAAGAACGGCCGCATAGGCAGCTTCGACGGTGAAACCGCGCGAGGCGATCAGCGCCTCCGCGGCACGGCAGCCGGCTTCGATGTCGGCGTCGGACGCCTCGGCGTCTACAATCCAGAGCTTCATGCGGGTACTTTAGCAGCGCCAGTGCGCCGAGTACACCGCGGGCGCCTGCGGCAGCGCATCGCAACACCAGCGTCTGCACTTCTCTAGCGGAGTTCGTACTCGAAGGTGCTGACCACGCGCAGTCGCTTGACCCGCGCGCTGCCGTCGTCGTAGTCGCCGCCGTCGTCGCCGGAGATCCGGATCACGCCCTGGTTGGCGCTCTTGAGCGGACCGAGCGCAGCGCCCGCCTCGGCCGCGAACCTCGACGCCTGCTCGCGCGCGTTGCGCGTGGCCTCGGCCAGCAGCGGACCCTTGACCTCGTTGAAGCCGCGCAACTGATAGCGCGGACCCTCGCCGCCTTCGATGACCAGTCCGGCCTGGATCAGCGGGTCGATTGCCAGCGCGGCCCGGGCGACCTCGCCGACCCGGGCGGACTTCACCAGCACCTGTCCGCTGCCGGTGAAGCGCATGTGCTGGTTCGGCTGCGAGTACTCGCGCGAGTAGGCGTCCGCGACCTGCAGGGGGCGCACCTCCACCTCGGCATCCTGGAGACCTGCCTTGCGAAGAAAATCGGTGGCTCGCTCGCGATCGCTGACCAGCGCCCGCTGCACCTCGCCGAAGTCGTTGCCCGCTCTCCGGAAGGTGAGCGTCCAGACCACGAAATCGCTTTCGACCTCCCGCTCGGCCAGGCCCTTCACCGTGACCGTCCGGTCGGACATCCGGAAGCGTTCGAGTCCCTGCGAGACGGTCCAGCCGGCAGCGGCCAGGCCAGCCGCGACCAGCAGGGCGGCGAAAACGCGATCGATCGACATCGAGGTCTCCTCAGGTGCCACAGAAAGTGCGGTAACAGGCGGTCAGCTCGCGCGGGGCCGGCTCGGCGAACCAGTCGAGCCCGGGATCGTCGTCGAAAGGCCTGCGCAGCGCCTCGAGCAGCCGGGTGAAGGGTTCGAGCTCGCCCTGCTCCGACGCCGCATCCAGCGCCGCCTCGACCCGATGGTGCCTGGGGATGATCCGTGGACTCACGCGGCGCATCGCATCGGCGCGCGCCTGCTCAGCGGCCACTCCGGCGCCCCATCCCAGCGCGTCCTCCCGGGCGCAGCGGGCGCGCCAGCGCGCCAGCCACGCGAGCGGCTCCTGCGCATCGGTGAAGAGCGCCAGCAGCGGCGCCTCATGCCCCTGGGCTGCATCCGCCAGGCGTCGCCAGCCCAGCGTGAAGTCGACCTGCTGGCGATGCAGCAGCGCGAGCCAGTCGTCGGCAAGCGCACCGTCCTGTGCATCGACATCGGCATCGACATCGACATCGGCATCCGCGCCGCGCAGGCCCAGCCTGGCACGCTGCGCCTGCAGCAGCCGGGCACGATATCGCGGCTCGAAGCGCCCGAGCACCTCGCGGGCCAGCTCCACCGCATGCTGCGGCTCCTCGGCGAGCAGCGGCAGCAGGCACTCGGCGAAGCGCGTCAGGTTCCAGCGCATGATCTGCGGCTGGCGGCCGAAGGCGTAACGCCCGCCGTGGTCGATCGAACTGAACACCGCCTGCGGATCGTAGGCCTCGAGGAAGGCACAGGGGCCGTAGTCGATCGTCTCGCCGGACAGGGCGACGTTGTCGGTGTTCATCACGCCGTGGATGAAGCCCAGGTTCATCCATTGCGCCAGCAGCGCCGCCTGGCGCTGCACGACCGCGTCGAGCAGCGCGAGGAAGCGGCCGGGTTCGCCCCGCAACTGCGGATCGTGCCGGGCGATCGTGTACTCGGCGAGCTGGCGCACCCGCTCGTGCTCGCCGCGCGCCGCGAAGAACTCGAAGGTCCCCACCCTGATGTGGCTCGCCGCCACGCGAGTGAGCACCGCGCCCGGCAGCGCCTGTTCGCGCAGCACCTGCTCGCCGGTGGCAGCGACCGCAAGGGCGCGGGTCGTCGGCACGCCAAGCGCATGCATCGCCTCCCCCATCAGCACCTCGCGCAGCATCGGTCCGAGCGCCGCCTTGCCGTCGCCCCCGCGCGAGAACGGCGTGCGCCCCGAGCCCTTGAAGGCGAGGTCGCGCCGGCGCCCCTGGCGATCCAGGACCTCTCCCAGCACGAGCGCCCGACCGTCGCCGAGCTGCGCAACGAAGCCACCGAACTGGTGGCCTGCATAGACCTGCGCGATCGGCTCGGCGCCCTCGGGCAGCAGGTTCCCGGCGAAGATCGACGCTCCCTGCGGGCCGGCAAGCGCCACCGCATCCAGCCCGAGTTCCTCGGCCAGGGACCGATTCAGGTACAGCAGGCGGGGCGCAGGCACGCGATCGGGTTGCCAGGCGACGTAGAAGCCAGGCAGCTCGCGGGCGTAGCTGTTGTCGAAGCGAAAGACGGGAACGGTCATCGTCGTGCGGACAGGGTCCCTCGGGCAGCACAGTGTGGACCAGGTCGGACAAAGCTGCCGGGAGTCATCGATCGTGTTCCGGAACGAAGCTGCGCCGCCGTCCTTGTCCGGGCGCCGGGCGCGGTCGATGATCCCCGGGGGCCGGACGCCTCGCCCGATGCAGGCGCGCCCCTTTTCCTGACCTGCCGGAGAGCCCGATGGCCGAGACCACCTTCGAAACGCTGATCTACGAGATTCCCGAACCGCACATCGCCCGCATCCGGCTGAACCGCCCGGAGCGCGCGAATGCGCAGGACACGCAACTGCTCTACGAACTGAACGAGGCCTTCGACCGCGCTGCGCACGACGACGAGGTGCGGGTGATCATCCTGGCCGCCGAGGGCAAGCACTTCTCGGCGGGACACGACCTCTCCGAGACCGACAGCGCGGCAGCGATGCGGCGCCACCGCACCGTCGGCCCCATCTGCGGCTTCGGCTGTGCGGGCGCCGAGGCGCAGATGTCGCGCGAGGAGGAGATCTACCTCGGCTTCAGCGAGCGCTGGCGCAACATTCCCAAGCCCACGATCGCCGCCGTCCAGGGCAAGTGCATCGCCGGCGGGCTGATGCTCGCCTGGCCCTGCGACCTGATCGTCGCCAGCGAGGACGCCTCCTTCGCCGATCCGGTGGTCAGCTTCGGCGTGGGCGGGATCGAGTGGTTCCACCACGTCAACGAGGTCGGGATGCGCAAGGCGAAGGAGATGCTCTTCACCAGCGAGGCGATCGGCGCCGCCGAAGCGCTTCAGCTCGGGATGGTCAACAGGGTCGTCCCCCGCGAGGAGCTCCAGGAGGCGGCGCTGCAGATGGCCCGCAGGATCGCGGACAAGTCGCGCTTCGCGCTGAAGATGACCAAGCTCGCGCTCAACGGCGTGGCCGACGCCGCCGGGCGCGACATCGCGATGCGCAACGCCTTCCACCTGCACCAGCTGGCGCACACCCACAACCTGAAGGTGTTCGGGATGCTGATGGACCCGACCGCGCTGCCCGAGGCGACGCGCAAGGCGATGGCGGCGAGGATCGGAGCCGGCGACGGCGAGGCCCCTGCGCGCTGAACGGGCGCCCGGGCCCTTACTTGCGCCAGTAGTTGTTGGCCGCAGCGATGGTCTGGAAGTTCACCGCCACCACCTGGGAGGCGGCGATCAGCGCGTTCGCGTCGTTGGCGTACGCCGGGCGCAGCTTGTGCAGCACTTCGGGATCGGGCTGCGTGTACTTCACGCCCCGGCGGCTGAGCGTGATCGCGAGCTCGAAGCCTTCCTGGGGCGTTGCGGTGATCAGGGTCGTGAGCCAGGTGTCGGCCATGGTCGGGTCCTCTTCGGGAAAGGGGTTGTTGTCCAGGCGCCGCGCGCCGGGTGCGGCGCCTGAGCAATTCTCCCACGCCCCCTGCCGGCCGGTGCAATCGCCCCGCCGTCGCGCGGGCGATTCGAGGCTGCGGCGCACGCCGCGGCCCCGGCCTCGCGACGCAGCGGCAGGCCGCGAAGCCGCGGCCTGCCGCGGCTGTCAGCCGGTGGGCATCCTCACGTCGATCGGCGCTCCGGTGATCGCGCTCACGTCCTCGCGGACCTCGAACATCTTCACCGAGTGCCCCGAGCTGTCCGGAAGGGTGCGGGCGGCCGCGACGATCGGCCCGTCCACGTAGGCCTGTGCCGACGCCCGGTCGTCGAACAGGTAGATGCCTCCGCTCTCGCGCCGCTGCGGGTTGCGCATCCACACCTTCCAGCGCAGGCCCTTCACGGTGCGGAACATCTTCGCGCGCTCCGGGTTCGAACGCCTCGCCAGCTCCTCCTCGGAGACGTCGTAGTTGAAATTGATCTGCACGATCGTCGGCATCTTCGGTCTCCTGCTGAAGGATTCACTGGGCGCTTCGGCCGACGCGGCCGACTGCCCGGCGCGCTGCATTCCCATCGGGAGGTCACCCCGCGCACCTCGACGAGCCTGCATCATCCGCCTTGGCGGGGTCAAGCGCGAGCGTCGCGACCGTCCGTGAGCGCGGCCTCCGCGGGCACGAATCGATCAAGGAGCAGGAAGGTCCAGGTGGTCAGCACGAAGGGCAGCGTGAGCGCGGGCAGGCCCAGCGCCCCGAGCGCGGCGGAGCAGCCCACCCCCACGAAGGGCGCAAGCACCGCCGCAAGCAGCGCGTGGACCTGCGCCCGCCTTCCCGGGACAAGAAGCACACTGGCCAGGGCGATCGCGCACAGGGCGCTGTTGAACCCGAACGCGCCCGCGCGCAGTTCGGCTTCCGGCGCGCCCATCGCCCGGCCCGCCAGGAACCCGATCAGCGAGCCCATGAGCGCCGCAGCCGACGCCCGGCGGGAGGCCGCCAGCAGCCCGGCGACCAGCAGCAGCCCGCTGACCGGGTTGCCGAGGAAGAAGACCTGCGCAACGCCATTGAGCACGCCCTCGCCCAGCGTCGCAGCGCTGATCGCCCCGTCCGGCGCCGCGACCGCGGACGACGCCCCCGCCTCGGCCCGATGGGCCGTCAGCAAGCCCCCGAGGTGCGCGCTCGCCAGCAGCGCGGCCAGCGTGGTGAGGACGAAGGGTGCGGTCAGTGCCGGCAGCTTCCAGCGGGCCAGGCCTGCCGTCAGCGCAAGCATCAGGATCGTCGAGCCGCACGATGCGAGGATCGCCATGGCCCAGGCCGGCGAGCCCGGCGCCAGGAAGTGGATCATTGCGAGCGCGGACAGCGCACCGTTGAAGCCGAACATCCCTGCCCGCAGCAAGCCGCGGTCCGCGCGCACAGCGCTCGCCAGACAGCTTGCCGCGACGCTTCCAGCGAGCGCTGCCGCGGCAAGCGCCAGCGATTCGACGGCGATCGCGGCGAGGAACAGCAGGCCCGCGAGGCGCGCGTCCTGGAACATCACCTGGCCAAGACCGCGCAGGGCCTGGTCGGCGAGCTTCGGCAGTCGTCGCGCCAGGCCACGAACGCGGTCCGCAGGCTGCGACCTCACCCCTTGCGGCTGCGCTTGCGCGGCTGGTCTGCAGTCGGTCCCTGGCTGTAGTCGCCGAACGGGCGATCCCGCTCGGTCACCGCGCTCTTGACTCCCTTGTCGCGCGCGTGGCGCACGAAGGCGCGCCCATCGGGCGTGTTACGCATGATCCCGTCGAGGATGGGCCCGAGCGTCTGCGTGCCCTGCAGCCCCATGTTGTCGTAGGCCTGGTTGACGATCAGCTTCATCGCCGAGAGCTGCGTCAGCGGGATCCCGGCCAGCTTCTCGGCCAGTGCCTGGACGCGATCATCGAGCTCCTCGAGCGGATATGAGAAGTTGATCAGCTCGATCTCGGCCGCCTCCCTGCCGCTGATCCACTCCCCCGTGAGCGCGTAGTACTTCGCCTTGGCCAGGCCGAGCCGATAGACCCACATGCCGGTCAGGTGACAGCCCCAGACGCGCGAATACGGCGTCCCGATTCGCGCGTCGTCCGAGGCGATGACGATGTCGGCGCACAGGGCGAGCTCCGACCCTCCGCCGACGCAGTACCCGTGCACCTTCGCGATGGTCGGCTTCAGGCCGCGCCACAGCCCCATGAAGGTCGTGATGTAGCTGGTGTAGGCATTCGCGACGTTGTAGACGTCCATGCCGGGGTCGTAGTTCTCCTCCCTGATCCCCTCGTAGTGCTCCAGCCCGTTGGAGAAGTCGAACCCACCGCAGAAGCTGTCGCCCGCGCCCTGCAGCACGATCACGCGCACCGAGTTGTCGCGGTTGGCCTCGCGCAGCGCGGCTTCCAGCCCGTGGATGACCTCCCGGCGCAGCGTGTTGTACTTCTCGGGCCTGTTGAGCGTGATCGTCGCGATCCGCCCGTTCTTCTCGTACTTGACCACGTCATCCGACATCTGCGTCAATCCTCTGCTGGGGTGATGGCGCGCGCGCCAGGGGTTTCGGGATGAGACCGCGGATTCTCGGCTTCGGCTTCGCCAGCCGTCAATCGGACGGGTTCGGAAACGTTCCGGGCGCCGCGCGTTCGGCACGCCATCGAGATCGGCGCAGGAGCAAGGCGCAGGCGCGGACGACTTCGTCATCGCGCGAGAGGGGCGTTTCACCCGCACCCGCACAAGGCTTGAGCTGCGCCTGCAAGTCTCCTGCAGCGCAGAGCGAAGGGCGCCTTACTGGCAGACGGCAATGAGAAGCAAGGACACGCAACGGGTGCTCGTGACGGGAGGCGCCGGCTTCCTGGGCTCGCATCTCTGCGACGCGCTGATCGGGCGCGGCGACGAGGTGCTGTGCGTCGACAACTTCTTCACCGGTGGCAAGGCGAACATCGCGCACCTGCTCGGGCATCCGCGCTTCGAGCTGCTGCGCCACGACGTGACCTTCCCGCTGTACGTGGAAGTCGACCAGATCTACAACCTTGCGTGCCCGGCCTCGCCGATCCACTACCAGAACGATCCGGTGCAGACGACCAAGACCTGCGTGCACGGGGCGATCAACATGCTCGGGCTGGCCAAGCGCCTGAAGGCCAGGATCTTCCAGGCATCGACCAGCGAGGTGTACGGCGATCCCGAGGTGCACCCGCAGCGCGAGGACTACTGGGGGCACGCCAATCCGATCGGTCCCCGGGCGTGCTACGACGAGGGCAAGCGCTGCGCCGAGACGCTGTTCTTCGACTATCACCGGCAGCACGCACTGGAGATAAAGGTGGGGCGGATCTTCAACACCTACGGTCCGCGGATGCACCGTGACGACGGCCGTGTGGTCTCGAACTTCATCGTGCAGGCTCTGAACGACCAGCCCATCACCCTGTACGGGGATGGGCTGCAGACGCGCTCGTTCTGCTACGTGGGCGATCTCGTCGAGGGCATGATGCTGATGATGGGATCGGGCAGGCACGTGACCGGACCGATCAACCTCGGCAACGAAGCGGAGTTCACGATGCTCGAACTCGCGCAGTGCGTCGTCCGGCTGGCCAATTCGCGCTCGCCGATCGTGCGCCGGCCGCTTCCACCGGACGATCCGCGCAGGCGCAGGCCCGACACGAGCCGGGCGAGGGAGCTGCTCGGCTGGAGCGCACGAACCACGCTCGAAGAGGGCCTCGTCCGCACCATCGAGTACTTCGACCGCGTCCTGGCTCGGGGGTCGATGCCCGGCCGTCACTGAAGGGGTGGCGTTCCGATCTTTCGGCGGGCCGGCCTCCGTGCACGACTCATGCGCGGGCGGGCACTCGAGCGGGCAGCCCTGGCGGGCTGCCCCGAAAGCTGGGTGAGTGCCGGATCTCTGGCGGAGAGGGTGGGATTCGAACCCACGATACGCTTGCACGTATACCGGATTTCGAGTCCGGCGCATTCGACCACTCTGCCACCTCTCCGCGATCGAAGCGCGAGAGTCTACCAGATCTTCGGCGACCCGCGCTCGAACACGGGAAGGCCGCTGCGTTGTACCTTCCCCTTCGTGGCGGCCTTGGAGATTCGTGGATGAGTTCGATGCAAGCTGCGCTGACAGGATCTTCCTCCTCGTGGCTGGTGGGCCCGAAGGACTGCCTGCTCGTGGTGGACCCGCAGAAGGACTTCATGCCTGGCGGCAGCCTGGCCGTGGCTGACGGCGACGCAGTGGTGCCGGCGCTCAACCGGGTGGCCCGCCTGTTCGACAACGTGGTGATCACGCAGGACTGGCACCCGGCCGATCACGTGTCGTTCGCCTCGCAACATTCGGGGCACAGGCCCTTCGAGACCATCGAGCGGCCCTACGGCAGGCAGGTGCTCTGGCCGGATCACTGCGTGCAGGGCACGCCGGGCGCAGCGCTGCACGAAGCTCTCGACATCCCCCACGCGCAGCTGATCCTGCGCAAAGGCTTTCACCCCGACATCGACAGCTATTCGGCCTTCCTCGAGGCCGATCGGCGCACGCACACCGGCCTGTCGGGCTACCTGGCGCTGCGCGGCATCGACCGGGTGTTCCTGGCGGGGCTCGCGACCGATTTCTGCGTCGCCTGGAGCGCGCTGGACGCCCGGCGCTTCGGCTTCGCGGCGGTGGTGCTGGAGGACGCCTGCCGGGCGATCGACACCGACGGCTCGCTCGCCGCCGCGTGGTCGGCGATGCTGGCGGTCGGCGTGCAGCGCGGCGCCTGCGATCTCCTTCAGGCCGGGCCGATGGACTCCGCGCCGCCCATGTAGGGTCGCAGCACCTCGGGCACGCGCACGCGCCCGTCGGGCTGCTGGAAGTTCTCGAGCACCGCGACCAGCGTGCGGCCCACGGCCAGGCCCGAGCCGTTCAGCGTGTGCACCAGTTCCGGCTTGCCCTGGGCGTTGCGGAAGCGCGCCTGCATCCGGCGGGCCTGGAAGGCCTCGCAGTTCGAGCACGAGGAGATCTCGCGGTAGGCGCCCTGCGCCGGCAGCCAGACCTCGAGGTCGTAGGTCTTCGCGGCGCCGAAGCCCATGTCGCCCGCGCACAGCAGCATCACGCGGTAGGGCAGCCCGAGCTTGCGCAGGATGTTCTCCGCGTGCCCGACCATCTCCTCGAGCGCCTCGTTCGAGCGCTCGGGGTGCTCGATGCGCACCATCTCGACCTTGTCGAACTGGTGCTGGCGGATCATCCCGCGGGTATCGCGGCCGTAGGAGCCTGCCTCGGAGCGAAAGCACGGCGTGTGCGCAGTCAGTTTGATGGGCAGGGCGTCGGCCGCGAGGATCTCGCCGCGCACCACGTTGGTCAGCGGCACCTCGGAGGTGGGGATCAGGTAGAGGTCCTCGCCCTCGCCTTCCTGACCCCCCTTCCTCGCGGCGAACAGGTCCGCCTCGAACTTCGGCAGCTGGCCGGTGCCGCGCAGGCTGTCGGCGTTGACCACGTAGGGCGTGTAGCACTCGGTGTAGCCGTGCTCGCCGGTCTGCACGTCGAGCATGAACTGGGCGAGCGCGCGATGCAGGCGCGCCACCGGGCCGCGCAGCAGCGCGAAGCGCGAGCCCGACAGCTTCGCTGCAGTCTCGAAGTCCAGCCCCAGGGGAGCGCCGACGTCGACGTGGTCGCGCGGCGGATGCTCGAAGCGTGGTGGCTCGCCCCAGCGGCGCACCTCGAGGTTGTCGGCTTCCGACGTGCCCGCGGGCACGTCGGGCTGCGGCAGGTTCGGCAGCGTGAGCAGCCATTCGTGCAGCGCCGCCTGTACCGCCTCGTTGCGCTCGGCGGCGCGGGCGAGTTCCTCGCCCAGTCCGCTGACCTCGGCCATCACGGCAGAGGCGTCCTCGCCCTTGCCCTTCAGGATGCCGATCTGCCTGGACAGTGCATTTCGGCGCGCCTGCAGTTCCTCGGTCTGGGTCTGCACTTCCTTGCGCCGGCCCTCGATCTCGCGGAAGGCCGCAGTGTCCAGGGTGAAGCCGCGGGCGGCGAGCCGGGCGGCAATGTGGTCGAGGTCCTTGCGGAGCAGCTGGATGTCGAGCATGGGTGCGCGAGGGGCTGCGCCTGAGGGCGGCGCTGGCTGGCCGGCCTGGCGGCCCCCGGGGTCGGGTTGGGACAGGGCGCGATGTTAGCAGGCAGGCCGCTCGATGCAGGCTGCGCGCAGTGCGCCTGCCCGCTCAGCGTTCGTCGCGCCGGCCCGAGGCAGCCGAACCGCCGGTGTGCTGCGCAGCCGCGTCCAGGGCGCGCAGCCGCTCCAGCTTCTCGCGGATCTTCAGCTCCAGGCCCCGCTCCACCGGGCGGTAGAACGCAGGCTCGTCGAGACCCTGGGGCATGTAGGTCTCGCCGGCGGCGTAGCCGTGCGGCTCGTCCTGCGCGTAGCGGTAGGCGTGGCCGTAGCCCAGTTCCTTCATCAGGCGCGTGGGCGCGTTGCGCAGGTGAAGGGGCACCGGGTCGGAGCCGTGGGTCTTGACGAACTCGCGCGCGGCCTTGTACGCGGTGTAGACCGCGTTGGACTTCGCGGCACACGACAGGTAGACGACCGCCTCGGCCAGCGCCAGCTCGCCTTCGGGCGAGCCCAGCCGCTCGTAGACCTCGGCGGCGTCCAGTGCGAGCTGCAGCGCCCGCGGGTCGGCGAGCCCCACGTCCTCGACCGCCATCCGGATGATCCGGCGCGCGAGGTAGCGCGGGTCCGCGCCGCCGTCGAGCATCCGGCACAGCCAGTACAGCGCGGCGTCCGGGTGCGAGCCGCGCACCGTCTTGTGCAGCGCGGAGATCTGGTCGTGGAAAGCCTCGCCGCCCTTGTCGAAGCGACGCAGGTTCTGGCTGAGCGCCTGCTCCAGGTAGCCGGCGTCGACCTCCTCGCGCTGCTGCGCGCGCGCCGCCTCGGCAACCACCTCGATCGCGTTGATCAGCCGGCGCGCGTCGCCGTCGCTCCAGCCGATCAGCCGCTCGCGGGCGCTCGCCTCGAAGCGCGGCGCCGGCAGCAGCGGCTGCCCATCGGCCTGCGGCTCGGCAAGCCGCGCGAGCGCACGCTCGAACAGTTGCGCCATCTCGTCGGGGCTGAGGGGCTGCAGCACGTACACGCGCGCCCGCGAGAGCAGCGCCCCGTTGACCTCGAAGGACGGATTCTCGGTGGTCGCGCCGATGAAGGTGAAGAGCCCGCTCTCGACGTGGGGCAGGAAGGCGTCCTGCTGCGCCTTGTTGAAGCGGTGCACCTCGTCGACGAACAGGATGGTCGCCCTGCCCTGCTCGCGCGCCCTGTGCGCCGCGGCCACCGCGTCGCGGATGTCCTTGACGCCGCCGAGCACTGCCGAGATCACGATGAACTGGGCGGCGAAGGCGTCGGCCATCAGCCGTGCCAGCGTGGTCTTGCCCACGCCGGGCGGCCCCCAGAAGATCATCGAGTGCGGCCGGCCGGTCTCGAAAGCGACGCGCAGCGGCTTGCCCGGGCCGACCAGATGCGACTGGCCGACCACCTCGTCCAGGCTGCGCGGGCGCATGCGCTCGGCCAACGGAGCGCCGATCGGCGGCGTGGCTGCGGCAGCGGTGCTGCCTGCACCGCCGAGCAGATCCGGCTGGGTCGGGTCGGAAGCGCTCATCGCGGGCTGCTCGCCTGGCGCGCCTTCAGGACATCGCGCCGCGCGCGTCGACCGGCCACACCGCCTGCACGCGCCCGGCGCGATGCGCGACGATCCAGTCGTGCAGGTTGACCGTGGGGTCGCAGTGTCCGGGAATCAGCCGCAGCTTCGCGCCCACCTGCAAGGGTGAGGCATCGGGTCCGGGGACGAGCACCGTGTGTTCATCGGACAGTCCACGCACCGTCCAGCCTGCCTCGCAGGACACCGGCAGCCCGCTGTCGGTCGCGAAGGCCTTCAGGCCCGCGTCGAGCACCGCGTGCGAAGGGCGCACCGTGATCACGGTGCAGAGCACTTCGAGCGCCTGGCGCAGGACCGGAGCGCCAGGCTGTGGCTCGTTGGCCGCGTAGTCCGCGTCCATCAGCACGTAGGACCCGGGCTGCACCTCGGTCCAGGCGCCGGTGGCGAGCTCCAGCGGGTAGCTGCCGGTGCCGCCGCCGGTGACTTCGGCGCACGCGTGCCCGGCGGCCTGCAGCGCGGCCCGGAAGCGGGCCACCCGCGCTGCCGCCTGCGCGATCGCAGCCTCACGCTGCGCCGGGGTGCGCAGGTGCTGCGCGCGCCCCTGGTAGGCCTGCAGCCCGCGCAGCAGGAGCCAGGGCCGGTGGGCGGCGATCTCCCGCGCCAGGGCGACCGCTTCGTCCGGCTCGCCCACTCCGCAGCGCGGCATCCCTGCGTCGATCTCGATCAGCAGCTCCAGGGTGGCGCCCGCCTCGCGCGCGGCGCTGCCGAGTTGCGCCACCTGCAGCGATGAGTCCACGCACACCCCGATCCGTGCGTCGCGCGCGAGCGCGGCGAGCCGGCGCGCCTTGGACTCGCCGACGATCACGTTGCTGACGAGCAGGTCGTCGATCCCGGCGCGAGCGAAGACCTCGGCCGCGCCGACCTTCTGGCAGCACAGCCCGACCGAGCCTGCGGCGACCTGCCTGCGCCCGATCTCCGAGCACTTGTGCGCCTTGCCGTGGGCGCGCAGCCGCACCCCGTGCGCAGCGACGAGGGCGTGCACCGCCGCGAGGTTCGCGTCGAAGGCGTCCAGGTCGAGCAGCAGCGCCGGAGTGTCGACCGCAGCGAGCGGGGCGCCCGGTGCGGCCGGCGCAGGACTGACGCTGCGCGTCCATGGCAGCGGCGAGCCTTGCACGATCACTCCTCGACCAGATCTGCGCCCTTGGGCACGACGAAGCGGAAGCGCTCAGGCGCAATCGCGGCATTGCGCTCGAGCCTGCCGAAGGCGAACACCGTGGTGCGGCCGAAGGCATCGCGCACTTCCATCGCCTGGGGCAGGCCGTCGCGCATGCCGATGCGGATCGCATCGAAGCCGGCGTCGGCGCTCCTGGGCTTCGCGTCCAGCCAGGCCAACCCGTCCGCCTCGCCCGCTTCGGTCAGCGCGAAATCCTTGTCGAGGTCGC
Organism: Pseudomonadota bacterium; assembly: GCA_963204785.1. Lineage (GTDB taxonomy): Bacteria > Pseudomonadota > Gammaproteobacteria > Burkholderiales > Burkholderiaceae_E > Quisquiliibacterium. The sequence goes on along the minus strand of CAUJHG010000061.1, from coordinate 3,115 downwards.
TCGAGCCGAACAGGATCGCGGCCGGGCTGGCGCCCAGCGAATTCGCCAGCCTGCGTACCGTGACCTGCGCGAGGTCGTGGTCGTAGAAATACACGCGCTCGCCGTCGGCGACCATCAGCTGCTCGTAGGGTTCGAGCACCTCCCAGCGGAAGCGGCCCGGCCGCGAGAAGGCGAAGCGCCCACGGGCGCTCTGGGCGCGCTGCCCGGGCCCGCGCAGCGTGTGCTGGCTGAACTCGCCGCGCGCCGAGCGGGTCTCGGCGACGAAGCGCCGCAACTGTTCGATCGCGCTCTGTGCGCCCGCGGCCACGCCGGGCGCGAAGGCAGCGGGAATGGCGAAGCCACCGACCAGCATGCGCAGCCCCATGCGCAGCCAGCGCCTGCGCGGGAACGCGGGCATCACCGCCGACAGCCCTCGCACAGGACGCACGCTTCAGTCTTCCCGCGTCCCGGGAACGAGGATGTCGCGGTTGCCGTTGGTGGCCATCGCGGACACCAGCCCCGATTTCTCCATCTGCTCGAGAAGCCGCGCCGCGCGGTTGTAGCCGATGCGCAGGTGACGCTGCACCAGCGAGATCGATGCGCGCTTGTGCTCGAGCACCACCGCGACTGCCTGGTCGTAGACCGGATCGGCCTCGCCGGCTCCGGCCTCGCCCAGCGTCTGCTGCAGTCCGCCGAAGCCCACTGCGCTGCCGGTATCCACCTCCTCCGGAACGCCGCCCTCGAGGATGCCCTCGACATACTGCGGCTCGCCCAGCGAGCGCCAGTGCTCGACGACCTTCTGCACCTCGTCGTCGGCCACGAAAGCGCCGTGCACGCGCATCGGAAGCCCGGTGCCCGGCGGCATGTAGAGCATGTCGCCCTGCCCCAGCAGCGACTCCGCGCCCATCTGGTCGAGGATGGTGCGCGAGTCGATCTTGGAGGACACCTGGAACGCGATGCGGGTCGGGATGTTGGCCTTGATGAGCCCGGTGATCACATCGACCGACGGACGCTGCGTCGCGAGGATCAGGTGGATGCCTGCGGCGCGTGCCTTCTGCGCCAGACGGGCGATCAGCTCCTCGACCTTCTTGCCCACCACCATCATCAGGTCGGCGAGTTCGTCGATGACGACCACCACCTGCGGCAGACGGCCCAGCGGCTCGGGTGCGTCGGGCGTGAGCGAGAACGGGTTCGGAATCAGCTCTTCGCGCTTCTCGGCCTCGGCGATCCTGGCGTTGTAGCCGGACAGGTTGCGCACGCCCAGCTTGCTCATCAGCCGGTAGCGGCGCTCCATCTCGGCAACGCACCAGTTCAGCGCGTTGCCCGCGTGACGCATGTCGGTGACCACCGGCGCGAGCAGATGCGGCACACCCTCGTACATCGCCAGCTCGAGCATCTTCGGGTCGATCAGGATCAGGCGAACCTCGGAAGGGTCGGCCTTGTACAGCAGCGACAGCAGCATCGCGTTGATGCCCACCGACTTGCCCGAGCCGGTGGTGCCGGCCACCAGCAGGTGCGGCATCCTGGCCAGGTCGGCCACCACCGGATGGCCGGCGATGTCCTTGCCCAGCGCCATGGTCAGCGGCGAGGCACTGTCGGCGTACACCTGCGAGCCGAGGATCTCCGAGAGCCGGACCGCCTGGCGGCGCGGATTCGGCAGCTCCAGCCCCATCAGGCTCTTTCCCGGGATGGTTTCGACCACCCGCAGCGACACCAGCGAGAGCGCGCGCGCCAGGTCCTTGGCGAGGTTCACGATCTGGCTGCCCTTGATCCCGGTGGCCGGATCGATCTCGTAGCGGGTGATCACCGGCCCAGGGTAGGCGGCGACCACGTTGGCAGCGACGTTGAAGTCGGCGAGCTTCTTCTCGATCAGTCGCGAGGTGTACTCGAGCGTCTCCTGGGACACCGATTCCTGCGCGACCGGAGGCACGTCCAGCAGCGACAGCGGCGGCAGCTGGGTGTCCGCCGGCAGGTCGACGAAGAGCGTGGCCTGGCGCTCGGCCTCGGCGCGCTTCGAACGCTCGACCTCGAGCACCGGCGCCTGGATCCGCACCGGCGCGGGCTCGTCATCGAGGATCTTGCGCAGCTCCTCCACCTGCCCCTTGCGCTCGGTGGCGGCCACCTCGCCGATGCGCCGGTCGCGCCGCTCGGAGAAGGACTGCGCGAGCCGCTTGCCCGCGGTCTCGAGGAAGAGGCCGATCTGCTCGAAGATGCTCAGCCAGGACAGGCCGCTCCAGAGGCTGAAGCCGGCAGCGATCGCCACGAGCAGCGCCATCGTCGCGCCGATCGGCCCGAAGGATGCGAACAGCGGTTCACTGACCAGTTCGCCGATGATTCCGCCCGGAGCCAGCGGAAGTTCTGCCCCGAGGCTGCGCAGACGCGCCGACTCGAGCCCGACGCAGCCGAGCAGCAGCACCCCGAAGCCGAGCCAGCGTTCCCAGGCGAAGCGACCGATGTCCTCCGCATCCTCGCCCGACGCCGCGACAAGCGCGGACGGGTGCAGCCGCCGATAGCCGCGAACCACGCTGGCCACGCACAGGGCGACCAGAAGGTAGGAGGAAACGCCGAACAGATACAGGAGCAGATCGGCGAACCAGGCGCCGACCCGCCCCCCTGCGTTCTCGATCGTGGGCGTCACCACGGCATGCGACCAGCCCGGGTCGGCCTTGTCGTAGGTGACGAGGATCAGCACAAGGAACAGCGCGAGCGCGATCCGCAGGATCCAGCCGGTCTCGCGCAGCAGTTGCACCGCCCGTTCGGGCAGGCCGAAGCCGGCGGCGAAGGTCCTGCGCTCGCCGGTCAGCGCAGCAGCGGAAGTGCGCGACACTGCGAGGCTTCCCTCAGCTGAGATAGGCGGTGAGCTTCTCGCGAAGCATCAGCTTGCCTTCGGGCAACGCAACGATGTAGCCGTCGACCTCGAGGCCCTTCATCACCCGCGACACCATCTCGCGCGACGCACCGATCATCTTGGCGATCTCCTGGCGCGGCAGCTTGTTCTTGACGATGCGCTCCCCGTCCACCGGCTCGGAGAAGTCGAGCAGCACCCGCGCCACGCGCCCGTAGACGTCGAGCAGGGCCAGCGTCTCGATCTTCTGGTCGGCCTCGCGCAGGCGCCTGACCATGCCCTTCATCACCG
>CAUJHG010000060.1 GCA_963204785.1 Pseudomonadota bacterium | reverse complement strand
GCGCCGCGCGCCAGGTGCGGGTAGACCAGCCCGCCGGTGGCGTGCGAGATCGGCGCGCACAGCAGCGCGACGTCGTCGCGCGCGATGCGCGGCAGCGCGTCGACGATGAAGTTGGTGGTCACCTGCGTCCAGTTGCGCTGGGTCAGCACCACGCCCTTGGAGCGGCCGGTGGTGCCCGAGGTGAAGTAGATCGAGTGCACGTCGGTCGGCAGCGGGTGCGCTGCCGGTGCGCGGTCCGCCGCCTTCGCGAGCAGTTCCTCGTAGGAGAGCGCCCAGCCGGGGGCGCGGCCGATGCAGATCCAGTGCCGCACCGAGGGCAGTTGCGCGCGCAGTTGTTCGACGTGCGCGGTGAACTGCTCCTGGAACACGAACACCGCGGCCTCGGTCAGCTGCGTGCACCAGGCGTGCTCTTCGAGCGGCGCGCGCGCGTTGAGCATCGAGCGCGCGAAGCCGAAGCGCGCGCTGGCGATCTCGTACTCGACCAGCGTGCTCGCGTTGTTCTGCAGCGAGACGAGATGGTCGCGCTGCGGCGCCAGCCCGAGGCCGAGCAGCGCCTGGCCGAGGCGGTTGGTGCGCTCGGCGAGCATGCGGTAGCTGGTCTGCCGACGCCCGTCGTCGAGCGCGATGCGGTCGGCGAAGCGGGCGGCGGCGTTGTCGAAGAGGCGAGACAGGGACATGGCGTGCTTCGGATCCGACCGGGTTGCGGGAGTCGATGCGGAAAAGGCTACCAGGTGGCCAGCACCGCGCCCTTGAACTCGGTCTTCACGAACTGCCTGACCGCGTCGGAGTGGTAGGCGCTCACCAGCTTCGCCACCCAGGGCTTGTCCTTGTCCTGCTCGCGCACTGCGACGATGTTCACGTAGGGGCTCTTCGCGCTTTCCTGGGCGATCGAGTCCTTGCCCGGCTGCAGTCCGGCGGAGAGCGCGAAGTTCGTGTTGATCGCTGCTGCGTCGAGGTCGTCGAGCGAGCGCGCGAGCTGCGCCGCGTCGAGTTCCACGAAGCGCAGCTTCTTCGGATTGCCGGTCACGTCCAGCGGTGTCGCCTTCAGGCCGGCGTCCGGACGCAGCTTGATCAGGCCCTTGTCCTGCAGCATCAGCAGCACGCGTCCGCCGTTGGTCGGGTCGTTCGGGATGCCGAAGCGTGCGCCTTCCTTCAGCTCGTCCAGTCCCTTGACCTTCTTCGAGTAGATGCCGATCGGGAAGTTCACCGTGAACGACACCGGCGTGATCCGGTAGCCGCGGTCCTTCACCTGCTGGTCCAGGTAGGGCTTGTGCTGGTAGCTGTTGGCGTCGAGGTCGCCGGCGGCAAGCGCGGCGTTGGGCTGGACGAAGTCGCTGAACTCGACGATCTGGATCTTCAGGCCGTCCTTCTCGGCGACCTTGCTCACCTGCTCCATGATCTGGGCGTGCGGGCCCGCAGTGACCCCGATCCTGATCGGTTTGTCCTGGGCGGCGGCAGGCAGGGTGAAGGCGGCGCCCAGCGCGAGGGTGAGGGCAGAGCGCAGCAGGGTGCGTCGGGACATGACGGTGTTTCCTTTTTCTTCGGGGGAGGGAAGAGGCTTGCCGGAGCGTGCCGGCGTCATCGGTGACTGAGCCTGCGCACGAGCCGATCGCCCAGGCTCTGCACTGCCTGCACGAAGACGATCAGCACCAGCACGACGGCGGCCATCACTTCGGGCAGGAAGCGCTGGTAGCCATAGCGGATGCCGAGGTCGCCCAGGCCGCCGCCGCCGACCGCACCGGCCATCGCCGAGTAGCCGGTCAGGCTCACCAGCGTGATGGTGAGCCCGGCGACGATGCCGGGCACCGCCTCGGGCAGCAGCACCTTGAACACGATCTGCGGCGTGGTCGCGCCCAGCGCCTGCGCCGCCTCGATCAGCCCGGCGTCGACCTCGCGCAGCGAGGTCTCGACCAGGCGCGCGATGAAGGGCGCGGCTGCGATCGTCAGCGGAACCACGGCCGCCGCAGTGCCGATCGAGGAGCCGGCGATCATCCGCGTGAACGGGATGATCGCGACCAGCAGGATGATGAAGGGCGTCGAGCGCACCGCATTGACGAGCAGCCCCACGATCCGGTTGAAGGCAAGGTTCTCGAGCACCCCGCCGCGGTCGGTCAGCCGCAGCATCACGCCGAGCGGGATGCCGATGATCGCGGCCACGAGACCCGAGACGCCGACCATCAGGAGCGTCTCCCAGAACGAGCTCACGAACAGGTCGATGAGCGCCGGCGGGAACAGGCGGGCGAACTGCTCAGACATGGACCACCTCCTGCACCCTGATGCCGGCACCGCTCAGGTGGCCGATCGCGCAATCGAGGCTCGCGCGTGCGCCGCTGGCCACGACTGCCAGGTTGCCGAAGGGATGGCCCTGCACCTCGTCGATCTGGCCGTGGACGATGTTCAGGTCGAGCCCGAAGCGGCGTGCGACGTCCGACAGCAGCGGCCGGTCGGCGCCGCGCCCGGAGAAGCTCAGGCGCAGCAGGCTGGTCGGCGCATGCCCCCCGATGTCCAGCAGCGCGCGCACCCGCTCGATCACCTTGGCCGGGAGTTCCTGCGGCACCACCTCGTCGAGCAGGCTGCGGGTGACCTCGTGGCGTGGATCGCTGAACACCTGGAGCGTCTCGCCTTCCTCGACGATGCGCCCCGCCTCCATCACCGCGAGCCGGCCTGCAACCTGCTTGATCACCTGCATCTGGTGCGTGATGAGGACGATCGTCAGGCCGAGCTCGCGGTTGATCGTCTGCAGCAGCCCGAGGATGGAGCGGGTCGTCTCGGGGTCCAGCGCGGAGGTGGCTTCGTCGGAGAGCAGCACCTTCGGCCGGCTCGCCAGCGCCCGGGCGATTCCCACGCGCTGCTTCTGGCCTCCGCTGATCTGCGCGGGATGCCGATCGGCAAGCGCGTCCAGGCCGACGAGTTCGAGCAGCGGCAGCACGCGTTCGCGGATCTGCGCGCGTCGCAGACCTGCCAGTTCCAGCGGCAGCGCGACGTTGTCGAACACGGTGCGCGAGGAGAGCAGGTTGAAGTGCTGGAAGATCATCCCGATCTCGCGCCGCGCTGCGCGCAGGCCGGCGGCGTCGAGCGTGCTCAGCACCTGGCCGCCCACCGTCACGCTGCCCTGCACGGGCCGGTTCAGCAGGTTGATCGTGCGCACCAGCGAGCTCTTGCCGGCGCCGCTGCGGCCGATGATGCCGAAGACCTCGCCGGGGCGGATGTGCAGGTCGATGCCGCGCAGCGCGTGCACGGCACCATGCGGACCCTGGTAGGTCTGGTGGATGTCCTGGAGGTGGATCACGGTGCGGGTCGCCGCCGGGCGACCTGCGGGCCGGTGGGCGCGCAGATGCCGGGCTGCTCAGGGAATGCGGAGGTCATGGGGCCCGCATTCTTGCCGCAGCCGGGGCGTTCCCGCCTCCACATGCGTGGAGGTTATAAGCGCGTGCAGGTATCGGTATGCTGCTGCGCACAGGGCGCCGGGGCATGGCCCGGCGTCGTGCAGGATCGGGACGGGCCGCCGTTGCGGCCTCGGGAAACGGGGGGCGCAGGCGCCTGCGCCCCGGGCCTGCTCAGGAGTTCGACCACACCGGCGTGCGCTTCTCCAGGAAGGCGCTGATGCCCTCCTTCGCGTCCGGGTGCGCGATGTGACCGGCCACCTGGCCGCAGACGTGATCGTAGGCCTGCGACTCGCTCATCTCGAGCTGTGTCCAGAAGCCGGCCTTGCCGCTGGCCAGCGAATAGCCCGATTTCGACGCGATCAGGTCGGCGAGGCGGTCGATCGCTGCGTCCAGTTCCTCGGCCGGGTGGATCTCGTTGACCAGGCCCATCTCGAGCGCGCGGCGCGCGCTGATCATCTCGCCGGTGACCAGCATCTGCATCGCGTGCTTGGGCGCGAGGTTGCGCGAGATCGGCACCATCGGGGTCCAGCACCAGAAGCCGATGTTCACGCCTGGCGTCGCGAAGCGCGAGCGATCGCTCGCCACTGCGAGATCTGCCACCGCGACCAGCTGGCAGCCCGCTGCCGTGGCCACGCCGTCGACCCGCGCGATCACGATCTGCGGCAGCCGGCGCATCGTCTGCATCATCGTGCTGCACTCGCGCGAGATCGCCTCGTGGAAGGCCGGGTCCTCGTGCTCCTGGAACTCGGCGAGATCGTGTCCGGCGCAGAAGATCCGGCTGCCGCTGCCGCACAGCACGACCACGCGCTTGCTGCGGTCGTTCATCAGGCGGTCGAACTCGGCCTGCAGCGCGCGGATCAGCCCGCTCGACAGGCTGTTGCCGGCGGTGGGGCGCTCGAGCGTCACATAGGCGATTGCGCCGCGATCGCGGCGGGTCAGGATGGGGCTGTCGGCGGTCATCTTGGAACCTCGGGCAGGTTGCGTGGAAGGTCCGCGCGGGGCGCGGGGAATTGGAGGGCGCTCGCGCGGGGCTGTTTCCCCATTATGCGTGGCCGATGGCAACGCCGACGAAGATCGCCCCGACAACTGCAAGCTGATGGCGGTGCAGGCCGAGGTGGAAGGCTATGCGGCCTTCTTCAACTGGAGAAGCTCGTCAGGATCGAAATCCGCGAGGGACTTGTCCTCGAACACCAGTCCGATCAGTTTCGCCTGCTCGACGAGTACGTCCAGGACGTCGTGGTATGCGAACAGCCGTCCGGCGGCGTGTCGATTGCCGGCCGCAGCCTCGGCCGCAGCCTTCCTCCCCGCCTCGATCGACAGGGACATCAGCTCTTCAAGAACTGCCTGAGCGCGTTCCACTCGCCATCTCCTTCAGAAGCGCTTGCAGGAGCTCCCGCTGCTCTTCCTGACGTCTGATATCGCGCGGCCACTTTTCGCTCACGTACCGCGCCACATCTTCAGAATTGTCCGCGCGCCTGCACGCCATCGTCAACGCCGTCCGTTCGCGCCAGGACTTTCGGGTAGCACCCTTGGCCGAGCTCGCACTTGTCCACATTCGCGAGCAGGTCGAGGATGTCGACGCGCAGGTCCGCCGGGCCACGCGGGTCGGCGACAAATCGATGACGTGCGCCTTCCGGTAAGCTCCCCCTTTCCCCTTTCCCCTTTCGCCCCTCCCCAGCTTGCAGAGAAGATGGCCCAGTACGTCTACACCATGAACCGCGTCGGCAAGATCGTTCCGCCGAAGCGCAAGATCCTCGAGAACATCTCGCTGTCCTTCTTCCCCGGCGCCAAGATCGGGGTGCTCGGCCTGAACGGTTCGGGCAAGTCCACCCTGCTGCGCATCATGGCCGGCGAGGACAAGGACATCGAAGGCGAGGCGATCCCGATGCCCGGCATCCGGATCGGCTTCCTGCAGCAGGAGCCGCGCCTGGATCCGGACAAGACGGTGCGCGAGACGGTCGAGGAGGGCATGGGCGAGGTGATCGAGGCCCAGAAGAAGCTCGACGAGATCTACGCCGCCTACGCCGAGCCCGACGCCGACTTCGACGCGCTCGCCGCCGAGCAGGCGAAGTACGAGGCGATCATCGCCGCGGGCGCCGGCGACAACATCGAGCACCAACTCGAGATCGCTGCCGACGCGCTGCGCCTGCCGCCCTGGGACGCGAAGATCGGCCCGCTCTCCGGTGGCGAGAAGCGTCGCGTGGCGCTGTGCCGGCTGCTGCTGTCCAAGCCCGACATGCTGCTGCTGGACGAGCCCACCAACCACCTGGATGCCGAGAGCGTCGACTGGCTCGAGCAGTTCCTGCAGAAGTTCCCCGGCACCGTGGTGGCGGTCACCCACGACCGCTACTTCCTGGACAACGCCGCCGAGTGGATCCTCGAGCTCGACCGCGGCCACGGCATTCCCTGGAAGGGCAACTACAGCTCCTGGCTCGAGCAGAAGGAAGGCCGCCTGAAGCAGGAGGAGGCCACGGAGTCTGCGCGCCAGAAGACGATCAGGAAGGAGCTCGAGTGGGTGCGCCAGAACCCGAAGGGGCGGCAGGCCAAGAGCAAGGCCCGCCTGGCCCGCTTCGAGGAGCTCAGCTCGCACGACTACCAGAAGCGCAACGAGACGCAGGAGATCTTCATCCCGGTGGCCGAGCGCCTGGGCAACGAGGTCATCGAGTTCCGCAACGTGCGCAAGGCCTACGGCGATCGCCTGCTGATCGACGACCTCAGCTTCAAGGTGCCCCCGGGCGCGATCGTCGGCATCATCGGCCCCAACGGCGCCGGCAAGTCGACCATCTTCCGGATGATCACCGGCAAGGAGAAGCCCGACGCCGGTGAAGTGGTCATCGGGCCGACCGCGCAGATCGCCCACGTCGACCAGTCGCGCGACAGCCTCGACAACGACAAGACCGTCTGGGAGGCCGTCTCCGGTGGCTCGGATATCCTCACCGTGGGCCGCTTCGAGATGCCCTCGCGCGCCTACGTGGGCCGCTTCAACTTCAAGGGCGCCGACCAGCAGAAGAAGGTGGGCAACCTGTCCGGGGGCGAGCGCGGCCGCTTGCATCTGGCCGAGACCCTGATCGCCGGCGGCAACGTGCTGCTGCTGGACGAGCCCTCCAACGACCTCGACGTGGAAACCCTGCGTGCGCTGGAAGACGCGCTGCTCGAGTTCGCCGGCAGCGTGCTGGTGATCTCGCACGATCGCTGGTTCCTCGATCGCATCGCCACCCACATCCTGGCCGCCGAAGGCGACTCGCAGTGGACCTTCTTCGACGGCAACTACCAGGAGTACGAGGCCGACAAGAAGCGGCGGCTCGGCGAGGAGGGGGCGAAGCCCAAGCGGCTGCGGTACAAGCCCTTGAAGTGAGCTTGGTCTGGCTCGTGCTGCAGCAACGCGCGGCACGTACCGGTGCGCCGGTTCGTGCTCGTAGCGCGATCCGCGGGCCTGACCCGAAGGCCCGATCGACCACTGGGTGCGTGCGGCGTAGCATTCAAGGCGATCCCTATGCCGGAGGCCTTCATGGAGAACACTCTTCAGGAACTCGAGCGTCGCGCCCGGATGCTGTCGCCACAGGAGCGGGCTGAACTGGCCGAGCGTCTGCTCGAGTCGTTGCGCGGTGCCGGTCCCGCCAGCGTCGAAGCTGCGTGGCAGCAGGAGATCGCCGCACGCATCGCTGCGCTCGAGCGGAGCGAGGTCGCCGTGCATGCCGCCGAGGACGTTTTTGCGGAAGCGCGCTTGCGCTTGCGATGAGGCGCGCGCGGTTCATCGAACCGGCGCGCATGGAATACCTGGAGCAGCTCGACTGGTACGCGCGTGCCGGTGCGGGGCTTGCCGCACGGTTCGCGAAAGAGGTGGAGGATGCAACGGCCAGGGCCCTCGCATTTCCGTTTGCGGGCGCTCCGATTCACCCCGGCGCCCGACGGTGCCTGCTGCGCCGATTCCCTTTCTCGCTGATCTATCAGGTCGAGAAGGACGGAGTCCTGGTGCTGGCGCTTGCACACCAGTCGCGTCAGCCCGAGTTCCGGGTTGATCGCCTGCATTGATCCAAGCGTTCGCGGGGGTGTCGCCGCCTCGTCCATTGATGCGCAAGTCGCTAACATCGGTCATCCGCACCGACCGAGACATCCAATGCCCGACCTGATCCTGCACCACTATCCCGCTTCGCCCTTCGCCGAGAAGATCCGTGCGCTGCTGGGCGCCAAGTCGCTGGCCTGGCGCTCGGTCGAGATCCCGATGGTGATGCCCAAGCCGGAGCTGACGCCGCTGACCGGCGGCTACCGGCGTACGCCGGTGCTGCAGGTGGGCGCGGATGTCTACTGCGACACTGCGCTGATCGCGCGGGTGATCGAGCGGCTGCACCCGTCGCCGCCGCTGGCCTCGGACCTCACCGCGATGTCGGACTTCGCGCTGGCGCACTTCGCCGACGAGCACCTGTTCGCCGCGGCGGTCGCCTACGCGATGCAGCCGCAGGGGATGGAAGCGATGTTCGCCGGCATGGCGCCCGAGCAGGTGGCGGCCTTCGCCGAGGATCGCAGGAAGATGCGCGAGGGCGGCAGCGCGCCGCGGATGCCGCTGGCCGAGGCCTGGAGCGTGCTGCTGGGTACGCTCGCCCGCCTGGACGGCCAGCTCTCCGACGGCCGTCGCTTCCTCACCGGCGAGGCCGCACGCACCTGCGACTTCGCCTGCTACCACCCGCTGTGGTTCGTCGGCCGCGCCGGCGCACTGGCGTCGATCCTCGAGCCCTATCCCCACCTGCGCGGCTGGATGGGGCGCATCGAGGCCTTCGGCCACGGCGCTCCGGAGCCGATGAGCGCGGCCGAGGCGCTCCAGGTCGCGCGCGAGTCGACCCCCGGGATGCTGCCGGGGCGCAGCCTGCGCGAGGCGGACGGGGTGGTCGTGGGCGACGCGGTGAGCGTGAGCGCGGTCGACTATGGCGTCGACCCGGTGTTCGGCACGCTCGCCAACGCGGAACCCGATGCCTTCTCGGTGCGCCGCACCGACCCGCGCGTCGGCGAAGTGGTGGTGCACTTTCCGCGGATCGGGTTCCGCATCCGCGCCGCCTGAGACCTGTCGGCGGCCGCCCGGTTCAACGGCCGCCGCCCTTGCGCCGACGGAACCGGCTCAGGTCCGTCGACACGAGGCCGACGATCTCGGCGGCGGCATCGACGATCTGCCCCGGCTCGAAGCCCGCGGCGGACAGGTCGCGAAAGAAGGACTTCGCCAGCAGCTTCGCCAGCCGCGCCGGCGGCACCGTGCCGTCGGTCAACTGCGTGACCGCGTCCTGTTCCTGCCGGGCCAGGCTCGCGTGCGCGACGCGCGAGCGCAGCAGGGTCTGCAGGCGCTCGACCTGCACCGACTTGCCGATCAGCGTGGCCACGATCTGCGCCAGACGCAGGTCGCCCTCGTCGAAGGGCGGGGCATCCGGGCGGTTCGACAGGCTCATCACGCCGATCAGATGCCGCCCGACCGCGATCGGCGTGCAGATGAAGCTGCTGCCCTGGCCCTCGCGGGCCCGGGCCAGCGGGGCGAAGACCGAGGCGCCGATGTCGGCGATCACCAGGGCTTCGCCGATCTGGAGCACCCGCCCCGCGATCGCTTCGCCAGGACCGGGGCGTTCGTCGCGTGCGGGTGCGGGCAGGGCCGGCGTCGAGCACCACAGTCTCAGCCGTGGCGCGTCGTCCTCCCCCTCGGACAGCAGCATGATCGAGCAGGCCGATGCGTCGGTGACCGACGCGGCCAGCACGGCGAGCTCCTCGAGGCGTGCGCCGAGGTCCTCGCCGGCGCCGACGAACACCGCGAGGTCGTGCAGTCTTCCGAGTGCGTTGCGGCTCAATCCCGAACCCTCCAGCGACGCATCCCAGCTTACGGCGTTCCACTCGCAGGATCACGCGCTCGTCCTGCCGCGCGTCGGGGCCTGTGCGCCGCGTAATCGGAACGCATGCCCCTGCTGCCGTGGGCCCTTGCGGCGCGGCTCCCGACGCTGCCGTCGCTATGATCGCGGCGACCGTCGGCACGCCGCAGTGCGCCCGCGCTCCGGCGCCCGTGCCTGGGGCAGCGGACACCCCGGTACGCAGGGCGACCGAGGCTCGCCGTCAGAGGACACGAAAGGACACCCGAGGACACACGATGCATCTGCGCTATCACGACAAGTTCAGGACCCTGGCCGATGCCCCTCGCGTGCACGCAGTGGAGCGGGGCGACAGGGTGGCCCTCTCCTTCGAGGGGCGGCTGACCACCTATGCGGAGTTCGACCGCCAGACCAGCCGCATCGCCAATGCGCTGATCGCCGCCGGCCTGAAGCAGGGCGACCGCGTGGCGCACGTCGGCAAGAACACCGACCACTACTTCGCGCTGCTGTTCGGCTGCTACAAGGCCGGCGTGGTGCTGGTGCCCGCGGTCTGGCGCCTGGCAGTGCCGGAGATCGCCTACATCGTCCAGGACTCCAGGTCGAAGCTGCTGTTCGTCGGGCCCGAGTTCGTCGAGCTCGGCCGCGCGGTCGCAAAGGACGCGCCGGGGCTGCTGGGCATCGTCACGATGGAGGGGGGCGGCGACGATCTGCCCGATTTCACTGCCTGGCGCGACGCCCAGCCCGACACCGACCCGCACCGCGAGGTCGGGCCCGACGATGTGATGCTGCAGCTCTACACCTCGGGCACCACCGGCCGCCCCAAGGGGGCGATGCTCATGCACTCGAACGTCATCGAGATGCGCCGCCTCCAGGACGAGACGCCGATCGACTGGCTGCACACCTTCCCGGACGACATCGGCCTGGTCTGCCTGCCCAACGGCCACATCGGCGGCACCGGTTCCGGCATCGGCGCGCTCTACTTCGGCATCAAGGCGATCGTCACCCGCGAGTTCGATCC
>CAUJHG010000059.1 GCA_963204785.1 Pseudomonadota bacterium | reverse complement strand
CCGTGGACGCGGGCGCGCCCGCTCGTCGCCTCGTCGACCACGCCCGGGTTGCCGCGTCCGCCGGCCAGCGGCGGCGCGATCGAGCCCAGCACCATCCCGAGCATCGAGGCCCCCAGCCCGACCAGCTGAGGGGGCACCAGGGCGTCGGGTGCGGTCTGCTCCATCACCGTCCAGGTGAGCAGCCCGAGGACGATCGAGAGGATCGCGCCCTGCGGTGTCGCGCCGCGCCAGAACATCCCGAAGGCCAGCGGGGTGAACGCGGCCACCAGCGTCACCTTGTAGGCGTTCTGCACCATCTGGTACATCGACGACTCGCTGTTGAGCGCAAAGAGCATCGTCGCGCCCGTGAAGACAGCGAGCATGATGCGCGCGGTGATCAGCAGCTGCCGGTCGGGCATGCGCCCGCCCAGCAGCGGCTTGAAGACGTTCTCGCTGAAGATCGCGGTGGGCGCCAGCAGCGCGCCCGAGGCGGTTGAGAGGATCGCCGAGAGCAGCGCGCCGAAGAACAGCACCTGTGCGAACAGCGGCGTGTTGTCCAGGATCAGCGTGGGCAGGATCAGCTGGAACTCGTTGCCTTCGCTCTGCAGCATCCGCGACACCATGTCGCCGTCGATCAGGAAGGCCGAGACCGCGATGAACATCGGGACGAAGGCCACTGCCAGGTAGGCCAGCCCGCCGAACAGCGTGCCGCGCATCGCGGTCCTCTCGTCCTTGGCGCTGGTGACGCGCTGGAACACGTCCTGCTGCGCGATCGAGCCGAGCGCCATCGTGACGAAGGCGGCGAACAGCGCGATCGCGTCCCTCGGCTCGAACGAGTGCAGCAGGTCGAGCCGACCCTCGCCGGCGGCCACCTCGACCACACGCTCGAAGCCGCCGGCGCGCCCCCCTAACATCGCGGCGATGTACAGCAGGCCGAGCACGATGATCACGGTCTGGAACAGATCGGTGAAGGCCACGGCCCACATGCCGCCGATCAGCAGGTAGACCAGCACCACCGCCGCGCCGAGCATGATCCCCTGCTCGAGGGTGATCTCGCCGCGCGAGAGCACGTTGAAGCAGATGCCCAGCGCCATCAGGTTGGCCGAGGCCCAGCCGAGGTAGGACAGCGTGATCGCAACGCCGGTGCCGATCTCGACCGTGCGGTTGTAGCGCTTCTTGTAGAAGTCGCCGATGGTCAGCAGGTTCAGCCGGTAGAAGCGCCTGGCGAAAACCAGCGCGACGATCACCAGGCAGGCCGCTGCGCCGAAGGGGTCGGCGACCACGCCGCCCAGCCCGTCGCGCAGGAAGGTGGAGGACACTGCGAGCACCGTCTCAGCGCCGAACCAGGTGGCGAACACGGTCGCCATGTTCATGTACAGGGGCAGGCTGCGCCCGGCGACGAAGTAGTCGGTGGCATTGCGCACGCGCCGGGCGGCATACCAGCCGATGCCGATCGTGACGAGCAGGTACAGGGCGACGAATCCGACGAGCATGGACGCGGCTCCGGTTCAGCGGCGAAGAGGTGGGGTCGGGGCGGAAAGGAGGGCGTGCCGGTCACGGCCGACGGCGGGCACTCGGAATCGGGGCCTGCGCATGGCTGCGTTCACGCAGGGGGATGCAGCAGCAGCGCCGTAAGCAGCGCGACGATCAGCACGATGCCGATCGCGAGCACCGTGCGGGTGCGGCGCTGCTCCCTGAGCAGGGGCTCGAGCCACGCCGGCGGCTGGTCGTGCTCGAGGCTGCGGCGCGCCTGGTGCGCGAGCACCGTGTGCACCAGGCGCGGCACCTCGGGAAGCATCTGCGACCACTGCGCCGATTCCCGTTCCAGGCGCCGGCGCAGGCCGGCCGGTCCCACCTGAAGCTGCATCCAGCGTTCGAGGAAGGGCTTGGCGGTCACCCAGAGGTCCAGGTCCGGGTCGAGCTGGCGGCCCAGGCCTTCGATGTTCAGCAGCGTCTTCTGCAGCAGCACCAGCTGCGGCTGGATCTCGACGTTGAAGCGGCGCGAGGCCTGGAACAGCCGCAGCAGCACCAGTCCGAGCGAGATCTCCTTGAGCGGACGGTCGAACACCGGTTCGCAGCAGGCGCGCACCGCGCCCTCGAGCTCCTCGATGCGCGTCCCGCGCGGCACCCAGCCCGATTCCACGTGCAGTTCGGCCACGCGCCGGTAGTCGCGCCGGAAGAAGGCGAGGAAGTTCTGCGCGAGGTAGTTCTTGTCGGTCTCGGAGAGCGTGCCGACGATGCCGAAGTCGAGCGCGATGTAGCGGTTGAAGTCCGCTCCGGTGTCGCCGACCAGGATGTTGCCCGGGTGCATGTCGGCGTGGAAGAAGCCGTGCTCGAACACCTGGGTGAAGAAGATCTCGACGCCGTCGCGCGAGAGCTTCTTCAGGTCGATTCCGGCGGCGCGCATCCGGTCGATCTGGCCGATCGGGATCCCGTGCATCCGCTCCATCGTCAGCACGCCGGTGGTGCACCAGTCCCAGTGCATGTCCGGCACGCGCAGCAGGGTCGAGCGCGCGAAGTTGCGCCGCAGCTGGCTGGCGTTGGCGGCCTCGCGCACCAGGTCGAGCTCGTCGTGCAGGTAGGTGTCGAACTCGTCGATCACGTCCAGCGGACGCAGGCGGCGCGCATCGGCGGAGATGCGCACCAGCAGCCCGCCGGCCACCCGCAGCAGGGCGAGGTCGCGGCCGATCACCTCGCGCATCCCGGGGCGCAGCACCTTGACCGCGACCGGCGTGCCGTCCTTCAGGGTGGCGAAGTGGACCTGCGCGATCGAGGCCGAGGCCACCGGCCGGGCGTCGAAGCTGCCGAAGGCCTCGTCGACGCTGCGACCGAGCTCGCGCTCCACTGCGGCGATCGCCTGCTCCCCGGGGAAGGGCGGGACGCGGTCCTGCAGCCGGGCGAGCTCGTCGGCGACGTCCGGCGGCAGCAGGTCGCGCCGGGTGGAGAGCACCTGGCCGAACTTGACGAAGATCGGGCCGAGGTCCTCGAGCGCCAGCCGCAGCCGCTCGCCGCGCGGCGCGTGCAGCCGGCGGCCCAGGCGCAGCAGGCGCGAGATCCTCAGCAGCGCGCCGGAGCCGAAGGTTGCGGCGGCGCCGGTGGCGGCGATCTCGTCCAGCCCATAGCGCCAGGCGACGAAGAGGATGCGGACGAGGCGGAACAGTCGCACGGCGGCGGGCTGCGGAAGGGGGGAGGGTGGAGCCGGCAGGGATTGTAACGGCGGGGCGTATCATGCAGCCCGGATTTCGCGCAATGCATACGACAGCGGCCTTCCTCGCCATCGCATCGCTCGCGCTGTGGAGCGCCAGCTTCGTGCTGATGCTCCGGCTGCGGACGCTGGAGCGGCTTGCCGGCGGGCTGGACCGGCTCTACTGGTGGCACCACGTCTGCGGGGTGATGGCCTACCTGGCGCTGCTTGCGCATCCGCTGGCGCTGGCCGCGGCGACCTTCGCCGGCGCGCGCGCAGGCGACGCTGCGGCAGGGGCGGCAGGGGCGGCAGGGGCGGCAGGCGCGGCAGGGGCGGATCGCGCGGGCGGCCTGTTCGCCCTGGCGGACGCCGAGGCCTGGCGCGCCGCTGCGGCGGTGCTCGCGCCGCCGGGGCACGGCCTGCCGATGCAGGCGGGGTGGGCTGCGCTGGGCCTGCTGATGGCGATGATGGTGGCGACCTTCTGGCTGCCGCTTGCCTATTCGCGCTGGCGCGCCGTGCACCTGGCATCGGTTCCCGCCTTCGCGCTGGGGGCGGCGCACGCGTGGGCCTTCGCGGGGCCGGGCACGCGCGTCGCGGTGGCCGCGCTCTCGCTGGTCTCGGCGGTCTCGCTGGCCTGGCGCTACGCGATGGTGCGCGCCTGGGTGCGGGGGCATCCGCACCGCGTCGCCCGCGTCGCCCATCCCGGCCCCGGCCTGCTGGACCTGGACCTGGAACCGGTGGGCGCGCCGCTGCGCTGGACGCCGGGGCAGTTCGTCTTCGTCGCCTTCTTCCGCGGCGACGACTGGCGGGGCTGTGGCGAGTACCATCCCTACACGATCGCCGGCGAGGCGCCCTCCGCCCAGGGCGGGCTGCGGCTGCTGATCCGCGCGCTGGGCGACTGCACCACGCATCTGCAGACCGTCAGGACCGGCGTGCGGGCGATGGTCCAGGGGCCCTACGGCGCCTTCCTCGCGCGCCGCGACCCGAGGCGGGCGCAGCTGTGGATCGCCGGAGGCATCGGCCTCACGCCCTTCCTCGCGGCGCTGGAGTCGCTGCGCAGCGAGCCGGCGAGGCGGCAGGGCGACGGATCGGTCGCCGCGATCGACCTGGTCCACGTGCATCGCGCCGGAGACCTGATGGCCGGGGCCTGTCTGCCGGGCAATGCGGACCTGCCGCGGGGCGTGCGGATCTCTCCGGTCGCGTCCACCGGCGAGCCGCGCCAGGTGTGGCAGGCGCTGCTGGCGGCCGCCGGATCGCCCGCGGGACGCGAGGTCTTCATCTGCGGCCCGCAGCCGCTGGTGGATGCGCTGCATCCGCGCCTGCTCGAGGCGGGCGTGGCGCCGCAGGACATCCACAGCGAGAAGTTCGACTTCAGGTGAGCGGGGCCGGATCAGGGCGCTGCCCCCACGCATCCGGTCAGCTCGGCCAGGATCGGCATCCGATTCCAGGAGACCAATGCCAATGAAAGCGCTCGTCACCTTCTTCACGCTGGTCTTCTGCGCGGCGGTCGCCGGGGTGAACCTCATGGCCGCCGGGGCCGGGACCGTCACGCAGGCGCCGGCGGCGCAGCCCGCTGGTGCGCAGCCCGCCGGTGCGCAGGCGGGCTACACGCTCGCCGAGGTGGCGCAGCACGCGGACGCGAAGAGCTGCTGGATGGCGATCGACGGCGCGGTGTACGACTTCACCGCCTACCTGCCGAAGCACCCTGCCGATCCGAAGGCGATGCTGCGCCACTGCGGCAAGGAGGCGAGCGAGGCCTTCCGCACGAAGGACGCGGGCCGGCCGCACTCGCCGTACGCCGCGCAGCTGATGCAGGACTACCGGATCGGCACGCTGCGGCGCTGAGGGCGCTGAGGGCGCTGAGGGCGCTGGCCGCGCTGGCCGCGCGGCCCGCCTGCGCCGGGGCCGCGCTCAGAGCGCCTCGCCGTCCTCGTCCTCGTCCGTGCCGGGCGCCG
Source organism: Pseudomonadota bacterium (assembly GCA_963204785.1). GTDB lineage: Bacteria > Pseudomonadota > Gammaproteobacteria > Burkholderiales > Burkholderiaceae_E > Quisquiliibacterium. The sequence continues at coordinate 50,348 of CAUJHG010000059.1, read as the reverse complement.
CGCGCGCCGGCGCGCGCTCGAACGCGGGATCCACGTCGAAGGCGATGTCGCCGTCGGGCATCGGCGCCCCCGTGGCCTGCAGGCCGCCGAAGTCGAACATGCCGCGATCCATCAGGTGCGAGGGCACCACGCGCGTGAGCGACGCGAAGACGTTGTCCACGCGCCCCGGGAAGCGCTTCTCCCAGTCGCGCAGCATCTGCTTGATCTCGCGCCGCTTCAGGTTCTCCTGCGAGCCGCACAGGTTGCACGGAATGATCGGGAAGGCGCGCCACTGCGCGTAGGCTTCGAGATCGGTCTCGCGCACGTAGGCCAGCGGGCGGATCACCATGTGGCGGCCGTCGTCCGAGACCAGCTTCGGCGGCATGCCCTTGAGCTTGCCGCCGAAGAACATGTTCAGGAAGAAGGTCTCGAGGATGTCGTCGCGGTGGTGGCCGAGCGCGATCTTCGTGGCGCCCAGTTCGTCGGCCACGCGGTACAGGATCCCGCGGCGCAGTCGCGAGCACAGAGAGCACATCGTGCGCCCCTCGGGGATCACCCGCGTGACGATCGAGTAGGTGTCCTGGTTCTCGATGTGGAAGGGGATCCCGATCGCGCGCAGGTAGTCGGGAAGCACGTGCTCGGGAAAGCCCGGCTGCTTCTGGTCGAGGTTGACCGCGACCAGATCGAAGGAGATCGGCGCGCGCTCGCGCAGCGTGCGCAGCAGGTCCAGCAGCGCGTAGCTGTCCTTGCCGCCCGACAGGCACACCATGACCCGGTCGCCGTCCTCGATCATGCCGAAGTCGCCGATCGCCTGGCCGGTGAGCCGCAGCAGGCGCTTGTGCAGCTTGTTGCGCTCGTAGGCGAGCTTCTGGTCGGCGCGGGTCGGGGCGTCTGCGTGCATCGCTTGGTTCCAGTGGTCGTCGAGAGCTGCCAGGCAGACCGTCTGCGCCGCCGTCCGCGCTCAGGGCCGGAAGCGGAAGACCTCGACCCCCACGGTGCGGCAGTCGGGGTAGACGTCGGGTTTCTCGGTGCTCGCGCACACCGCGCGCACCGAGGGGCGGGCCATGCAGAGGTCGACGATGCCGTCGAGCAGTGTCTCCTGCAGGTTGAAGTGTCGCGAGCGCGCCCATTCGGCGATGTCGCGGCGGATCAGGTCGTAGTCGAGAGTCTCGGAGACGTGGTCGCGGCTCGAGGTCGACGCGTGCAGCGGGACGAAGAGCTCGACGTTGATCAGCACGCGCTGCTTCGCGGCGAGCTCGAAGTCGTGGAAGCCGATCGACGCCTCGAGCGCGAGCCCGTGCAGGAAGATCCGGCGGCAGTCGCCGAGGCGGGGGTCGAGGAGGGCGGTCACGCGTCGGGGCTCGGGTGCGTCGGAGGATCGGGGCAGCGGGTCGACCGGGCGCTCAGTCGGCCAGGTACATCACGTCGCGCGACAGCGGCATCAGGTGCTGGCCGCCGTCGACCAGCAGGTTCACGCCGGTGATCGCCTGCGCCTGTGCGAGGAAGACCACGGCGTCGACGACGTCGCGGGGCGTCGACGACGACCCCAGCGGGGTCATCCGGTGGGCGCGCTCGAAGCCGGCCAGGGTCTGGTCGCCCGAGATCATCGTGATCCCGGGCGAGACGCCCACCACGCGCAGCTTCGGCGCGAAGGCCATCGCCATCATCCGGGTCGCGGCGGCGAGCGCGGCCTTGGTCAGCGTATAGGAGAAGAAGTCCGGGTTCAGGTTGTCCAGCTTCTGGTCGAGCAGGTTGACCACCACGCCGCACTCGCCGGGCGCCAGGGTCTCGTGCAGGCGGCGCGCCAGCAGCAGCGGTGCGGCCAGGTTCGGGCGCAGGTGGGCGTCGAGCGTCCGGTAGTCGAACTCCTCGGGCCGATCGAAGTCGAAGCGCGAGGCGTTGTTCACCAGGCAGCCGATCGGGCCGAGCGCTGCGCGCGCGGCGTCGAACATCGCGGCGGTCGCGGCCTCGTCGTCGAGTTCCGCCTGCACCGATGCCGCGCGCCGGCCCAGCGCCTTGATCTCGTGGACCGTTGCCCGGGCCTCGTCGGCCGAGCGGCCGTAGTGCACCGCGACGTCCCAGCCTGCGCGGGCCAGTCCGAGCGCCACCTCGCGCCCCAGGCGTCGCGCGGCGCCGGTGACCAGCGCGACGCGCGGCATCGCCGCGGCTGCGTGGCGGGGCGCAGGGTCGGTCACCGGCCTGCCGTGGCTGGTCATCGTCTCGTGAAGGGGCTTGCGACGGGGGAGGCGGGAGTGTACCGGCAAAGCCCCGCGGGCGCAGCCGCCCGACCCTCTACAATTCCCGGGTGCGAACCCTCGACTTCCCGATTCCCGACCCTGCCGCGCAGCAGGCCAGCGAGCAACTGGCGCAGCGCATCGCGCAGCGCATCCGCGAGGCCGGCGGCTGGATCGGCTTCGACGCCTTCATGCAGGCGGCGCTCTACGAGCCGGGCCTGGGCTACTACAGCGGCGGCGCGGTGAAGTTCGGTGCGGCAGGCGACTTCGTCACGGCTCCGGAGATCAGCCCGCTGTTCGGCGCCTGCCTGGCCAGCCAGTGCGCGCAGTGGTTCGAGCAGGTGCCGGCGCGCATCTTCGAGTTCGGCGCGGGCAGCGGCGCGCTGGCGGCCGACCTGCTGGGCGAGCTCGCGCGGCTCGGCCACGCCGGGGTCGAGTACCGGATCGTCGAGCTCTCGGGAGAGCTGCGCGATCGCCAGCGCCGCACGCTGCACGAGCGCTCGCCTGCGCTCGCGTCGCGGGTGCAGTGGCTGGATCGCTGGCCTGACGAGATCGAGGGGGTGGTGCTGGCCAACGAGCTGCTCGACGCCATGCCCGCGCGCGCGTTCCGGCTGCGCAGCGGACAGGTCTTCGAGCGCGGAGTCGGGCTCGACGAGGCTGAGGTCCAGACGAGCGCGCCTGCGCCCGGCGACGGTCACGCGAGCCGTGGGGCCGCGAGCGCCGCGCTGTCGTCCGGACCGCGCTTCGCCTGGCGCGAGCGCCTCGCCGATGCGAGCTTCGAGGCGACGGTGCGCGCCCGGCTGGCAGGCCCGATCACGGCCGCCGGCGAGGCCTGGCCCGACGACTACGAGAGCGAGCTGGCCGAACAGGCGCAGGCCTGGGTCGTCGAGGCGGGCCGCCGGCTGCGCCGCGGGGCGATGCTGCTGATCGACTACGGCTTCCCGGCGCGCGAGCTCTACCACCCGCAGCGCCGCATGGGCACCCTGATGTGCCATTACCGGCACCTCGCCCACGGCGACCCCTTCGTGCTGCCGGGGCTGCAGGACCTCACCGTGCACGTGGACTTCTCCTCGATCGCGCAGGCGGGCGCCGACGCCGGGCTGGACCTGCTGGGCTTCACCTCGCAGGCGGCGCTGCTCTTCGGTCTGGGACTGATCGAGCGGCTGCAGCAGATTCCGCTGGAGCCGGCCGCCGATCACCTGCGCCGCACGCAAGGGGTCAAGCGGCTGATCTCCGAGGCCGAGATGGGGGAGCTCTTCAAGGCGATCGCCTTCGGCCGCGGCATCTCCGGCGACGCAATCGGCTTCCTGCGCTCGGATCGCAGCGCCGGGCTCTGAGGCAGCGTGCGTCGCTTGCCCGCACTCTCGCGCCGCTCCGGTCGGCCCGCATCCGCCGGCGTCGCAGGTCGACGATGAAGTGGCTGCTGGTCACGGTGCTGGCGCTCGTCGTCTTCTCGGGGCTGCGGCCCTTGCTGGCGAAGCTCGGAATCGGGCACCTTCCCGGCGACCTGAACTTCGAGGCCTTCGGACGGAAGTGGTCGCTGCCGATCGCCTCGACGATCGTACTGTCGCTGCTCGCTGCAGGGCTGGCGCGGCTGATCTAGCCTGGGTCGGCCGCCAGCGCCTTCGCCACTGCCTCGACCCGCGCCGCGTGCACCCGGTCGCGGATCGCCTCGCCCTTCGGAGTGGCGACAGCGATCGCGCCGGCGTCCACCGAGCGGGCGGCGGCCAGCGCCGCGCGCACCCTCGCGGCCTGCGGATAGTCCAGGTCCTCGCAGCCGAGGCGGCCACGGAAGTCCGCCTCGCAGGCGGCCAGCACCTCCTCGACCCGGGCAGGCCGGCGGATCGCGTCCATCCGCTCGAGCATCTTCACCATCGTGCCCGGGCGCAGTTCCAGCGCCCGATGGACGTTGCCGTGCTCGGCAGCGACGATGCGGGCCAGGTCGCGCACCTCGCCGGGGGCGCGCAGCCGCGCGCAGGCCTGCTCGACCAGTCGCACCGAGCGCTCCTCGTGACCGATGTGCCGCGGCAGCGTTTCGGCCGGAGTTTCGCCCTTGCCGAGATCGTGCGTCAGCGCGGCGAAGCGCACCCCCAGCCCGTGACCCTGGCGCGCAGCGTGGTCGAGCACCAGCATCACGTGCACGCCGGTGTCCACCTCGGGATGATGGTCCGCACGCTGCGGCACGCCCCACAGGCGGTCGAGCTCGGGAAAGACGCGCGCCAGCGCGCCGCAGGCGCGCAGCACCTCGAACATCCGCGAGGGCCTCGCTTCCATCAGCCCGCGCGAGATCTCCTGCCAGACACGCTCGGGAACCAGCGCATCGACTTCGCCGTCCGCGACCATCCTGCGCATCAGCGCCATGGTCTCGTCGGCCACCGTGAAGTCGGTGAAACGGGCGGCGAAGCGGGCCAGCCGCAGGATGCGCACCGGATCCTCGGTGAACGCGTCGCCGACGTGGCGCAGCACGCGCGCCTGCAGGTCGCGTCGGCCGCCGTGCGGGTCGATCAGCTCCCCGTCGGCGTCGCGCGCGATCGCGTTGATCGTGAGGTCGCGTCGGCGCAGGTCGTCCTCGAGAGTGACGTCCGGGGCGTGGTCGACCGCGAAGCCGCGGTAGCCGCGCGCCACCTTGCGCTCGGTGCGCGCGAGCGCGTACTCCTCGCGCGTCTCGGGGTGCAGGAAGACCGGGAAGTCGGTGCCCACCGGCGTGAAGCCGAGCGCGATCAGCTGCTCGGGCGTGCCGCCCACCACCACCCAGTCGTGATCCTTGACCGGCAGGCCGAGCAGCTCGTCGCGGACCGCGCCGCCGACGCTGTAGAACTTCATCGCCCTCGGCTTCAGCGGGAGCGCCGGTAGGGCTCGGACTGCGGCAGGAAGCAGCGCTCGGCCAGCGCGCCTTCGGTCCACTCGCGCATCGCGGGCAGCGCGAGCATCGTCTGGCGGTACTCGTCGCAAACCGGCGGCAGGGCCACTGCGTGGGTGGTCAGACGCCAGCACACCGGCGCGAAGAAGGCGTCGGCCGCACAGAACCTGCCGAACAGGAAGGGGCCTCGAGCGGCGTGCTCGGTGCGCAGCCCGGTCCAGATCGCGGCGATCCGGTCGACGTCGTCCTGGACCGCGAGATTCCAGCCCAGGCCCGGCAGGCTGGCCTCGATGTTCATCGGCATGTTCGTGCGCAGCTGCACGAAGCCGGCGTGCATCTCGGAGCACACCGAGCGTGCGCGGGCGCGCTCCCTGGGATCGACGGGCCACACGCCGGCCTCGGGGTGGCGCTCGGCCAGGTACTCGATGATGGCCAGCGACTCCCACACGACGAAGCCGTCGTCGATCAGCACCGGAACGCGCGCCACCGGCGAGACCTTCGCGAGCTCGGTGCGAAAGGACTCGCTGAACAGCTGCAGCGGCCGCTCCTCGAAGGGGATGCCCAGCGCGCGCATCGTCAGCCACGCCCGCAGCGACCATGACGAGTAGTTGCGGTTGCCGATGTACAGCGTGAGTTGCGAGGGTGCCGGCATCCCTGTCTCCGGTGGCTCAGCGGCGCGCCATCGCGCGCTCCTCGTTGTAGCGGACCTTGCGCGGCAGGTAGTTCGGGGCCACCGAGGCCAGCGGGGTCGGGGTGATCCCGAGCTCGGGCGCGATCGGCCCCGAGGCCACGTTGTCGATGCCCATCGAGTCGAAATTGTCCATCGACATCACCGGATTCGGCATCGCCCCGAGCACGCCTGCCTGAATCTGGCCGAGCGTGTAGGGCAGGGCCCAGACCGGCCGGGGGTGTCCGCTCCAGCGGCCGGCGAGCCGGGCGAGCTCGGCCAGCGTGAAGACCTCCGGACCGGCCATCTCGAAGCTGCGGCCGATGGTTGCCGGACGATCGAGCGCGTTGACGATCGCCTGGGCGACGTCGCCCACGTAGACCGGCTGGAAGCGTGCCTGCGCGCGACCCAGCGGGAGCACCGGGAGCACCCGTTGCAGGCTGGCGAAGGTGTTCAGGAAGCGGTCCTCGGGCCCGAAGACCACCGACGGGCGCAGGATGGTCCAGTCCACACCCTGCACCTCGCGGATCGCGCGCTCGCCGTCGGCCTTCGAGCGCAGGTACATCGACGGGCCGGGTTGTGCCGGGTCGTCGGAGACTCCGAGCGCCGAGACGTGGATCAGCCGGCGCACCCCGCTCCTGGCGCAGGCCTGCGCGAGGCGCCGCGGCAGTTCGACGTGGGTCTGGGCGAAGTCGCGCCCGTAGGGCTCGCCGTGGCTGCCGTGCAGGATTCCCGCGAGGTTGACCACGGCGTCGCTGTCGGCCACCAGCGCCTCGATGCTGGGCGCCTCCGGGCTGGACATGTCGACCAGTCGGGCGGTGGGCAGCATCAGCAGATGGCGGGCCCGTTCGGGACGGCGGCTGGGGACGATGATGCGGCGGTTCTGCGCGGCGAGCCTGGCCGTCAGGTGGCGGCCTAGGAAGCCCGAGCCTCCGACGATCAGGATGCGGGAGGGTTTCATTGGGTTGGGGCGCGAGTCGATGACGAATGGGCACCGGGCGCCTGCCTGGGCGGCGCCCGTCGAACCCTCATTCTAGGCCATGGGCCGATGCCCGAGGCTGCGCGGAGCGATCCGCCGCTGCGGCGCGGGCGGGGCGCGGGCAGCCTGGCGCGCACTCAGGGAAGGTCGGTGCGCCCCGGGGTCGACGTGGGGGCGATGCTGCCCAGGCGTCGCTTGAGCGACTGCGGCTCGCCGCTGAGCAGCGCTGCGTAGAACGTGGCGTTGGACAGCACGTTCTTCACGTAGTTGCGCGTCTCGGTGAAGGGAATGATCTCGGCGAAGGCTGCCCCTTCGAGCGTGGCCGGCAGCGTCGTGCGCCAGTTGCGCGGGCGCCCCGGGCCAGCGTTGTAGCCTGCCGACGCGAGCACCGGCGAGCCGTCGAGGTCGTCGAGCACGTTCTTCAGATAGAAGGTGCCGAAGTTCAGGTTGGTCTCGAGCCTGTGCAGGTCCTCGAGCCGGAAGTCCCGGATGCCGAGCTTGCGCGCGATCCAGCGCGCGGTGCTGGGGATGATCTGCATCAGCCCCTGCGCGCTCGCCGAGGAGCGCGCGTCCATGATGAAGCGCGACTCCTGCCGGATCAGCCCGTAGACCCAGGCCGGATCGAGCCCGCGTTCGCGCGCGACCGGCTCGAGACGGTCGATGAAGGGGGTGACGAAGCGCAGGCGGAAGTCGTGCTCGTTGCGGGTGCGGTCGGCAGTGTTCACGCAGCGATCGAGCACCGAGCGGGAGCAGGCCCACTGCGCGGCCGCCAGCAACTGGCGATCGTTCATCGAGCGCAGCTGGAAGTTCCACTCGCGGTTGCCCTCGAAGCGCAGCCCGAGCTCATAGAACTTCAGCGCGCTCGCGAAGCCCGGGTTGCGTGCCGCCTCGGCGAGCTCCCTGTCGGTGGGCGGCGCTGCCGGGGCAGGCGTGGTGGTCAGCACCCCGAGCTCCTCGGCGGCGAGCTGACCGTAGAAATGGAACTGCCCGGCGATCGAGCGCAGCGCCGCCTCGGCCTGCTCGGGACGGCCCAGGGCCTGGTGGGCGCGCGCGTGCCAGTAGACCCAGGCCGGCTCGCGGCGACTGGACAGGCTCATCTTCTCGATCACCGCGTGCAGCGTGCGCCAGTCCGAATCGCGCAGCGCGGCGCGCGCCAACCACTCGAGCGTCTCGTCGGACACCTGCGCGTCGAGCGACTGCCGGGTCCACTCGAGCGCACGGGGCGACATCCGGCGCATTGCCTGCGCGGCCGCCTGCGCGACCACGAAGGAGCGGTCGGCCTCGCCCAGCGAGCGGGCGCCGGGGAGCGCGGCGATCGCCTCCTCGGGGTCCTTGCGTGCGAGCCGCGCTGCCGCGATCACCGCGATCTCGGGTGAGGAGGCCGCGTCGAGTGCGGCTGCAGGGCGCAGCAGCGCGGCGTCGACTTCCCGGTCGGGCAGGCCGATCAGCGCGGCGACCCGGCGGATCGAGCCGGTGGCGTTGCCTTCCAGCGCCACGCGCAGCAGCCTCCTCAGCTCGGTCGGCGTCAGCGTGCCGTCGCGCGCGAGGGTCTCGACCAGCGCCCCGCAGGCCTCGCCGAGCTCGCGCGGCTGGAAGATGCCGTCGGCCGCCTCCGGAGGCAGGCTGCGGCCGCGCACCGCGGCGCCCTGCCAGGAACGGCAGTGGACCGCGTTGTCGTCACGCAGGATCCACTGCGCGTACTGCTGGTCGAAGTCGTCCCAGGCACTGCGGCGGGCGAGGTCGAGCATCCAGTCGCGACGCAGGAGGTCGGCCACCAGGCTGCCCGGATGTGCGTCGATGAAGGAGCGCACCTCGCGGTCGGCGCTGCCATCGCTGCCCTCGCGCGCTTCGCGCCCATCGGCGCGCTCGGCCAGCCGCAGGCGCAGCCGCCAGTAGTCGAGGTAGCGCGACAGCGGGTGGTCGCCAGCCTGGGCCGCAGCCAGCTCGAAGCGGGCGCGCTCGTTGCGCGTGGCCGCCTGGCGTGCGCGGACGAAGGCATCGTCGGCGCTGAGCGGCGCTTCGGGGGCGCGCGGGGCGCGTGCCTGCAACTGCGCCGCAGTGGCGTCGAGGCCTAGAATCGCTGCCAGCAACAGCGGCAGCAGGACACGTGCAGCAGACATCGTCATCCAGCATACCACCCGGCGTTCCGGTGCAGGCCGCCGACAGGAGCGCCGCGCGGCGTCTGTTGCGCGCGCGGCGCGGCGCCCTGGGAGAGACGGGGCGCGCGCGCGCCGCACAGGCGATCGTCGCGCAGCTCGAAGCGCTGGTCGCCGCTGCGCGCCCGGGGGTGATCGGCGCCTACTGGGCGATGAAGGAGGAGCCCGAACTCCGTGGCGCGCTGGCGCGCTGGCACGCGGCCGGACTGGCAGTGGCGCTGCCGCGCGTGGTCGCGGCGGATGCGCCGCTGGAGTTCGTCCGCTGGAGTCCTGGAGCCGCGATGGTCGAGGGGCCCTTCGGCACGCTGCACCCGCACGGGGCGCAGGCGCTGCGCCCCGATCTGCTGGTGATCCCCTGCCTGGGCTTCGATCCGCGCTGCTACCGGATGGGCTATGGCGGCGGCTACTACGACCGCACGCTCGCGCGCCTGGGCGCGGTCGGCACGATCGGCGTGGCCTACGACTGCTGCGAGCTCAGCGGCTTCGTGCCGCACGAGCACGACCTGCCGCTGGACCGCGTGGTCACCGAGTCCCGGGTTCTGCGGCGGGCTGCGGATCCGGACTGACGCGGATCGCGTCGCTGGGCAGGCCGCGCACCACGCGCCCCGGCGCGGATGGCCCGGAGTCGCCGCGCAGCGCGTAAAGGTCGACTTCCAGCGGCACTGCGAGGGGCCGGCGGTCCGGCCAGGTGAGCAGCCGCACGCGCGGATGCAGCGGACGCCCCGGGCGCTGCTCGCGCACGAGCGCGATCTCGCCGCTGGAGAGCTCCACCAGGCTTCCCACCGGGAAGGCTCCGATGGCCTGCACGAACTGCTCGACCAGCGCGGCGTCGAAGGAACTTCCGCCCCACTGGAAGAGGTTCATCAGCGCGTCCTGCGGCGCCAGCGGGCTGGCGTAGGCGCGCGGCGTGGTCAGTCCGACGTAGCTGTCGACGATCGCCGCCATCCGGCCGAGCACTCCGATCTCGCCGTCGTGCAGCCCCTTCGGGTAGCCGCTGCCGTCGAGCCGCTCGTGGTGCTGCGCGATTCCGCGGATCACGTCCTCGTCCAGGCTGCCGCCCTCGGCGAGCATCTCCAGCCCGAGGCGCACGTGCTCCTTGACGATCCCGTACTCGGCGGGGTTGAGCATTCCGGGCTTCTCGAGCAGCGCGCGCGGCAGGCGCGACTTGCCGACGTCGGCTAGCAGTCCGACCATCGCGGCGTGCGCCATGACCTCGCGCGGCAGGCCCAGCCGCCGGGCGAGCGCGATCATGTACAGGCCGACCCGCAGGCTCTGCTGATGGGGCAGCATCGGCTCGCCGTGCCGCAGCGAGACCCACAGCAGCGCGTCGGGGTTCTCGCTCATGCTGTCGGCGAGATGGCGCGCCGCGACCTGGGTGTGCTCCAGCTGCGGGGGCCGGCCTTCGCGCAGGTCCTCGGTCAGCTCGCCCAGCGCCTGCTCGGCGCGGCTGAAGGCCAGCAGCGCGCGCGGCATTTCGTCGGCTGCGCCATGCCGGGCGACCCAGGCGCGCAGCCGCTCGCCGGCCGGAAGCAGCGCGACGAGTTCCTCGCGAAGCCTCGCCGGCAGGCCGTGCGGCGCGCTGCATCCGGCGGAATTCGCGGCGTCGGCATCGTCGAACAGCAGCGCGCGGATGCGCGCGAAGGTGCGGCCAGCGACCGACTCCGTTGCCGTGCCTGCCTCGGCGGCGGTTGCCGCGCCCTTGACGAGCGCCCGGAAGCGTCGCCGCGTCTCGCGCGAGATGTGGACGTCGGAGCGCGCATGGAAGGTGCGCGAGGTTTTCCGGGGCTGCGCTGCGCTGTCGTCCCGTTCCGCGTCGGCGTTCCCGACGCCGGGCGCCGGCGCCAGCGGGCCGCCGAGCGTGTCGGGGCCGATTCCGGTGTCGGCCTCGAGCAGGCCGGCCGACAGGTCGTGCGGACCGATCGCGCGCGCGAGGTCCGCCGACTCCGGGGTCGAGCGTTCCAGGTCGACGAACACGTGCCCGCAGTAGCGGCGCAGGGTGCTCAGCTCGATGGCGCTGTCGATCGCGAAGCCCTGGATCAGGAAGGGAGTGTCGGACCAGGGGCGGTCGAGCTCCGCGACGAACATGCCGAGCCGCAGGTGCTCGACGGCAATGCGCTGGCTGCGCTGGCTCGAGAGCGGGCGAGCGGGCTCGGCGATGTTTCGCTGGCGGATGCTGCTGTCGGCACGCATGGTCGGGCCTTGGCCGGAATGGAAACCTGGCCCGATCTTAGTGAGGCGCGACAGCCTGCGACAGGGTGCGGGGGCCCGCCGGTCGGTCGCCGCCCGGTGCGGCCGATGGACGGCGCACCGGCGGTCGCGAGCGGCCGGGCGATGTTGCGCAAGGACCTTGCGTTTCAGCCGCGCGCAGCCTCCCAGAGCTCCAGGCTGGGCTGCGCCTGGTTCAGCGTGTAGAAGTGCAGCGCCGGCGCGCCGCCGGCCAGCAGGCGCCGGCACAGGTCGCCCACCACCTCGACGCCGAAGCGGCGGATCGCATCGCGGTCCTCGCCGAACCCGGCCAGCCGCACCCGCACCCAGCGCGGCAGCTCGGCCCCGCAGGCTTCCGAGAAGCGGGCCAGTTGCGTGTAGTTGGTGATCGGCATGATGCCGGGGACGATCGGCACCGTGATCCCTGCGGCCAGCGCCTCGTCGCGGAAACGGAAGAAGGCGTCGGCGTTGTAGAAGTACTGGGTGATCGCCGAGTCCGCGCCGGCGCGCACCTTCGCGACGAAGGCCCGGAGGTCCTCGGCCGGCGAGCGCGCCTGCGGGTGCATTTCCGGATAGGCGGCCACCTCGACGTGGAACCAGTCGCCGGTCTCGGCGCGCACGAACTCGACCAGCTCGCTGGCGTAGCGGAAGTCGCCGTGGTCGACCATCCCGGAGGGCAGGTCGCCGCGCAGCGCAACCAGCCGGCGGATGCCAAGCGTGCGGTACAGCGACAGGAGTTCGCGAAGCGAGTCGCGGGTGGCGCCGATGCACGAGAGGTGCGGCGCGACCGTGCGGCCTTCGGCGGCGATCTCGCGCACCGTGGCCAGGGTCTTGTCGCGCGTGGCGCCGCCGGCGCCGTAGGTCACACTGAAGAACTCGGGGTGCGCGGCGTCGAGCGCGGCGCGCGTGGCGCGCAGCTTCAGCGCGCCCTCGGGCGTGTTGGGGGGGAAGAACTCGAAACTGACGCTCGGGGTCATCTGGGGAATTCCTGGGAACCTGGCAGCGCGGACGCCGCGGCGTCGCGCGCTGCCTGTGGAGTGGAGAGCGGCGCCCTGCAGCCGTGGCCCTGGCGGCTCATGGGCTGCGGCGCGCGTGGAGGAAGAACTCGCGGTTGCCGTCGCCGCCGAGGATCGGGCTGTCCAGCCAGTCGAGCGGCGTCCAGCCGCAGCCCGGGGCGCAGCCGATGAGCCTGGCGCGCACCTCCTCGTGGAGCTCGGGCGATTTCACCAGCCCGCGGCGGTCCAGTCCGCTGCGTCCGACCTCGAACTGCGGCTTGACCAGCGCGAGCAGCCGCGCGCCGGGGGCGGCGAGCGTCGCCAGGGCGGCGAGCACCAGCGTGAGCGAGATGAAGGACACGTCGATCACGATCAGTCCGAAACCTTCGTCGGGCATCGCGGCGCCGAGCGCGGCGCGGTCCAGCGCGCGGGCGTTGACGCCCTCGATGCTGCTCAGCCGTGGATCGCCGGCCAGCCGCGGGTGCAGTTGCCCGTGGCCGACGTCCACGCCGACCACACGGGCGGCGCCCGCCTGCAGCAGGCAGTCGCTGAAGCCGCCGGTGGACTGCCCTACGTCCAGGCAGACCAGGCCGCAGGGGTCGAGCCCGGTGACGGCGAGCGCGCCGGCGAGCTTCAGGCCGCCGCGCGACACGAAGCGCTCCTCGTCGCCGGCCGCGATCGCGAGCTCGGCGCCGGCGTGCAGCTCGACCGATGCCTTGCGCACCGGGCTGCCGTCGGCGCGCACCCGCCCGGCCTCGATCATCCGGCGGGCAAGCGTGCGCGAGGCGGCGAGCCCGCGCTGCACGAGCAACTGGTCGGCGCGCACCGTGCTGGGCGTTCTGGCGTGCCCGGGCTGCGTCGGGATCCGCGTCGGCCAGGTGCAAGACCCGCCCGTCGCGGTGCGCCGCGCCCGTCGTCGCTCAGTAGCGGTAGGTGTCGGGCTTGTACGGCCCTTCCGCCGGGACGCCGATGTAGGCCGCCTGCTCCGGCGTGAGCTCGGTGAGCATTGCGCCGAGCTTCGTGAGCTGCAGCCGGGCCACCTTCTCGTCCAGGTGCTTGGGAAGCACGTAGACCTTGCCGCGCTCGTAGAAGCTCTTGTGGGTCCACAGCTCGATCTGCGCGATCACCTGGTTGGCGAACGAGGAGCTCATCACGTAGGACGGGTGCCCGGTGGCGCAGCCCAGGTTCACCAGCCGGCCCTCGGCGAGCAGGATGATGCGCTTGCCGTCGGCGAAGATGACGTGGTCGACCTGCGGCTTGATGTTCTCCCAGGTGCAGTGCTGCTTCAGGCCGGCGACCTCGATCTCGTTGTCGAAGTGGCCGATGTTGCAGACGATCGCCTGGTCCTTCATCGCCTTCATGTGCTCGAAGGTGATCACGTCCTTGTTGCCGGTGGCGGTCACGAAGATGTCGGCCTTGTCGGCCGCGTAGTCCATCGTGACCACGCGATAGCCTTCCATCGCCGCCTGCAGCGCGCAGATCGGGTCGCACTCGGTGATCCAGACCTGGGCCGAGAGCGCGCGCAGCGCCTGCGCGCTGCCCTTGCCGACGTCGCCGTAGCCGGCCACCACTGCGATCTTGCCGGCGACCATCACGTCGGTGGCGCGCTTGATTCCGTCGACCAGCGACTCCCGGCAGCCGTAGAGGTTGTCGAACTTGCTCTTGGTGACCGAGTCGTTGACGTTGATCGCGCGGAACGCGAGCTCGCCGCGCGCGGACATCTGGTAGAGCCGCTTGACCCCGGTGGTGGTCTCCTCGGTGACGCCGACGATCGCGTTCAGGCTGCGTTCGTAGAAGCCGGGGTCCCTGGCGAGCTGGCGCCTGATCGACTCGAACAGGCGGGTCTCCTCCTCGCTGCCCGGGTTGGCGAGCACCGACGGGTCCTTCGCAGCCTTCGTGCCCAGGTGCAGCAGCAGGGTGGCGTCGCCGCCGTCGTCCAGGATCATGTTCGAGGGCTGGCCGTCGGCCCACTCGAAGATGCGGTGCGTGTAGTCCCAGTACTCGTCGAGGGACTCGCCCTTGTGCGCGAACACCGGGATGCCGGCGGCGGCGATCGCGGCGGCGGCGTGGTCCTGCGTGGAGAAGATGTTGCACGAGGCCCAGCGCACCTGCGCGCCGAGCGCCACCAGCGTCTCGATCAGCACCGCGGTCTGGATCGTCATGTGCAGCGAGCCGGTGATGCGCGCGCCCTTCAGCGGCTGGGCGGCGGCGTACTCGTCGCGGATCGCCATCAGCCCCGGCATCTCGGTCTGCGCGATGCGGATCTCCTTGCGGCCCCAGTCGGCCAGCGACAGGTCGGCGACGCGGAAATCGGTGGACTCGGGGGACTTGGGCACTGCGGACATGGTCACTCCATCAAGGTGGGCGACCCGTCGGGGGCAAGCGCTGGCGGTGGCGCTCGTCCGCCGTGATCGGGTCACGGTTCGACGAGCGCCGTTGTCCATCGGGAACCCGAGCCTGGCGGCGGCCGTGCGCGACGGCCGCCGTTGCAGCGCTCCTCGGGAACGCGGCGATTATAGCGTCGCCGCGTCGCGCCTACTTCTGCTTCGCGATGATCTCGTCCTTGATCTGGTCGTAGACCGACTGCGGGAGGATCTTGCGCCGCACCAGCTCGTCCTTGCCCCGGTACGGACGGCCCTTGACGATCGCCTCGGAGCGCGCGGGCCCGATGCCCTTGAGCGTGGCGAGCTCCTCGGCGCTGGCCGAGTTGATGTCGAGCTTGCCCTCGGCCTTCGTCGCAGCCTTCGGTTCGACGGCGTGCGCGCCGGGGAGCTGCGCCAGCGGGGCAGCGGCGAGGAAGGCGGCGGCGAACAGCGCGCGCAGGGTCGTCTTCATCAGGGACTCCTTCGGTTGGCCTGGGAAGCGCCAGTCTATTCGCTGCGGGCAGCCTCGGCACGCGCCGCCTCCTGCCTCGGGGTGCGCGAGCGGATCCCTCGCCGCCTGCGCCCGGGCCGCCGTCTGCCGTGCGCGCTGCACTACACTGGCGCGATGGACAGGAAGATCTCCGACCTTCGCAAGAGCTACGAGCGCGGCGAGCTCGAGGAAGGCAGCGCGCACGAGCTGCCGCTGCGCCAGTTCTCCCAGTGGCTGGACGAGGCGATCCGCAGCGGCGTCCCGGAGCCCAACGCGATGACCGTCGCCACCGTCGGCGAGGACGGCCGGCCCTCGACCCGGGTGGTGCTGATCAAGGGCTTCGACGAGCACGGCATCAGCTGGTTCACGAACTA
Source organism: Pseudomonadota bacterium (assembly GCA_963204785.1). Lineage (GTDB taxonomy): Bacteria > Pseudomonadota > Gammaproteobacteria > Burkholderiales > Burkholderiaceae_E > Quisquiliibacterium. The sequence goes on along the minus strand of CAUJHG010000059.1, from coordinate 35,046 downwards.
CGACAGCCGCAAGGGGCGCCAGCTCGCGGCGCATCCCTTCGCGGCGCTGCAGTTCCACTGGGTGGAGATGGAGCGGGTGGTGCGCATCGAGGGTCCGGTGGAGCGGGTCGAGGCGGCCGAGTCGGACGCCTACTTCGCGACCCGGCCGCTGGCTTCGCGCATCGGCGCCTGGGCCTCCGAGCAGAGCCGTCCGATCGCCTCGCGCGCGGTGCTGGTCGCGCGCGCGGCGGAGTTCGGGCTGAAGTTCGGGCTGCATCCGCCGCGTCCGCCGCACTGGGGCGGTTTCCGGCTCAGCCCCGAGTACTGGGAGTTCTGGCAGGGTCGGCCCTCGCGGCTGCACGACCGGCTGGCCTACCGGCTGCTGCCGGACGGGCGCTGGCACCGGGAGCGGCTGGCGCCCTAGGCGGTTTGCGCAGCCGGGCGCCAGCCCAGCGTGCGGGGCAGCGCTGCGCGCATCGGCTCAGGTCGAGGCCCAGCGCCGCAGCAGGTTGTGATACACGCCGGTGAGGCGCACGAGGTGCGGATCGTCCGGGGCCGCCAGGGGCGTCAGGGCCTGGATCGACTGATCCAGGTCGAACAGGAGCGCACGCTGTGCGTCCTCGCGCACCATGCTTTCGATCCAGAAGAAGGACGCCACCCGCGCGCCGCGGGTCACCGGGGTCACGCGATGCAGGCTGCTCGACGGATAGAGGACCAGGTCGCCCGCCGGCAACTTGACCGCCTGCACGCCGAAGGGCCCGTCGATCTGCAGCTCCCCGCCGTCGTATTCCTCGGGTTCCGAGAGGAAGAGCGTGGCGGAGAGATCGCTGCGCACCGTGATGTCCGTCCCGGGCACCTGCATCAGCGCGCTGTCGATGTGCGTGCCGTAGGTGCCGCCGCCCGTGTAGCGGTTGAACTTCGGCGGATAGACGCGCCGCGGCAGCGCGGCCGACACGAACAGCGGCTGCGCCGCCAGCCGGCGCAGCACGTGATTGCCGAGTTCGACGGCCAGCGCGGAACCGTCGTCGATCTGCAGGTTGTGCTTGACTGCGCGGGCCAGCGAGCCCGCGGTCTTCGCGCCGTCCTGCCAGTCCGCGGCGTCGAGCCGCTGCCGGAACTGGCGCACCTCGTCGGACGAGAGAACGCCTTCGATGGGAATCAGCATGGATGAGGCTCCTGGGGTCGATGCAGCAGTCCGGGGCCGAGCTCGGCCAGCGTGGGGCAGCCCGTGGCCGCCATGCACACCTCGAGCTCCTCGCGCAGCATGCGCAGCATGTGCGCGACGCCCAGCGCGCCGGCCACCGCCAGTGCGTGGATCTGCAGACGGCCGACCATCACCGCGTCCGCGCCCAGCGCGAGTGCCTTGAAGGCGTCGCTGCCGCTGCGGATGCCGCCGTCGAAGAGCAGCGGAAAGCCCGGGCCCACCGCTGCGCGGATCGCTGGAAGCACCGCGAGGCTGGCGGGCACGCCGTCGATGGTGCGACCACCGTGGTTGGACACCACCAGGGCTGCCACGCCGCGGCCCTGCAGATCGCATGCGTCGTCGCTGCGCAGCACCCCCTTGGCCACCAGCGGCAGCCTGGTGTGCGATGCGAGCCACTCGAGATCCGCCCAGGTCGGGGCGCCGTGCATCGCCCCCTGGAAGACCCGGCTCGCTCCGGCGGGCAGCGCATGCGGCGCCGGGCCCGGGTATCCGGCGAGGTTCGCCGGACGCAGGTCGTCGGGCATGCGGAAGCCCGCGCGCAGCGCACGCAGGCTGGGCATCTGGATCGATGCGTCCAGGGTGAGCACCAGCGCCCCGTAGCCGGCCGCCTCGGCGCGGTGCACCAGGTCCAGCGTGGCATCGCGACGCGGCTGGAAGTACAACTGGAACCAGCGATGCGGGCCTGCGTGCCGCGCGACCTCCTCGAGCGCGAACGAGGACAGTGTGCTGCACACGAGACAGGTGTCGGTTGCTGCGGCCGCCCGCGCCGTGTCGAGCTCGCCCGCCGGGTGGGCAAGGGTCTGAAAGGCCACCGGCGCAAGCAGCAGCGGGTGCTCCAGTTCGTGCCCCATCAGGCGCAGCCGCGTGTGGCCCCGCGAGACGTCGCGCAGCAGCCGCGGCAGGATCGTCAGCCCCCGGAAGGCGGCGCGGTTGGCGGCGGCGGTCAGATCCTCACCGGCACCGCCTGCGAGGTACTCGAAGACCGGACCCGCAAGCCTTGCATGCGCCAGCATCTCGTAGTCGGCCGCACAGCGGACCTCCGGAGGGATGCGGGGCTGGGGCGTCATGCCTGGAGGCGCTCCGATGATGTGTGCCGACCCGGCCGGACGAAGGGTCCGGCCGGTGATCCGGCGCGGATCAGAGCTCGTAGACGAAGGTCAGGCGAGCGTTGCGCGCATCGCCCTTGTACAGGAAGGAGCCCGACCGGTAGCCAGCCGTATAGTAGTCGCGGTCGGTGACGTTGCCCACATTGAGCCTGGCGCTGAACTTCCTGTCGAAGCGGTAGGTCGCGAACAGGTTGTACACCGTGTAGGCCGGGATCGGCTGGCTGTACTGGCCGGCAGCATTGAAGCCTGCAGCCGTGTCCGGCTGTCCCGCGTACTTCTCGCTCTCGTATTTCACTCCGGCGCCGAAGGAGAAGTCCGAGGTGGCCTGGTACTTCAGCTGCGCGTAGGCGCTGCGGTTGGCGAAGTTGCTCAGGCGCTTGCCGATCGCATCCGGGTTGTTCGAGTCGAGCACCTCGGAGCGCATCACCGCCACCCCGGCCTGCGCAGTGAGCCTGTCGGTGACTGCGCCGACCAGCGAGAACTCGACCCCGCGCACGCGGTTCCTGCCGGTGTTCAGCGCGCCGGTGGACTCGTAGCCGGTGCCCGTGACCGCCGCCTCCATCACGTCGCTCTTGGTGATCTGGAACAGCGCGGCGGTGGCGAGCAGGCGGTTGCCGAACAGGTTCCACTTGGTGCCGAGCTCGATGCTGCGCGAGTTCTCCGGCTTGCTCGACGCGATCGTCACATCGTTGGCCGGGTCGACGCAGATGCCGCCGTAGCCGCAGTTTGCGCCGACGTCGGATTCGCCCCCGTTGATGTCGCTGGCCGTTGCGTAGCTCAGGTAGACGTTGGCGCCGGGACGGATCTGGTAGGTGATGCCGAGGTGGCCGTTGACCAGCCCGTCGGAGTAGTTGTACTCGTTGACCGCGCCGGCTCTGCTGCGCACCGAGGTGTCGTAGTCGAAGCGGTCGTAGCGCAGGCCGCCGAAGGCGGTCCAGCGATCGCTCAGCGACACGGTGTCCATCGCCGACAGCGACACCGTCTTCACGTTCCAGTCGACCCGCCAGTCGCCTCGGGCGATCTGCCGTTGCATCAGATCGCGGATGCCCGGCAGCACATTGCCCGCGGCGTCGGTGACGCACCAGGCGTTCAGTGCTGAGCCGTTGCCGGTCACGCAGTTCTGGCCGGAGTTCGCGACGTTCCAGGACCCGTTGAGCACCTTGTGATCGGTGAACTCCAGGCCGAAGATCATCTCGTGCTTCATGCCGCCCAGCGTGCGCTCGACGAAGAGGTTGGTCTGGTTGGCGATGTAGTCGACCTCCTGCCAGCCCTGGTGCGTGCTCAGCGTCGTGGTCGTGTAGGCGCCGCCGGGGCCGTTGGCGCCGGTGGTGCTGCTGCGCGCGCCCGTGACGACATAGCCGTTGTCCGCGCGACCGATCCGTGTCAGGTTGGTCAGCCGGACGTCCGGCGAGAACTGGTAGCGGATGCGGCCGGTGAGCGTGTCGACCTCGGAGCGCAGGAAGTCCTGGCGCTGCGCGTAGACCGGCACGCCGGAGGCGGGCTTGCGATCGGGCAGGGTGCCGACCAGGTAGCCGCCCAGGTCGGGGTTGTCGTTGGCGCGCAGACCGTAGTAGTCGAGGGTCACCGAGAGCTTGTCGGTCGGCTTGAAGAGGGCCGACAGCGCCAGCCCCTTGCGCTCCCGATCCGCAGGCGAGCGTCCCGGAACGTCCTCGGTTCCATAGAGCGCGTTCAGCCGGATTGCGGCAGTGTCGCTCAGCACCCGGTTGGCATCGATGCTCATCCGGAGGTGGCTGTCGGTACCCACGCCGGTCGAGATGCGTGCGAAGTCGAAGTCGGTGGTCGCCTGCTTGGTGATCGAGTTGACCGCGCCGCCCGAGGTGCCGCGGCCGGCGAAGCTCGAGTTCGGCCCTTTGCTGATCTCGACCTGTTCGGTGGCGAAGCTCTCGCGGATGGTCATCCCCGGGTCGCGCAGCCCGTCGACGAAGACGTCGCTGCGCGCTTCCTGGCCACGGATGATGTAACGGTCGCCAAAGGCGTTGCCGTTCTCGCCGGTCCCCAGGGTGATCCCGGGCTGCGCGCCGAGGATGTCGCGCAGGTCGGTGTAGCCCGAGTCCTCGATCTGCGGGCGCGTGAGCACCGTGATGTTCTGCGGGGTCTCGGCGAGCGGGCGCCGGTGGCGTTCGTCGCCCGAGGTGCGGGCCTTGTAGGGAACGCCCGGCTCGGCGTTCGGATTGGGCTCGATCGGGGCGGCCTCGACGTTGATCGTGGCCATCGTCTTCGCCTTGCCGGCGTCACCGGCAGCATCATCGGCGGCCGATGCCGGCAGCGGCATCAGCATCGCGGTCGAGAGGCCAAGGACGAGTCCGCTGGCGAGCGCCTGCGCAGGGTTCCCTGGCGGCTGCGTCCTGAAGCTGAGGGGCAGTCCGTTCTGCCGCGCCCGGTTCCTGGTGGTCATCGTCGAATCTCCTGGTTCGTTGGATTCTTGGGTTCGTTCGCCTGACGGACTGCCTCGCCGCGCAGCGGCTCGCTCTTTGACGGTGGTCAAGGAAGCAGAGGGAGCGAAGTGTAAACGCTAAGGATTCGCATTTACAAACGACAAGATTCCACGCGCTGTGGAAAAGGCATGGACGCGACACTCCGGGCCTGCGTCCCGGGCAAGATGGGAGTCGGAGACGAAAAGGGGACCGTCTCCGGTCCCCTCGGGCTTGCGTCAGCGCACCGGTTGCGTCAGTGCGTCAGGCAGGATCGGGCTGCGCCATGGACGGTACAGCTCCGGTGGCGCGGAGCACGCGCCACGGCACGGCGCGCGCGCATCAGAGCCCGGCGGCAGCCTTCAGCGCCGCAGCACGGTCGGTGCGTTCCCAGGTGAACTCCGGCTCGTCGCGACCGAAGTGGCCGTAGGAGGCGGTCTTCTGGTAGATAGGGCGCAGCAGATCGAGCATCTGCACGATGCCCTTGGGACGCAGGTCGAAGTGTTCCTGCACGAGCGCGGCGATCTTCTCGTCACTGATCTTCCCGGTGCCGTCGGTGCTGACCATCACCGAGGTGGGGCGCGCCACGCCGATCGCGTAGGACACCTGCACCAGGCATTTGCTGGCCAGGCCGGCGGCAACGACGTTCTTGGCCACGTAGCGAGCGGCATAGGCGGCGGAGCGGTCGACCTTGGAGGGGTCCTTGCCGGAGAAGGCGCCCCCGCCGTGCGGCGCGGCGCCGCCGTAGGTGTCGACGATGATCTTGCGCCCGGTGAGCCCGCAGTCGCCCTGGGGGCCGCCGACCACGAAGCGGCCGGTCGGGTTGATCAGGTAGCGGATCTCTCCCTTGATCAGTTCCTGCGGCAGGACCGGCTTGACGATGTCCTCGATGACCGCTTCGCGAAGCGTCTCGTAGGCGATGTCGGGCGCGTGCTGCGTGGACAGCACCACGGTGTCGATCGAGTGCGGCCTGCCGTCGACGTAGCGCAGCGTGATCTGCGACTTCGCATCCGGGCGCAGCCAGGGCAGGCGCCCATCCTTGCGCAGGTCGGCCTGACGTTCGACCAGTCGGTGCGCGTAGTAGATCGCTGCGGGCATCAGTTCCTGGGTTTCGTCGCAGGCGTAGCCGAACATCAGTCCCTGGTCGCCGGCGCCCTGTTCGAGGTCGAGTCCGCGGCCTTCGTCGACGCCTTGTGCGATGTCCTGGCTCTGCTTGTCGTAGGCCACGAGGACCGAGCAGCCTTTGTAGTCGATCCCGAACTCGGTGTTGTCGTAGCCGATGCGGCGGATGGTGTCGCGCGCCACCTGGATGTAGTCGACCACCGCGTCGGTCGTGATCTCGCCGGCGAGCAGCACCAGACCCGTGTTGCACAAAGTCTCTGCGGCAACCCGCGAGAACTTGTCCTGGGTGAGGATAGCGTCGAGAATCGCGTCCGAAATCTGGTCGGACACCTTGTCCGGGTGGCCTTCCGAGACCGATTCGGACGTGAAGAGATACTCGTTGGCCAAGGCACTTCTCCGTTCGTGGATCTGGACACGCGATGCAGCCATCGCATCCTGTCGGCGTGGCCGACTTCGGAGAAGCGGCGACGCTTTAGCGGAATTTCCTTCGTCCGATGGCGCAGGCCACGGGCTGCCGCCCCGCAAGTTGTCCGTTAAACCGGCGGCGCTCCAATTATAAGGGCAGGGCCTGGGCCCTGACACCGGTCACCTTCCGCCTGCCGATGCTGCGCATCTTCCGACTCCTGGCGCGCCTGCCGCTGCCGCTGCTGCACGCGGTCGGGGCCCTGCTGGGCCTGCTGGTCTACCTGGGTTCGGCGGGCTATCGGCGCAAGCTGCTGGCCAACCTCGCGGTGGCGGGGCTGCCGCGCGCGCTGCGCTGGAGCTGCGCGCGTCACGCCGGGCGGATGGTCGCGGAACTGCCGTGGATCTGGTTCCGGCCGCGCCGCTGCGTCGCGCAGCGGGTGCACTGCGACGACCTCGCCGTGATCGAGGCTGCAGAGCGCGAGGGGCGGGGCGTGCTCTTCATGACGCCGCATCTCGGCGCCTTCGAGGTCACTGCGCGCTGGTATGCGCTCAGGGCGCCGATCACGGTGCTCTACAAGCCGCCGAAGCAGGCGGCGCTGGCGGGCGTGCTCGCCGCGGCCCGCGATGCCGACGGAATGCGCCCGGCGCCGGCGACGCTGGCCGGCGTGCGGGTGCTGATCCGCGCGCTGCGCCGCGGCGAGGCGGTGGGCCTGCTTCCCGATCAGGTGCCCGGTGAGGGCGAGGGCCGCTGGGCGCCGTTCTTCGGCGCGCCTGCCTGGACCATGACGCTGCCTATGCGACTGGCGCAGACCAGCGGCGCGGCAGTGGTGCTCGCGGTGGGCGAGCGGCTGGGAGGCGGTCGCGGCTGGCGGCTGCACCTGGAGCGGATTGCGCAGTCGCCCACGCCCGAGACGGTCAACGCAGCGATGGAAGGCTGGATCCTGCGACTGCCGAGCCAGTACCTCTGGGGCTACAACCGCTACAAGCGCCCGCCCGGGAGCGCGGGGCCATGAGCGAAGTGCTGGTGCGCGCCGGCCTGGCGCTGCTGCGCCTGCTGGCCAGGCTGCCCTTCGGCGCGCTGCGCGCGATCGGCAAGGTCACCGGCGACCTGCTCTGGCTGCTGGCGCGACCGCGTCGGCGCGTCACCCTGACGAACCTGGCCCTGTGCTTTCCGCAATGGTCACCGGCGCGCCGGCGCGCGGTGGCGCGGGCGCACTTCCGTGCCTACGCACGCAGCTTCTTAGACCGCTTCGTGTTCTGGTTCGAGCCGGAAGCCCGCCTGCGCGCGCTGGTCGAACTGCGCGGCGTCGAGCACTTCCTGCCGTGGTTGGGCAAGCCGGTGATCCTGCTGGCGCCGCACTTCGTCGGGCTGGACGCGGGCGGGGCGCGCTACCAGGCCGACTTCACTGGCGCATCGATGTACGCGAACCAGAAGAGCCGCGTGCTGACCGATGCGATCACCGCCGGGCGCAACCGCTTCGGCACTGCGCGGCTGCTGCTGCGCAACGACGGGATGCGTCCGGCGCTGCGGCTGATCCGCCAGGGGGTGCCCTTCTATTTCCTTCCGGACATGGACCTGGGCCCGCGCGACGCGGTCTTCGTTCCCTTCTTCGGCGTGCCGGCGGCGACGGTCACCTCGCTCGCGCGCCTGGCCAGGGCCACCGGCGCCGTCGTGATCCCGCTCGTCACGCAGATGACCGACACCGGCTACGTGGCGCGCTTCTACCCGGCCTGGGAGGATTACCCGGGCGAGGACCTCGAGGCGGCCACCCGGCGGATGAATGCGTTCATCGAGGAAAGGGTGTGCGAGATGCCCGAGCAGTACCTGTGGAGCCACAAGCGCTTCAAGACCCGTCCGCCCGGCGAGCCGGGCTTCTACGACCGGGGCGCGGCGTCGCAGCGATCGGATCGGCGATAATCGCCCGATGCAGACAGGGTTCACCGGGGTGCGCGACAGCACCCTCACCATCGCCCGGAACGAGAGGTGGCGCGGCAGCGATGCCGATCCCCGCGTCCGGGTGTCCGAAGGCGAAATCGACCCGAGCGATCTCCGATGAGCGCGACCCTTCACAGCGACGAGGACGTCGCCCGCTTCCTGCGCGAGCACCCAGAGTTCTTTGCGTCGCATCCCGAACTCCTCGCCGGCATCACGATTCCGAACCCGCACGGCGGCCGTGCGATCTCGCTGCACGAACGCCAGCTCGAGGTGCTGCGCGACAGGCATCGGGCGCTCGAGATGAAGCTGGCCGAGCTGGTGCGCATCGGCCAGGAGAACGAGGCGATCGCCGAGCGACTGCTCAGGTGGACCCGCCAGCTGCTGCTGGCCGGCGATGCCGCGCAGCTGCCGCAGGCGGTGACCGACGGCATGCAGGCGATCTTCTCGGTGCCGCACGTGGCGCTGCGCCTGTGGGGCCTGCGCGAGCCCTACCGGCACCTGGCCTGCGCGGCGCCGGTGGAGGAGGACGTGGTCACGCTGGCCAACAGCATGAAGCATCCCTACTGCGGTCCCAATGCCGACTTCCAGGCAGCCTCCTGGCTGCCCGAGGGCGGGGCGGCCACGCACTCGCTGGCGCTGCTGGCGCTGCGCAAGGGCGCCAGTGCGCAGGCCTTCGGCATGCTGGTGCTGGGCTCGGGCGACCCCGATCGCTACCAGGTGAACATGGGCACCGCCTTCCTGGAGCGGATCAACGAGATCGCCAGCGCGGCGCTCTCGCGGCTCGTCGAGTAGGCGCTTGGCCCGTGCGCAGACCCGGCGCTCCGTCGCACCGGCGCCGCCATCGGGAAGCGCGCAGGAGGGCGATCCTGCGTTCGCCGCCGCAGAGCGGGCCGCACCGGCAGTGCCCCGGCCCGCGCCGGTGGCCGAGATCGAGGCCTGGCTGCGCCGTCTCGCCACCGAGCGCGCCTATTCGCCGCGCACCATCGAAAGCTACCGCAGCGACCTCGCCGAGCTGACGCGGGTCGCCGACGGCAGGCCCTGGTCGGCGCTGGACGAGGCGGACCTGCGTCGCTGGGTGGCCGGCGCGATGCGCGCAGGGCTGGCGCCTCGCACGATCGCCAGGCGCCTGTCGGCCTGGCGCGGTTTCCTCGATGCGCTGGCCGAGGCCGGGGTGCTGCGTGCGAACCCGGCGCGCGGCCTGCGCCCGCCGAAGGCCGGCCGCCGCCTGCCCAAGGCGCTGTCGCCGGACCAGGCGATGGGACTGGTCGCGCCGACGGCGTCCGGCGAGGGCGCGGCAGCGCCGGCCGATGCGCCCTTCGAGGCGCTGCGCGACCAGGCGATGCTCGAACTCTTCTATTCGTCGGGGCTGCGGCTGTCGGAGCTCACCGGCCTGGACGCGCGCCCCTTCGAGGCCCCGCCCGCGCGCTCGCTCGGCTGGCTCGACCTCGACGAGGCCGAGGTCACGGTCACCGGCAAGGGCGGCAAGCGCCGCACGGTGCCGGTCGGCGCGGCCGCGCGCGAGGCGCTGCACGCCTGGCTCGCGGAGCGCGCGCGCTGGCTCGCACTGCACCCGGGGGCCGACCCGCGACCGCTGTTCCTGAGCGGGCGTGGCCGGCGCCTGTCGAACCGCACGGTGCAGTGGCGGCTGGCGCGGCTGGCGCGGCTGCGCGGCGTGCCTGCCCAGGTGCATCCGCACGTGCTGCGCCACTCCTTCGCCAGCCACCTGCTGCAGTCCAGCGGCGACCTGCGCGCGGTGCAGGAGATGCTCGGTCACGCGAGCATCGCCACGACGCAGGTGTACACCTCGCTGGACTTCCAGCGGCTGGCCAGGGTCTACGACGCGGCGCACCCGCGGGCCCGTCGACGCTAGTGGCGATTGCGGCGGGCTGCGCGGTCCGGGGATAGAATCCCGGCCTTCGACGGGCGCGGCCCAGCGTCCTGGAGGCAAGCATGACGACCAAGCACGTTCCGGTGACCATCCTCACCGGCTTCCTGGGCAGCGGCAAGACCACGCTGCTCAACCGCATCCTGAAGGAAGACCACGGCCACCGGATCGCGGTGATCGAGAACGAGTTCGGCGAGGAGGGTGTCGACAACGAACTGTTGCTGCAGGAGCGCGAGGAGCAGATCGTCGAGATGAACAACGGCTGCATCTGCTGCACCGTGCGCGGCGACCTGGTGCGCATCCTCGGCGAGCTCAAGGACCGGCGCGACGCCGGCGAGATCGCCTTCGACCGGGTGATCATCGAGACCACCGGACTGGCCGATCCCGGCCCGGTTGCGCAGACCTTCTTCCTGGACGACGAGATCGCCGACGCCTTCCTGCTCGACGCGGTGATCACCGTGGTCGACGCCGCCCACGGCGAGCGCCAGCTCGACGAGCACCGCGAGGCCCAGGAGCAGGTCGGCTTCGCCGACCGAATCCTGATGTCGAAGGTCGACCTCGCCGCTCCCGAGGCCCAGGAGGAGCTGCGCCGCCGGCTCGCCAGGATCAACCCGCGCGCGCCGATCAGGCCGGTGCACTTCGGCCAGGCCGACATCGGCGAGATCCTCGACATCCGCGGCTTCAACCTGAACGCGATCCTGGAGATCGACCCCGATTTCCTGAAGAGCGACGAGCACGAGCACGACGACGCGGTGCAGTCCTTCGTGTTCCGCTCGAACAGGCCCTTCGACCCCGTCAAGCTGGAGGATTTCCTCGGCGGTCTGATCCAGGTTTACGGGCAGGACATGTTGCGGTATAAAGGCGTGCTCTACATGAAGGGGTCCGATCGCCAGACCGTCTTCCAGGGAGTGCACCAGATGATGGGCGCCGACCTCGGACGACGCTGGCAGGCCGGCGAGAAGCCTTCGAGCAAGATGGTGTTCATCGGCCGCAATCTGCCGAAGGACATCTTCGTCAAGGGTCTGGAGCAGTGCCTGGCGTGAGCCGGGCGCGCGCAAGGGGCTCCTCCGCGGCACTGCGGGAAATCCCGCAAGGCGCGCCAGCAGCGGCGCGTGCCCAGGTTCGTCTTCGCGCAAGGTAGGGGACATGGCGGCAACGAAGGACAGGAAGATTCCGACCGAGGCAGAACTGCTGAAGATGCCCGAGTCGGATTACATGAACGAGGCGCAGCTCGAGTTCTTCCGCGCGAGACTGCAGCAGATGGAGCGCGAGCTCCTGCAGAACGCCGACGAGACCACCGAGCACCTGCGCGAGACCGTGATCGTCCCCGACCCGGCCGACCGCGCAACCATCGAGGAAGAGCACGCGCTCGAACTGCGCACCCGCGACCGCGAGCGCAAGCTGCTCAAGAAGGTCCAGCAGTCGCTGGCGCGCATCGATTCCGGCGACTACGGCTACTGCGAGGAAACCGGCGAACCGATCGGAGTTCCCCGCCTGCTGGCGCGTCCGACCGCAACGCTTTCACTCGAGGCGCAGCAGCGCCGCGAGCTGCGCCAGAAGCTCTACGGCGACTGATCCGCGCAGGCCGGGACGAGCGGTCCCGGCGAACCGACCGCCGGATCTGCGGTGGCGCCGACCGCGCCGACCCCGGTGCTACACTCGTTCGACACTTTCGAGGAGTGGCATCAGGTGGTGTTCTCGCTGTTCGGCCGCAAGGACAAATCCGACACGCGTCGCGGACGCGGAGTGTTCGGGGGCCGTGCTCCGGACAGCACCCTGAGGGGGCCGGTCACGACCCCTTCGGTCGAGGCGCAGCGCGAACTCGCCCGCCGCACCGCCGAGAAGATCGACCGGATCGAGTCCGAGATGATCGACGCGCCGCTGTCGAACGGCACGGCCGACAGCGGCGCGCAACTGCCCACCCAGCCGATGCCGTCCGGGCGGATCGCGCCGCTGTTCCAGCCGCCGCCGGCCCAGGCGCTGGCACCGCAGCCGCGCTCCGAAGGGCTGATGGGGCTGGGCGCGTCGCCCCGGCAATCGTCCGCAGCCGAGGGGGGCGCCCTGGGCGTGCAGTCCGGGCTGGCGCAGGCTTGCGCACCGGCTCCCGCACTGGCGCCGCTGGAGTTCGGGCCCGTCCGGCAGGTTTCCCAGGGAATCGAGATCAGCGTCTCCGCGCTGCCCGCCGACCTCGAGGAGGCGGCAATCCTCTACGCAAACGGCCAGGCGCAGGCCGCGGCCGCCACGCTGAAGGCCTCGGTCGCGCGCGGCAGCGCGGAAGGCGATCCGCAGCAGGCCTGGCGCATGCTGTTCGACGTGCTCCAGTCCATCGGCGCGCGCACCGACTTCGAGACCGTGGCCCTGCAGTACGCGGCACGCCTGGAAAAGTCCCCGCCCGCCTGGCAGGAGGGCGTGGTCCAGGCGCCCGAACCCCGTCGCACCTCCGGCCCGAGTTCGGTTGCGATGCCTGCGACTCTGGACGCCGCGGTGCACGCGCGGCTCGAGACCGCGCGGCGGGCGCTCGCGAACCGCCGACCGGTCACGCTCGACTTCGCCGCAGTGCGCACGGTCGACCCGCAGGGCGCCGCGCTGGTGGTCGAAGCCTTTGCGGCCTTCGTGAAGGCGGGCAGCGAGCTCACCGTCACTGGCGCGCAGGCGCTGGCGCAGGCGGCGCGCGGCGCGATCGAGGTCGGCCGTCGCGATCCGGGCGATGCCTGCTGGCAGCTGGCGCTGCTCGCGCTGCGCCTGCTGGGCGAGCGGCAGGCCTTCGATGACCTGTCGATCGACTTCTGCATCACCTACGAGGTCTCGCCGCCGTCCTGGGAGCTGCTGCCCGGCGGGATCCAGGTCGCGGACGCGCGCGGTGCGGGTGCGGGACACCCCAGGGCGACGGACTGTGCATCGCGCGCAGCGGATGCGGGCGCCGCCCACGACGCGAGCGCCGCGGAGGCCGACGAAGACGCCGGCGCCTCGGCAGCCGTTTCCACGGGTTTTCCGCTGCGCGGCGAGATCGTCGGGCGCATGCTGGCCGAACTGAAGGCGCTGCGCGAGTGGGCAGGTGCGCATGCCGAGGTGGCGATCGACTGCCGGGCGCTTCGTCGGCTGGACTTCGTCGCGGCCGGCGAACTGCTCAACGAGGTGGTCACGCTCAGCGCCGCCGGGCGCAGGGTGCGCTTCGTCGAGCCCGGGGCGATGGTCGAGGCGCTGCTGGTCGTGATGGGCATCCACGAGCTCGCCGACATCCGTCGGCGTAGAATCTGAGTCCCGTCTCTCCTCCCGGACGCCGCGGCGCGCGCCGCAGGCGCGCAAGATCACATGGAACAGTTCCACGGCACCACCATCGTGTCGGTGCGCAGGGGTTCGTCGGTCGCCCTTGGCGGTGATGGCCAGGTGACCCTCGGCTCGATCGTCGTCAAGCAGGGCGCGCGCAAGGTGCGCCGTCTCTACCACGACCGCGTCCTCGCGGGCTTCGCCGGCGGCACCGCCGACGCCTTCACGCTGTTCGAGCGTTTCGAGGCCAAGCTCGAGAAGCACTCGGGGCACATGCTGCGCGCCGCGGTCGAGCTGGCCAAGGACTGGCGCACCGACCGCACGCTGCGCAGGCTCGAGGCGATGCTCGCGGTGGCCGACCTCGAACACTCGCTGATCCTCACCGGCAACGGCGACGTCCTCGAGCCCGAGCACGGGCTGCTCGCCATCGGCAGCGGCGGCGCCTACGCGCAGGCCGCCGCGAGCGCGCTGCTGCACAACACGGAACTCGACGCCGAGGCCGTGGTGCGCAAGGCGCTGTCGATCGCCGCGGAGATCTGCATCTACACCAACCAGAACCACACGGTCGAGACGCTGGGCTGAGGGCGCCAGGGCCGCGCGAGGGCGCGGCCCTGCGGGCGCGAGGCCGGCGCGCCCCGCCCGGGCCCCCGAGCGCAACGGCGCCGCGTCCGACCAGCGAGGCAATGCGATGACCCAGATGACCCCCGAAGAAATCGTCTCGGAGCTCGACAAGCACATCGTCGGCCAGGCGCGCGCCAAGCGCGCGGTCGCGATCGCGCTGCGCAACCGCTGGCGTCGCCAGCAGGTGGGCGAGCCGCTGCGCAACGAGATCACTCCGAAGAACATCCTGATGATCGGGCCCACCGGGGTGGGCAAGACCGAGATCGCCCGGCGGCTGGCGCGGCTGGCGAGCGCCCCCTTCATCAAGGTGGAGGCAACGAAATTCACCGAGGTGGGCTACGTCGGGCGCGACGTGGACACGATCATCCGCGATCTCGCCGAGTTCGCGGTCAAGCAGGCGCGCGAGCAGGCGATGCGGCGCGTCGGGCAGCGCGCGCTGGACGCCGCCGAGGACCGGGTGCTCGACGTGCTGCTGCCGCCGGGTCGCCCCCAGGGCGGCTTCGGCTTCGGGATGGGCGCCGACGAACCCGCCGCGCCGCGCGAGGCCGATTCGGCCGCGCGCCAGAAGTTCCGCAAGCGGCTGCGCGAGGGCGAGCTCGACGACAAGGAGATCGAGATCGAGGTCGCGCAGCCGATGCCCGCGATGGAGCTGATGGGGCCGGCCGGCATGGAGGAGATGACCCAGCAGATCCAGTCGCTGTTCTCGGGGCTGCAGGGCCGCCGGCGCACGCGCAGGCTGAAGATCGCCGAGGCGATGAAGCTGCTGGCCGACGAGGAGGCGGCCCGGCTGGTCAACGACGAGGAGGTCAAGGCGCAGGCGGTGCAGGCGGTCGAGCAGAACGGCATCGTCTTCATCGACGAGATCGACAAGGTGGCCAGCCGCTCCGAGCTGCAGGGCGCCGACGTCTCGCGCCAGGGCGTGCAGCGCGACCTCCTCCCGCTGGTCGAGGGCACCGCGGTGAACACCCGCTACGGCGTGATCCGCACCGACCACATCCTGTTCATCGCCTCGGGCGCCTTCCACCTGTCCAAGCCCTCGGACCTGATCCCAGAGCTGCAGGGCCGGCTGCCGATCCGCGTCGAGCTCGAGTCGCTGACGGCGCGCGACTTCCAGCGCATCCTCACCGACACCGACGCGAGCCTGGTCAAGCAGTACCAGGCGCTGCTGGCCACCGAGGGGGTTGCGCTCGAGTTCACCGACGAGGGCGTGCGCAGGCTCGCCGAGATCGCCTTCTCGGTCAACGAGAGCACCGAGAACATCGGCGCGCGCCGGCTGCACACCGTGATGGAGCGGCTGCTCGAGGAGGTCTCGTTCTCGGCGGCCCGCCACGCCGGCGAGACGGTGCGCATCGACGCCGGCTTCGTCGACGCGCGGCTGGCCGACGTCGCCGCGCGCGAGGACCTCGCGCGCTACATCCTTTGACGAGGAGGCTGCAATGACATCGGGACTTCCTGCCGCGACCATCGGCGAGACTCTGGCCGCGGCGGCGCGTGCGCGCGGCGACGCCACTGCGTACATCGACGAGAACGGCGCGCGCATCTCGTGGGCGCAGATCGACGCCGAGGCCGACCGCGTCGCCTGCGGCCTGCTCGCGCTGGGCTTGCGCGCGGGCGAGCGCATCGGCCTGGTCGCGCCCAACGAGATCGCCTGGCTGCGGCTCTTCTACGGCGCTGCCCGCATCGGGGTTGCAGTGGTGGCGATGAGCGTGCGCTACCGCGACGCCGAGCTCGAGTACATGCTCGGCGACAGCCAGGCGCGCGCGCTCGTCATCGCCGCCGAGGCCGACGGCTGCGACCTGCTAGCGATCGCCGACCGGCTCGCGGCGAAGCTGCCCGGGCTGGAGCGGGTGATCCCGCTGGCCGAGACCGCCGGGCGCGCAGGCAGCCTGGCGGCGCTCGTGGCCAGCCCGGTGGACGCGGCGGCGCTGGCCGCGGCGCGCGCGTCGGTGCGCCCCGAGACGCTGGCGATGGTGATCTACACCTCCGGCACCACGGGCCGGCCCAAGGGCGCCGGACTCACGCACGCGAGCATGCTCGCGTCGGCCGCCGCGCAGGCGGCGCACCAGCAGGCCTGCGCCACCGACCTGATCCAGCTCGCGCTGCCGCTGAACCACGTCGGCGGGATCACCTGCGGCGTGCTCACGAACCTGATCGGCGGCGGGGTCTGCGAGCTGGTGCCGGTGTTCAAGGCCGACCTGATGCTCGCGCTGTTCGCGAAGAACCCGCCGACGCTCATCACCGGCGTGCCGACGATGCTCGCGCTGATGATCGCCCACCCGGGCTGGGAGAGCGCCAGGCTCGACTCGGTGCGGCTGGTGGTCACCGGCGGCTCCAACGTCGAGAGCGGGCTGCTCGCGCAGCTGCGCGCCCGGATGCCGCGCGCGCAGCTGATGAACCTGTACGGACTGTCCGAGTCCTCCGGCGCGCTGGTGATGACGCCGCACGGATGCGACGAGGCGCGGCTGATCCGCTCGATCGGCCGCCCGCTGGCGGGCGCGCAGCTGCGCGTGATGACCCGCGAGGGGCGCGAGGCGGCGGTCGACGAGGTGGGCGAGCTCTGGTTCCGCGGCCTGGGCGTGGTGCCGGGCTACATCGGCGCGGCGGCGCAGTCCGACGCCTTCGACGACGAGGGCTGGCTGCACACCGGCGACCTCGGCGAGGTGGACGCCGACGGCTACATCACGCTGCGCGGCCGCGCGAAGGACATGTACATCCAGGGCGGCTTCAACGTCTACCCGGCCGAGGTCGAGGACCTGATCGGACGCCACCCGAAGGTGCTGATGGTGGCCGGCATCGGCGTCCCGGACCGCGTGCTCGGCGAGGTCGGCCGCTACTACGTGGTGCCCAGGCCCGGCAGCGACCTCACCGAGCAGGAGATCCTCGACCACTGCCGCGGCAGGCTCGCCGACTACAAGGTGCCGCGCCAGGTGGTGCTGCGCGACGAGCTGCCGCTCACGCCCGCGGGCAAGATCCAGAAGGCGGCGCTGCGCGCGGAAGGCGGCTGAGGCGGGCGCAGGGGGTCGGCGCAGGAGGCCGGCGCAGCGGACGGGCGCAGCGGGCTGGCGCAGCGGGCTGGCGCAGGAGACGCGACCCGCACCGCGCGCGCAGTCCGCGACGGGCCGCCGCGCCGCGCGCCACGCGGCCGCGCTCAGGGCGCGACGTTGTACGACTCGATCTCGAAGCGCCCGTCGCGGCGCACCAGCGTGCTGATGCTCGAGTAGTCGACCGCGGTGGCGCCGAAGCCGGTCATCGGTTCGTTGCGCAGCACCCGGCGCAGCGTCTGGATCACGCCCACGTGCGTGACCAGCACCACCTCGGCGTGTGGCGGCGCCTCGCGCGGCAGGCACTCGTCGACGAAGGCGAGCAGGCGCTGCGCGAGGTCGCGCAGCGACTCGCCTTCGGGCGGCCGGTGCCCGGCGATGTCGGCACGCCAGGCGTCGAGTTCCTCGCGCGGCAGCTCCGCCCAGCGGCGGCCCTCCCAGCGGCCGAAGTGCACCTCGGCGATGCGCGCGTCGTGCCGCACCTCGGGCCAGACGTCGCCGGCGAGCGCGTCGGCCAGCCGCGCGCAGCGCTGCAGCGGACTGCTGAACACCGCGGCAGGCGCGGGTCGTGCACCTGCGCTCCAGCGCACGCGCAGCCGCTGCACCGTCTGCTCCAGGTGTTCGTGCTGCGGCGGGACGTCGAGCCGGCCGTAGCAGGTGCCCTCGGGGACCTCCGGCTTCGGGTGCCTAATCAGCAGAAGTCTCATCGACGATCGACAGAGTGGCGAGGATGCCGACGTGGAAGGCGAGTTCGGCGAGCTGCTGCATGGCGCCCAGTGCCCGCGCGTCGCGCGCCAGCCCCCGGCGCCCGAGCGCGCGGCGCACCAGCACCGCCGCCGCGAGCGCCAGTCCGGCGGCGGTGCCGAACACCTCGACGCTGTCGGTCCAGATCGCCGCCGCAGCCACCGGCGCAGCCGCGCAGGCCAGCGCGACGATCAGGTCGCCGCCGCTCGGCGCCTGCGCAGGCGCCTCGGGGAAGGCGCTGCCCATCGCGAAGACCGCACAGCCTCGCGAGAAGCCGGCAGCGCAGACCAGGCTGACCGCGATCCAGCTCGGGTCGATCGACGACAGGGTCTCGAACTTCGCCAATAGCAGCACGACGAGCCCGGCGGCGCCGGCGGCAGTGAGCTCGCGCTCGCTGCGGGCACGCGCGGCGAGGTCCTCGCACCAGGCGGCGAAGCCGCGTTCGTGCACTGCCCCGGTGAGCAGCAGCAGCGTGCCCAGCGCGGCCAGCAGGGCCACTGCGTGCGGCAGCCACAGTCCGGCGAACGCGTAGGCCAGCGCCGCGGGAACCGCGACCGCCAGCCCGGCCAGCGGCAGGTAGCGCAGTTCGTGCCCGCCGCCCTCGCAGGCAGGCGCCGCGCTGCGCGCGCGCGCACTGCCCGCAGGCAGCCGGGTCCAGAGGGCGATCGCGATCGCCAGCAGGCGCAGCTGCAGGCTCAGCATTGCGCCTCGCAGACGCTGGAGCGGGTCATCGGGGGCGCAGTGCCAAGAGGAGGAAGGGCGGGACGACGGTGTCGTAGAATGCCGCGCATCTTAGCCGATCGGCCTGGAACCATCCGCATGAGCGAACAAGAGACCTCCGTGGCCCGCAAGGCCGAGATCCTCGCCGAGGCGCTGCCCTACATCCGCCGCTTCCACGGCCGCACCATCGTCATCAAGTACGGCGGCAACGCGATGACCGACGAGAAGCTCAAGCGCAGCTTCGCGCACGACGTCGTGCTCCTCAAGCTGGTCGGCATGAACCCGGTGGTGGTGCACGGCGGCGGCCCGCAGATCGAGCAGCTGCTCTCCAGGGTCGGCAAGAAGGGCGAGTTCGTCCAGGGCATGCGCGTCACCGACGAGGAGACCATGAGCATCGTCGAGATGGTGCTCGCCGGCCAGGTGAACAAGGAGATCGTCGAGCTGATCAACACCGCCGGCGGCAAGGCGGTCGGGCTCACCGGCCAGGACGGGGGCCTGATCCGCGCGCACAAGATGATGCTGGCCGACAGGGACCGCCCCGGCGAGCGGATCGACATCGGCCAGGTCGGCGAGATCTCCCAGGTCGACCCTTCGGTGATCCAGACGCTCACCGCCAACGGCTTCATCCCGGTGATCGCGCCGATCGGCTCGGGCGACAGCGGCGAGACCTACAACATCAACGCCGACCTGGTCGCCGGCAAGGTCGCCGAGGTGCTGCGCGCCGAGAAGCTGGTGCTGCTCACCAACACCCCCGGGGTGCTCGACAAGGCCGGCAACCTGCTCACCGGGCTGACTGCGGCGCGCATCGACGAGCTCTTCGCCGACGGGACGATCTCCGGCGGGATGCTGCCGAAGATCTCCTCGGCGCTGGACGCGGCCCGCGGCGGCGTGAACTCGGTGCACATCGTCGACGGCCGCGTCGACCACTGCCTGCTGCTCGAGATCATGACCGACTCGGGCGTGGGCACGATGATCAGCTCCACTTGAGCGCGCCCCGCCTGGCGCGGCGAGGGTCGGTCCCGGGCGCCGCGCCCCGCTCCAGGCCGGCGCCGGCCGCGGGCAGGCAGCCGGTCTGGCTGCTCGACCTGGACAACACCCTGCACGACGCGCGCGCGCACGTCTTCCCGCGGATCGACCGCGCGATGACCGACTACGTCGCGCGCCACCTGTCGATTCCCACCGAGCAGGCCAGCGCGCTGCGCGTGCACTACTGGAACCGCTACGGCGCGACGATGCTCGGGCTGATCCGCCACCACGGGATCGACCCCCACCACTTCCTGCGCGAGACCCACCCCTTCCCGGACCTGCACGCGATCGTCTCGCGCGACCACGGCCTGCGCGACGCGCTGCGCCGGCTGCCCGGACGCAAGGTGGTGGTCACCAACGCGCCCGGCGTCTACGCGCGCGCGGTGCTGCGCCGCCTGGGCGTGGCCGCGCAGCTCGATGGCGTGATCACGATCGAGTCGATGCGCTTCGGCGGACGCTACTTCCCCAAGCCCTCGCGCAGCATGCTCGCGCGCATCGTCGCGCAGCTGCGGGTGCCGGCGGCGCGCTGCATCCTGGTCGAGGACACGCCCGCCAACCTCGCCAGCGCGCGGGCCTGCCGTGTGCGCAGCGTGCTGGTCACCGGGCTGACCTGGCGCGGGCGCGCGCCCGAGGATCGCCCGCGGGCCGGGCCGGGGCGACGCATCGACCTGCAAGTACAATCGACCTGGCACCTGCCCAGGGTGGCGCACCGACTCGCGCGCTGAGCACCAGGCCGCGAGGGTATCCGTGCCGCTGGGCCCGGGGCAGGAATCCTTCCAGCCGCACCACGCATCCAGGAGCGCAGCGCAGCGCACACCTCGCCGGATGATCGAGCCAACCGCCCCAGCGCAACGCCCGGCGCGTCCCAGGCCCGGCGAGCGCCGCCTGCAGATCCTCCAGGCGCTGGCAGCGATGCTCCAGGAGCCCGGCGCCGAGCGCGTCACCACCGCGGCGCTCGCCGCCCGGCTGCAGCTCTCCGAGGCGGCGCTCTACCGACACTTCGCGAGCAAGGCCCAGATGTTCGAGGGTCTGATCGAGTTCATCGAGACCAGCGTATTCGGCCTGATCAACCGCATCGGCGGCGAGGAGGAGGACGCGCTGCACCAGTTGCGCGCGATCGTCAGCATGCTCCTGGGCTTCGCCGAGAAGAACCCGGGCATGGTGCGCGTGCTGGTCGGCGACGCACTGGTCGCCGAGGCCGAGCGGCTGCAGGCGCGCGTGAACCAGCTCACCGACCGCATCGAGGCCTCGCTGAAGCAGTGCTTCCGCCTCGCAGTCGCGCAGGGCCGGCTGCCGGCCGAAACCGATGCCGCGGCGCGTGCCGACATCGTCCTGGCTTTCGTGCTCGGGCGCTGGCTGCGTTTTGCCAAGAGCGGATTTCGCCGCAGCCCCACCGAGCGGCTCGATCAGCAGATCGAGCCGCTGATCGCCTGAAGCCGCCCTCCGGAGCCGCGCGCCATGACCCCGTCCGAGATCCTCGCGCTGGACGCCTGCGCGCTGTCGAGCGCGATCCGCACGCGCGCGCTGTCCTGCCGCGAGCTGATGCAGGCCACGCTCGAGCGGATCGAGCGGCTCAACCCCGAGTGGAACGCGGTCGTCTCGCTCCAGCCCGCCGAAGACCTGCTCGCGCAGGCCGACGCGCGCGACGCGCAGCTCGCTCGCGGCCAGTGGCTCGGCTGGATGCACGGCTTCCCGCAGGCGGTCAAGGATCTCGCCTTCACGAAGGGCATCCGCACGACGATGGGCTCGCCGCTGCTGCAGGACTTCGTGCCGCAGGAGGATTCGATCGTCGTCGAGCGCGCCAGGCGCGCCGGCGCGATCATCATCGGCAAGACCAACGTGCCCGAGTTCGGCCTGGGCTCGCAGACCTACAACGCGGTCTTCGGCGCCACCGCCAACGCCTGGGACCCGACGAAGTGCGCCGGCGGCTCCAGCGGCGGCGCCGCAGTGGCGCTCGCGCTGCGCATGCTGCCGGTGGCCGACGGCAGCGACATGGGCGGCTCGCTGCGCAACCCGGCTGCCTACAACAACGTGTTCGGGCTGCGCCCCTCGGCAGGGCGCGTGCCGAAGTTCCCCGCGGTGGAGAGCTTCATCGAACAGCTCGGCACCGAGGGGCCGATGGCCCGCACCGTGACCGACCTGGCCATGCTGCTGTCGGTGCAGGCCGGCCACGACCCGCGCGCGCCGCTGTCGCTGGCCGAGGATCCGTCGGTCTTCGCGCAGCCCCTGGCGCGCGACTGCCGCGGCCTGCGCGTCGGCTGGCTCGGCGACCTCGACGGCCACCTGCCCTTCGAGGACGGCGTGCTCGCGCTGTGCGGCCAGGGGCTGCGCGCGCTGGAAGCCGTGGGCTGCGCGGTCGACGAGACCCCGCTGGGTTTCGCGCCGGAGCGGCTCTGGGCGATGTGGCTCACGCTGCGCAGCTGCCTGGTGAGCGGCGCGCAGCAGGCCAACCACGCGGACCCCGCGCGCCGTGCCCGGATGAAGCCCGAGGCGGTGTGGGAGGTGGAGAACGGCCTGCGCACCTCGGCGCTGGACGTCTACCGTGCATCGGTGGAGCGCACCGCCTGGTACCGTCACGTGCTGGGGCTCTTCGAGCGCTTCGACTTCCTCGCGCTGCCCGCGGCGCAGGTCTTCCCCTTCGACCTGTCCACGCCCTGGCCGCGCGAGGTGGGCGGGCGCACGATGGACACCTACCACCGCTGGATGGAGGTGGTGATCGGCCCCACGCTTGCCGGGGTGCCCGCGATCAGCGTTCCGGTGGGGTTCGACGCGCGCGGACTGCCGATGGGGATGCAGCTGATCGGGCCGCCGCGCGGAGATCTTGCGCTGCTGCAGCTGGCGCACGCGTACGAGCAGGCGGCGCCGTGGGTGGGGGAGGCGCCGGGGGCGGTACGGGGCTGAGCGGGGCCGCGGGTGCGTGCCGGCAGGCATCTTCCTGGATGCGTTCGCCCGGTTCGCCGCTGCCCGTCAAGCCGGGGGCAGAGCGCGGGTTCTCTTCGACCACGCCGGCGATCGCCCCGTCACCCTGCCCGCGGCGCGGCCCGGGCTGCGCACACCGCGCACCCCGGATCCCGCGCCAGCGCGATCCGCTCGAGGCGCATCGTGCGCGCATCCACCAGCAGCAGCGCGCCGGTCATCGGCGCGCCGAAGCCGCCGGCGAGCTTCAGCGTCTCGGCGGCCTGCATCGTGCCGATCATCCCGGTGAGCGGGGCGAACACGCCCAGCGTGGCGCACTGCGCCTCCTCCACCGCCTGGTCGGCGGGGAACACGCAGTGGTAGCAGGGACAGGCGTGGTCGCGCGGGTCGAACACCGCGAGCTGGCCCTCGAAGCGCAGCGCCGAGCCGGAGACCAGCGGCACGCCGGCAGCGAAGCAGGCGCGGTTGATCGCGTGGCGTGTGGCGAAATTGTCGGTGCAGTCGAGCACCACGGCGGCCCGGCGCACCGCGTCGGCGAGCGTGTCACCGGCCAGGCGCGCCTGCAGGGGCACCAGTTCCACGCGCGGGTTCGCCTCGGCCAGCGCGCGCCGCGCGGACTCCACCTTCGGCAGGCCGATGCTCGCCTCGCGGTGCAGCACCTGGCGCTGCAGGTTGGTGAGGTCGACGGTGTCGTCGTCGGCGATCAGCAGCCGACCCAGGCCCGCGGACGCCAGGTAGAGGGCCGCCGGGCAGCCCAGGCCGCCGGCGCCAACGACCAGCGCGGTGGCGTCCAGCAGCCGCTGCTGCCCCTCGATGCCGATCTCGTCGAGCAGCAGGTGGCGGCTGTAGCGCAGGAGCTGGTGGTCGTCCATCGGGATAGGTGCACTGGTGGATGGCGCCGCGGCCCCAGCCGGGCAGCATCGGGGGAAGGCGACATGGTACGCACCTTGCTGGCAGCTGGTCTCGAAGCTGGCTGTCGATAGGTTGCGCGCAACCTTTGATACAATCCTGAATCCCGTCCCGATCCTGCAGGAGGGCAAGATGGCCCGGGCTCCCCTGAACGACGGTCTGACCAAGTCCCAGCGCTACCGTCAGCGCCAGGCGATGCAGGGCATGAAGCTGTTGAGGCTCTGGGTTCCTGATCCAGCCGCTCCGGGCTTTGCAGAGGAGCTGCGCCGGCAGGTTCTGCTGCTGCGCGGCGCGCCCGAAGAAGGCGAGGCGCTCGACTTCATCGAGGCCCATTCGGATGGCGCAGGCTGGCGTTGAGGCGCGGCGATCTGGTCACGGTCGCGGTCCAGGGCGATTTCGGCAAGCCGCGGCCTGCGGTCGTCGTCCAGTCGGACTGGCTCGCCGGCAGCGAAAGCACGCTGCTTTGCCTGGTCACCAGCGAGCTTCGGGATGCTCCGCTGATCCGGCTCACGCTCGAGCCCTCGGCGTTCAATGGCCTGCTTCGGCGCTCCCAGGTGATGGCCGACAAGATCGTCGCAGTGCGGCGCGACCGCTGTTCACCGCCCATCGGGCGGCTCGCGGACGATGAGCTGATCTCGCTCGACCGGATCCTGGCGCTGGTTCTCGGGCTGATCGACTGAGGCCGCGGCACCGGCGCACCGCGCCCGAAAGACCGCGGGCCGGCATCGCCGGCCCGTTTCGCCCTGCGCCGAAGCGCCGCGCCTACTTCGCCTTCCCGCTGCCTTCGGCCTTGGCGCCGCTGCCGTTCTTCGCAGGCTCGACCTTCGCCGGGCCGGCCGCCGCGGCTTCGTCCCTGGCCTTGGCCACCATCACCGGCTTGCCCTTCAGGTGGTTCATCGCCTGCTGGAGCTGGTAGTCGTCGGCCGAGCCGAACTCCACCGGCTTGCGGTCCTTGAGCTTGTCGGCATTGGCGTCGGGCTGCTGCGCCTTCGGCGCGCTCGGGGTCTCCTCCTCGCCCTTCGGGTTGCTCAGGTGGCGGCTTAGGTCGGCCTCGCGCAGGCGGAAGGCGCTGCTGATGTCGCCGTCAGGGGTCTCCTCGACGAGGAAGTCCGGGGTGATCCCCTTGGCCTGGATCGAGCGGCCGCTGGGCGTGTAGTAGCGCGCGGTGGTGAGCTTGATCGCGGTGTTGTTGGTCAGCGGCAGGATCGACTGCACCGAGCCCTTGCCGAAGGTCTGCGTGCCGATCACCACGGCGCGCTTGTGGTCCTGCAGCGCGCCAGCGACGATCTCGGAGGCCGAGGCCGAGCCGCCGTTGACCAGCACGGTCATCGGCACGCTCTTGACTGCGGCGGGCAGCTTCTGGAGGTAGTCGTCGCGGGTGCCGCGCAGGTAGTCCTCGGGGGCCGTGGTGAATTTGCGCCGGGCATCCTCGGTGCGGCCGTCGGTGCTGGTGACCAGCACGCGGCCGGGCAGGAAGGCGGCGGAGACGCCCACCGCCCCGTGCAGAAGGCCGCCCGGGTCGTTGCGCAGGTCGAGCACCAGCCCCTGGAGCTTGCCCTGCTTGTACAGGCCATCGATGTGCCTGACCAGGTTCTCGACCGTGTGCTCCTGGAACTGCGTGATGCGCACGTAGCCGTAGCCGGGTTCGAGCACCTTGGACTTCACCGACTGCACGCGGATCACGTCCCGGACGATCGGGATCACCAGCGGCGCACTTTCGCCCTTGCGCGAGATGGTGAGCACGATCTGGCTGCGCGGCTTGCCGCGCATGAGCTTGACCGCGTCGTTCAGGGCCATGCCCTTGGTGGGCTTCTCGTCGATCTTGATGATCAGGTCGCCGGCCTTGATGCCGGCGCGGGCAGCGGGAGTGTCCTCGATGGGCGAGACCACCTTGACGAAGCCGTCCTCCATGCCGACCTCGATTCCCAGGCCGCCGAACTCGCCCTGGGTGCCCACCTGCAGCTCCTTGAAGGCGTCGGCGTCCAGGTAGGCGGAGTGGGGGTCCAGCCCCGAAAGCATTCCGCTGATCGCCTCGGTGATCAGCTTCTTGTCCTCGACCGGCTCGACGTAATTGGCCTTGATCGCCCCGAAGACGTCCGAGAACTGCCGCAGCTCCTCGAGCGGCAGCGGCACTCGTGGCTCGCGCTGGGCGACCGCGCTCAGGCCGACGCTCACCAGCACGCCGGCGACCGCGCCGATGGAGATCAGACCGAATTGCTTGAGCCTGCCGTTCATGGGACTACCTGCAGTTCTGGGACCATGCCCCGGGTGGAACCCCGGTGCGCCGCACACACATGGAAATGCGTACAGCCAGTATAAACCGCAGCGCAGGCGCCGGTGAGGACTGCGTCACCGGGCCTTTCCGGGGGGCGAGCGCCTGCCGCTGGCCGCCTATTTCTTCGCCTTGCCCTGCGCGGCCACTGCGGCCATCGCTGCGGCGATCTCGGCCTGGTCGCCCAGGTAGTAGGTGCGGATCGGCTTCAGGTCGGCGTCCAGTTCGTAGACCAGCGGGCGCGCGGTGGGAATGTTCAGGTTGACGATCTCGTCCTCGCCGATGCCGTCGAGGTACTTGACCAGCGCGCGCAGCGAGTTGCCGTGCGCGGCGACCAGGACCCGCCGGCCGGCGCGGATCGCCGGAGCGATCTCCTGCTCCCAGTAGGGCAGCACGCGCGCGACCGTGTCCTTCAGGCACTCGGTGCGCGGGATCTGTCCGGCGGGGACATCGCGGTAGCGCGGGTCCCGGTCGGACTCGCGCGGGTCGCCCGCGGGCAGCGGCTGGGGGGCGATCGCGTAGGCGCGCCGCCAGATCAGCACCTGCTCGTCGCCGTACTGCGCTGCGGTCTCGGCCTTGTTCAGCCCCTGCAGCGCGCCATAGTGGCGTTCGTTCAGCCGCCACGAGTGGACGATCGGCAGCCACATCCGGTCCATCTCGTCGAGCGCGGTCCAGAGGGTGCGGATCGCGCGCTTGAGCATCGAGGTGTAGGCGACGTCGAAGTCGAAGCCTTCGGCCTTCAGCAACTGGCCGGCGCGGCGCGCCTCCTCGAGGCCGTTGGGGGTGAGATCGACATCGGTCCAGCCGGTGAAGCGGTTCTCGAGGTTCCACCGGCTCTCGCCGTGGCGCAGCAGTACGAGCTTGTAGGTCATTGCGGAGGAGGGCAGAAGGAGGGGAGTCGGATGGGTTTCGGCCGCTATTCTATAATCGCGTTCCCGCGAGCACTGCGCGCGCCGTGCTGCCGGTCGCGTGGCGCGCGTCGGCGCCGCACCCGCAGTGGCGCGCCGCCTGTGTCGCAGGCAACTGCCGCGGCGCTCGCGCCCGTCCGTCCCCCTCTCTTCTCCAGGCTGCCTCGCCGTGAAATTCGTGATCGACAACTTCGTGCTGATCGCCGTGGCGCTGGCCTCCGGGGCGATGCTGATCTGGCCGATGGTCCAGCGCCGCACTTCCGGTCCCGCGCTCGACACCCTGGCGGCCACCCGGCTGATCAACGACTCGCACGCGGTGGTTCTCGACGTGCGCGACCCCGCCGAGTTCGCGGCGGGCCACCTGCCCAATGCCCGCAACATCCCGATGGCCGAGCTCGACAAGCGCGTGAACGACCTGCCCCAGGGCAAGCCGGTGCTGGTGTGCTGCGCCTCGGGCGCGCGCTCGGGCAGGGCGCTGTCGCTGCTGCGCCAGGGCGGCCGCGAGGCCTTCAACCTGGCCGGCGGCGTGGCCGCCTGGCGCCAGGCCGGGCTGCCGGTGGTGCGCAAGTAGGCAGGTGCGCGCGGGCGTCGGCTGCGTGATCCGCATCCGGCAGGCCTGACGCACCGTCCCGGCGCAGCGCTCCAGCGCAGGCACACCCCGGCAGGGCATTCGCAGCGAATTCCACCGTCCACTCACCGCCTCGCAGTCCGGAGCCAGACTCCTCGCCGCGAGCTTCCCGGAGCCCCCATGACAGCGAAAGTCGTGATGTACGCCACCCTCACCTGCCCGTACTGCATCCGCGCGGAGCAGCTCCTGAAGGAGCGCGGGGTCGCGCAGATCGACAAGATCCGCGTTGACGAGAACCCCGCGCTTCGTGAGGAGATGATCGCGCGCACGGGGCGGCGCACCGTCCCCCAGATCTTCATCGGCGATACCCACGTCGGTGGTTGCGATGACCTCACCGCGCTCGATCGCGCGGGCGGGTTGACCCCTCTCCTGAACGCTTGAGGAAGCTCCATGTCGTCGATTCCCAGCACCGATCCCGTCTTCTCGATCCAGCGCACCTACCTGAAGGATCTGTCGCTGGAGATTCCCAGCGCCCCGCAGATCTTCCTCGAGAGCCAGCAGCCGGCGGTCGAGATCCAGCTCGACGTCGCCAGCCAGGGCATCGTCGAGGGGATCTACGAGACCACGGTCACCGTGACCGTGACCACCAAGGTCGCCGAGAAGGTCGCTTTCCTGGTCGAGGCGAAGGAGGCGGGGATCTTCGAGATCCGCAACGTGCCGGCCGAGCAGCTGCCGCTGATCCTCAACGTGGTGTGCCCGAACATCGTCTACCCGTACCTGCGCGCCAACGTCGCCGACGTGATCCAGCGCGCGGGCTTTCCGCCGATCCACCTCGCCGAGATCAACTTCGAGGCCCTCTACCAGCAGCGGCTGCAGCAGATGCAGCAGCAGGAGCAGCAGGAGAAGGGTCCGCAGATCCACGTGCCGAACGGGCCGCAATGATCCGCGCGGCGGTCGTCTGCATCGGCCTGGGTCTGGCCGCTGCGGCGTTCGCCGCCGAGTTCGGCTCGGTGGGGGGCGACGGTGCGGTCCTGTACGACGCGCCTTCGTTCGATGCCGAGAAGGTGTCGGTGGCCCCGCCGGGAATGCCGGTCGAGCTGCTCTCGCTGATCAACCGGTGGGTCAAGGTGCGTGACCAGACCGGGCAGTCGTTCTGGATCGAGCGCGGCGAGCTCACCCCGAAGCGCACCCTGGTCACGACCCGGCTGGCCACGGTGCGTGCGGCGGCGCGCGACGACGCCCCGCCCGTCTTCCAGGTGGAGCCAGGGGTGCTTCTCGAGCTGCTGGAGCCGGCGCCGGTGCAGGGCTGGGCGCGGGTCCAGCACGTCGAAGGCGGCTCGGGCTACGTGCGCGCCGACGAGGTTTGGGGGCTCTGATGGCTTCGGGGGCGACCGTGGCCGCGGCTGCAGCGGCGCAGGACTCCGCGGAGCGCACGGCTGCGGACCGGATGCGCGTTGCCGTGCTCGGCGCTGGCGCCTGGGGCACTGCGGTGGCGGTGCACGCGGCGGCGCGCCACGAGGTGATGCTCTGGACCCGCGACCCTGATCACGCGCGCGCGATGCACGAGGAGCGCCTGAACAGCCGCTACCTGCCCGGCGCGCCGCTGCCCGCACTGCTTCATCCGGATGCCGATCTCGACGCGGCGCTGCGCTGGGCGCAGGGCGGACTGCTGGTGATCGCCACCTCCGTTGCCGGTCTTCGGCCGACCGCGCGCGCGATTGCGGCGTTCGCCGCGCAGGCCGGCGCGCCGCGAACGCCCGTGATCTGGCTGTGCAAGGGGCTCGAGCGCGACTCCGGCCTGCTGCCGCACCAGGTGGTGGCGGCCGAGGCGCCGGGAATCGCCTGCGGGGTCCTGTCGGGGCCCAGCTTCGCGCAGGAGGTTGCGGCGGGCCTGCCGGTGGCGCTCACGGTGGCCTGCGCCGACCAGGAACTGGGCGCGCGCGTGGTTGCGGCCTTCCACCACGGCGCGGCGCGCATTTATCGCTCCGAGGACGTGGTCGGTGTCGAGGTGGGCGGTGCGCTGAAGAACGTGATGGCGATCGCCGCCGGCATCTGCGACGGGCTGCAGCTCGGCCAGAACGCACGCGCCGCGCTGATCACGCGTGGGCTCGCCGAGATCACGCGCTTCGGCGTGTCGCTCGGCGCCGAGCCCGAAACCTTCCACGGCCTCACCGGCCTGGGCGACCTGGTGCTCACCTGCACTGGCGACCTGTCCCGCAACCGGCGGGTCGGCCTGGGGCTTGCTGCGGGCAAGCCGCTGGCGCAGGTGCTGGGCGAACTGGGCCACGTCGCCGAGGGCGTGCCCTGCGCGGCTGTGGTGCACCGGCGTGCTGCCGAACTGCGGGTGGACGTGCCGATCGTCAACGCGGTGCAGGCGGTGCTCGAAGGCCGGATCGACGCACGCAACGCCGTGCTCGCGCTGCTGTCGCGCGAGCCCAAGCGCGAGGACTGATCCGGATCCGCCCGAACCCCGATGATCGATCTCCCCGGTTTCCATGCTCCCGCGCTGTGCGTGTTCTGCGGTGCCCGCAACGGCGCCGACCCGCACTGGCGCACGCTGGCGCGTGACTTCGGTGCCGCGGTGGCCGCGCGCGGCTGGGTGCTGGTGTTCGGCGGTGGCCGCGTCGGGCTGATGGGCGCGCTGGCCGACGGTGCGCTCGATGCCGGCGGGCGTGTGGTGGGCGTGATCCCGCGCAGCCTGGTGCAGCGCGAGGTGGCCCACGGCGGGCTCACCCGGCTCGAGGTGGTCGAGGACATGGCAGTGCGCAAGACCCGGATGATCGAGGTCTCGGATGCCTTCGTCGCGCTGCCCGGCGGACTGGGAACGCTCGACGAGCTCTTCGAGGTGATGACGCTGCGCCAGCTCGGCGAACACGACAAGCCCACGGGGCTGCTCGACCGGAACGGCTACTGGCAGCCGCTGCTGCGCGCCTGCGGCACGATGGTCGATGCGGGCTTCGTGCATCCGCGCGACCTCGAACTCCTGCTCACGCACGACGAGACCGGCGCGCTGCTCGATGCCATTGCGCAGAGGCTGCCGACCGCCGACTGATCGGCAAGGCGACAAGGCGTCAAGGCGACAAGGCGACAAGGCGTCAAGGCGGCAAGGCGGCAAGGCGGCAAGGCGTCGACGCCCGCGGTCCACTGCACAGACTGTGCCCGGTGCCCCGTGTCCGGTGCCGGACGCAGCCCGGCTCAGCCTGACTCAGCCGAAAGTGGCCGCGCCCTCGAAGGCGTTCTGCCGCCAGGCTTCGTAGACGGTCACCGCGACCGCGTTCGACAGGTTCAGGCTCCGGTTGCCGGGGCGCATCGGCAGCCGCAGCCGCCGCTCCGGGGTGAAGCCCGCCAGCACGGCCGGCGGCAGACCGGCGCTCTCGCAGCCGAACACGAAGCAGTCGCCAGGCAGCAGCCGGCACTCCGACGGGTACTGCCCGCCGCGGGCGCTGAGCGCGAACATCCGCGCCGGGCCCGCCTGTGCGAGGAAGGCCTGCCAGTGCGGGTGCACGCGCACCCGGGTGAACTCGTGGTAGTCGAGCCCGGCGCGGCGCATCTTCGCGTCGTCCAGCGGGAAGCCGAGCGGCTCGATCAGGTGCAGTTGCGCGCCGGCGTTCGCGCACAAGCGGATCACGTTGCCGGTGTTGGGCGGGATCTCGGGGTGGACCAGGACGACGTCGAACATCGGCTAAAGGCAGGCGGTGCGGCGCGGTGCGTCGGGGTGGCGCTTCCGGGGCGCCTCGGGTGGCGTTCAGGCCGTGCGGGCTGCGACGAGGTTGACGACGCTGCGGGCCCCCGCAGCCTTCAGCGCGCTGGCCGCAGCCTGCAGCGTGGCGCCGGTGGTCATCACGTCGTCGACCACTGCCAGCCGCAGCCCCGCAGCAGCAGGCACGCTGACGAAGGCATCCGCCAGGTTGGCCTGGCGCGCAGCCAGCGCGAGGGTCGATTGTGCCGGCGTTTCGCGACGGCGTGCCAGCAGGCCGGCGGCCACCGGCAGGCGGCAGGCGCGCGCGATCGCTGCGCAGATCGCCGCGGACTGGTTGAAGCCGCGCTCGGCGATCCGCCGCGGTGCGAGCGGCACCGGCACCAGCGCGTCGATGTGGGCAGCGGCTGCGGCGAGAGGCGCCATCCGGGCGCCCAGTGCGCCGGCCAGCGCGAGTTCGCCACGGAACTTCAGCGCCTGGATCAGGCGGTCGAGGGGCGGCGCATAGTCGGCCAGCACCAGCGTGCGCTCGAAGGACGCGGGGGCGGCGCGGCAGGCCCTGCAGCACTCCGGCAGGCGCGAGCGGCAGGAAGCTGCGTCGAAGGGCCCGGCCGCAGGGGAATGGTCCGCAGGGGAATGGTCCGGAGCGCCCCGGGCAGGCTGCGCCTGCGCAGGCATCCCGCAGCGCGGGCAGCGTGGCCGCAGCCGGCCCGGCAGAGCGTCCGCGCAGGCGTCGCACAGCCCCGGTTCGTCGGCGCCGAGGGTGCAGTCGCACAGCGCACAGGTGCGCGGCAGCCAGCGGTCGGCCAGCGTTCGCAGCAGCGCCGCTGCCGATACCCGATGCAGGCGCAGTTCCATCGCGCGATGCTGGCACGTGCGCCCGTATACTGGAACGCGATGTCCATCTCCTCCGACCTAGATCCCGCGGCGGTACGGCGCCAGTTCGATCGCCGCACGGCCCGGATCGCACGCGCCGACTTCCTTCTGCGCGAGGTCGAGCGCCGGATGCTCGACCGGCTCGAGGTGGTCCGGATGCAGCCCGAAGTGGTGCTCGACGTGGGCGCCGGGCTGGGGCACGGGGCGCTGGCGCTGCAGCAGCGCTATCCGTCGGCGCGGGTGCTCGGTGCCGACCTCTCGCCGCGGCTGGCCGCCGAGGCGGCGCGCCTGCACGGGCCGGTCGCGCGGGGCGGACTCGCCGGTCGGCTCGAGCGCTGGTTCGGTGCGGGAACCCGCGCCGCGGGGGCGCTGCCGTCCTTCTTCGCTGCGGATGCCGCCAGCCTGCCCCTGGCGCCGTCCAGTGTCCACCTGATCTGGTCCAACCTCGCGTGGCACTGGTTCACGGATCCGAAGGCGGTGCTCGACCAGTGGTACCGGGTGATCCGGCCCGAGGGACTGCTGATGTTCTCCGCCTTCGGCGTGGACACGCTGCGCGAGCTGCGCGGACTGGGTGCGCGGCTGCCAGTCTTCCCCGACATGCACGACATCGGCGATGCGCTCACGGAAGCCGGCTTCGCCGACCCGGTGATGGATGCCGAACGACTGTCGATCACCTGGAAGGATGCCGGGGCCCTGCTCGAAGAGGTTCGTGCGCTCGGCGGCGACGCGCTGCGCGGGCGCCGTGGCGGCCTGCGCGGGCGCACGGCGCGGGCGCGCTGGGAAGGGGCGGTCGAGACCTTGCGCGGCGCCGACGGCCTGATCACGCTGAGCTTCGAACTGGTCTACGGCCACGCCTGGTGCCCGCCGCACAAGCGCAGGGCCGACGGCTATGCCCCAGTGAACTTCGTTGCGCGCCGCCGACCTCCATCGGCCTGAGCCGGCGCCAATCGCGGCGCGCAGACGACGCGATGCAAGCCTCCGTCTCGATTCCGACCCTCGCGAACGCGTGGTTTCGTTGCAGATGAAAACACCGTCCGTATAATCGCGCACCGCCGTTGTCAAGCGGTTGCGTCAAGAGGGAAAAGATGTTTTCCTCCGGACTCATCGTCCGAGGGTTCGATGCCTTACAGATCCTCCCCGGTTGTCGAGTTCGAGGGCAGGCAGTGGCTGCTCCGGCGCAACTGCGCGCTGACTCCCCTGCAGTTCGCCGGCTGGTTCGCCAGCATCGCGGCGGCCGTGGCAATCATGGCCGGAGTGCTCGCAGCCTTCGGCGCCTGGCTGGTGCTGCCGTTCGCGGCGGCGCAGTTCGTGGTGCTGGTGATCGCCTTCCTTGCCTACGCAAGGCACGCTGGCGACTACGAGCGGGTCCTGGTCACGCCGCAGCGGATCCTGGTCGAGCGCTGTTCGGGCGGGAAGCTGGCGCAGGAGGAGGTCGGGCCGCAGTGGGCCCGGATCGAGTACGAGAGCGGTCGTCGCGGGGCGATCCGCCTGGTGGCAGGCCGCAAGGAGGTCGCGATCGGAAGCGATCTTCCCGAGGAGAGCCGGGAGAGCCTGGCGCGTGAACTGCGCGCCTCGCTGGCCGGGCGATGCGGGTGAGGGAATGGAAGAACAACGTCAGTCTGGTGAGAGCATGATCAAGAAGAAACTGCAGCAGTGGGCGGTGGGTGCGGCGCTCGCGGGGTCGACGGGCCTGGTCGTCGCAGCTCCCGACATGCCCGGGGGGCCTCGCAACAATCAGTGGACGCTCACCGAACCGGCGACCCGGATCGCTGCGGAGCAGATCTGGATCCACTCGTTCCTGATGTGGATCTGCGCGGTGATCTTCGTCGCGGTCTTCGGGACGATGTTCTATTCGATCCTGAAGCACCGGAAGTCCAAGGGGCACAAGCCGGCCGACTTCCACGAGAGCACCACGGTCGAGATCGCCTGGACCATCGTGCCCTTCCTGATCGTGGTCGCCATGGCGCTGCCCGCCACCCGCATGGTCGTCGAGCAGAAGGACACCTCCAACGCCGACATCACGGTCAAGGCCACCGGCTACCAGTGGAAGTGGGGCTACGACTACCTGAAGGGCGAAGGCGAGGGCATCGCCTTCCTGTCGGCCCTGTCCACCCCGCGTGACTCGATCGACGACAAGAACTTCCCCGGTGCCCGGGAGAAGCGCGAGAGCAATGCCACCTACCTGATGGAAGTGGACAATCCGCTCGTGGTTCCGGTGGGCAGGAAGGTCCGCGTGGTCACCACCGCCAACGACGTGATCCACGCCTGGTACGTGCCGGCGCTGGGCGTCAAGCAGGACGCGATCCCGGGCTTCGTGCGCGACACCTGGTTCAAGGCCGAGAAGCCGGGCACCTACCGCGGCGACTGCGCCGAGCTCTGCGGCAAGGAGCACGCGTTCATGCCGATCGTGGTCGAGGTGAAGACCGAGGAGGATTACGCGAAGTGGGTCGCCGAGAAGCAGAAGGCGATGCTGGCGATGAAGGAAGATCCGAACAAGGAATGGCAGCTGGCGGATCTCGTCGCTCGCGGCGAGAAGGTCTACGCGTCCAACTGCGTCGCCTGCCACCAGGCCACCGGCAAGGGCGTGCCGGGCAGCTTCCCGGCGCTCGAGGGCTCCAAGGTGGTGCTCGGGCCGCAGGATGGCCACCTCGAGATCGTGCTGAAGGGCAAGGCCGGCACCGCGATGGCCTCGTTCAAGCAGCTGTCCGACGTCGAGCTCGCGTCGGTGCTCACCTATACGCGCAACGCCTGGGGCAACAAGGCCGAGGACAACGTCGTCCAGCCGAAGGAAGTGCTCGCGGCGCGCAAGTGACGGCGGCCTCCGGCCCATCGCATCGAACGGAACACGGGAATCTTCAGGAGTCGATCCATGAGTGCAGTGCTCGATCACCACGGCGATCACGACCACGCGCATGACCATCCGCAGGGATGGCGGCGCTGGGTGTATGCCACCAACCACAAGGACATCGGCTCGCTGTACCTGTGGTTCTCCTTCGCGATGCTGCTGGTCGGCGGCGTGAACGCGCTGCTGCTGCGCTCCGAGCTGTTCCAGCCGGGTCTGCAGATCGTCGAGCCGGAGTTCTTCAACCAGCTCACCACCATGCACGGCCTGATCATGGTGTTCGGCGCGATCATGCCGGCGTTCGTGGGCTTCGCGAACTGGCAGATCCCGCTGATGATCGGCTGCTCGGACATGGCGTTCGCGCGGATGAACAACTTCAGCTTCTGGCTGCTGCCGGTCGCCGGCGCGCTGCTGGTGGTGTCGTACCTCGTTCCGGGCGGCGCCACCGCCGCCGGCTGGACACTGTACGCGCCGCTGTCGGTGCAGATGGGCCCCGGCATGGATCTGGCGATCTTCGCGGTGCACATCATGGGCGCCAGCTCGATCATGGGGTCGATCAACATCATCACC
>CAUJHG010000058.1 GCA_963204785.1 Pseudomonadota bacterium | reverse complement strand
CGGCGGCCAGGTGATGAAGAACGTCGCCGGCTACGACGTCTCGCGACTGCTGTGCGGGTCGCTGGGCATCCTCGGCCTGATCGCCGAAGTGTCGCTGAAGGTGCTGCCCATGCCCGCGGCGGAGACCACCTTGTTCATGACGATGGACCAGGCCGAGGCGCTGCGCCGGCTCCAGGAGTGGGGCGGTCAGCCGCTGCCGGTGTCGGCGAGCGCCTGGCACGACGGCGGGCTGCGGCTGAGGCTGTCCGGAGCCCGTGCCGCGGTGGAAGCCGCGCAGGTGCGCTTCGTGCGCGAGCAGGGGGCGGTGGAGATCGAGCCCTCGGTTGCTGCGGCCTACTGGGCCGGGCTGCGCGATCACACGGCCGGCTGGTTCGCGGGCGAGGCGCCGCTGTGGCGGCTCTCGCTGCCCTCGACGGCACCGCCGATCCCGCTGCCCGGCGCACCGCTGCTCGAGTGGGGCGGTGCCCAGCGCTGGCTGCGCGGCCCGCTGGACGCAGCGGCGGTACGTGCCGCTGCACGCGAAGCCGGCGGACACGCGACCCTGTTTCGCGGCGGCGACCGCTCCGTGGGAGTGTTCCAGCCGCTGGCCCCGGCAGTGGCAGTGATCCATCGTCGGCTGAAGCAGGCCTTCGATCCCGCCGGAATCTTCAACCCCGGCCGCATGTACCCGGACCTCTGATGGAAACCCACCTCGCGGACTGGCTGCAGGGTACGCCCGACGGCGACGAGGCGCAGGCGATCCTGCGCAGCTGCGTGCACTGCGGCTTCTGTACCGCCACCTGCCCGACCTACCAGTTGCTGGGCGACGAACTCGACGGTCCCCGCGGCCGCATCTACCTGATCAAGCAGGTGGTCGAGGGGGCCGTGCCCACGGCGGCGACGCAGAGCCACCTCGATCGCTGTCTGACCTGCCGCGGCTGCGAGACCACCTGTCCGTCGGGGGTGCGCTACGGCCACCTGGTGGACATCGGGCGCCGGGTGGTCAGCACGCAGGTGCGCCGGCCGCTGCGCGAGCGGCTGCTGCGCGCGGCACTGCGCGAGGGGCTGACGCGCCGATGGCTCTTCGGTCCGGCGCTGCGCGCCGGGCAGATGGTGCGCGCACTGCTGCCGGCCTCGCTGCGCGGCATGGTGCCGGCGCGCCGCGCGCCCGGGACCTGGCCGTCGCGCAGCCACGCGCGCAAGGTGCTGATGCCGCTGGGCTGCGTGCAGCCCGCGATGATGCCCTCGGTGGATGCAGCCACCGCACGGGTGCTCGATGCGCTCGGCGTGCAGGCGGTGCTCGCCGGTGGCGCGGGCTGCTGCGGCGCGATCCGTCACCATCTGGACGATCACGCCGGAGCTCTCGCGCAGGCCCGCCGCAACATCGACGCCTGGTGGCCGCAGTTCGCGCCGCAGGGCGGTGCCGGGGTCGAGGCGATCCTCGTCAACGCCTCGGGCTGCGGAGCGATGATCAAGGACTACGCCCACCTGCTGCGTGACGACCCGGTCTACGCCGACAAGGCGCGACGTGTGGTCGAGCTCACCCGCGATCCGGCCGAGTGGGTGGTGGCCGAGCTCGATGCCGCGCTGGCGCACGGGCAGGTGAGCCTGCGCGCCGGCCCGCCCGAGGATCTGGCCTTCCATTCGCCGTGCACGCTGCAGCACGGACAGCGCGTGCGCGGACGGGTCGAAGGGCTGCTCGCGCGACTCGGTGCGCGACTGCAGCCGGTGGCGCAGGCCCACCTGTGCTGCGGTTCGGCCGGCACCTATTCGGTGCTGCAGCCGGAGCTGTCGCGACAGTTGCGCGCGCGCAAGCTCGACGCACTCGAGGCCGGAAGGCCGCAGCAACTGCTGTCGGCGAACGTCGGCTGCATCGCGCACCTGCAGGCGGGCACCGCGACCCCGGTACGCCACTGGATCGAGTGGCTCGACGAGCGGCTGTCGACCCCCTGAGCGCGGAGCGAGGGGCGCGAAGCCTCAGCCCGGCGCGGGCCGGTACTCGATCAGCCGGGAGATCAGCCAGTCCTCGCGCTGGCCCATGTAGCGCGGAAGCCCGTAGCGCCGGTAGCTGCCGGTCCACTCGCGCTGCACCCAGCGATTGACCTCGGGTGCGTACCAGAGCGTATCGCTGCGCTCCGAGTGCACGCGCCAGAGGTCGGAGTGCCTGAAGGCGATGCGCCGCTCGACGCGCAGCGCCTCGAAGCGCCCCGCGGGAACGACCACCTCTTCCCAGCGCTGTGCGTCGACCCAGACCGACCAGTACAGCCACTCGTCGCTGCCGGCAACCCGGTATCGTCCGGCCCAGCGCTCGCTGGCGCCAGCCTGCAGAGGTGCGGGAAGCAGCGGCTGCGGCGTCTCGTAGATCTGGACGAGATCGTAGCCGGGCTCCTGCAGCATGCGCCAGGGCTCGGCGTACACCTCCTCGGTACCGGCCTCGGGGGCCCCCACGCCGGCGACTGCGATCCGCAGTTGCGGCGCCAGTGCGGTGACGCGCATCGTCACTTCGCCCAGCCGCAGCCCGTTGTAGCGGTTGATCTGCTCGTAGCGCCACTGGTCGCCGACGCGCAGCCGTGGCGGGGGTGCCGGGGCGCGCACCGGGCCGCCGGCGCCTGGCAGCGCGCAGCCAGTGAGCGCTGCCGCGCCCAGGGCGCCTGCTCCCGCCAGCAGCCGCCGGCGGTTCGGAAGGAATGGGGCGGCGGATGTCTTCATCACGGGTCAGGGCATCGGATGGCCGTCGAGCAGGCGCAGCAGTCCCTTGATCATCCGGTACAGATACCAGATGCAGGGGATCACGAACAGGAAGGACAGCAGCCCGAAGGAGACCACTGCGAGCACCAGGCTGGGAACGAAGGACACCACCATCCAGAACAGCGTCCACCAGAACGTGGAGATCATCCAGTTCATGTGGCTGTGGTAGATGGTGCCGGCAGCGTCGTCGCGCTTGATGTAGTTGATGATCAGCGCGAGCACCGATAGCAGGCCCATCGACAGCAGCAGGCCTGCGATGTGCAGCGCGTAGTCGGCGAGCGTGACCCTGCGCAGCGCCTCGAGCGACTCCGGACTGCGGGACGCCTGGACCAGTTCGTCGGACATCGTCGATCCCTCCCATCGCGGCGGCGCCGCCCGGGAGCCGGGCGCACCCGGAGCGCCGCAGTCGTGGCGGCCCCGCTGCGGGTCGACCCCGCGGCGGCGGCGCGCTGCGCTATTCGACCGCCTTGACCATGTCCTCGACGACCTTCTTCGCGTCGCCGAAGACCATCATCGTACGTTCCATGTAGAAGAGCTCGTTGTCCAGCCCCGCGTAGCCCGAGGCCATCGAGCGCTTGTTGACGATGACCTGGCGCGCCTTGTAGGCCTCGAGGATCGGCATTCCGGCGATCGGGGACTTCGGATCCTTCGCGGCGGGGTTGACCACGTCGTTGGCGCCCAGCACCAGCACGACGTCGGTGTCGCCGAACTCGGAGTTGATGTCCTCCATCTCGAAGACCTGGTCGTAGGGCACCTCGGCCTCCGCGAGCAGCACGTTCATGTGGCCCGGCATGCGCCCGGCCACCGGGTGGATCGCGTACTTCACCTGGACGCCTTTGGCGATCAGCTTGTCGGTGAGCTCCTTCAGCGGGTGCTGGGCGCGCGCAACCGCCAGGCCGTAGCCGGGGACGATGATCACGGTGTCGGCATTGCCGAGCAGGAAGGCCGCGTCGTCGGCCGACCCGGACTTCACCGGGCGCTGCTCGCCGCCACCGCCAGCGCCTGCCGCTGCGGTCTCGCCGCCGAAGCCGCCGAGGATCACGTTGAAGAACGAGCGGTTCATCGCCTTGCACATGATGTACGAGAGGATGGCGCCCGAGGAGCCGACCAGCGAGCCGGCAATGATCAGCATGCTGTTGTTCAGCGAGAAGCCGATTCCCGCCGCGGCCCAGCCCGAGTAGCTGTTGAGCATCGAGACCACCACCGGCATGTCGGCGCCGCCGATCGGGATGATGATCAGCACGCCCAGCACGAAGGCGATCGCGAGCATCGCCCAGAACGCCGGCCAGCCCTCGGCCTGCGAGGACGAGAACACGAACAGCAGCCCCAGCGCGACCATCGCGATGGCCAGCACCAGGTTCAGCATGTGCTGGCCCTTGAACACCACCGGAGCGCCCTGGAACAGCCGGAACTTGTACTTGCCCGAGAGCTTGCCGAAGGCGATCACCGAGCCCGAGAAGGTGATCGCGCCGACGAAGGCGCCGATGAACAGTTCGACCTTGTTGCCCAGCGGGATCGGCTGCCCCTTGTCGACGATGTCGAAGGCCCAGGGCTCGGCGACGCAGGCGATCGCGATGAAGACCGCCGCCAGGCCGATCATGCTGTGCATGAAGGCGACCAGTTCGGGCATCTTGGTCATCTCGACGCGCTTGGCCATCAGCGTGCCCGCGGCGCCGCCGATCAGCAGTCCCAGCAGCACCCAGCCCATCCCGATCGTGGCGATGTCCGGGCGCAGCGTGTAGATGAAGGCGACCGTGGTGAACACCGCGATGGTCATCCCGATCATGCCGAAGGTGTTGCCGGCGCGCGAGGAGGACGGGTGGGACAGCCCCTTGAGCGCCTGGATGAAGCAGATCGAGGCGACCAGGTAGAGGAGAACGACGAGATTCATGCTCATGGCTTGGCGTCCTCGCTCACTTCTTCGCGGAGCCGGCCCTGGGCTCCTTCTTCTTGAACATCTCGAGCATCCGGCGCGTTACCAGGAAGCCGCCGAAGACGTTGACCGCCGCCAGCGCGACCGCGAGCACGCCCATCGTCTTGCCCAGCCCGGTCTCGGTCATCGCCGCAGCGAGCATCGCGCCGACGATGATGATCGCGGAGATCGCGTTGGTGACCGCCATCAGCGGCGTGTGCAGTGCCGGCGTGACGTTCCAGACGACGTGGTAGCCGACGTAGATCGCCAGCACGAAGATGATCAGGTTGATCACCGTGGGATTGATGTGTTCCATGGTCTTGCTCCGGAGCCGGTCAGCCGTTGCGACGCAGGATCTCGCCGCCGGTGCACAGCAGGCAGGCGGCGACGATGTCGTCCTCGCGGTTCACCTCGAGCCTGCCGTCCTTGTCGATGATCAGCTTGAGGAAGTCGAGCACGTTGCGAGCGTACAGCGCGGAGGAATCCGCGGGAACGGTGGCGGGGAGGTTGGGCTGGCCGATGATGCTCACGCCGTGCCTGACCACGACCTTGCCCGGCTCGCTGATCGCGCAGTTGCCGCCCTGTTCGACAGCCATGTCGAGGATCACCGAGCCCGGGCGCATCGACTTCACCATCTCCTCGGTGACCAGGACCGGCGCCTTGCGTCCGGGGATCAGGGCGGTGGTGATGACGATGTCGGCCTGCTTCATCCGCTCGGCGACCGCGGCGGCCTGGCGCTGCATCCACGCCGCCGGCATCGGCCGGGCGTAGCCGCCGACGCCCTGGGCGATCTCGCGCTCCTCGTCGGTCTCGAAGGGCACGTCGACGAACTTCGCGCCCAGCGACTCGATCTGCTCCTTGACTGCCGGACGCACGTCGGAGGCCTCGATCACCGCGCCCAGCCGCTTGGCCGTGGCGATCGCCTGCAGGCCCGCGACTCCGGCGCCCAGGATCAGCACCCGTGCCGCCTTCACGGTGCCGGCGGCGGTCATCATCATCGGCATCATGCGGCCGTAGGTGGTGGCCGCCAGCAGCACGGCCTTGTAGCCGGCGATGTTCGCCTGCGACGAGAGCACGTCCATGCTCTGCGCGCGCGTGGTGCGCGGCGCGGCCTCCAGCGCGAACGCGGTCAGCCCGGCGGCGTTCATCGCGCCGATGCCGGCGTCGTTGAAGGGCTCGAGCATGCCGATGAGCACCGCGCCGCGGCGCATCGCGGCCAGTTCCTCGTCCTGGGGCAGGCGGACCTTCAGCACGATCTCGGCGCCCAGCGCAGCGGCGCGATCGACGATCTCGGCGCCCGCGGCCCGGTAGGCGTCGTCGG
Organism: Pseudomonadota bacterium; assembly: GCA_963204785.1. Classification (GTDB taxonomy): domain Bacteria; phylum Pseudomonadota; class Gammaproteobacteria; order Burkholderiales; family Burkholderiaceae_E; genus Quisquiliibacterium. Next base: position 29,507 of record CAUJHG010000058.1, on the reverse strand, counting down.
TCTGGGCGGCCAGGACCCCGGCGCCGGACTCCACGACGACCCGGTGCCCGCTGCCGGCGAGCTTCTTGACCGTCTCGGCGGTGGCCGCGACGCGGGTCTCGCCGGCCCGTGTTTCGGCAGCAATGCCAATCAGCATGGAACTTCTCCGGAAAGGGATCTGGGAATCCTGCGAAACCATCTTTTATAACACGACCCCCGGTGCAATGACAGGTTCGATAGAATCCCGCAATGGACATCGTGGCAATCGGAGGGGGTGGCGCAACGGCATCCGCAGCCGCATCCCGCACGCTGATGCAGGCCGCCGGGCTCGATCCGGACAGGCGCCCCGGGGAGGGCGTGCGGGTCGTGATCGGGCTGTCCGGTGGCGTCGACTCCGCGGTCGGCGCCTGGCTGCTCAAGGCGCAGGGCTACGAGGTCGTCGGCCTGTTCATGAAGAACTGGGAGGACGACGACGATGACGAGTACTGTTCCACACGCCAGGACTGGCTGGACGCCGTCAGCGTCGCCGACCTGATCGGGATCGACATCGAGGCGGTTAACTTCGCGGCCGAGTACCGTGAGCGGGTCTTCGCCGAGTTCCTGCGCGAGTACTCGGCGGGCCGCACCCCGAACCCGGACGTGCTGTGCAACGCCGAGATCAAGTTCAAGGCCTTTCTCGACCACGCGGTGCGCATGGGCGCAGGCTGCATCGCCACCGGGCACTACGCGCGGCGGCGCACCACGGGCGAGGGCGAGAGCGCGCGGCACGAACTGCTGCGCGGGCTCGACGCCTCCAAGGACCAGAGCTATTTCCTGCACCGGCTGACCCAGGCGCAACTGGCGCGCACGATCTTCCCGCTGGGACACCTGCACAAGCGCCAGGTGCGCGAGATCGCCCTGGGCCTGGGGCTGCCGAACGCGCGCAAGAAGGATTCCACCGGGATCTGCTTCATCGGCGAGCGGCCCTTCCGCGAGTTCCTCAACCGCTACCTCCCGGTGCGTCCGGGACCGATCCTCACCGAGGACGGGCGCCAGGTGGGCGAACACCTGGGGCTGGCCTTCTACACGCTGGGCCAGCGCAAGGGAATCGGGATCGGCGGCACCCGGCAGGGCAGCGGGCAACCCTGGTACGTCGCGCGCAAGGACCTCGGGCGCAACACGCTGTTCGTGGTCCAGGGGCACGACCATCCCTGGCTGCTGTCGACGCGGATCGAGGCCGACCACGCGCACTGGATCGCCGGCGGGCCACCGCACGACGACGGCAGGTTGGGCGCGAAGACGCGCTACCGTCAGGCCGACGCGCCGTGCCGGCTCGCCCGCGCGGCGGGCGGGGATTTCGTGCTGGAGTTCGCGCAGCCGCAGTGGGCTGCCACGCCGGGGCAGTCGGCGGTGCTCTACCGCGGCGAAGTCTGCCTGGGCGGAGGGCTGATCAGCGCGGCTGCCTGAAGCCGCGCCGGCCGTTCAGCCGGGCGCGGGCGGCAGGGTGTCGACGAAGGACGGGCGCGCGAAGAGCTTCTCCGCGTGGCGTGCCAGGTTCGGATGCTGCACCCGCCAGCCAAGCTGCGCGAAGCGGAAGTCGAGGTAGCCCAGCGCACAGCCCATCGCGACGTCGGCCAGCGAGTAGCGGCCCTCGCAGGCCCAGGCGTTCTCGCCGAGCCCGCTGTCCATCGCTCCGAGCGCCGCCTCGATCTTGTCCATCTGCCGTGCGACCCACTTCGGGCTGCGCTGCCCCTCTTCGCGCTGCGTCTGTTCCATGCGCAGCAGCAGCGCCGCGTCGAGCAGCCCGTCGGCAAGGGCCTCCCAGCACTTGACCTCGATGCGCTCGCGCCCGGAGGGCGGGATCAGCCGCTGCACCGGCGTCAGGTTGTCCAGGTACTCGACGATCACGCGCGAGTCGAACACCGCGCCGCCGTCGTCCATGATGAGGCAGGGCACCTTGCCCAGCGGGTTCGACTCGCGGATGCGGCTCTCGGGCGACCAGACGTCCTCGAGCTCGTACTGGTAGTCGATCTTCTTCTCGGCCATCACGACGCGCACCTTGCGCACGTAGGGGCTGGTGTCCGAGCCGATCAGTTTCATGGGCGCACCCGACCGGCGCGGCCGGTCGGCAGGGAGGATGGACCGGGCAGTATAGCCAATGGCCGGGCGCTGTGGTGCTAGCATCCGCGCATGGAAAATGCCGCCGCCGTCCCCGCCCTGAACGCCCTTTCGCCGCTCGACGGCCGCTACGCCGCACAGGTCGCGCCCCTGGGCGCGCTGATGTCCGAAGCTGCCTTCATGCGCCACCGTGTCACCGTCGAGGTGGCCTGGCTGATCGCCCTGTCCGACGCTGGTCTGCCGGAGCTGCCGCCCTTCTCGCAGGCCGCGCGGGCGCGGCTGCAGGCGCTGGTCGAGCGCTTCGGCGACGCCGAGGCCGCGCGGATCAAGCAGATCGAGCGGGTCACCAACCACGACGTCAAGGCGGTCGAGTACTTCCTGAAGGAGTCGGTCGCGGATTCCCCCGAACTGGTGCGCGCCTCCGAGTTCATCCACTTTGCCTGCACCTCCGAGGACATCAACAACACCTCGCACGCCCTGATGCTGCGGGCGGCGCGCGAGCAGGTGATGCTGCCGGCGATCGACGCGCTGATCGCGCGACTGCGCGCAATGGCCCACGAACTTGCCGCAGTGCCGATGCTCTCGCGCACCCACGGCCAGCCGGCCTCGCCCACCACGGTCGGCAAGGAGCTGGCCAACTTCGTCGCACGCCTGGCGCGCGCACGCGAGCGCTTCGCCGCGGTGCAGGTGCTGGCCAAGATGAACGGCGCGGTGGGCAACTTCAATGCCCACCTGAGCGCCTACCCGGAGCTGGACTGGGAGGCGTTCTCGCGCCGCGTGGTCGAGGGGCTGGGGCTGGTGTTCAACCCCTACACGATCCAGATCGAGCCGCACGACTACATGGCCGAGTACTTCGACGCGCTTGCCCGCGTCGACACCGTCGTCCTGGACCTCGATCGCGACCTCTGGGGCTACATCTCGCTGGGCTTCTTCCGCCAGAAGCTGAAGGCCGGGGAGATCGGCTCGTCGACGATGCCGCACAAGGTCAACCCGATCGACTTCGAGAACTCCGAGGGCAACCTCGGGCTGGCCAACGCGCTGCTGCGCCACCTGGCCGAGAAGCTCCCGGTGTCGCGCTGGCAGCGCGACCTCACCGACTCGACGGTGCTGCGCAACATGGGCGTGGCGCTGGGCTATGCGCTGCTGGGCTTCACCGCGTGCCTGCGAGGGCTGGACAAGCTCGAGGTCGACCGCCAGCGCCTGGCCGACGACCTGGACGCGAACTGGGAGGTGCTCGCCGAACCGATCCAGACGGTGATGCGCCGCCATGGCGTGGAGAACCCCTACGAGCAGCTCAAGGAGCTCACCCGCGGCAAGCGCATCACCGCCGAGGAACTCGCCGCCTTCGTCGACCGGCTGGCGATCCCGGAGCAGGCCAAGGCCCGGCTGCGGGCGCTGACGCCCGCGGGCTACACCGGGCTGGCCGAGGCCCTGGCGCGTCGGATCTGAACGCTGCGCCGGCAACTGTGGCATCTTGTGCGCCGCCCGGGGACGCACCCCGCGGTCCGTTCAACCAGGAAGAACCTGCCTGAGGAGGCCCGTTCGATGAAGAAGAAACAGTCGCTGCTCTGCTGCGCGGTCATTGCGGCTGCGGTGCTGGCTGCCGCGCCGGTGCGCGCGCAGTTCGCCAAGGCCGAGGACGCAGTCAAGTACCGCCAGGCCGTCTACACGGTGATGGCCAACCACATGGGGCGCCTGGCCGCGATGGCCAAGGGCGAGCGGCCCTTCGATGCTGCCGCGGCGCAGGCCTCGGCGCGCGTGATCGAGACCATGAGCCACCTGCCCTGGGAGGCTTTCCCCGCCGGGTCGACCTCCAAGGGGCTGAAGGCCGAGCCCTGGGCGGATGCCGCCGACTACAAGGCCCGTGCCGATCGCCTCCAGGGCGAGACGGCGAAGCTGCCGGCGGCAGCCGCAAGCCTGGAGACGCTGCGCCCGCAACTCGGCGCCACCGGCGCGGCCTGCAAGAACTGCCACGACAAGTACCGCAACATCTGAGCCCGCGACGAGGCCGGCGCGCAGGGCGCCGGCCGCGCCGGCCGATCAGAAGCCGCCGCCCGTCTTCCCACCGAGACTCACCAGCGCCCAGACCAGTGCGGCGCAGGCCACCAGCGCGACCAGCGCCCGGACGCGCAGCGCTGCGTCGTCGCGTGCCGCCTCGGGCGGCGCACCGTCGGCCGGGTCGATCAGCGCGTCGCCGCGGACCATCGCGCCGACCAGCCGGTGGCCCCTGGCCAGGCGATGGAAGGCGATTGCACCGATGTGCAGCAGCACCAGCGCGATCACCACGAAGCGGTTGATCTTGTGCACCCGGGTGAGGGCGTCGCTCGCGGCGTTCGACACCAGGTTCTTCAGGGGCCCGTCCCACATGATCGCGTCGTTGGCGAACAGGCCGGTGCCCGCCTGCACCGCCAGCGCGAGCAGCATCGCGTACACCGAGAGTGCGCCCAGCGGGTTGTGCCCCGGCGGTGCGCTGGCTGCCGACGGCGCGCGCAAGTGGCGCAGGGCGGCACCGAGGCTCGGCGGAAAGCTCGCGAAACGGGCGTAGCGCGACCCGGCGAAGCCCCAGACGACGCGAAACAGCAGCAGCGCGAGGATCGCGTAGCCGAAGCGGAAGTGCCAGCCCACCGCGTTGCCGCCGATGTTGACCGAGACCACCGCGCCGACCACGCAGGCGGCGAGCGACCAGTGGAACAGGCGCGTGGGCAGATCCCACACGCGAAGCCTTCGCTGCATCCGGAGCCCTCCAGTCTGGTGCGACGCCTGGCCCGGCGCCGGATCGGCCCGGTGGCGCCGCCTGGTGCCGGCGCCCGGACCGGTTTCGATCAGGGCAGTTCGGGCTGCCCGTCGTCCTTCTTCTTCTGCGGCTTGAGCAGGTCCTCGCGCTTGGCGCCGAGCCACATTGCGATTGCGGCGGCGACGAAGACCGACGAGTAGATCCCGAACAGGATTCCGATGGTCAGCGCCAGGGCGAAGTAGTGCAGCGTGGCGCCGCCGAAGATCAGCATCGACAGCACCATGATCTGCGTGGAGCCGTGCGTGATGATCGTGCGCGAGATGGTGCTGGTGATCGCGTGGTCGAGCACCTGCGGCGTGGTCATGTGCCGCGCCTGGCGCTCGCGGAACTTCTCGCGGACGCGGTCGAAGATCACCACCGATTCGTTGACCGAATAGCCGAGCACCGCGAGCACCGCGGCAAGCACCGACAGCGAGAACTCCCACTGGAAGAACGCGAAGAAGCCCAGGATGATGACCACGTCGTGCAGGTTGGCGATGATCGCCGCCACGCCGAACTTCCACTCGAAGCGGATCGCCAGGTACAGCACGATGCCCGCGATCACGAACAGCAGCGCCATCGCGCCGTCAGTGGCGAGCTCGGAGCCCACCTGCGGGCCGACGAACTCGACGCGGCGCAACTGCACCGAGGGGTCGGCGGCCTTCAGCGCCGCCATCACCTTCTCGCTCTGCTGTGCCGAGGTCTCGCCGCCGCGGATCGCCAGCCGGATCATCACGTCGCGCGAGGTGCCGAAGCTCTGCACCTGGGCGTCGGCATAGCCCAGCGACTCGACCATGCCCCGGATCTTCGGGAGGTCGGCGCTCTGCTCGTAGGCCACCTCCATCACGGTGCCGCCAGTGAACTCGACCGACAGGTGCAGCCCGCGCGTGACGAGGAAGAAGACCGCCAGCACGAAGGTGATCACCGAGATGGCGTTGAAGATCAGCGCATGCCGCATGAACGGGATGTCGCGCTTGATCCGGAAGAATTCCATGTGCCTGTGCCTCCGGGGCCTGGGTGGTGGGCTGGTTCGACCTGCGGGTCAGTTGGTCGACGGCTTCCAGACCTGACCGATCGAGAGCTTGCTGACCTTCTTGCGCCGCCCGTACCAGAGGTTGACGAAGCCGCGCGACACCACCACCGACGAGAAGATCGAGGTCATGATCCCCAGGCAGTGGACGACCGCGAAGCCGCGCACCGGGCCGGAGCCGAACACCAGCAGCGCGATGCCGGCGATCAGCGTGGTGACGTTGGAGTCGAGGATGGTGGCCCAGGCGCGCTCGTAGCCCTCGGAGATCGCCACCTGCGGGGAGACGCCGCGGCGCAGCTCCTCGCGGATGCGCTCGTTGATCAGGACGTTGGCGTCGATCGCCATGCCCAGCGTGAGCGCGATCGCGGCGATTCCGGGCAGCGTGAGCGTGGCCTGCAGCATGGAGAGCAGGGCCACCAGCAGCAGCAGGTTCACCCCGAGCGCCAGGGTGGAGAAGACCCCGAACAGCGCGTAGTACGCGATCATGAAGGCGGCGATCGTCAGGAAGCCGTACAGGGTGCTGTCGAAGCCCTTGGTGATGTTCTCCGCGCCCAGGCTCGGTCCGATCGTGCGCTCCTCGATGATCTCCATCGGTGCGGCCAGCGCGCCCGCGCGCAGAAGCAGCGCGAGGTCGTTCGAGGCCTGGGGGCTGTCCATCCCGGTGATCTGGAAGCGCGAGCCGAGCTCGGCCTGGATCGTGGCCACCGTGAGCACCTCGCCGCGGCCGCGCTCGAACAGCACCACCGCCATCGGCTTCTTCAGGTTCTCGCGGGAGACGTCGCGCAGCACCCGGCCGGCGGCGTCGTTGAGCTGGATGCCCACTGCGGCCCGCTGGTTCTCGTCGAAGGTGGCCTGCGCGCCGGTGAGCTGCTCGCCGGAGAAGATCACCTGCTTGCGCAGCACCACCGGAGCGCCGCGGCCGACCTTGAAGAGCTCGCTGCCGAAGGGCACCGGCCCTGCGCCGGTCAGCGCGGCCTGCGCCTCCGCGCTGAGGTCGACGAGCCGCGCCTCGAGGGTGGCGGTGCGTCCGAGGATGTCCTTGGCCTTGGCGGTGTCCTGCACGCCGGGCAACTGCACGACGATGCGGTCGGCGCCCTGCTGCTGGATCACCGGCTCGGCCACGCCGAGTTCGTTGACGCGGTTGTGCAGCGTGGTGATGTTCTGCTTGAGGGCGTTGTCGAGCACCTCGCGCTCCGCCTGCGGCCTGAACCCCGCCACCAGCATCAGCTCGCCGCCTTCGGCGCGTTCGGTCACCAGCAGCGAGGGCTGATTGTCGGCCAGCACGTTGCGCGCGCGGGTGCGGGTCTCCTCGTCGCGGAAACGGATCTCGATGCTGCTGCCGGAGCGCAGCACTCCGGCGTGGCGCACGCCCTTGTCGCGCAGCAGCGTGCGCACCTCGGCGGTGGTGCTGTCCAGGCGCTTGGACAGCGCCTGCTTCGTGTCGACCTGCAGCAGGAAGTGCACGCCGCCGCGCAGGTCCAGGCCCAGGTACATCGGCAGCGCGTTGAGCTTCGTGAGCCACTGCGGCGAGCTCGACAGCAGGTTCAGCGCGACCACGTAGACCGGGTCGTCGGCATCAGGGTCGAGTTCGCGGGCGATGAGATCCTTGGCCCTGATCTGGGTGTCGGCGTCGCGCAGCCGCACCTTCACCGAGTTGCCGTCGAAGTAGCTGCCGGTGGGTTCGATCCCCGCCGTCTTCAGGATCGACTCCACCCGGGCGAGCGTCGCGAGGTCCACCTTGACGGTGGCCTTGGCGCTCGAGACCTGGACTGCCGGCGACTCGCCGAAGAAGTTGGGCAGCGTGTAGATGATGCCGATCACCAGGATCACGGCGATCATCACGTACTTCCAGATCGGGTATCGGTTCATCGGGGTGGCGGCTGGGCGTGATCGTGGAAGATGGGGCAGGGGCGTGGCCGGCGGGACCGCGACCCGGGGCGGGGCGGCCCGTGCGCAAGCCGGGCTCAGAGCGCCTTGATGGTGCCGTTGGGCAGCAGGGTCTGGACCGCGCCCTTCTGGAAGTGCATCTCGATGGCGGAGTCGCCGGCGCGGGCGACCTCGACGCTCACGTAGCTCTCGCCGACCTTGGTGACCTTGCCGACCAGCCCGCCGGAGGTGACCACCTCGTCGCCCTTCTTGAGCGCCTCGAGCATGGTCTTGTGCTCCTTGGCCCGCTTCATCTGCGGACGGATCATCAGGAAGTACAGCACGACGAACATCAGGATGATCGGCAGGAAGCCGAAGATCTGGTCGGTGCCGCTTGCGCCCGCGGTCTGCGCGTGCGCATTCGAGATCAGCTGGGCGTGGGCCGGGGAAATGAGCACGGTACTCTCCTTTGGTAACCGGTAATTATAACGGGGGGCCCGAGGCGTCCACGCCGCGCGCCCGGTCGAGCGCGAAGCGCCGGCGGAAGTCCTCGAAGCCGCCGGCGCAGATCGCCTCGCGCATCTCGCGCATCAGCGTCGCGTAGTAGTGCAGGTTGTGGATCGTCGCCAGCCGCGCGCCCAGGATGTCGTCGATGCGCTGCAGGTGGTGGACGTAGGCGCGCGAGAAGTGCGCGCACGCGTAGCAGGCGCAGCCCGGCTCGATCGGGCGTTCGTCGTGCCGGTGGCGGGCGTTGCGCAGGCGCAGGTCGCCGAAGCGGGTGAACAGCCAGCCGTTGCGCGCATTGCGCGTGGGCAGCACGCAGTCGAACATGTCGATTCCGGCCGCCACGCCGGCGACCAGGTCCTCGGGCGTGCCCACGCCCATCAGGTAGCGCGGCCGGTCGGCAGGAAGGCGCGGCGCACAGTGCGCCAGCAGCCGCAGCATCTCCTCCTTGGGCTCGCCCACCGACAGCCCGCCGATCGCGTAGCCGTCGAAGCCGATCTCCACCAGTCCGGCGAGCGACTCGTCGCGCAGCCGCTCGAACATCCCGCCCTGGACGATCCCGAACAGCGCGTTCCGGCTGCCCAGTCGGTCGAACTCCTCGCGGGAGCGCTTCGCCCAGCGCAGGGACAGGCGCATCGACTCGGCGGCCTGCGTCTCGGTGGCCGGGACGCCGTCGATCTCGTAGGGCGTGCACTCGTCGAAGATCATCGCCACGTCGGAGTCCAGCGCGTGCTGGATGCGCATCGACTCCTCGGGCGTGAGCATCAGCCGGTCGCCGTTGACCGGCGAGGCGAACTTCACCCCCTCCTCGGTGATCCTGCGCATCGCGCCGAGGCTGAACACCTGGAAACCGCCGGAATCGGTGAGGATCGGGCGGTTCCAGCCGTTGAAGCGGTGCAGACCGCCGAAGCGCCGGATCACCTCCAGGCCCGGGCGCAGCCACAGGTGGAAGGTGTTGCCCAGGATGATCTGCGCGCCGACCTCCTCGAGCTCGCGCGGCGACATCGCCTTGACCGCGCCGTAGGTGCCCACCGGCATGAAGACCGGGGTCTCGACCGTGCCGTGGTTCAGGGTGATCCGGGCGCGGCGGGCGGCGCCGTCGCTGGCCAGCAGTTCGAAGTTCAGCATCGAGGGGATCCGTCGCGGCGCGCGCGGGCGCCTTTCGTCTCGCGGCCGCTCATTCGGCGAGCGCGTCGGCGCAGCGGTCGAGCAGCATCGCGTCGCCGTAGCTGAAGAAGCGGTAGCGCTGCGCGATCGCGTGCGCGTAGGCGGCGCGGATGCGCCGCACGCCGGCGAAGGCGCTCACCAGCATCAGCAGGGTGGACCTGGGGAGGTGGAAGTTGGTGATCAGGCGGTCGACGACCCTGAAGCGGTAGCCGGGGGTCACGAACAGGTTGGTTTCGCCGGTGGCAGCGTGCAGGCTGCCGTCCGCATCAGCGGCAGCCTCCAGCGTGCGCAGCGAGGTGGTCCCCACCGCCACCACCCGACCGCCGCGCCGGCGCGTCTCGCGCACCGCCTGCGCGGTGGCCTCGGGCAGCAGGTAGCGCTCGCTGTGCATCCGGTGCTCGCGCAGGTCCTCGACGCGCACCGGCTGGAAGGTGCCGGCCCCGACGTGCAGCGTGACCCAGGCCCGCCCGACCCCGGCGCTCGCGAGCCCGGCCAGCAGCGCGTCGTCGAAGTGCAGCCCGGCAGTGGGCGCGGCCACCGCGCCTGGCGCGCGCGCATAGATCGTCTGGTAGCGCTCGTCGTCGGCCGCAGCCGCAGCGTGCCCGATGTACGGGGGCAGCGGCAGGCGTCCCTCACGCTCGAGCACCTCGAGGACCGGCTCCTCGAAGTCCAGCACGAAGAACTCGTCGATGCGGCCGCCGACGGTGGCCGCCGCGCTGCCGAAGCGCAGCCGTGTTCCCGGGCGTGCGGGCTTGCTGGCGCGCAGCTGCGCGATCGCGCGCCGCTCGTCGGTGATCCGCTCCACCAGGGCTTCGACCGCCCCGCCGGTGCGCTCCTTGCGGCCGAGCAGGCGCGCACGTATCACCTGCGTGTCGTTCATCACCAGCAGGTCGCCGGGCGACAGCAGCGAAGGCAGGTCCCGGAAGCCGAGGTCGTCCAGGCCGTCAGGGCGCACCCGCAGCAGTCGCGAGCCCGGCCGCTCGGCGAGCGGGTGCTGCGCGATCAGCTCGGCAGGAAGTTCGAAGTCGAAGTCGGACAGGCGCATTCGGGCGCCATCTTATGCGAGTCGGCGCTGCGCGCCGAGCGCTGTTATGATGCAATGCACAAAACGACGAAGCTTCATGGCCCATCATTCTTCGATGGGCCTCTTGATGAATCGAGGATGCACTCTAGATTGCTGTATTGCAACAAATCCCCTTGACCGCATCTGCGCCAGTGATGGAGACGACAATGGACACCTCGCACGCCGACCTTCGCCCGCTGCCGCGGCGCCTGCTCGACTGGGTGGCGCTCTTCGAGCGGCTGGATCGGGCCGATCGCGACGCGATGGTGGCGCACTTCGCTGCGCTGGGCGAGGAGGATCGCCGGCTGCGCTTCGGCGTCGCGGTGGATGACTCGGTGATCGCGCGCTACGTCGACGGGATCGACTTCGAGCGCGACGTGGTCTTCGGCGCGCGCGGCGCGCCGGGGCAGTGGGTGGGCATCGGCCACCTCGTGCTCGACGGCAAGGCTGCCGAACTGGGGCTGTCGGTGCTGCCGCAGGCGCGCGGCCACGGGCTGGGGGCGGCGATCTTCCGCTACGCGGTCGTGCGCGCGGCGCGCGCCGGCTACGGGCGCCTGTACATGCACTGCCTGACGCGCAACCGGGCGATCATGTCGATCGCCCGCAACGCCGGGATGAGCATCGAGTCCGGCGGCGGCGAGGCCGACGCCTATCTGATCGTGCCGCCCTACCCGGAGTTCGCCCGGATGCTGACCGGAGAATCCGCGCCCTGAATCCGGAAGCAGGGGCTGCGGCGCTGGCGTAAGCTCCCGGGCACACCCCCACCGGAGGAGCCCGCCATGGCCTACGAAGCGATCCTGTACGACGTCCGCGACCGCATTGCCACGATCACCCTGAACCGCCCCGACCGGCTCAACGCCTGGACCCGCCAGATGGCCGGCGAACTGCGCGAGGCGATGCACGCGGCCAGCGCCGACGATGGCGTGCGCGCGATCCTGCTCACCGGCGCCGGCCGCGGCTTCTGCGCGGGCGCCGACATGAACCTGCTCTCGGGGCTGTCGGCCAGCAAGGGCGCCAGCCACGCCGACGAGGCGCCGCCGGTGCGCGGTGTTCCGGCCGGAGGCAGCCCGCGCCCCGACTTCCAGCTGCCCAACACCTGGCTGCCGGCGATCCCCAAGCCGATCCTGGGCGCGATCAACGGCCCCTGCGCCGGCCTGGGCTTCGTCGTCTCGCTGTTCTGCGACTTCCGCTTCGCCGCCGAGAGTGCGGTGTTCACCACCGCGTTCGCGCAGCGCGGCCTGATCGCCGAGCACGGGATCAGCTGGATGCTGCCGCGGCTGGTCGGCCTGCCCAGCGCGGCGGACCTCCTGTATTCCGCGCGCAAGGTGCGCGCCGACGAGGCGCTGCGGCTGGGAATCGTGCAGCGCGTGGTGCCGGACGCGCAGCTGATCGATGCCTCGCGCGAGTACCTGAAGTCGATGGTCGATTCGGTGTCGCCGCGCTCGCTCGCGGTGATGAAGCGCCAGATCTGGGAGGGCATGTTCCAGTCGCTGGCCGAGGCCACGGTCACCGCCGACCACGAGATGGCGCTCAGCCTGGCCAGCGAGGACTTCAAGGAGGGCGTCGCGCACTTCCTCGAGAAGCGGCCGCCGCGCTTCACCGGCCGCTGATTCGCGCCGGGCGCGGCCGTTTGCCGCCGGGGGGCGATTGGCAGATAATCGCCCTCCCTCCCGCGCCCGAGTGGTGGAATTGGTAGACGCAGGGGACTCAAAATCCCCCGCCGCAAGGCTTGTCGGTTCGAGTCCGACCTCGGGCACCATCGATGGAATCAGCGAGCCGGCGTCAGGCCGACGCGCCGTCCCGTTCCCGTCTCGGCGTTGTGTGGGCGCCGGTGCAGGTGGAGCTCCCGGATCCGACCCCTCCATCCGTCACCGACGTCAACGAAGCCTGGCCCGCCGCATCCGCCAGGGCGGCATGCCGCTTTCGCAGCCGATGATCGGGAAGATGCCTGACGCTGCGGATGGGTCAGGCGACGTAAGACTGCCCCGCCTCCTTCGTTCTCCGTGAGAACGCATTGGCCAGACGTGTTGCCGAAACCGAGTTTTGGCGACACATCAAGTTGACGTGTCGTCAGCGACGACATATCGTCCAACTGTGTCGCAAAAACCATGTTTCGAGAACATGTCTGCTACTCGATCCGGATGGCGTCCGGATGTGGCCTACGACGAACTGCCGTGGCTGCCGCCGGCTCATGATCTGGAAACCAGACGGATCCTGAAGGCGTGCATCGAAGCGCGCGCTGCTGTGGCCGAGCTGAAGCAGGCGGCCGAGCTGATCCCGAACCAGGCGATGCTGATCAACACGATCCCGTTGCTCGAGGCGAAGGACAGCTCGGCGATCGAGAACATCGTCACGACGACTGACAAGCTGTTCCAGTTCGCTCAAGGCGACGGACATGCCGATCCGGCCACGAAGGAGGCACTCCGCTACCGCTCGGCGCTGCGCGCGGGGTTCCGGTCGCTGACGCGCCAGCCTCTCTGTACCTCCACCGCCGTGGAGATCTGCAGAACGCTCAAGGGCGTCGACCTGGACATCCGAAAGGTCCCCGGAACGCAACTGCTCAACGACCGGACGGGAGCAGTGATCTACACCCCGCCGTCGGGCGAACAGCGACTGCGCGACTTGCTCGCCAACTGGGAACGCTTCATGCACGAGGCACGGGAACTGGACCCGTTGGTCCGCCTCGCCGTCGGTCACTACCAGTTCGAGGCCATTCATCCGTTTGTGGACGGCAATGGCCGCACCGGGCGGATCATCAACATCCTGTTTCTGATCCAGGAAGGCTTGCTCAACCTTCCGATCCTGTACCTGAGCCGCTACATCATTGCGAACAAGCCCGACTACTATCGGCTCCTGCAGGCGGTAACCCGCGAGCAGGCGTGGGAGGATTGGGTGCTCTTCATGCTGGCCGCAGTCGAAGAGACCGCGCGCTGGACCCGGGTCAAGATCGGCGCGGTGCGCGAGCTTTCCGGGCACACCGCGGCCTACGTCAAGGCCCGGTTACCCCGGATCCACTCGCGCGAGCTCGTGGATGTCATCTTCGAGCAGCCGTACTGCAGGATCGCCAACCTGGTCGACAAGGGGATCTGCCAGCGCCAGGCGGCGTCCCGCTATCTTCAGCAACTGGTGGCTGCCGGCGTTCTGCTCGAGATCGATCTCGGGCGCGACAAGCTCTTCGTCCACCCGAAGCTGATGCAGCTGCTGAAGACGGACTCGAATGACTTCGAGCCGTACGCCTGACGGCGGGTGAACGTCACGCCGGGGGAATCGTGGGAGGCTCGGTCAAGGGAGCCGGAAAACGAGGGCAAGGTCATTTTTGTCGGCTCGGGCGCCTCCATCCGTCTCTTCAGTGCGCACGTTTTGCTTTCGTGTGGCAACATTCGTATCCTATCAAAATGATAGGTTTGTGTCGGTGAAACGACCATCCGATCGGCAGATCGAACGGCACATCCGGGCCAGCGCAGAGGATTCTGCGAACGTTGCCTGGACGGGGCACGCGGACGCTCAAATGCGAAAGCGCAAGCTCAACCGCGTAATGGCGCTCGAGGTGCTGCGGCTCGGAGTGTTCACGCAGCCGCCCGAGCCGGACATTCGGCATCCCGGGCTGAAATGCCGCCTCGAGCGATTCGTCGCCGGAGTGCAGGTGGCGGTCGTGGTGTCGGTCGAGTATCCGGCGCCCGACCTGCTCGTCATCACCGTCATCGACGTCAACGGAGCCTGACCATGTACCACTACACCGACGGGGGACTGGAGAACGTCTGGCTGAAGAACGGCTACACGATTCGCGATACGCCCTACGGGCAGGCGGTGTCGATTCACGACATCGATGGTCTGACCCGTGCGATCTGCCTTGCGCTGACCGACAAGGCCGGGGTCCTGACCGGCAAGGAATTCCGCTTCATCCGCCAGGGCGGGATGTCGCTTTCGCAGCCGGTGCTCGGGAAGATGATCGGGGCCGACGGCCAGTCCGTCGCCCGCTGGGAGAAGACCGGCCGGGTCCCCAAGTGGGCCGACAAGCTCATCCGACTGCTCTACGTGGCGCACGCCAACGGCAGCGAACCGATCAGCAGGGCGATCGTGCGCGCGAGGACCGTCGAGCGGCTGATCTCGCAGCGAATCCTGCTGCAGGATTCCGGACGGGGGTGGACCCCCGAGTTGCTCGACTGCGAGGTGTCGGAGGCGGAGCCCGCCTGACGCTTGCAGACAGGCCAGGCGGGTGTGGGCGCGCAACCGGCAGACGCGTGGCCCGGCCGGATCGGCCGGCGGGCAAGCCGCCGGCCAGCCCCCTCAGGCCACGCCCCGCTCCTGCCCCTGCCAGAAAGGCTCGCGCAGCTTCGTCTTGAGCACCTTGCCTGCGCCGGAGACCGGCAGCGCCTCGGAGAACTCGACGCTGCGCGGGCACTTGTAGCCGGCGATCAGCGTCTTGCAGTGCGCGATGATCTCCTCGGCGCTCGCCTGCTGCCCGGGCTTGAGCACGACCACCGCGTGTACGCTTTCGCCCCACTGTTCGCTGGGGATGCCGATCACCGCCGAGGCGCCCACTGCCGGATGCTGGGCGATCGCGTTCTCGACCTCGGCCGAGTAGACGTTCTCGCCGCCGCTCACGATCATGTCCTTGACGCGGTCGACGACGAAGACGAAGCCGTCCTCGTCCATGTAGCCGGCGTCGCCGGTGTGCATCCAGCCGTCGCGGATCGCGGCCTTCGTGAGCTCCGGCTTGTTCCAGTAGCCGAGCATCACGCCGGGGCCGCGCGCGCAGATCTCGCCGACGGTGCCGCGCGGCACTTCGCGGTCCTCGGCGTCGACGATGCGCACCTCGGTGGTGAAGGTGGCGCGGCCCCCGGAGCGCATCTTCCCGGCCTTCTGCCCCTCGGGCGTGTGGTACCAGGCGGGCAGGATCGTCGCGCAGGGCGACAGTTCGGTCATCCCGTAGGCCTGGCTGAAGCGGGCGTTGGGGAAGGCGGCGAGCGCGCGGCGCATCACCCCCTCGCTGATCACCGAGGCGCCGTAGAGCACGCTGCGCATGCTCGAGGTGTCGTACTTCGGCAGGTCGGGGTGGTCGACCAGCATCTGGATCATCGTGGGCACCAGCAGCGCCTGGGTGACGCGCTCGGCCTGGATGATCTCGAGCACTCCGACCGGGGTGAACGCGGGCACGAACACGGTGGGCGTCGCGAAGCTCATCCCGGCCAGCATCGCCGCGCCGTTGGCCAGGTGGAACATCGGCGCGGCGAACAGCGTGACCGAGTCGGGCATCACGATCTGCTCGGCGACGTTGGACAGCGCGTTGGAGGCGAGATTGGTGTGCGAGAGCATCACGCCCTTGGGGAAGCCGGTGGTGCCGCCGGTGTAGAACACGCCGGCGAGGTCGTCGCCGCTGCGCATCGCGTCGTCGATCGGCGTGGCCTCGGCGATCAGCGCCTCGAGGCCGAGCATCCCTTCCGGGGTTGCGCCGTCGCCGCAGTGGATCACGGTGCGCAGCGCCTTGCTGCGCGCGCGCAGGTCGGCCACCGCGCCCTGGAAGGCGTCGTCGACGATCAGGATCGCGGTGTCGCAGTCGTCCAGCGAGTAGGCGACCTCCGCGGGGCTCCAGCGGATGTTCACCGGGTTGACCACTCCGCCCGCCCACCAGGTGGCGTAGTAGTACTCGAGGTAGCGGTCGGAGTTCATCGACATCATGCCGACGCGCTCGCCGGCGCTCACGCCCAGTCCGCGCAGCACGGCGGCCATGCGCGCAACGCGATCGCCGAACTGCGCCCAGGTGTGCTCGCGACCCGCGCACCGGGTCGCGAGATGCCCGGATCGCTGCTGGATCGCGCGATGCAGGGCCTGGGTCAGGTAGAAGCCGGACATGTCTTGTCTCCTCTCGGGTCGTGGATCGGATCGGCGTGCCGTCCCGCCGCCGCTCTCGTGTGGTGTTCGCTCGATGCGCTGCCAGCGCTCGCGAAGCGTCGCGCCGGCTCGTGAAAGGGCGCGTCGGCGCGCCGACGATCGATTGTAGACTCCGCCGATGCTCGCCACCGCTTTCGTCCTCTGGGGGGCCGAGGTCACCTGGCTGGAGATCGCGGCCTTCGTCCTCGCGCTCGGGTGCGTCGTGCTCAATGTCCTCGAGATCCACTGGGCGTGGGGGCTGGCGATCGTCTCGAGCCTGCTCTACGGCTGGCTCTTCGAGTCGAGTCGGCTCTACGGCGAGGCGGGGCTGCAGCTCTTCTTCGTCGCGGTGGCAGGGTGGGGCTGGTGGCAGTGGCTGCGTGGGCGGCGCGGGGCGGCCGATGGCCAGGGCGAGAGCGCTGGCGCTGGACCGCGCGCCGACGCGCTGACACCGGCAGCGCTCGGCCCTGCCGGCCGGCGCAGGCTGCTCGCCGCCTGGCTGCTGGGATGGCCGATGCTCGCGCTGCTGCTCGGGCGTATCACCGACTCCGACCTGCCCTGGTTCGACGCCTTCCCGACCGTGGGTAGCGTGATCGGCCAGTTGCTGCTCGGGCGAAAGTACCTGGAGACCTGGCAGGTGTGGCTGGTGGTGAACCTCGCCTCGGTGGCGCTGTTCGCGTGGAAGGCGCTGTGGCTGACTGCGCTGCTCTACGCGGTGTTCGCCGTGCTCTCGGTCGTCGGATGGCGGCGCTGGCGGCAGTCGATGTGCGCGTCGGCGCAGACCTGAAGCCCATGAGGGCAGGCGCGCAGGCAGGGGAGCGGCCCCGGGTCGTGGCGCTGGTGGGCGCCGAGTGCACCGGCAAGACCGCCCTGGCGGCCGGGTTGGCCGACGCGCTCGGCGGCATCTGGCTGCCCGAGCTGCTGCGCGAGTTCTGCGTGCGCGAGGCGCGCACGCCGCGACCCGAGGAGCAGGCGGGACTGATGCGCGAGCAGATCGCGCGCGACGCAGCCGCGCTCGCGCGGGCAGCGCGCGAGGGCGTGGGCTGGCTGATCCTCGATTCGACGCCGCTGGTCACCGCGCTCTACAGCGCAATGCTCTTCGGCGACCGGTCGCTGCTGGCCGAGGCGATCGACCATCAGCGCAACTATGCCGTGACCCTGCTCGCCGCGCCGGATCTTCCCTGGGAAGCCGACGGCATCCAGCGCGACGGGCCGCAGGTGCGTGCACGCTTCCACGCCCTGCTCGTGGCGACGCTGACCGAGCACGGGATCGCGCACGTCGCCATCGAGGGGCAGGGCGATGCGCGACTGCAGGCAGCGGTGCGGGCGGTGTGCAGCGGCTATACTCGGGATTCACGCTAGGGGTCCCGCACAAATCTGCAGCGCTCGCGCGAGCACTGCAGTCCGGCATGCCGGACGGGTGAGAAAGACCCTTGGAACCTGATCGAGTTAAGACTTGCGCAGGGAAGCGTAGACCCGTGGGGCCGTCGCAAGCTGTCTGTGCGGCGCAGTCCGCAAGCGCGGACACCCGCCCCGAGGCTCGCCGACCTGCCATCGTTTCCAGGGAACTGACGATGGCTTCCACACACGAGAACTCCAGCGGCCCAGTGCGCCGCGATCTGTCCGCGCTCGCGGTGTCCGCCGCGCTCCTCGCGCTGGCTCAGTCCGCTGCCGCGCAGACGGCGCCCGCCACCCTGCCCGAGGTGCGGGTGCAGGGCGGCGCGGGCGTGCCCGCCACCGAGCGTGCCTCGGTCGGCGCGATCACCGACGCGCCGCTGGCCGAGACGCCGCAGGCGATCTCGGTCATCCGCTCCGAAGAGATGCGCGAGCTCGGCGCCACCAGCCTGCCGGCAGCGCTGCGCACCGAGACCTCGGTGAGCGATTTCTACAACACCGTCGGCTACACCGAGGGGCTGCAGGTGCGCGGCTTCCAGCTCGACAACGCGCTGAACTTCCGGCGCGACGGGATGCAGGTGTCCAACCACGCGCCGGTCGCGCTCGAGAACAAGGCGGCGGTCGAGGTGCTCGGAGGCGTCTCCGGCGTCCAGAGCGGCGTGAGCGCGCCGGGAGGGCTGATCAACTACGTGCTGAAGCGGCCCACACTCGAGCCGCTGCGCGAGGTCTTCGTCGGCGTGTCCGAACGTGGCACCGCCCTGGTGCACGGCGACTTCGGCGGGCGGCTCGGCGAGGGCCGCCGCCTGGGCTACCGGATCAACCTCGCGGACGAGGAGCGCCGGCCCCAGGCACGCAACGCACCGGGCGACCGCCGCTTCCTGAGCGGTTTCTTCGACCTGCGCCTGCCCGGCGACGCCCTGCTCGAGGCCGAGTTCGAGCACAGCGTCGTGCGCCAGCGCAGCGTTCCGGCCTTCGGACTGCTCGATCGCGACGGTGACGGGGTCGCCGAGACCCTGCCTGCGCCGGTCGACCCGCGCACCAACCTGAACGACCAGCCCTGGTCGAAGCCCTTCGAGAGCCGGGCGAGCGCCGGATCGATCCGCTTCCGGCAGGCGCTCGGGACGAACTGGCACTACGGGCTGCGCTATGGCGCGCAGAACATCAGGACCGACGACCGCCTGGCCTTCCCGGACGGCTGCAGCAGCGGTCCGGTCTATGTCTACCCCGGCTTCTGCGGCAACGGCGACTTCGACGTCTACGACTTCCGCAGCGAGAACGAGCGCCGCACCACGCGCACCGGCGAAGCCTTCGTGCGCGGCGACTTCGCCACCGGCGCGGTGCGGCACGAGCTCAGCTTCGGCTTCACGCGCACCCGCTACCTGGAGCGCAAGGAGCCGCTGCAGGCCTACAACTGGGTGGGCGTGGACAACCTGTACGACCGCGTCGTGCTTCCCGAGGACGACACCAGGGCCGACCTGAACACGCAGCGCGATGCGACCACGAAGGAGTTCCACGTCTACGACACGATGCGCTTCGGCGAGGGCTGGTCGCTCGCGCTGGGAGTGCGGCATTCCCGGCTCGAGCGCTCGAGCGTGCGTGGCGACGGCAGCCGCCCGGTGGCCTATCGGCAGAGCTTCACGACGCCCTGGGCAGCGCTGGGCTACAAGCCCTGGGACGGAGGTTTCGTCTACCTGTCGGCCGGCAGCGGCGTCGAGAGCGAGGTCGTGCCCAACCAGCCGAAGAAGTACGCGAATTTCGGCGAGACGCTTCCCGCGCTGCGCAGCCGGCAGGTGGAGATCGGCCTGCGCCAGACGCTCGCCGGCGCAGGGCTCGCCACCGTGACGCTGTTCCAGATCGACAAGCCGTACGCGGACGACGTGGTGCTCGCCAGCGGGCTTCTCGAGCGCGTCGCCGACGGGCGCGAACTGCGCCACCGCGGCGTCGAACTCGGCTGGACGGGACGCCCGCTGCCTTCGCTGTCGCTGCAGGCCAGGCTCACCTACATCGATTCCCAACTCACGCGCAGCCTGGAGGCCGGCTTCCTCGGCAAGAGCGCGCCCAACGTCGCGCCGCTCACGGCGAGCGTGCTCGCCGCCTGGCAGGTGCCCGGCGTGCAGGGGCTCACCTGGACCAACCGGCTGTACTGGTCAGACAGCAAGCCGGTGACGCGCGACAACTCGGTCGAACTGCCCTCGTTCTGGCAGTACGACACTGCGCTGACCTGGCGCCAGCGCAGCAGCGGGGGCAATGCCCTGACCTGGCGGGTGGGCGTGGACAACGTGTTCGATCGTCGCTACTGGCGCGAGGCGCCCACCCAGTACTGGGGCGGCACCTACCTGCTGCCAGCCCTGCCGCGCAGCTTCAGGGCTTCGCTGCAGATCGCCTTCTGATCCCGCGCGGGCCCGGCGCCGGAGACGGGCGCGGGTGCGTTGCGGCTGCGGGGCGCTGGCGCACGCGCAGTCGGCCGGCGCGCGCCGGCGCCGGATGCGCTAATCTCGTCGCCTTCTCCGGGGCAAGCGCACGAGGCGAGCATGGACCTCTCGGATCTCAGGAAATTCACCGATCGCAAGTGGGACGAGGAAATCGTCCCGCGGCTGGTCGAGTACGTGCGGGTGCCGGCGAAGTCGCCGGCCTTCGACGCGAACTGGCGGGCGCACGGCCATCTGGACGCGGTGGTGCGGGCCGCGCGTGACTGGGGGGCGGCGCAGGGCATTGCCGGACTGCGGCTGGAGATCGTCGAGATCGACGGGCGCACGCCCTGCCTGTTCTTCGACGTGCCTGCCACCGGCGGGCTGGGCGACGCATGTTCGGTGCTGTTCTACGGACACCTCGACAAGCAGCCGGAGATGACCGGCTGGCGCGAGGGAATGGGCCCCTGGACCCCGGTGATCGAGAACGGCCGCCTGTACGGGCGGGGCGCCGCCGACGACGGTTACGCCGCGTACGCGGCGCTCACCGCCATCGCCGCGCTGGACGCAGCGCAGGCCCCGCGGCCACGCTGCGTCGGCCTGATCGAGACCTGCGAGGAGAGCGGCAGCCCGGACCTGCCGGCCTACCTGGAGCGGCTCGCGCCGCGCCTGGGCGAGGTCCGGCTGGTGGTCGGGCTGGACTCGGGCTGCGGGGACTACGACCGGCTGTGGGTCACCACCTCGCTGCGCGGACTGGCGGGCGGCGAGCTCAGCGTGGAAGTGCTCACCGAGGGCGTGCACTCGGGCGCCGCCAGCGGCGTCGTCCCCTCGTCGTTCCGGATCGCGCGCCAGCTGCTCGATCGCATCGACGACCCGCTCACCGGCGAGGTGCGACTGCCCTCGCTGCACGCGCCGATCCCTGCCGAACGCCTGGAGCAGGCGAAGGCGGCGGGGGCGATCCTGGGCGATCAGGTCTGGCGGCAGTTCCCCTGGGCGGGCTGCTCGCATGGGCCCGCAGCGCATGCGATGCCGACCACCACCGACCCGGTCGAGGCGATCCTGAACCGGACCTGGCGTCCGGCGCTTTCGGTCATCGGCGCCGCGGGCCTGCCTTCGGTCGAGGCCGCGGGCAACGTGCTGCGCCCGAAGACCTCGCTGAAGCTGAGCATGCGCCTGCCGCCCACGGTGGACGGGCAGCGCGCCACGCAGGCGATGAAGCGGGTGCTCGAGGCGCTCCCGCCCTACGGGGCGCAGGTGCGCTTCGAGGCCGAGCAGGCCGCCACCGGCTGGAATGCTCCCGAGACCGCGCCCTGGCTGCAGGCTGCGCTGGATGCGGCCTCGCGCGATGCCTTCGGCGCCGAGGCCGGCTGGATCGGCGAGGGCGGGACCATCCCCTTCATGAACATGCTGGGCACGCGCTTTCCGCAGGCACAGTTCCTGATCACCGGCGTGCTCGGACCGCAGTCCAATGCCCACGGTCCGAACGAGTTCCTGCACATCGACTTTGCCAAGCGGCTGACTGCAGCGGTGGCTGCGGTGGTGGCCAGGGTGCGCTGACCCAGGACCGCCCGCGAGCCGCGATCCGACGCGGCCCCGCAGGGCGGCCATCACGACGACTCCGGGAATTCCCATGACCGATCCCTCCCTCGAGGCCTTGCTCGACAACGTCAACGTGGTCTCGATGACCGAGATGCCCTCGCCCGCGCAGCTGCACGCGGCGCTGCCGCTGACCGAGGCGGCGGCGCGCACCGTGCTGGCCGGCCGCAAGGCGATCCGCGACATCCTCGGGCGTCGTGACCCGCGGCTGCTCGTGGTGGTCGGTCCCTGCTCGATCCACGATCCGGCGGCGGCGCTCGACTACGCGCGCAGGCTGCGCGTGCTCGCCGACCGGGTCGGGGAGACGCTGCTGCTGGTGATGCGCGTGTACTTCGAGAAGCCGCGCACCTCGGTGGGCTGGAAGGGCTTCGTCAACGATCCGCGGCTGGACGATTCCTTCCGCATCGACGAGGGGGTGGCGCGCGCGCGCGAGCTGCTGCTGCAACTGGCGCAGATGGGGCTGCCCACGGCCACCGAGGCGCTGGATCCGATCGGCCCGCAGTATCTTGCCGACCTGATCAGCTGGTACGCGATCGGTGCGCGCACCACCGAGAGCCAGACGCACCGCGAGATGGCCAGCGGGCTGTCGGCGCCGGTGGGCTTCAAGAACGGCACCGACGGCGGGCTGGAAGTCGCGATCAACGCGATCCGCTCGGCGCGCTCGCCGCACGGCTTCCTGGGAATGAACGAGGAGGGCCGCACCAGCGTGATCCGCACGCGCGGCAACCCCTGGGGACACCTGGTGCTGCGCGGCGGCGGCGGTCGGCCGAACTACGACACGGTGAGCGTGCGCATCGCCGAACAGGCGCTGGTGAAGGCCGGGATCGCGCCGAACATCGTCGTCGACTGCTCGCACGCCAATGCGATGAAGGACCACACGATGCAGCCGCTGGTGTTCGCCGACTGCGTCCACCAGGTGCGCGAGGGCAATCGCTCGATCGTCGGCCTGATGCTCGAGTCCAACCTCGAGGCGGGCAATCAGCCGATTCCCGAGGATCGCACGCAGTTGCGCTACGGGGTCTCGGTGACCGATCCCTGCCTCGACTGGGCCGGCACCGAGGCGCTGCTGCTGCGCGCGCACGAGGAACTGCGCGAGCCGCTGGCGCTGCGCGCGCGCACCGCGGCCTGAAGCGCGCCGCTTGGGCCGCAGCGCGGCGCGGCCGCAGGAGCCTTGCGACGGCCCCGGAGCGCGTGTCCGCTGCGGCCCGCAGCAGCGGACCGCCGTCGATTCAGGGCTGTGGTCCGGCCTGCGAAGCCGGGGTCTCGGCGGCGGCCGGCGCCGCTTCGCCAGCGGCAGTCGCGAGCACGCGGCTGGCGGGCAGCCGCAGCGAGAAGGCGCTGCCCTCACCCTGGCGGCTCTCGACATGGAAGCGGCCGCCGTGCCGCTGGACCACGTGCTTGGCGATCGCCAGCCCCAGCCCGGTGCCGCCGGTGTCGCGTGAGCGGCCCCGGTCCACGCGGTAGAAACGCTCGGAGAGCCGGGGCAGGTGCTCCGGCGCGACCCCGATCCCGGTGTCGCGGACCGTGAGCCAGCCCTCGCTGTCGCGCACGCGCCACTCGATGTCGATGCGACCGCCCTCGGGCGTGTAGCGCACCGCGTTCGTCAGCAGGTTGCGCACCGCGGTCTCCAGTTCCGCCGCAACGCCGCGGATCGCCGCCTGCGGGTCGACCTGCACGCCGATCTCGTGGCGGCCCTGCGAGAGCGCGCGGGCCTCGTCGGCGAGCCGCTCCGCCATTGCGTGCAGCCCGATCGCTTCCTGCTCGGACAGCGCCGAAGAGCTCTCCAGCGACGAGAGGGTGAGCAGATCGTCGACCAGCCGCTGCATGGTCTGGCTCTGGCGCAGGATCGTTCCCAGGTACTCGCGGCGCGTGTCCTCGTCGAGATCGAGGTTCATCAGTGTCTCGGCGAAGCCGTTGATCACGGTCACCGGCGTGCGGATCTCGTGGGACACGTTGGCGACGAAGTCCTGGCGCACCGCGTCGAGCTGCGTCTGTTCGGTGACGTCGCGCGTGGTGAGCAGCTTGCCGCCGCTCTCGGTGCGGAACAGGCGCAGCTCGAACTGCCTGCCGGGGTGCGAGTCCAGCATCAGCGCGAGCGACTGCTGGTAGTCGCCGCCTTCGAGGTAGGCGACGAACTCGGGCTGGCGGATGAAGTGGTGGACCGGGCGCCCGCTTCCGAAGATGCCGTGCAGCTCGGCTGCGGCGTTGTTGCACCACCGGACGTGATCGAAGCGGTCGAGCACCACGAGGCCGGCCGGCAGGCGGTCCACCGCCGCGTGCACCTGTTCCAGCTCGGCGGTGAGCTCGCTGCGGGTGGCTGCCTCGTTGCGGCCGAAGCGGGCGAGGCGATCGAAGACCAGGCCCCAGGCGCCGGGCGCCGCAGGCAGGTCGCGGTTGCGTGGCAGCGCCGCCCAGTGGTGGAGGCGGTCGAGATAGAAGGCCTTGGCCAGTCCGAAGAAGACGGCGCATCCCGCCAGCCACCAGGCGGCGGCCTCGGCGGAAACCAGCAGTGCGATCACGGCGGCGATCAGCAGCGCGATCGCGACCGAGCTCAGGCTGCGCAGCCAGATCACGCGGGCAGGGCGCGATGGCTGCCGCGCAGCAGGGCGGGCAGGGGCGCGCGGCAGGTGGCTTGCAGCGCCGGGCGCATGCGCCGGATCTGCGAGTCGGGGGCAGGTACCTCGATGAACACGCGTTCGTCCCAGGCGTTGTCCGACGGCCGCGGGTGACAGGAATTGCGCGCGGGCCGTTCGAGGGCGAAGTGTAGCAGCCGCGCCTCGGCGCCACGGGCGCTCGCGGGTGTGCGGCGGCTATGGCCGGATCCAGCGATAGTGGCCGCCGCGCTGCGAAGGCTCCGAGTCGACCAGCATCAGCTCCGGGGCGCCGAAGTCGATCGGGCGCAGGACCTTGCCGGGCGCGACCGGGGCCTGCGCGGCGCGCAGCAGCGTCACGTGCGGGCGCAGCGGCCTGCGATCGTGGTCCGCGCCCAGGGCATCCAGGCCGGCGCGCAGGCGCGCCGACAGGTCGTCGAGCCATTGCGGCGTGCGTTGCGGGCCGATCCACACCAGCCGCGGGCCGAAGCTGCCGAGCCGGTCGAGCAGCAGCGCACCCGGCGGGGGCAGCGTGCGCAGCAGCGCGAGCAGCGCGGGCTCCAGCGCGCGCGGTGCGGCGCCGAGGAAGGCCACCGTGAGGTGCATCCGCGAGGCGGCGATCGGCCGCCCGCCGTGCGTTGCCGCGAGCCCCAGCGCAGTGCGGTGCAGCCGCGCGCGCACTGCTGGCGCCGGGCGCAGGCCGACGAACCAGCGCGCCTGTCCCGTGGCCGGGCCGGCGCGTTCAGCCGGAGGCGCCGGATCCGGTGCGTCCATAGACATCGGAGAAGCGCACGATGTCGTCCTCGCCGAGGTAGTCGCCGCACTGCACCTCGATCATCACCAGTTCGAGCACGCCGGGGTTCTCGAGGCGGTGCTTCGTCCCGATCGGGATGTAGGTCGATTCGTTGGCAGTCACCAGGTAGCTGCGCTCGTCGCAGGTGACCCGCGCAGTCCCGGAGACGACGATCCAGTGCTCGCTGCGGTGGTGGTGCATCTGCAGGGACAGCGACTCGCCCGGGCGCACCTCGATGCGCTTGATCTTGAAGCGCGGCCCTTCCTGGAGCACCGTGTAGGTGCCCCAGGGCCGCGCGACGGTGCGGTGCAGCCGGGCAGCCTCGTGCCTGCGCGCCTTGAGCCGCGTGACGATCTCGCGGACCTCCTGGCTGGCGTCCTTGCTGGCGACCAGCAGCGCGTCTGGGGTGTCGACCACCAGCAGGTTGTCGACGCCGACCGCGGCCACGAGCCGGTCCTCGCTCTGCACATGGGTGTTGCGCGCGCCCAGCAGCATGGTGTCGCCCACGCAGGTGTTGCCGTCGGCGTCGGCGGGCAGCTGCTCGGAGACCGCCTTCCAGGAGCCGATGTCGCTCCAGCCGAAGCGCGAGGGCAGCACGAGCACCTCCTCGGCCTTCTCCATCACTGCGTAGTCGATGGAGATGTCGGGGCATCGTGCGAAGGTCTCGGCGTCCAGGGTGACCCGTTCGCTGGTGGCCGCCTCGCGGCTGGCCTGCCAGGCGGCGCGCGCCGCTTCCAGCACCTCGGGCGCGCAGGCTGCGAAGGCCGCGAGGATCGCGCGGGCCCGGAAGCAGAACATGCCGCTGTTCCAGACGAAGCTGCCTGCCTGCAGGAACTGCAGCGCGCGGGCGGCATCCGGCTTCTCGACGAAGCGCAGCACCCGGCGCGCCTCGCTGCCGGCAAGCGCTTCGCCGGTCTCGATGTAGCCGAATCCGGTCTCGGGGGCGGTGGGCTGGATGCCGAAGAGCACCAGGGCGCCGTTCGCGGCGATCCGTGCGGCGGTCTGCGCGGCCTCGCGGAAGGCGAGTTCGTCCGGGATCAGGTGGTCGGCCGGCAGCACCAGCAGCGTCGCCCCCGGCACCTGCTCTTCGGCCCAGAGCGCGGCCACTGCCACCGCCGGGGCGGTGTTGCGCGCCACCGGCTCGAGCAGCTGGGTGATCACGGCACGCTCGGCGTCGGGCAGTGCGCGCAGGTCCTCGCGCGTGCGGAAGTAGTGTTCCTGGTTGGTGACGATTGCGGCACGGCCCTGGTGCGCCAGCGGCAGGGCACGCACCAGGGTGCGCTGCAGCAGGCTCAGCGGCCCGCCCAGCCGCATGAAGGGTTTGGGAAGCGCCTCGCGCGACACCGGCCACAGGCGGCTGCCGGCGCCTCCGGAGAGCACAACCGGCAGGATCATCGGGTTCTTGGACATGGTCGCTCGGAGTGAAGAGGGCTGGACGTGACCGATTCTAGGGATCGGCGGCGCGCGGCATGCCAGACTTTCGCACGGTTTCAGTGCAAAGGAGCGGCAGTGGGGGACGGACGGCAGGCAGCGCAGGCGCGCGCGACGGTGCTGGTGACCGGCGGCGCGGGCTACATCGGTTCGCACACGGTGCTCGCGCTGCTGCAGGCAGGCTGGCCGGTGCTGGTGCTGGACAACCTGTGCAACGCCAGCGCCGAGTCGCTGCGCCGGGTCGAGCGGATCGCCGGGCGTCCGGCGCCGCTCGTGGTCGGGGACATCCGCGACGAGGCGCTGCTCGACGATCTGCTGGCGCGCCACCAGATCGGCTCGGTGCTGCACTTCGCGGGCCTGAAGGCGGTGGGCGAGTCGGTGGCCAGGCCGCTGGACTACTACGCGAACAACGTCGCCGGCACCGGCGTGCTGCTGCGCTGCCTGGGCCGCGCCGGCGTGCGCCGCTTCGTGTTCAGCTCGTCGGCGACGGTCTACGGCGACCCCGAAACGGTGCCGCTGCACGAGGAGGCGCGCACCGGTCCGACCAATCCCTATGGGCGCAGCAAGTGGATGGTCGAGATGATGCTCGAGGACCTCGCCGCGGCCGAGCCCGACTGGGCGGTGGGGATCCTGCGCTACTTCAACCCGGTGGGCGCGCACGAGAGCGGCCTGATCGGCGAGGATCCGGCGGGCATCCCGAACAACCTGATGCCCTTCGTCGCGCAGGTGGCGGTGGGGCGGCGCGAGCACCTGGGCGTGTTCGGCGGCGACTGGCCGACCGCTGACGGCACCGGGGTGCGCGACTACATCCACGTGGTGGATCTCGCTCGGGGCCATCTCGCCGCGCTCGAACGGGTGCACGCGCACGCGGGAGCCTTCACGGTCAACCTGGGCACCGGCAAGGGCTTCTCGGTGCTCGAGATGGTGCATGCCTTCGAACGGGCGAGCGGGCGCCCCGTTCCTTACCGGGTGGTGGAGCGCCGCGCCGGCGACATCGCCGAGTGCTGGGCGGATCCGCGCCGTGCGCTGGAGCTGCTGGGCTGGCGGGCGGAGCTGGGAATCGAGCGGATGTGCGAGGACGCGTGGCGCTGGCAGAGCCGCAACCCGGACGGTTACCGCGGCGCTACTGCCCCAGGCTGAAGAACACCCTGCGACCGCGCATCTCGACCAGCTGGCGCACCAGCAGGTCGAGGTCCTCGTCGCTGTCGGCCGGGTTCAGGTGCTCGGTGTTGACGATCAGCAGCGGGGCTGCGTCGTAGTGGTGGAAGAAGCGGCTGTAGGCGTCGACCAGCGCCCGCAGGTAGGCCTCGGAGATGTCGGCCTCCATCGGGACGCCGCGGCGCTGCACGCGTTCGTGCAGCGTCTCGGGGCGGGCCTGCAGGTAGATCACGAGGTCTGGCACCGGCGACTGCGGCCGCAGGCTGTCGAAGATCTGCTGGTACAGGGCGAGCTCGTCGTCGTCCAGGGTGAGCCGCGCGAACAGCGGGTCCTTGTCGAGGAGGAAGTCGCCGATCATCACCTGCGAGAAGAGGTCGCGCTGGGCGAGCTCGCGCAGCTGGCCGACCCGCTGGAACAGGAAGAAGAGCTGCGCGGGCAGCGCGTAGCGGCGGCCGTCGCGGTAGAAGCGCTCCAGGAAGGGGTTCTCGCCCGGCTCCTCGAGGACCAGCGTGCCGCCGAAGCGCTCGGCGAGCCGGCGCGCCAGCGAGGTCTTGCCCACGCCGATCGGCCCCTCGACGACGACGTGGCGGTAGCGTTCGAAGGGCGAGACGGGTGCGTTCATGAGCGGAAGATGAAGTAGACCGCGCCCATCAGGCACAGCGCGGCCCAGAGATAGTCGAGCTTCAGCGGCTGCTGCATGTAGACCACTGCGAAGGGCACGAACACCGCGAGCGTGATCACCTCCTGGACGATCTTGAGCTGCGCGAGCGTGAAGTGGCCGTAGCCGATCCGGTTGGCCGGCACCTGCAGCAGGTACTCGAAGAGCGCGATTCCCCAGCTCGCCAGCGCGGCCAGGTGCCAGGGCTTCGTCGCCAGGTTCTTCAGGTGACCGTACCAGGCGAAGGTCATGAAGACATTGGAGGCGACCAGCAGCGCGACCGTCTGCAGGGGAATCGGCCAGCCGGAGCTCATCGTGCGCCTGCCCCGGCCGTGGTCGCCGGCGTGTCCGCGGACAGCGCCAGCAGCGCGGCCGCATCGAGGGCCCGTTCGATGCGCTGCCCGATGCAGGCCGCCAGCAGCGCGTCCAGCGGGGGCAGTCCCGGCAGCCGCAGTCCGGGGGCGAGCTCCGCGAGCGGCTGCAGCACGAAGGCGCGCTCGCGCAGCCGCGGGTGGGGAAGGGTCAGCCGCTCGCTGCGCAGCTCGAGCGCATCCCAGGCGAGCAGGTCGAGGTCCAGGGTGCGGGGGGCGTTGCGGAAGCTGCGTTCGCGGCCGTGGTCGCGCTCGATCGCCTGCAGGGCGTCCAGCAGCGGCTCGGGCGCGAGTCCGGTCTCGATCGACGCCACTGCGTTGAGGAAGTCCGGGCCTTCGGCGTCGACCGGCGCGCTTCGATACAGCGAGGAGACACCGAGCAGGCTGGTGCGCGGCAGCCGCGCGATCGCGGCCAGCGCCGCGGCGATCGTGTGCTGCGCGTCGCCGAGGTTGGCGCCCAGCCCGATCCAGGCCCGCACCGTCTCCACTGTCGGTGCGCGGCTCAGCCGCCTCCGTCGTGGGGACGCGGAGTGGGGACGGGCGCCGGTGCGCCGGGCGGCCGGGCGCCCGCAGCGGCGCCGTCAGCGCTGCGGCCGGTCGGGCGGCGCCGACGCCTGCGCGCCGCTCCACCGCCCGCGGGCGCCTGCGCGATCAGCTGCTGGCGTGTCGGACCGTCCGCGTCGATGAAGCGCGTCCACCAGGTGCCCAGCTCCGCGGAGGCCTCGCCGGCGTCGCAGCGCAGGAGCATGAAGTCGT
>CAUJHG010000057.1 GCA_963204785.1 Pseudomonadota bacterium | reverse complement strand
CCTGGAGTTCAACCAGTTCCCGCAGGTGCTCGCGTACTGGCGCTCGCCGGCCGGACCCTATCCGGCCGACGGCGGCCGCGCCCGCGCACATCAGTGGCTGGTGCGCCTGGAGGCGGTGCTGCTGCCGGACCTGCAGTCCTCCGCGGGCGCGCCCGCCGACGACGAGGCCGCGCCGCCCGGCGAGGCGCCCACGCACGCGCAGCTTGGCGCCAAGCTGCTCGGCGACGCCGCGGCCTTCTTGCGCAACGTCGGCGACCAGAACCCGGGACTCGCCGCGCAGATGGATTCGAACGCCGGTGTGTACGAGCGGGTGGCGGCGCTGCTGCGCGCCGGTCCGCTGGAGACGATCCAGCTGCCGGAGGCGCTGTCGGCCGACGGCCAGTTGCACGGCCGCCAGACGGTCGCAGCGCTCGCCGCGCGACTGCTGGACGACGCGGCGGCCTTCTTCGACGCGGTCGGCGGGCAGAACCCGCCACTGGCCGAGCAGATGCGGGATAACGCCGAGGTGTACCGCACGCTGGCGGCGAGGCTGCGCGACGACCCGCTGGGGGTGCTCGACGCCGGCTGAGACACCCTGTGTCGACGCCAGCTGCGCTGGCAGGGGGGAGGCGAGCGCGCCGGGTGCCTTGCGCCGGGCGTCCGGCCCGGCCCGGCCCGGCCCGGCCCGGCACGGCACGGCACGGTACGGCACGGTACGGCACGGTACGGCGACGCGGCCCGCTGCCGCGGTCGTCGCGGCGAGGCCGTTCAGGCGATCGGCGCCTCGGCGCGGATCGGCAGGTCGGCGGCGATCGGTTCGTCCGACAGCATCTCCATCGACCCGTCCTTGCCGATCCCGAAGCGGGCGATGAACAGCGCGTTGCTGTACCAGACCACCGCCTCGCAGACGTAGCGGCCCTGCTCGTCGCGGCCGTCGAGGAACGCCGGCCGCACCGTCTCGCGCAGCACGCGGCGCAGCGACTCGCTGACGTCGGACGGCACCATCGGGTCGTCCGGCTGCTCGAGGATGTAGAACGCGCCTTCGTCGCCGCGCACGAAGAAGCAGAAGAACTTCAGGTATCCGAGCACGTTGGCCGGCGTGAGCCGCAGCGGCTCGCTGGCGGCGAGGTCGTGCAGCGGTGTGGAGACCCCGGGCAACCGTACCAGGGCGCCCGCCGCGTCCAGCACGAAGTACGCGGTCAGCGCCGGGTTCGGCCAGCCGGGGTCGCACACGCGCACCAGCAGGGCGCGCTCGTACCAGGCCAGGCCGGTGACCTGCACCTTCGTGCCAGCGCCGTCGGTGCGCGGGCCGGCGGCCGACAGCCCCGGGTCGCTGGCCACCAGGGCGCGCACCTCGTCCGCGGCCGGGCGCCAGCGGTACTGCAGCACGCCGGCGTTCGCGGTCAGCAGCCGCGCCTGCGCCGATTCCAGCGCCGCCTGCGCGCCGGTGTCCGCGGTGACGCTCCAGCCGGCGCCGGCCGCGTCGCCAGGGCCCCGCGCGTTGAAGAGGCAGCGCAGCGCCGTGCCCGGCCCGTGCGCTCCGTCCGCCGCAACGTCCGTCCGGCCTGCGCGGTCCTCGCGATCGTCCGGCAGGCCCGTCGACCAGGCGGCGTCCTCGTCGGCCAGCCGCGCGCCCGCGTCCAGCAGCGTGCGCGCCGCATCGAACTGCCGGTAGCGCAGCGCCGACGCGAGCGGCGCGGGCTTGTGCGCGGTGTCCCCGTCGAGGTCCGCCCCTGCGTCCAGCAGCGCGCGCACCACGTCGACATGGCCCAGCTCGGCGGCCACGATCAGCGCGCGCGTCTCGGGCAGCGACGATCGCGCGTCGACCGTCGCGCCGGCCGCCAGCAGCGCCTGCGCCGCAGCCGCGTGGCCGCCCAGCGCGGCGAGGTGTAGTGGCGTCCAGCCGTCGGCGTCGGCGGCGTCCACCGGGGCGCCGCGCGCGAGCAGCAGGCGCAGCGCCTCCACGTGTCCGGCCTCGGCCGCGAGGTGCGCGGCGGTGAGGCCGTCGGCGTTGACCGCCTCGGCCTTCACAGTCGGCAGCGTGAGCAGCGGGCCGAGCACGCCCTGCTGGCCGCGCCGCGCCGCATGGTGCAGCGCCCCGTTGCCTTCGTCGTCGCCGAGCACCGGGTTCGCGCCAGCTTCCAGCAGCAGCCGCAGCAGGTCCTCCCGACCATCGGCGGCGGCGCGATGCAGGGCGGTGCGGCCCGAGGGGCCGGGCACGTCGGGCCGGGCGCCCTGCTCGAGCAGGAAGCGCGCGCGTGCCTCGTCCCCGTCGCGCACCATGAGGTGCAGGCACGGATGGCCGTCGCGCGCCGGCGCGTCCGGGTCCGCGCCCGCCCCGACCAGCTCGGAGGCCATCGGCAGGCGCCCCGTGGCCAGCGCCAGGTACAGTGGCGTCTGTCCGAGTGAATCGCGGGCGTCCGGGTCCGCGCCCGTCTGCAGCAGCGCGCGTGCGCAGGCGGTGCGGTCGCGCAGCACCGCCAGGTGCAGCGGGGTGCAGCGCTCGCGGCGCTCGTGCGTGACCGTGGCGTCGAGCGCGGCGCCGCAGGCGGCGAGCGTCCGCAGCGCCTCTTCGTGGCCGTTGACCGCCGCCAGGTGGATGGCGGTGTGGCCGCTCTCGGCCAGGCGGGCCTCGGTGGGCGCGCCGGCGCCCGCGAGCAGCCGCACGCACTCCGCGTGGCCTTCGGACGCGGCGGCGTGCAGGGGCGTCCATCCGTCGCCGGCCGCCTGCGCGGGGTCCGCGCCGAGCGCCAGCAGCCGCTCGACCATCCGCACATGACCGTTGGACGCTGCGAGGTAGAGCGGCGGGGTCACGCTGCCGTCGCAGGCCAGCGGCATCGAGGCGCCGGCCGCGAGCAGCGCGTCCAGCACCGGCACCCGGCCGGCGTTGGCCGCCAGGTGCAGCGGGCGCCACCCGTCGGCGTCGGCGTGGTCGAGATCCGCGCCGGCTGCCACCAGCGCGGCCAGCACCGGCAGGCTGGCGCTCTGGCAGGCGCCGAAGATCGGTGTGCGGCCGTCGCGCCGGCGCACCGCGACCGCGGCGGGGTCGGCCCCGAGCAGCGTCTGCACCAGCGGCAGGTCGCCGTAGCCCGACGCCAGGTGCAGATGGCTGGAACCGGACGCGCTGCCCTCGACGAGACGGCGCGGCGCGGGGTGCACGCGCAGCAGAGCGAGCCCGTAGTCGCGCAGCCGGCGATCGGCCGGCGCGGGCCGGCTGTCCTCGCCTGCTGCCTCCCCGCCGAGCACGTCGAACCATTGCGCGAGCAGCTCGGCGGCCTCGTCGAGATCGCGTGCGCCGTGCGTGGCGAGCGAGGCGTCGGTGCGCCCTCCGGCGTCCCACTCCTCGGCCTTGAAGCCGACGATGCCCGCGAGTCGTAGCAGCCGGCGTTGGCCGTCGAGCCAGGTCGAGGCCGCAGGCCAGTGGCGCAGCACCGCCTCGTGCACGAGCTTGATGCGTCCGCCGGCCTCCGGCAGCAGCAGCCGCCGCTGCATCAGCGCCGTGGCCAGCCGGCGCGGCGCTCCGGCCGAGGGCATAGGTGCGTCGGGCAGTACGAGCCGGTCGTTGGCCGCGCCGCTGAGCCGCACCAGCCTGCGCAGCAGGCTGCCGATCGCCTCGTCGCTCCAGTCCGCGCCCGCGACCGTGCGCGCCTCCTGCACCGCTGCCTGCGCCAGTTCGGCGATCGCGCCCTCCACGTCGAGCAGGCCGGCGCAGTCCTGGAGGCCCAGGCGACGGGGCGCGCCGACGCCGCCCGCCGTGGCGGCGGGCCCGGACGCGGCGGCAGGGACTGCGGGCGGCGTCCCCGCCGGCGTCGCGCCCGCGGGAAGGGGCGCGGCCCCACCCTCGCTGCCCGCCGCCGTGCGCCGGCTCGCCTCGAAGATGCGCCGAAGCGTCAGCGACACCAGCGGCAGCAGGCTGCCGGTGGACTCGCCGTCGCTCTGGTGGGCGAAGCGGACGATGCGCTCTCGCAGCGTGCGCACCAGCTCCGGCTCGAGCTCGGCCACGCCGGCGATCTCGAAGGGCTTGCGGATGATCTCGTCGAGGCTGTGTTCGGGGAAGGCCAGCCGCAGGTTGCCGCCCCGCGCCCACAGCGGCCCCAGCTTCGGGTCCTGCGCGATCAGCTCGGCGCGGTTGGTCTGCAGCGTGTAGACCACGCCGATCGCCGGGTGTCGGGCCGCGAGCGCGATGAAGTCGACCACCGGCGCCCACAAGGGGGCAGCTGCCTCGTCGGTGCGCCGGTCGAGCAGCTCCTCGAACTGGTCGAAGGCCAGCAGCAGCCGCCAGCCGGCGCCGCGGCGTCCGAGGGCGTCGCCGAGCAGGCGCACCGCCTCCCCGGCCTCCAGCTCGTCGCGCACCGCGGCCATCGAAGCGCGCGCCTGCTCGAAGGGCACCGAGGGGTCGGCCTGTGCCATTGCGAACGCGAACAGGCGCGGCAATGGCTCGGGGAGGAGCTCGTCCGGCCGCACGATGCACGCCAGGTAGTTGCCACGCGCGGTCTGGTGACACAGGTGCCCGACGATGCCCGCGCGCGCCAGCGAGGACTTGCCCACGCCGCTGCCGCCGATCACGCCGTAGAAGGTGGGGCGGCTGGCGTCCTCCCAGAGCGCAGTGAGTTCGGCCACCGCCTCGCGCCGTTCGGTCTCGCGACCGACGAACACGGTGCTGTCCTCGCGATCGTAGACCTGCAGCCCCTTGAACGGGTCGCGCGCCGGTTCGTGCACCCGCAGGTCGAGCTCGCGCGCGAGGAAGGCGCGGATCTCCGCGCGTGCCTGTTCCTCATCGGCCACCAGGCGCGGAAAGACGCCCACGCCCTCCAGGTAGCGCAGGAAATTGCGCAGCTGGGTGACCTGGGGCAGGTACTGCGAGTCCTCCCACTCGCGCGATGCGCTGCGCCAGAGGGAGCCGTGTGACTCGCGAAAGCGCTGCTCGGCAGCTTCGAAGAGCCGGTGCCCGCCCCAGTTGGCGTCCAGCGGGCTGAGATCCTGGCGCACCGTGTCGTCGCCCACGACCAGCAGCAGCACCGGCGGGCGCCCGTGCTCGATGCTGCCGCGTTCGGGCACGCGCGTGCGGTTCGCGTGCAGGGCTGCGAGGTACTCGAACACCGTCCCGGTGAGCGCGAAGCCGCCGCGCTCCTCGGCGCCGGGCTCCCAGGGGTGGACCAGTCGCGCGCGCTCGCCGTCCAGGGTCTGCAGCGGCCCGAGCGGGCCGGTGTCGAAGTCGACCGGCATCGGCGTGCCGATCCGCTCACCGAGCATGCAGATCACCGCGCGGCACTGCGGGTCCGAAGGCAGCGGGATCTGGCCCT
Organism: Pseudomonadota bacterium; assembly: GCA_963204785.1. GTDB lineage: Bacteria > Pseudomonadota > Gammaproteobacteria > Burkholderiales > Burkholderiaceae_E > Quisquiliibacterium. Next base: position 26,162 of record CAUJHG010000057.1, on the reverse strand, counting down.
GGGGCGGCACCCAGTCGCGAAAGCCGTCCTCGGCCTTGTCGACCTGCCAGTCGTAGAGCCTGATGCCGTGATCGTCGGCCACCTTGCGCTGCAGGGCGTCGAGCTCGCGTGCAACTGCCTCCCGAAGGTAGGCCAGATCGCCCGGGGCAGCGACGAAGACCGATGGTTCGGCGAGAGAGGGGAAGGTCCACATTCGGGCGGCCCGGTCGCTTGGCTGTCGATGCCTGCGATTGTGCGGGATTGCGCTGCCAGCAGTCGATGCGTGAAGGATTCCGGTGCGCAGGGCAGAATGCATGCGCCCTGGCACGATGCGCCGCATGAGCCCGGGGCATGGGCCGGGAAACGTCGATGGAGGAGTGCAATGGGCAGGAACCGGACGCGCGCGTCGGCGTCGACACAGCTTCCCGAGTCGGCAGACTTCGGCTTCGTGTGCGAGAAGCGCCCTGCCAGCGGGACGCTGGGCATGGTGGTCAGCAACCACCCGCTGGCCTCGGCCGCGGGTGCCGAGATGCTCGCCGCCGGCGGCAACGCGGTCGATGCAGCGGTGGCGACGCTGTTCGCGCTGACCGTGGTCGAACCGATGATGGTCGGGATCGTCGGCGGCGGAATGGCGCACTTGCGGCTGGCCGATGGCCGGCACCTGGTGATCGACGGCATGGCCTGCGCGCCCGCCGCGGCGACGGCCGACGTGTTCCGGCCGATCTCCGACACGTCGCCCGACTACATGGAGGCCGAAGGCCGCGCGAACGCGGTGGGCGTGCGCTCGATCGCGGTGCCGGGAACGCTGGCCGGCTGGTGCGACGCCGCCGCGCGCTTCGGTCGACTGCCTCTGGCGGACCTGATCGAACCTGCGATCCGGCTCGCGCGCAGGGGCTTCCGGGTCACCCCCTACCTGTCGAACTGCATCGCCGAATGCGCCGAGGACCTCGCCGCCGACGCGCAGATCGCCCGACGCTTCCTGCCCGGCGGCCGACCGCTGCAGCCGGGCGAACTGCTCGCGGCCGGCGACTACGCCGACACCCTGTCGACGATCGCCGCCGAGGGCCCCGGTGCGCTGTACGGCGGAAGCCTCGGGCAGGTGTGCGTCGATCACCTGCAGCGCCAGGGCGGACTGCTCACGCTGGAGGACCTGACCGCCTACCGCCTGATCGACCGGGAGCCTGTGCGCGGCAGCTATCGGGGCCACGAGATCTTCGGAGTGCCGCCACCCTCGGCCGGAGGCGTGCATCTTCTGCAGATGCTCGCGATCCTCGAGGGTTTCGACCTGCGGACGATGGGCTTCGGCAGCCCGGAGTCGATGCACCTGCTCGCCGAGGCCCTGAAGATCGCCTTCGCCGACCGGGCGGCGGCCACCGCGGACCCGGCCTTCGTACAGGTGCCGGTCGATCGCCTGCTTTCGGCGGACTACGCAGCGCAGCGTCGCGCAGCGATCGACCCTCAGCGCGCGCTGCAGTGGAGCGCAGGCGTGCCGGCCTCGACCGAGTCGGCCAACACCACGCACGTGAGCGTGGCCGACCGCGACGGCAACCTGGTCGCGAGCACCCAGACCATCAACAGCCTCTTCGGCGCCCGGATCATGATCCCGGGCACCGGGATCATCCCGAACAACTACATGTACCTGTTCGACCCGCACCCGGGCAGGGCGCTGTCGGTGGCGCCGGGCAAGCGGGTGACCACCTCGATGGCGCCGACCATCGTGCTGCGCCAGGGGCGGCCGCGCTACCTGCTCGGGCTGCCGGGCGGGCTGCGCATCTTCGGGTCGGTGATGCAGGCGCTGGTGAACCTGCTCGAGCACCGGATGACGCTGCAGCAGGCGGTGGAGGCGCCGCGACTCTGGACCCAGGGCGACGAGCTCGAGGTCGAGGGCGACTTCCCCGAGGCGGCGCGCGAGGCGCTGCGCGCGCTCGGCCATCGGGTCGTCGAGGTGGCGCACGTGGGCGGCGGGATGAACGGCATCTGCCTGGAGGACGACGGCTCGATGCAGGGCGCCGCCTGCTGGCGCGCCGATGGCACGGCAATCGGGCTCGGCGGGGGACTGGCCCGGCGCGACGCCCGCTTCTGGCCCGATGCGCCGGGGCGCCGGTAGTCCGACAGCTTCCCGTGCGCCGCTTTCCTAGTAGTGCGGCGGCAGTTCGTCGCGCAGACTGCGTGACGCCGGCTCGCCGCCGGCCGCCTGCTGCTGGCGCAACTGCACCAGCTCCCTGACCAGCATCTCGATCTGTTCCTGCTGACGTGCGACCAGCCGGTTCAGCTCGTCCAGCAGGTCCTCGGCGAAGGCGGCCTTGATCTCGAGCTCGATCAGGCGTCGTTCGGTGCTTTCGTCGGCTTGCATGCCGTGATTGTCCGTCAGACCGGCGCCTTCGGTGTCGCTGCGATCGGGGCGCTGCGCAGGCGCGCCCGTGCGCGGGGCTTGAGCTGTGTCATGTCGAAAGATGCGCTCGTCATGTATCTTCGCGCCCGGCTGCGGGGCCGCCGTTCGCGCTGGCGCCCGCTCCCCCAACCATCGAGGCGAGCCCCGGTCCATCAGGCATGGAAGTCGCAGCACCCCGCCGTCCCGGCGATCCCGACCTGCCTGCGCCTCTGCGCGGCAAGGTCTATCCGCGTGCGGTCAAGGGGGTGTTCGCGCGCTGGCGCGTGGCGCTGGTCTGGATCACCCAGGCGGTCTTCTACGGTCTGCCCTGGCTGCAGTGGAACGGCCGCCAGGCGGTGCTCTTCGACCTGGACGAGCGCCGCTTCTTCGTCTTCGGCGCGGTGCTGCACCCGCAGGACTTCATCTACCTGACCGGGCTGCTGGTGATCGCGGCGATGGCGCTGTTCCTGTTCACCGCGGTGGCCGGGCGGCTCTGGTGCGGCTACGCGTGCCCGCAGACCGTCTACACCGAGATCTTCCTCTGGATCGAGAAGCGCATCGAAGGCGACCGCGCCCGGCGCATGAAGCTCGACCGCGCGCCGATGTCGGCGCGCAAGCTCGGCCTGAAAGCCGCCAAGCACGCGGCCTGGCTGGCCGTGGCGCTGTGGACCGGCCTGAGCTTCGTCGGCTACTTCAGCGGCATCCGCGGGCTGCCAGCCCAGGCGCTGGCGCTGCAGATCGGGCCCTGGGAGACCTTCTGGATGCTGTTCTATGCCGGCATCCTCTACACGAACGCCGGCTTCCTGCGCGAGCAGGTGTGCACCTACATGTGTCCGTACGCGCGCTTCCAGAGCGCGCTGATCGACGGCGACACGCTGGTCATCACCTACGACCGCAAGCGTGGCGATCCGCGCGGCTCGCGCCCGCGCAAGGCCGACCCGAAGCTGCTGGGGCTGGGCGACTGCATCGACTGCGGGCTGTGCGTGGAGGTCTGCCCCACCGGGATCGACATCCGCAAGGGACTGCAGAACGAGTGCATTGCGTGTGCCGCGTGCATCGACGCCTGCGACGACATCATGACGCGCGTCGGCTACCCGAAGGGACTGATCCGCTACGACACCGGCAATGGCCTGCGCCAGCAGTGGACCCGGACCTCGGTGCTGCGCAAGGTGCTCCGGCCACGGGTGCTGGTCTACGCGGCCTTCCTGCTGTCGGTGACCGTCGCGCTGTTCGTGCACATGGCGCTGCGCTCGCCGCTGAAGCTCGACGTGATCCGCGACCGCGGCGTGCTCGCCCGCGAGGTCGAGGACGGCATGATCGAGAACGTCTACCGCATCCACCTGTCCAACCGGAGCGACGCGCCGCGACGTTTCGTGATCACGGTCGGCGGGCTGGATTCGCTGACGCTGGCCTCGGAGCCGACGATGGAGGTCGGCGCCGACGCCGATCGGCAGGTTCCGGTGCGGGTGCGGCTGGCGCCGGGCGTCGCCGGGCCCGGCTCCTCGCCGATCGAATTCACGGCGCAGGCGCTCGACGACCCGCGCGTCGAGGCGCGCGAGCGCTCGACCTTCTTCGTGCCCCGCTGATCGGGCGGGCTCCCGGCGGCAGGCACGGCCTCGCTCCGACGAAGGTAGAATCCGGGCGTGCGCAAGTTCGTGCTCATCCTCCTCGCTGTGCTGATGCCGCTGCAGTGGTCGATCGCGGCCGCGAGCGCGCATTGCCACGACGGCGCCGGGCACCCGGGGCAGGCGCAGTCGTCCGGCGGGGCGCACGGGATGCAGCACGCCGGCGCACAGGCGCAGCGCACCCGGACGCAGCCCGCCGAGGCGGATCCGCAGCGCGCAGGAGAGCGGGACGCGAGCGCGCAGCACGCCGCCGCGCACCTGCGTGAGGCATCGACCGCTGCCGGACCGGGCGGCGCCGGCGACATCCCCCGTGACGGACTCCCCGCCGTCGACCTGCACGCCTGCTGCCACGGCGCCTCGATGCCGACGACGCCGAGCGCGGCGCTCCCGTCCCTGCTCCCCGCCCCGTTCGAGACGCCCGCGCCGGCGCCGGCGCCGCCCTCGCGCGCGCCCGAAGGCGTCTTTCGCCCACCGATCCCCCCGGCCGCCTGATCCGGCGGACACGGGCGGGCCGGCCAGGCTCCTCCGTACAGGCAGCGTCCGTCCGCGTTCTGCGCGGATGACGACGCCCTGCGTGTCGGCGCCGCGTGAGCGGCGTGCGGCCGCAGCCGCCGCCGGACAGGTCCACGAAGCCTTGTGAACCTCCCGGGGTCTTTCCATGCGCAAACGAAGAAACCATCGGGTCGGGCGGTCGGCGATCGTCGCTGCGGCCATGACTCTCCTCGCCTCAGCGGCGCAGGCGCAGGCGCTGTCCGAACTGGTCGAGCGCGCCTGGCGGTTCGCGCGCGGCCCGTCGCTCGCAGGCGCGCGCGGAGGCGAGATCGGCGCGCGCACGCTGGCCAGTCGCGCGCTGCTCGCGGGCGCGCCCTCGGTCGAATTGTCGCTGCGACGCGATCTGCCGCGCTGGGCGGGGCTGCCGGGCACGGACGTTGCCCCCGAGCGCGGGGCCAACGAACTCGAGTCCGCCGTGTCGGCGCCGATCTGGCTCCCAGGCCAGCGCGAGGCGCAGCAGCGCGTGCTCGAGCGCGAGCGCGCGCTGCTGGCGCAGACGCTTCGCGCCGAGCGGCTGCGCATCGCAGGCGAGGTCCGCGAGGCGGCGTGGACGCTCGCGCTCGCGCAGGTCGAGCGGCGCCTGCAGCAGTCGCGCACCGAGTCCGCACGGCTGCTCGAGGAGGACGTCGATCGCCGCGCGCAGGCCGGCGAGCTCGCGCCTTCGGACCGCCTGCTCGCGCGCGCCGAGCGGCTGTCCGCGCAGGCGGCGCTCGGCGAGGCCGAGGCGCGGGTCGAAGTCGCCCGGACCGCGCTGCGCGGGCTGACCGGCGCCGACCGCGTCGGGCAGATCGAGGAAGCGCAGGCCGAGCGCGTCGATCCGGGCGAGCACCCCGAGCTGGCCGCAGCCAGGCAGGCCGTCGAGACCGCCAGGGCCCGGTTCGCGCTGGCGCAGGCGACCCGGCGCGACAACCCGACTGCGTCGATCGCGGCGCGCTTCGAGCGCGACGCCTGGGGTGCGGGTTGGCGCAACTCGCTGAGACTGGGGATCGCGCTGCCGCTGGACACCGAGGCGCGCAACGCGCCGCGGCTCGCGGCCGCGGGCCTGGAGCTCGCCGAGGCCGAGACCGTGCTCGCCAGGCGTGAGCGCCAGGCGCTCGCGGACGCGCAGCAGGCCCGACTCGCGGTGGATGCCGCCGACAAGGCGCTGCTGCTGCACGCGCAGCGCGCCGAGGTCGCGCTCGATGCGCAGCGCGCACTGGAGCGCGCGTTCCGCGCCGGCGAGCGAGGGCTGCCGGAGATCCTGCGGCTGCGCGTCCAGGCCTTCGAAGCGGTGCTCGCACGCGACCTGGCCCGCGCGCGCCTGGGCCTGGCGGTGGCCCGTTTCAACCAGACACACGGAGTGACGCCTTGAATCCGGATGCACGCACGATACGACGCTCGGCGGCCGCGTGGCTCATTGCGGCCGCCCTCCCGCTGGCGGCGTGGGGCCACGAGGGGCACGAGCACGACGCAGCGGTGGCAGCGTCGCCGGTCTCCGCCGCGCCGCGCCTGGTCGCGGTCTCCGACGCCTTCGAGCTGGTCGGTGTCCTCGGCGGGCGGCGCCTGGAGCTGTGGCTGGACGGTTTCGCCGACAACGCGCCGATCGTCGGCGCCCGGCTGGACCTGGAGCTGGACGGTCGCCCCCTCGCGGTGCGCGCCGACGGCGATCGCTACCTCGCGGAACTGCCCGAGCCTGCGGCGCCGGGAAGCCTGCCGGTGATCGTGACCGTGAGCGCCGGCCAGCGCAGCGATCTGCTCGCCGGCGAGCTGGTAGTCCCTGCACCGGGCGGGATCTCCGGCGTCGCGTCTGCCGTCGGATCGGGTGAGGGCGCAAGGCCCTTCGGCGCCGCCTTCGCCTCCCTTCCGGGGGACTGGCGGGTTGCGGCGGCGCTCGCCGCGCTCGCGGCCGGGACGCTGGGCTGGCTGGCGGGACGGTGGCGCCGATGAGCACGAAGAACGCGATGGGCGCGCGAAGCGCGAGGGCGGCCTTGCGCGCAGCGCGCCGCCTGCTCGGGGCGTTCGCGGCCGCGTCGGCCGCCTGCGCCGCTTCCGCTGCGCTTGCGCACGACGGCGACGACCACGATCGGGCAGCGCCGCCTTCGCTTGCCGCGGATGCGCCGCAGCGCCTGCCCGACGGCGCGATCCTGCTCCCGAAGGCCTCGCAGCGGCAGCTGCAGGTGCGTACCCTGGTCGCGCAGCTGGACCGGCACGCGCGCGCGGTGGAACTGCCTGGGCGCGTCGCGATCGATCCGTCGGCGGGCGGCCGGGTGCAGGCCGCGCTTGCCGGGCGTGTCGAGCCCGGTCCGGGCGGGCTTCCGGTGATCGGCCAGAAGGTGGTGCGGGGGCAGTGGCTGGCCACGGTGCGCCCGACCATCGATCCCCTGGAGCGGGCCGCGCGCGAGGCGCAGCTGGTCGAGCTGCGCGCGGCGCGCGACCTGGCGCAGCGTCGCCTGGTCCGGCTGCGCGAGCTCGCCGACACGGTGCCGCGCAAGGAGATCGACGCCGCCGAGAGCGAGGCCGCAAGCCTCGGGGCGCGCGTGGCGGCGCTGTCGGACGGACTGTCGCGGCCCCAGCGCCTGCACGCCCCGGTCTCGGGAGTGCTCGCCTCGGCGGGCGCGCTCGCAGGCGCGGTGGTCGAGCCGGGGGCGCTGCTCTTCGAGATCGTCGATCCCACCCGGCTGCTGATCGAGGCCACCACGCGCGATCCGGCGCTCGCCTCGCAGGTGCAGGCCGGCTCGATCGCGCTCGCTGGCGAGACGGTGCCGCTCGAGTTCGTCGGTGCCGGCGCGGTGCTGCGCGAGCAGGCGCTGCCGCTGGTCTTCCGGGCGCGTGGCCAGGCGCTCTCGCGGCTGGCCGTCGGCCAGCCGCTGGCGGTGAGCGTTCGCCTGCGCGCGCCCGCGCAGGGGGTGGCCCTGCCGCTCGACGCGCTCGTGCGCTCGGCGGCCGGCGAGCCGGTCGTCTGGGTCAAGACGCAGGCGGAGCGTTTCGAGCCTCGACGGGTGCGCACGCAGCCGCTCGACGCGGCGCGTCTGCTGGTCACCGACGGGCTGGCCGGCGGCGAGCGCGTGGTCGTCCAGGGCGCAGCCCTGCTGGCCCAGGTCCGCTGAGGGGGCGCACGATGTTCCGCTGGATCCTCGACGCGAGCCTTCGCAACCGGGTGCTGGTCCTGGCCGCAGCGGCAGCGCTGCTCGGGCTGGGCGGCTGGCAGGCGACCCGCACCCCGGTGGACGTCTTCCCGGACCTGAACCGGCCGACGGTCACGCTGATGACCGAGGCGGGCGGAATGGCCCCCGAGGAGGTCGAGCAGCTGATCGGCTTCCCGCTGGAGACCGCGATGAACGGGCTGCCCGGCGTCGAAGTGGTGCGCTCGGTGTCGGCCGCCGGACTGTCGATCGTCACCGTGAGCTTCGGCTGGGACACCGACGTCTACCGGGCGCGGCAGTTCGTCGGCGAGCGCCTGTCTTCGCTCGAGGGCGCGCTGCCTGCCGGGGTGACGCCGAAGATGGGTCCGGTGAGCTCGATCATGGGCGAGGTGATGCTGATCGCGCTGCCCATCGACGCCGCGAAGGCCTCGCCGATGGCGGTGCGCGAGTTCGCCGACTGGGTGCTGCGCCCGCGCCTGCTGGCGATCAGGGGGGTGGCGCAGGTGATCCCGCTGGGCGGCGAGTCGCGCCAGTTCCAGGTCCGGCCCGACACCCGGCGCATGGCGGAGCTGGGCGTCACGCTCGACGATCTGCAGCGCGCGCTGTCGGCCTTCGCGTCGAACACCGCCGGCGGCTTCCTCGCGCAGGGCGGGCGCGAGGTGCTGATCCGCAACGTCGGCCGCACTGCGAGCCTGGAGGATCTTGCCGGCGTCGCGGTGGCCACTGGCGCGGGCGCAGGCGCGCCGATCCTGCTGTCGCAGGTCGCCGAGGTGCGCTTCGCGCCGGCGGTGCGTCGCGGCGACGCGGGCCTGGACGGCGCACCGGCAGTGATCCTGTCGGTCCACAAGCAGCCTGCCGCCGACACGGTGCGCCTGACGCGCGCGATCGAGGCGGCGCTCGCGGACGCGGCGAGGGCGATGCCCGCGGGCATCGCCGCGCCGCAGGTCGTCTTCCGGCAGGCGGACTTCATCGAGGCCTCGATCGGCAACCTGCAGCTCAAGCTGCTGGCGGCCGCCGCCGTGGTCGCCGCGGTGGTGTTCGCCTTCCTGGGCAACCTGCGCATGACCGTGATCTCGCTGAGCGCGATCCCGCTGTCGATCCTGGCCGCGGTGCTGGTGTTCCGGGCCCTTGGCATCTCGATCAACACGATGACCCTGGGCGGCCTTGCGATCGCGATCGGCGAGCTGGTCGACGACGCGATCGTCGATCTGGAGAACATCGTGCGCAGGCTGCGCGAGAACGCCGCGCGCGCAGCGCCGCGCCCGGTGCTCGCGGTGATCCGCGACGCGAGCCAGGAGGTGCGCAGCGCGGTCATCTGGTCGACCGTGATCATCGCGCTGGTGTTCGTCCCGCTGTTCGCGCTGCCGGGGATCGAGGGGCGGCTGTTCGTCCCGCTGGGGGTGGCCTACGTCGCCGCGATCCTGGCCAGTCTGGGGGTCGCGGTGACCGTGACGCCGGTGCTCGCCTGGTTCCTGATCGGGCGCAGCGTCGGGCGCCTGGCCCAGGCCGAACCATGGCTGGCCCGCAGGCTGAAGGCGGGTTACCGGCGCCTGCTCGTGGCGGCGCTGGAGCGGCCCGCGCTCGCGCTGGGCGTCGCGGGAGCCTGTCTTGCCCTGGCGCTCGCGCTGCTGCCCTGGTTCCCCCGCACCTTCCTGCCGCCGTTCAACGAGGGCTCGGCGGTGGTGTCGCTGCGCCTGAACCCGGGTGTCGCGCTGGAGCAGTCGACGATCGTCGGCCGGGCCGCGGAGCGCGCGCTGGCGGCGGTGCCCGAGGTCACGCACGTGGCGCGCCGCTCGGGGCGCGGCGAACTCGACGAGCACGCCGAGGGCGTGCACGTCTCGGACCTCGAGGTAGGGCTGCGGCGCAGCGCGCGCAGCCTGGAGGAGGTCCACGCGGACCTGCGCGCGGCGCTCGCGCCGCTGCCGGCTGCGGTGAGCATCGGGCAGCCGATCTCGCACCGCCTCGATCACCTGCTCTCCGGGGTGCGTGCCCAGATCGCGATCCGCATCGTCGGCGACGACCTGGACACGCTGCGCGCGCAGGCCGCGCGGCTGCGCGCGCGCCTGGCCGGGATCCGGGGGCTGGCCGACCTGGAGATCGAGAAGCAGGTGCTGGCGCCGCAGGTGCGCGTGCGGATCGACCACGCGGCGGCGGCGCGCCACGGGGTGTCGCCGTCGGCGCTGCTCACGGGGCTGCAGTCGATGCTCGAAGGGGTCCGGGTGACGCAGGTGGTGGAGGGCAGCCGCCGCTTCGACCTGGTGCTGCGGCTGCCCGAGTCGGCGCGCAGCCCGCAGGGGCTCGCCGACGTGCTGGTCGAGACGCCGCTGGGGCGCGTCCCGCTGGCCAGGCTGGCCGCGATCGAGGAAGGCGACGGCCCGAACCAGATCTCGCGCGACGACGGGCGCCGGCGCATCGTGGTGTCGGCCAACGCGCAGGGTCGGGCGCTCAGCGAGGTGGTCGCCGAGGTGCGCGCGGCGCTCGACGGCATCGCGCTGCCCGACGGCTACTTCGTCACCCTCGGGGGGCAGTTCCAGGCGCAGGAGGAGGCCAGCCGGCTGATCGGCGCGCTCGCCACCGGGTCCGCGCTGCTGGTCTTCCTGGTGCTGTACTCGCGCTACCGCTCGGGCGCGCTCGCGCTGCTGGTGATGGCCAACGTGCCGCTGGCGCTGGTGGGCAGCGTCGCCGGCCTGTGGCTCTCCGGTCAGCCGCTGTCGGTCGCCGCGCTGGTCGGCTTCGTGACCCTCGCGGGGATCGCCACCCGCAACGGCATCCTGAAGGTCGGCCACTGGATCCACCTGATGCGCGAGGAGGGCGAGTCCTTCGGACGCGAGCTGATCCTGCGCGGCTCGATCGAGCGGCTGGTGCCGGTGCTGATGACCGCGCTGACCGCGGCGCTGGCGCTCGCGCCGCTGCTCTTCGAGGCGCAGCAGCCCGGCACCGAGATCCTGCACCCGGTCGCGGTGGTGATCTTCGGCGGCCTGATCAGCTCGACGCTGCTCGACGCCTTCGTGACTCCCGTGCTCTTCCAGCGCCTGGGCGCCGACCCCGCGCGCCGTCTCTGCGAGGCCGGCGCCGACGAAGGCGCGAGCCACCCCGCTTCCCGTCCACCCGATCCGTCCGGAGGAATCCCGAGATGAACCCGTCAGGTCCTGCCCATCTCCATCACCATCCCCATCCGCATCCCGCCCGGCGCGCCGCGCTCGGCGGAGCCTGCGCCGCACTGCTGCTGGGCGTCGCCGGAGCGGTGCTCGCGCACGCCGAGCACGGCAGGCCCGAGCACGGCGGCGTGGTCGCCGAGGCCGGCGTCTTCCAGGGCGAACTGGTGTCCGGCGCTGCCGGCCTGGTGCTGCACCTGAGCGATCACGGCGCCCCGGTGTCCACCGCAGGCGCCAGCGCAAAGCTCACGGTGCTGGCCGCGGGCCGCAGGAGCGAGATCGCGCTGGCGCCGGCCGGCGCCAACCGCTTCGCCGCGCCCGCGGGAACGACCCTGCCGGCAGGCGCGAAGGTGGTCGCCGCAGTGGCGCTGCCCGACGGGCGACGCGGCGCGCTGCGCTTCGAGCTGAAGTAGGCGGCCGGCGCCGCCTCAGGCGGCGTGCCAGGCGACCGCGACGTAGTGCGCCGCGGTTCCCGCGGCGACGAACAGGTGCCAGACCGCGTGGGCGTAGCGCAGCCGCGAGTCGAGCACGAAGAAGACCACGCCCACGGTGTACGCGAGCCCGCCGATCAGCAGCCACAGCAGCCCAGGCCCGGAGACCCGCTCCAGCAGCGGCTGCGCGGCGATCACGACGAGCCAGCCCATCGCGAGGTACAGCCCCGTGGACAGCACCGGGTGCGAGGCGCGGCCTGCCGCCTTGAGCACGACGCCGAGCGCCGCCAGCCCCCAGACCAGGCCGAACAGGGTCCAGCCCCACGCGCCGCGCAGCACGCCGAGCGTGAACGGCGTGTAGGTGCCGGCGATCAGCAGGAAGATCGCGGCGTGGTCGATCACCTTGAACGCACGCTTGCCGCGACCCGAGGGCAGCGCGTGGTAGATCGTCGAGGCCAGGTACAGCAGGATCACCGACGCTGCGAACAGGCTCGCGCCGACCACGAAGCCTGCATCGCCCACGCTGACCGCGCGATGGACCAGCAGCGGCGCTCCGGCCACCGCCGCCAGCAGCGGCAGGCCGTGGCTGAGGCTGTTGGCGATTTCCTCGCCGCGCGACTGCGGGCGTTCGGTGCGGGATGGCTTCATCGGGGTGCGAGGCTGCGTGGGCGGGCTGGTGATGCGGGCGGATCCTCAGCGCGGGTGCGGCTGCGCCCGGGGTGGATCGGCCGGCGGATAGAACAGGCTGCCGTCGGGCTGCACGCGTGCCGCCGGCGTCAGCGTGGCCGGTTCGATCCGTCCGTCACCCATGATGTGGAGCACGGTTTCGCCCTCGGCGAGCAGGTAGTCGGCGACGATCCGCCGGTGGCAGCGCCACCAGACCGCCTCCGCGCACATGATCGCGCAGCGGTGGCGCCTGCCCAGTTCGCGCAGCGCCTGCAGCGCGGCGCGGAACTTCGCGGTCGTCGCGTAGTCAGCGTAGTTGCGAAAGCTCGCATTCTCCCACCAGCCGTTGGGCGATGGGGGAGAGTCCCTGCGCCGGCCGCGCAGACCACCGAGGTCGGGCAGGTGGCGATAGCCGATGCCGTAGGGCGCGAGCGCCGCGGCAAGGCCGGTTCCGTCGAACTGAGGGTTGGCCCGGGAGCGGGGGATCGTGCGCACGTCCACGACGAGATCGCAGCCCGCCTGCTGCAGCAGCGTCGCGAACTCGGCGAGCGGACGGGTCGAGTGCCCGATGGTGTGGAAACGCGTCAATCCGATGCCTCTGCCGCCTCTTGCGCCTCGCCGGGCGCGGGCCGAACCGATAGCCTATCCGGATCGGCAGCCTGGAGCTCGACATGGCGGACCCCCGACTGATCCTCGACCACGTCTTCGACCACGAGCGCACGCACCCCGACAGGGTGTTCCTCACCCAGCCCTTCGGCGGCGGGAGCACCGTCGACTACACCTGGGGCGAGGTCGTCGGGCAGGCGCGCCGGATGGCGGCCCACCTGCGCGCGATCGGCATCGGCGAGGGCGACCACGTCGCCATGCTCTCGAAGAACTGCGCGCACTTCTTCATCGCGGAGCTGGCCATCTGGATGGCCGGGGGCGCCACCGTGGCCATCTTTCCCACCGAGGGGCCGGAGACGGTGCGCTACGTGCTCGAGCACTCCGGCGCCCGGCTGCTGTTCGTCGGCAAGCTCGACGACTGGCCGCGCCAGGCGCCCGGCGTCCCGCAGGGGATGCGGTGCATTGCGCTGCCGCTGGCGCCGCCGACCGGCTGCGAGCGCTGGGACGAGCTCGTCGCGCGCACCGCGCCCCTCGAGGGCCGGGTGCAGCGCAGCCCCGACGCGCTCGCGATGATCATCTACACCTCGGGCTCGACCGGCACGCCCAAGGGCGTGATGCACAGCTTCGGCCGCATCTCCGAGGTCGCGCGCAGGAACTGCGAGAACTACGGTTTCGGGCCGCACGACCGGGCGCTGTCCTACCTGCCGCTGGCGCACGTCTTCGAGCGCGCGTTCATCGAGTGCGCAGCCTTCGTGGTCGCGCCCCGGATCTTCTTCGCCGAGACCCTGGACACTTTCGTGCAGGACGTGCGGCGCGCGCGGCCGACCCTGTTCCTGTCGGTGCCCCGGCTCTGGGTGAAGTTCCAGCACGGCGTGCTGCAGAAGATGCCGCAGGCCAGGCTCGACCTGCTGCTGAAGATCCCGGTCCTGAACCGGATCGTGCGGCGCCGGATCCTCGAAGGGCTCGGGCTGGACCAGACCCGCATCGCCGCCAGCGGCTCCGCGCCGATCCCCGCGGAGGTGATCGCCTGGTACCACCGGCTCGGACTGAACCTGCTCGAGGGCTACGCGATGACCGAGGACTTCGCCTACTCGCACGGGTCCTTCGAGCACGCGCGCGCGCCCGGCTATGTCGGCATCCCCTTTCCCGGAGTCGAGGTCCGGATCGACGACGACGGCGAAGTGCTGATCCGGTCGGTCGGCCAGATGATCGGCTACTACAGGCAGCCGGAGCTGACCGCGGCGTCGATGACCCCGGACGGCTTCTTCCGCACCGGCGACCTCGGCGAGCGCACGCCGCAGGGCCTGCTTCGGCTCACCGGCCGTGCCAAGGAGCTGTTCAAGACCGCCAAGGGCAAGTACGTGGCGCCGGCGCCGATCGAGAACCTGATCGGCGAGAGCCCGCTGGTCGAGACGGCGATGGTCTCCGGCGTCGGCCGGCCGGCCGCCTACGGGCTCGTGGTGCTCGAGGAGGGGCTGCGCGCGCGGGTCGCCGACCCCGCCGTGCGCGCCGAGGTCGAGCGTGGGCTGGCCAGGCTTCTGGCCGAGGTCAATCGCAGGCTCGCCGACCACGAGCGGCTGAGGATGCTGGTGGTCGCGAGCGATCCGCCGACGATCGACAACGGCATGCTCACGCCGACGCTGAAGATCCGGCGCGCGCGGCTCGAGGCCGCGGTCGCGCCGCAGCTCGAGGCCTGGTACGCACAGGAGGGGCCGGTGGTCTGGGCCTGAGCCGGCGTGCTGCGCACGCGCCGGCTGCCGCTGGCGTGGCGGATTCTCGTCATCCGCCTCCGGGGTCTTGCGGCCACGGCCGCGAGACCCGAGCATAGCGCTCGCCCGGATCCGCGGGCGCACTTCCCACCCGATTGCGAGATCCGCCGCATGGACCCGACCGTCACCGCCTCAGAGGGCGTCTGCATCCTCGATCCCCTGACCTCCTGGCAGGAGCTTCCCCCCGAGCAGATGCGCGAGCGCGCCGCCGCCTTCCTCGCCGAGATGCGCCGGCGCCGCACGGTGCGCGACTTCGACAGCCGCCCGGTGCCGCGCGAGGTGATCGAGAACTGCCTGCTGGCTGCGGGAACGGCGCCGTCCGGCGCCAACCAGCAGCCCTGGTTCTTCGCGCTGATCACCGATGCGGCGCGCAAGCGGCGCATCCGCGAGGCGGCCGAGGTCGAGGAGCGCGCGTTCTACTCCGGGCGCGCGCCGCAGGAGTGGATCGAGGCGCTCGCACCGCTGGGAACCGATCAGGACAAGCCCTTCCTCGAGGAGGCGCCGCTGCTGATCGCGATCTTCGCCCAGAAGTACGGCGTACGCGCCGACGGCAGCCGCTACAGCCACTACTACGTCCCGGAGTCGGTCGGGATCGCCACCGGGATGCTGATCACTGCGCTGCATCACGCCGGACTGGTCGCGCTGACCCACACCCCCAGCCCGATGGGCTTCCTCAACGAGATCTGCGAGCGGCCCTCCAGCGAAAAGCCGGTGATCCTGCTGGTGGTCGGCTATCCGAAGCCCGGCTGCCGGGTGCCGCGGGCCGGGGGCGTGAAGAAGCCGCTCGAGGCGATCGCGAAGTGGCTCTGAGCGGCCTGCGCCGCACGGGGCAGGCCGCTCAGAAGCGCGACCCCGGTTCTTCCAGGAAGGCGATCTCCTCGGGCGTCGAGCGCCGACCGAGGATCGCGTTGCGGTGCGGATAGCGCCCGAAGCGCTCGACGATCTCCCGGTGGCGGCGCGCGAAGTCCAGGTTGTCCTCCAGGCCGTTGCGCTCGTAGAGCAGCACCGACTCGGCCTGGATCAGCCGCGATTCGCTGTGCATGTAGGGCAGGTACAGGAACGCCCTCTCGATGGCCGTCAGCGCCCGGTCGTCGCCGCGGGCCACCGCCTCCTGCGCGAGCGCCAGCGCCAGCGGATCGCTGGCGAAGGCGCCCGGCGCGTCGCGGTGGACGTGCCGCGGGAACTGGTCGAGCACCAGCACCTCGGCGAGCCGGCCGCGCGGGGTCGCGCGCCAGCCGAAGAGCTCGCAGCGGGCCGCGCGCGCGAGCAGCGCGCCGAAACGCCCGGCGATGCGGACGTCCAGCGCGGCGTCCTTGCCCCACCAGTCCTTCGGGCCGAGCGTCCCGAACCAGAAGTCGAGGACGGTCTCGGGGCGATCGGCGGCGGGGGCGGATGGGCCGGGCGGGGCGGGCTGGTGCATCGTGGCAGGGTACGACAGTTCCGCCCGCGCAGCCATCCCGGATCCGCGCAGCCGGAAGCCGAAGTAAGCTCGAGGCTCACCGGGCCGCGGGCCCGACTCTAGGGAAGCGGCAGGATGACGGACTTCATCGAACTGGCGGAGCGCTACTGGCGCGGCGAGGCGGACCTGGAGCGGGAGCACCATCCGGTGCAGGCCTCCTTCGAAGGCGCCCAGGAGATCGCCCCCGGGCTGCTGTACTTCAAGGGCATTGCCGCGATCTCGGTGGTGGACACCGGAGCAGGGCTGGTGATGCTCGACGCAGGCACGAAGCGCGACGCCGATCGGGTGTTCGACGCGGTGCGCGCGTGGCGCCCCGAGGCGCCGCTGGTGGCGGCGGTCTTCTCCCACCATCATCTCGACCACATCTGGGCGACGAAGCGCTTCGACGATGAGGCCGCCGCGCGCGGCCGGCCACGCCCGGTGGTGTACGCGCACGCGCTGCTGCCCGCGCACTTCGACCGGTACCGCAAGACCCAGGCCTGGAACCGGGCGATCAACGGCCGGCAGTTCCTGGGCCGCGGCGCGGCGATGGACTGGCCGGTCGACTACCGTTACCCGGACGTCACCTTCGAGCGCGAGCTGATCCTGAAGGTCGGCGGGCTGAGCTTCGAGCTGCGTCATGCACGGGGCGAGACCGACGACCACGTCTGGGTCCGGGTGCCCGAGCGCGGGTGGATCTTCCCTGGCGACCTGTTCATCTGGGCGGTGCCCAACGCCGGCAACCCGCAGAAGGTGCAGCGCTATTGCGGTGAGTGGGGCACGGCCCTGCGGGAGATGGCAGGGCACGACGCGCAGCTCCTCGTCTGCGGGCACGGCATGCCGATCTTCGGCGCGGCGCGCATCAGGGAGGCGCTGCTGGACACTGCCGAGTACCTCGAGTCGATCGAGTCGCAGACCCTTGCGCTGATGAACCGCGCGCTGCCGCTGGACGAGATCCTGCAGCGCGTGCAGCCGCCGGAGCACCTGGCAGGCCGCCCCTACCTCCAGCCGATCTACGACGACCCCCAGTTCCTGGTGCGCAACGTGTGGCGGCGCTATGGCGGCTGGTGGGAGGGCGAGCCCGACATGCTGCTGCCGGCTCCGCGCGCGCAGCAGGCCCGCGAGTGGGTGGCGCTGGCCGGCGGCGCGGCGCGGGTGCTCGAGCGCGTTGCCGCCCTCGAGGCCGCAGGCGACCTGCGGATGGCCTGCCACCTGGTGGAGATGGCCTGCCTGGCCGAGCCTGCCTCCGAGGCCGCACACGAGGCCCGCGCCCGCGTGTATGCAGCGCGTGCGGCCGGGGAGCGCGCGACCATGTCGCGCGGCATCTTCAACCACACCGCCGCATCGAGCCGGGAGCGTCGGCGCGACCGGCTGGCCGAGGACTGATCGCGCCTGACAGGACGATGCGCAGGCGCCTCCCGATTCAGCTGCCGCCGCAGGAGGCGAGCTCCCTGGCCGGCACCGCAGGGTCGGCGATGCGCGCGGGGTCGGGGCGGGCGGCTGCGCCGACCAGCTGGCGGCCGGCGACGAAGTCCTGCGCAGCGTTCACCGCCTCGACCGCCTGCAGCCGTCCTTCGGCGTCGAGGTGGAAGAGCGAGAACTTCCCGCTGGCCGGGTCGCCGCGCACCACGGTGCGCTGCACGTCGAAGGGAATTCCTGCGATCTGCAGGCGGCAGTCGTACTGGTCGGACCAGAACCAGGGCGCTTCGGGCTGCGGCACCGGCTTGCCGCAGAGGTGGGCAGCGGCCTGTCTGGCCTGTTCGAGTGCGTTGGGCACGCTCTCGAGCCGCAGCGAGCGGCCGTAGCGCGGCACCGGACGGCGCGTGCAGTCGCCGATCGCGTAGACGCCCGCGTGCGAGGTGCGCGCGCACGCGTCGACCAGGATCCCGTCCTCGCAGGCGATCCCGGCCGCGGCGGCGAGGGCGTCCTCGGCGAGCGCGCCGATGCCCGCGAGCACGGCGTCGCACTCGAAGCGCCTGCCGTCGCGCAGCAGCACTGCGCCAACCTGTCCGTCGCGCGGCTCGAGCGCGCTCAGCTCGGCGCTGGTCTCGATCTGCACGCCGCGGCTGCAGTGCAGCTGCGCGAAGTGTCCGGCGAGCTCGGCGCTGGCCACCCGGGGCATCAGGCGGGGCTCGCGCTCGAACACGGTCACCTGCGCGCCGAGCGTGCGCGCCGACGCGGCGACCTCCAGGCCGACGAAGCCGCCCCCGATCACGGCGAGCCGCGCTCCAGGCGCCAGCGCGGGGCGCAGGCGCCGCGCGTCCTCGACGCTGCGCAGCGCGAACACCCCGGGCAGGCCGGCGCCGCGGACCTCGAGCCGGCGCAGCCGCGAGCCCGTGGCGAGGATCAGGCGCGCAAAGCCGATGGACGTTCCGTCGTCCAGGGCAACCCGGCGCGCGACGGGATCGACCGCGAGCGCGCGCACGCCCAGGCGCAGGGCGATTCCCTTGTCCGCGTAGAACTCCGCGGGGCGCAGCAGCAGTTCGTCGACTCCCACCTTCCCCTGGAGCCATCCCTTGGACAGCGGCGGGTGCTGGTAGGGCGGCAGCGGCTCGGCGCCGACCAGTGTGATAGGGCCCTGATGCCCGTTCTGCCGCAGCAGCGCGGCGGCGGCGCCGCCGGCGTGGCCCGCGCCGATGATCAGGATCGCATCGTCCATCGAAGCTCCAGGCAGGGGTGCAGGCTCCGTCCGCCCGGGTCGAAGGCCTCCGGGCGGATGGGGCGGGGCCGGCAGGCCGGCAACCTTACGAGCGGGGCGCGGACCCGGTCAAGCAGCGGGGCATCGGGGCGGCGCGCTCGTCGGCCGGCCTGCGCTTGCCTGGCCCGTGGCGCGTCGGTGGGAGCGGAGGCGCCCGACGACCGGCGAATCATCTGCCGCGGGCGTGCGCCGGGCCGGAGGTACCATCGCCTGAGCGGTCGATCCGGCCCGGAATCCAGGCGACCGCGCACGCCGTCGTCCCGGCTTGCGCACCCGCGAGCCGATCGGATCGGCCAGGGAGGCCTGCACCGCGGCCGACGGCGGCGCTTGCACGGAGGAACACGGGGATGCGCCTGCTGCTGGTCGAGGACGACGCCGATCTGGGCGAGGCGGTCCGCGTCGCGCTCAAGCCGGAGGGCTACACGGTCGACTGGGTCCGCGACGGCGCCAGCGCGCTGCACGCGCTCTCGCACGAGAGCTTCGCGCTTGCGATCCTCGACCTGGGACTGCCGGGGATGGACGGCCTCGAGGTGCTCGCGCGCCTTCGCGCGGCCGCCAACCCGGTTCCGGTGCTGGTGCTCACTGCGCGTGACGCCACCGCCGACCGAATCGCAGGGCTCGACGCGGGCGCCGACGATTACCTGGTGAAGCCCTTCGAGGTCGACGAACTGAAGGCCCGGCTGCGCGCGCTGCTGCGCCGCAGCTTCAACCGGCCGCAGACCGCGCTCGAGTACCGCGACGTGCGGCTCGATCCGACGACGCAGGAGGTGAGCCTGCACGGCCGGCCGGTGGCGCTGCAGCGCAAGGAGTTCCTGCTGCTGCACCAGCTGCTCTCCCAGCCCGGGCGGGTCTTCACGCGCGACCGGCTCGAAGAGGTGCTCTACGGCTGGAACGAGGAGGTCGAGAGCAACGCGCTCGAAGTGCACGTGCACCACCTGCGCAGGAAGCTCTTCCCGGGGCTGATCCGCACGGTCCGCGGCGTCGGCTACATGATCGAGAAGGCCTGATGCGATCGATCAGGGCGCGCCTGCTGGCGCTGCTGGTGGCGCTGCTGGGCAGTTCGCTCGCGCTGATCTCGGTCAAGAGCTATCGCGACGCGCACCGCGAGGTCGAGGAGGTGTTCGACGCGGAACTCGCGCAGACCGCCCGGCTGCTCGCCGGCATGATCGACCGCGACATGCTCGCGCAGTCGCGCGCCGCGCTGCAGGCGGCGCTCGACGAGGCGGTCGGGCAGCACGCGGCCGATGCGCGCCCCCAGCGCACCGGGCACCCCTACGAGAGCAAGCTCGCCTTCGTGGTGTTCGACGCCGAGGGCAGGACGCTGCTGCGCTCGGCGAGCGCGCCCGAGGCCGGCGTCGACGGCCTGCCCGCCGACGAGCTCGCCCCCGGCGCCGGCCTGGCGGGGGAGGGCATGGCTGCGCTGGTGCGACTGGAGCCGGGCTTCCACGATCTGGTCCTGAAGGGCGTCGGCTGGCGGGTGTTCAAGCTGCACGACCCGCCCGACGACCAGTGGGTGCTGGTCGGCGAGCGCGCGGACGTGCGCGGCGAACTCGCCGAGGACATCGCGCTGCAGACGCTGCTCCCCGACCTGGTCGGTCTGCCGCTGATGGCGCTGCTGATCTGGATCGCGGTCGGCTGGGGACTGCGCCCGCTGCGGCGGATGGAGGAGATGCTGAAGGCGCGTGACCCGGACAGGCTGTCGCCGCTGCTGCTCGGACCGGTGCCCGCCGAGCTGGCGCCGGTGGTTGCCGCGCTGAACCGGCTGCTGGCTCAGGTCGACGAGCTTCTCGCGCGCGAGAAGCGCTTCCTGGCCTACGCGGCGCACGAGCTGCGCACGCCCCTGGCGGTGCTGCGCATCCAGGCGCACAACGCGGCCAACGCGCCCGACCCGGCCGACCGCGCCCAGGCCCTGCATCACCTGGATCACAGCGTCGCCCGCGCCACCCGCGTGGTCGAACAGTTGCTCACGCTGGCGCGGCTCGAGCCGGGCTCCACGCGCATCGAGCAGCAGGCGCAGGATCTGCTCCCGCTGGTGCGGGCGCAGCTCGCCGAGCTTACGCCGCTTGCGCTCGGGCGCGGGCAGGAGCTGATGCTCGAGGCGGACGCCTCGCTGGACTTCAGGGTGGCGGTCGATCCGCACGCGATCGCGGTGCTGCTGCAGAACCTGGTCGGCAACGCGATCCAGCACACGCCGCAGGGCGGCAGGGTCCGCGTACGCCTGGATGCGGATTGCGCGACCGTCGAGCTGCGGGTGCAGGACAGCGGCCCCGGTCTGGCGCCGGAGCTGCGCGAGCAGGCCTTCGAGCGCTTCTTCCGCCAGGGGCCCGGGCAGGGGGCGGGCCTGGGACTGGCGATCGCCGCGCGGATCGCGGAGCTGCACGGGGCCCGGATCGGCCTGCGCGACAGCCCGCTGGGCGGGCTCGAGGCCTTCGTCAGCTTCGCGAGGGCGGCAGGGGTGCGCCGAGTTCCGTGACGAGGCCGGGCAGGGCCGCCGCCGGAGGGGGCGCGTCGGCCGTCGGCCTGGCGGGCTCGCGGGGGCGTGGGGCGCAGAGCTGGGCGGCTGCGGCGATCGTCCAGCACAGCCACGCCGACCACAGCGCGTGGCTTGCGAAGTGCGCGCCGCGCGCCATCTGGGCCCAGCCGAACGCGGCGCCCAGCACCAGCACGGCGGCCAGGATCGCCCGGGCCGCCCGCGGGCGGCTGTCGCGCCAGAGGAACCAGGCGCCGAAGAAGGCGAAGGCGGCCACCGCGTGCCCGGACGGGAAGCAGTGGCCCGGGCCGCCGTCGGACAGCCCCTGGAGCCAGTGCGGGACGTAGGCCAGCCGTCCGCCGAACTCGGCGAGATCCCACGGGCAGCTGGTCGCGCTGAAGCGCTTGGCGAGCGGCACCGCGCTCATCGCGGCGGCCACGACGGCCAGCCAGTAGACCCTGGCGCCGCGGCTGGGACCGTCGACGAGCGGACGCCAGGCGTCGATCGCGAGCCCGGCCAGCAGCAGCCCGGAGAGCCAGCGTCCGCCATCGTGCAGCACCGAGCGCACCAGGAAGTGGTCGCGCAGCGGGAAGCCGCCCGCATCGCCGAGCATCCTCGACAGCGGCAGGTCCAGCCCCGCAAACTCCCAGGCCGCCAGCGCAGCGAGCCCGCCCAGGGTCAGCGCCAGGTCGGCGCGCCGTCGGTGTCGCAACGGGCTCACGATCCGGTCTGCGCGCCCGAGGCTGCGGACGCGCGCTCGGCGCGGCAGGCGCTGCTCAGGTCGAGCGCCGGCTCGTGCAGCGCCGTGCGCACGTCGAGCAGACCGAGCACCGTGTGGAACAGGTTGTCGTGGCTGACGCGGCCTGCCGCAGCGCGGCGCAGCGCCGGCTCCAGGCAGCCCGGCCGCAGGCCTGCCGCCTTCTCCAGCCCGGGGCTGGTCCACACGACCATCGGCACGCGCGTCTGCACGTCGGGCGCGATCGCGTAGGGCGCACCGTGCAGGAACAGCCCGTGCTCGCCGAGCGACTCGCCGTGGTCGGAGACGTAGATCAGCGCCGAGTCGACCTCGTCGGCGCGCGCCTTCAGCTGCGCGATCGCGCCGGCGACCAGGTGGTCGGTGTAGAGCAGCGCGTTGTCGTAGGCGTTGACGATCTGCTCGACGCTGCAGTCGCGCAGCTCGTCGCTGCGGCAGTCCGGCAGGAAGCGCGCGAAGCGCTGCGGGTAGCGCCGGAAGTACGAAGGCCCGTGGTTGCCGAGCATGTGCAGCACCCACAGCTGCGTCCCCCCGGCCGAGGACAGGCGCGCGCCGAGGTCGTGCACCAGGCCCTCGTCGAGGCAGCGTTCGCCCTCGCACGGCGCCCCGCCCGGCAGCGAGGACACCCGCTCGAAGGGCAGCCCCTCGCAGGTCCCCTTGCAGCCGCTCTGGTTGTCGCGCCAGTGCACCGCAACCCCGGCGCGTGCGGCCACGTGCAGCAGCGACTCCTGGCCGCGGATGCGCGCCTCGTCGTAGTCGCGCCGGCCCACCGGGGCGAACATGCAGGGCACCGACACCTCGGTGTTGGTGCCGCAGGAGACCGCTTCAGGGAAGTTGACCACCGGCAGGCGCGCGAGCTCGGGGGTGGTCTGGCGGGCGTAGCCCGAGAGTCCCCAGTTCGCCGCGCGGGCGGTCTCGCCGACCACCACCAGCACCACCAGCGGCTTGCGGCGCTCGGCCCACGAGGCGCCGGCCGCCGCGTCCAGCCCGATCGGCGCGCGCGGGCGCGCCGCGCCGCGCGCATCGGCGGCGGCCACGCTGGCCAGCGACCAGACCAGGTTGGCCGGGGTGATCAGGTAGCGCAGCGAGCGATCGTTGCGCATCCGCGAGGCCAGCGGCTGGAACTGCGCGAGCACCGTCCCGGCGAGCAGCAGCGCGAGCAGCGTCAGCAGTCCGACGCGCCGCACCGCCGAGCGCCGCCAGCCGAAGGCGACGATGCGCACGCGCCAGAGCAGCAGCAGCGGCACGCCCGCGTACAGCGCCAGGTGCACGAGCAGCCGTCCCGAGAGCAGTTCGCCGGCCTCCGCGGGGTCGGTGCGGATCACGTTGCGCAGCATCGACGGATCCAGCACCACGCCGTAGGCGCTCGCGAAGTAGGACGCCAGCGCCCCGGCCACGGTGAGCGCCGCCACCAGCGGCTTGACGGTCCAGCGGTTGGCGGCCAGCGTCAGCAGCAGCGCGTGCGCGCAGAACACCAGCACCACCAGCGCCGCCGCGAACGCCGCACCCGAGGCGCCGCCGTGCGTCTTCGTCGCCGCGTCGAGGAAGGCGCGGTTCGCGGTGACGGTCCACACGAGCGCCGCGCCGACGATCACCTGCTCGACGCTCGCCCGCAGCACGAAGGCTTTGCGGCCCTGCGCCGCGGCCGCGGCGCCACGCGCACGCGTGGAGCGCGTGCCCGGTGCGATGGGCACGGGCGAGGGGGGCGCGACGCGGTCGGTCATGGGCGCGCATTGGAGCCCTGCAAGCTTAAGGAAGGCTTAGGCGGGCGGAGAAACACACGGACGGTCTTCAGGCAAGCCCCCCGCAATCGTCCACGCGGCACCCGCCGTCGTCTTCGATGCAGCCGATAATGCGAGGCTGCGTACGAACCCATGCAACCGCCATGACGAAGCATCCAGACTCTGAGGCACCGGAGCGCAACCCGTCGCAGGCGCGCTGGTCGGACCTCGTTCCCGACCCGTCGATGCTGGAAGCGTTGAGGTATGCGGGTGTGCGCCCTGAGGATGGCGATCAGAACGCGAAGAGGCGGTGGAGCGAGAAATTCGCCCACGCCTGCGCGGTCGCCTTCGCGAGGGAACTGCGCAAGTGTGCGGACCTGCGCGGCAAGACGATCACTCCTGTTGCAATCGGGGAAGGCACAGAGGCGCTCGTCCCTCTGGGCGCTGGGGCGACGAAGCGAGTCGACGTGACTGTCGTCGATCGGATCCTCGGACTGGAGGTCGGCATCTCCCTGAAGGGGCTCAACTTCAGGGATTCGAATGGCGATCAGTTCGACAAGAACCTCACAGGGAGTATGTACGAACTGGCCGACGAGGTCCGCCTGGTTCACGAATGGCTGCCGCGCGCGTTCATGACCGCGGTTTTCTTCCTGCCCCTCGAGAGCACTGTGGACAAGACGTCGCGCGCACCGTCGTCATTCGCGCGCACCGTGACGAATCTGCGCGAGCGAAGCGGGCGCCTCGATCCGTTTCTGCCCGGGCAGGCGGCTCGCTGTGACAGCGCGTACGTCGCACTGTACTCGTCGGGGGCGGAGGCTCTCGGCTACCCGGAAGGCCTGGTGCGGCTGATGAACGTGAACAGCGCCCCACCGCGGCGCGGACGCCCGAGGATCTCCGACACCTTGTCCATCCGAGAGGCGGTGGAACAGATCGTCGCGCAGGCGACGTTCTCCGCGGAAGTCGAATGGGGCCAGCCAGAGATCGATCCGAGCCGACCGGATCAGGCAGGAGCGTGAAGACCACGCCAAGCGCCTCCTCCTCGGTCGCCAGGGTGCGGATGATGTCGCAACGGCGCAGGGATACGTTGCCCGAAGTCGCGCACCGTCGTGCACTTTTCGGGCTGGGCCTGCGCTACCGGGTCGATCTTCGGATTCCACCCTTGCGCAGACGAGGAGACATCGTTTTCACGCGCTGGAAGGTAGTCGTGTTCATCGACGGGTGTTTCTGGCACTCCTGCCCGTGGCACGGCACCGTGCCCAAGTCCAACCGCGAGTGGTGGGTCGAGAAGCTCAGGGCCAACGTGGAGCGCGATCGTGACACCGACCGGTTGTTGCAAGAGGCCGGCTGGCGAGTGGTGAGGGTCTGGGAGCACGAAACGCCGCCCCAGGCCCTGCCACGCATCCTGGCCGCGCTCTACGCTGCGGGGGCGAACTGCGGTGCTCCGGTTTCTGCGGTGGCCCAGTCAGGACGGCGAGATCGCTCGCCGGTCAGGCAGCCTCGGCAAACGGCAGCCCGAGACAGGAGCCATCGCTCATCCGGGCGAGGTGCGCCTTGACGGCCTCGATGAACAGCGGGTCGAATCGCAGTTTCGCGCGGAGTGTGCGAGCGTAGAAACCCTTGGTTGCCCTCAGGGAGAGCGGCTCGAGCGAACCACGCAGGAAGCTCGCCAGCGGCTCCGGGCGCAGGCCGAGTGGGTCAGTCGACATCGCCACGGAGAAACGCGCTGCTCCGTCGAATCGCGCCGCACGCGGCGCCTTGCCTTTCGCCGGGAACTCGCCTCGCAGGCCCGGATCCCGCAGGTCGTACGAACCTGGGGCTGTCAGCCTTCGGCCGATCCATGTCGCGACGGGGACGGACACCGCGGAGCCGACGAGACCCCAACGCATCGATTTCCTGGCGACCGATTCGGCCGGTTCGGTCCATCCGCGCGGGAAGCCCTGCAGGGCCTCCGCGTCGGTGATGTCCGGCTTGACGATCTGGCCGTCTGGCATGAGAACGGCAGGTGGAGATGCGATCCCTATCGTCGAGCCGTTCTTCAGGGTCGGAACAGCGTCCACTGCCCAGCCCAGGCCCGTGTAGCCCTCGGTCCAGTAGAAACCGTGCGCGATCGTGCCGACTGAAGTAATGGGTCGCTCGATGGGGGACTCGTCAGCGAACAGAACCGCAGACGGATCGTGATCGGTACTTGCGACGAGGAACACCCGCTCACGCCTCTGCGGCAGGCCGAAAGCCCAGGTGTCGACGACCCGATATGCCCACAGGTAGCCAAGTGCCTCGAGTTCGTCGATGATGGCGCGAATCGCCCGGCCGCCGTTCAGTTGCAGCATGAACGGAACGTTCTCGATCACGAGAGTGGGCAGGCGTCGGCGGGCGCGTTTGCGCTTCCAGACGAGCCTGAACACCTCTGCGATCAGGCCGCTGCGCTCGCCTGCCAGACCCGCAGTGCGCCCGGCCTGGCTCAGGTCCTGACAGGGAAATCCCGCGGTGACCACGTCGATGTTCGCAGGGAGGTCCGCGATCGTCGTGATGTCTCCGTGGTAGTCGACGCCCGGAAATCGTGCGCCAAGCACGGCCTCGGACTGCGGCAGCACATCGCACAGCAGCACGGTCTGGTGCCCGGCCGCTGCGAAGCCGTGCTCGAAACCTCCTATGCCTGCAAACAGTGGCTCTTCGTCATTTCGTGTGGAAGGCGACATGATCAGCGCGCCGCCGCCGCGAGCATTGGATTTGCCGGCAAATGCTTGAGTTTGGACAGCTTCAAGTAGGCGATCGCGATGAAGTTCGTGGCCGTGCGGTATCCACGAG
>CAUJHG010000056.1 GCA_963204785.1 Pseudomonadota bacterium | reverse complement strand
GCGCTGCTGGGCGTGGCCACGCTCGAGGCCGGCCTGCTGGTGCCGCAGCGGCTGATCGGCACCGTTTCCGAACCATCGATCGCCGGCGCCGGCTGAAGGCACGCGCCGCACTCACAGACTCTCCTTCCGGACCCGAAAATGAGCATCCAGATCCGCAACGTGGCGATCATCGCGCACGTCGACCACGGCAAGACCACGCTGGTCGACCAGCTGCTGCGCCAGTCCGGCACCTTCCGCACCCACCAGCAGGTCGCAGAGCGCGTGATGGACAGCGGCGACCTGGAGCGCGAGCGCGGCATCACCATCCTTGCGAAGAACTGCGCGGTCGACTACGAGGACACGCGGATCAACATCGTCGACACCCCCGGTCACGCGGACTTCGGCGGCGAGGTCGAGCGCGCGCTGTCGATGGTCGACGGCGTGCTGCTGCTGGTCGATGCGGTCGAGGGGCCGATGCCGCAGACGCGCTTCGTCACCCGCAAGGCACTGGCGCTCGGGCTGCGTCCGATCGTCGTGGTCAACAAGGTCGACCGCCCCGGGGCGCGCACCGACTGGGTGGTCAACCAGACCTTCGACCTGTTCGACAAGCTCGGCGCCAGCGAGGAGCAGCTCGACTTCCCGGTGATCTATGCGTCGGCGCTCAACGGCTTCGCGCTGGAGCGGATGGCGGACCTGCCCGAGGGCAATGTGGAGTTCGCCTCGGCAGGCCTGTCGATGAAGCCGCTGTTCGAGGCGATCCTGCGCTACGTTCCTGCCCGTGCTGACGATCCGGACGGTCCGCTGCAGCTGCAGATCTCGGCGCTGGACTACTCGAGCTACGTCGGCAAGATCGGCATCGGTCGCATCATCCGCGGGCGCGTTCGTGCCGGCCAGCAGGTCACCGTGCTGCACGGCGAGCCCGCGCTCACCGGAGTCGCACCGGTCAGTGCGAAGGTGAACCAGGTGCTGCGCTACCGGGGCCTCGAGCGTGCCGCGGTCGACCAGGCCGAGGCAGGCGACATCGTCGCGATCACCGGAATCGAGCAGCTCGACATCGGCACCACGGTGTGCGATCCGGCGGCGCCCGAGGCGCTGGCGCCGCTCTCGGTCGACGAGCCGACCATGACCATGGAGTTCCTCGTCAACACCTCGCCGATGGCGGGACGCGAAGGGAAGTTCGTCACCAGCCGGCAGATCCGCGAGCGGCTCGAGCGGGAACTGAAGTCCAACGTGGCGCTGCGCGTCGAGTTCACCGGCGACTCCGACACCTTCGTCGTCTCCGGTCGCGGCGAACTGCACCTGACCATCCTGCTCGAGAACATGCGCCGCGAGGGCTACGAGCTTGCGGTGTCGCGGCCCAAGCCCAGGATCCGCCTGGTCGACGGCGAGCGCCAGGAACCCTACGAGCTGCTGACGATCGACCTCGAGGATGCGCACCAGGGCGGCGTGATGGAGCTGCTGGGTCGGCGCAAGGGCGAGCTGCTGAACATGGAGCCCGACGGCAAGGGGCGGGTGCGGCTCGAGTACCGGGTGTGCGCGCGCGGCCTGATCGGCTTCGGCAACGAGTTCCTGAACCTGACCCGCGGCACCGGCGTGATGAGCCACGTGTTCGACGAGTACGGCCCCTGGGCGGGCGAGATCGAGGATCGCCGCAGCGGCGTGCTGGTGTCGCAGGACGACGGCGAGGCGGTCGCCTACGCGCTTTGGAAGCTGCAGGAGCGCGGACGGATGTTCGTCAGGCCCGGCGAGCCGCTCTACGAAGGCATGATCATCGGCATCCACTCGCGCGACAACGACCTCGTGGTCAACCCGGTCAGGGAGAAGAAGCTTACCAACGTGCGCGCCTCGGGCAAGGACGACGCGATCGTGCTGACGCCGCCGATCCAGCTCACCCTCGAGAAGGCGGTCGAGTTCATCGCCGACGACGAACTCGTCGAGCTCACGCCCCTGAGCATCCGGCTGCGCAAGCGGCACCTGAAGGAGCACGAGCGCCGGCGCGCGGCGCGCGAAGCGGAATCCGCCTGAGGCGCTCCAGGGGCTAGTCGTCGGGCGCGGCGAGCGCACGCGAGGCGCCCAGTCCGGCGCGGATCATCCGTCGCAGCCATCGGTTGGCCGGGTCGGCGTCCGCCCGCGCGTGCCAGTACAGGTAGCTCTCCATCGGCGGGAAGGGGATCGGCGCGGGCAGGATCCGGTTGCCGAAGGGCTCGTTGACGATGCGCGCGTACTGCTCGCCCATGGTGAGCAGCAGATCGGTCTGGGTGACGATCCTGCACGCGGCGGCGTGGCTCTGGCAGCGCAGGCGGATGCGGCGCTCCAGGCCGAGGCGCGCGAGCTCCACGTCCTCCAGGCCGGGCCGGTGCCTGCGCAGCGACACCCGCACGTGCTCGGCCTCCAGGTAGGCGGCAAGATCCAGCGCGTGCTGCCCGCGCGCGAGCAGCGGATGCCCGCGACGGGCGAGGACCACGGTGCGCTCGTCGCGCAGCCGTCGCCGGCGGATGTCCGGGCCCACCGGTCCGACGACGTCGATCGCTGCGTCCAGCGTCCCGTCGGCCAGGGCGGAGGCCATGTTGCGCCAGTCCACCGGGGTGGAGGTCAGGTCGATCCCCGGCGCTTCACGGCGCAGCCGGCGGATCGCCGAGGGCAGCAGCTGGTCCTCCAGCTGCGGGCGCATCGCAACCGTGAAGCGGCGTCGCGCCGTGGCCGGGTCGAAGCGATCGAGCGTACGCAGCGTGTTCTCGAGCCCGGCGAGCGCCTCGCGCACCGGACCGGCGAGGCTGCGCGCCAGCGGCGTGGGGACCATCGCGCGGCCCTGCCGCTCGAAGAGCGGGTCGCGCAGCGCCTCGCGCAGGCGCGCGAGCGCGTGGCTCACCGCCGGCTGCGACAGGTTCAGCGTGCGCGCAGCCGCGGTGATGCCGCCTTCGCGCAGAACCGCCTCGAAGACCTTGAACAGGTTCAGGTCGATCCGCTCGATATTCATCTGGAGAATGGGCCTGCATTCATAAAATGCACTTCCCTGATCCGTACCGTGAATCTATCCTCGTCCGGTTCCCCGATCAACCCAATGGAGCAGCCACGATGGATTTCGAATACACGCCGAAGGTGAAGCAGATGCGCGAGCGTCTGATCGCGTTCATGGACGAGCACATCTACCCGAACGAGCAGCGCTACCACGAGGAGGTGGAGGCCAACCGAGCGGGTGGCAATGCGTGGCAGGCCACGAAGGTGATCGAGGAG
>CAUJHG010000055.1 GCA_963204785.1 Pseudomonadota bacterium | reverse complement strand
AGGATGAGCCAGCCAGTCGAATTGTCCGGATTGAAGGTGATGGTGGTCGACGACAGCAACACCATCCGCCGCAGTGCCGAGATCTTCCTCGGTCAGGCGGGCTTGCGCGTGATCCTGGCCGAGGACGGCTTCGATGCGCTGGCCAAGGTGGCGGACCACGATCCCGACCTCGTCTTCTGCGACATCCTGATGCCGCGGCTCGATGGCTACCAGACCTGTGCGCTGATCAAGAAGAGTCCGCGCTTCAGCGAGATTCCGGTGGTGATGCTCTCGTCGAAGGATGGGCTCTTCGACCGGGCGCGGGGGCGGATGGTGGGCTCGGACCTCTACCTGACCAAGCCCTTCACCAAGGACAGTCTGCTGCAGGCGGTGGCCACGCACGCGCGTCGCGCGGTGGCGGCCTGAACCCATGGTCACCGACCTTTCGAGGCCCAGTGCCATGTCCCACAAGATCCTGGTCGTCGACGACTCTCCCACGGAGCGCTTCTTCCTGGCCGACCTGCTGGTGAAGAAGGGCTACACCGTGATCACCGCCGGTGACGGCGACGAGGCCTACGCGAAGGTGAAGGCCGAGCGCCCGAGCCTGGTGCTGATGGACGTGGTGATGCCCGGCCAGAGCGGCTACCAGGTGACGCGCACGCTGTCGCGTGATCCGGACACGCAGGCGATTCCGGTGGTGATGTGCACCAGCAAGTCCAACGAGACCGATCGGATCTGGGGGCTGCGCCAGGGCGCGCGCGACTACCTGGTCAAGCCGATCCGGCCCGACGAACTGCTGTCGAAGATCGCGGGGCTGGTGTCATGAGCGCGGCCACCGAAGACATCGTCCTGGACGACCATCGCACTGCCGTTCCCTTCCTTCCGGAGGGCGATCGCCGCCGCCAGCGGCTGCACCAGTTCCAGACGCGCCTGGACGAGCGCCTGCGCCAGGCCGATGCGGTGCCGCGGGTCGCGCGGCTGGGCGTGGTGATCGGTGAGCGTCGCTGGCTGGTCGAGCTTGCCGAGGCGGGCGAGATCGTTCCCTTGCCGGGGGTGATCACCCCGGTGCCGCTGGCCCGGCCGTGGTTTCGTGGGCTGGTGAACCTGCGCGGAACGCTCTACGGGGTTTCCGACCTGCAGATGTTCGCTGGCGGTGCGCCCACGCCGGTGTCGCGCGAGTCGCGCCTGCTCGCCTTCGGCGCTTCGCTGGAGGTCCACGCCGCGCTGCTGGTCTCGCGCATGCTGGGGCTGCACGATGCGCACGACTGGCGCGTCCTCGAGGGCGCGGCGGGCAGACCAACCCACGCCTGGGAGGGCCGTGCGCTGCTCG
The DNA here is from genome assembly GCA_963204785.1 of Pseudomonadota bacterium. GTDB lineage: Bacteria > Pseudomonadota > Gammaproteobacteria > Burkholderiales > Burkholderiaceae_E > Quisquiliibacterium. Next base: position 26,427 of record CAUJHG010000055.1, on the reverse strand, counting down.
ACGCCGAGGGCCGCACCTGGCACGAACTGAGTCTCGCCCGTCTCGCCGCGGACGAGGAATTCCTGTCCGCCGGCCGCTGACGCGGCCGCCCACGACCGAGGGATCGAGAATGAAGCTTGCGAGCTTCCTGTTCCCGGCCTCAGGCGGCCGGGCGGTGGCTGACCCCGACACCGCAATCGCCGACGACTTCCTGTTCGAGGTCCACGAGCCGGCTGCTGCCGGTGCATCCGCAACGAGCTCAGCGACTGCGCCCGGCTCCGGGTCGGCTGCGCTCGCCGCTGCCGGTGCAGTCGCGTCGGCCGCCACCGGCGGACTCGCCGCGGCGCCCAAGCCATCGGCAGGGGCCTCCTGGCCGGCCGCGCTGCGCCCGGGTTCTGCCGAGGAAGGCGGTGCGCAGCGGCGCGCGCCACGCACGGCCGCTGCGCAGCCCGAGGCGCCGACGCGCTTCGCGGGCTTCGCAACGCGCCTGCCCTGGATCGGCGAGCTGCCCTTCCGCAAGCAGCTCCAGGTGCTGCTGCCCTCGCTGTTCGTCTCGCTGCTGATCGTGGTCGCCTTCTTCTGGTACGACTCCCGGCAGGCGGGCAATGGCGCCTTGCTGAACCAGATCGTCGGCGAGGCGCTCACGCACTCGCAGCGGCTCGCGAAGGCGGCGCCCGGGGCGATCTCGGGCAACGAGGAGGCGATCCGCCAGCTCGCCGACAGCCGTGCCGCGATGGGCGCAGCCGTCGCGATGCTGCAGGGGGCGCAGGCCAGCGCCGGCGGGCGCAGCGCCTCCGCGCCTGCGGAGATCCTCCCCGCGGTCCACCGGCTCGACGAGATGTGGAAGACCACCGATCTCGCTGCCGGCCGGATGCTCCAGCACCAGAAGCTGCTGCAGTCGCTCGGGGCGATGCGCCGGGCGGTCAACGAGTCCAACCGCACGCTGCTCGACGCCGCGCAACTGGTGGCCGCGCACAAGCTGCAGTCCAACGCCAGCGCCCGCGAGGTGTCGGCAGCCGGTGACCTGGTGATGCTCACGCAGAAGATCGCCAAGGACGTCAACCAGCTCGTGCTGGGCGAATCGGTCAACGTCGAGGCGGCCACCACGCTGGGGGCGGACGCCGCCTTCTTCCGCGAGATCGTCGAGAACCTGCTCTCGGGCAGCGAGCGCCTGCGCATGCTGCCCGTGCAGGATGGCTCGAGCCGGCGCGCGCTCGAGGAGATCCGCAAGGTGATGGGCCGCATCGACCAGCCGCTGTCGGCGATGGCGCGCGAACTGCCGAAGATCCAGGAGGCCAAGCGCGCCGAGCTCACCATCTTCCGCGACAGCGAATCGCTGCGCACCCACCTCGAAGGCATCCGGCGCACGCTGCAGGAGCAGGAGGCGTCACGCTCCTGGAACCACTGGGCGGCGGCGCTGTTCGGGCTGATCGCGCTGCTGGCCACGGTCGGGCTGGTGCAGGCCTACATGAACGACAGCCGCACGCGCGCCGAGCAGGCCGAGCGCCAGCGTCGCGAGGCCGAGCGTCTCGAGCACGAGGCCAAGCAGGCCAACGACCAGAACCAGGCGGCGATCCTGCGGCTGATGAACGAGCTGCAGGAGGTCGCCGACGGAGACCTGACGATCCAGGCCACGGTCTCCGAGGACATCACCGGCGCGATCGCCGACTCGGTCAACTACACGGTCGAGGAGCTGCGCAGCCTGGTCTCGCGCATCAACGCCACTGCGGGCCTGGTCGAGGATGCGTCCTCGCAGGCGCAGACGATCGCGTCGAGCCTTCTCGCGGCCTCCGAGCAGCAGTCGCGCGAGATCCGCGACACCGGCGAGGCGGTGCTGCAGATGGCCCACCAGATCGACGAGGTCGCCTCGCGGGCGACCGAATCCGCCAAGGTCGCGCGTCAGTCGCTGCACGCTTCCGAGGAAGGGGCGGGCGCGGTGGCCAACGCGATTGCCGGCATGAACGGCATCCGCGACCAGATCCAGGAGACCGCCAAGCGCATCAAGCGGCTGGGCGAGTCCTCGCAGGAGATCGGCGAGATCGTCGAGCTGATCTCCGACATCACCGAGCAGACCAACGTGCTCTCGCTGAACGCTGCGATCCAGGCGGCGTCTGCGGGCGAGGCCGGGCGCGGCTTCACCGTGGTGGCCGAGGAGGTGCAGCGGCTGGCCGAGCGCTCGGCCGAGGCCACCCGGCAGATCGCTGCGCTGATCCGCGCGATCCAGACCGACACCCAGGATGCGGTCGCTGCGATGGAGCGCAGCACGCAGGGCGTGGTCGAGGGCGCGCGCCTGTCCGACGAAGCCGGCCGTGCGCTGGGCGAGATCGGCCGGGTGTCGACGCGGCTGGCCGAGCTGATCGAGGGTTTCTCCTCGACCGCTTCGCAGCAGGCGGCCGAGGCCGGCACCGTGGCCCAGTCGATCCAGCGCATCCTGCTGGTGACCGAGCAGACGACCGAGGGCACCCAGCAGACTGCGGGCTCGATCCGCCAGCTCTCCGATCTTGCGCAGGAGCTCGAACGCTCCGTGTCGCGCTTCAAGGTGGCGTGATCCGCCGGCCCGATTCGAGGACAGACAGATGGCAGCCGACCTCGTGACCCTTTCCTGGTGCCTCGGCGAGATCCGCGAGGCGCTGGCCCAGACCGAGCGACTGCTCGAGCGCCAACTCGGCTCCGAGGACGACGACCTCGGCCCGTTGCGCGCGGCGCGTGCAGCGCTGCACCAGGCGCACGGCGCGCTGCAGGTGGTCGGGATCGACGGCGCGCCGCTGATCACCGAGGAAGCCGAACGGCTGCTCGACGCCGCCGAGCGCGGCGAGGTGACGCTCAACGGCCGGCTGGCCTCGCGGCTGTCGCGCGCCTTCCAGGCGCTGATCGAGCATCTGGAGACGCTGCTGCGGCACGAGCCGCACCAGCCGCTCTACCTGTTCCCCTACTACCGCAGCCTGCTCGAGGCGCGGCGCGCCGACCGGATCCATCCTGCGGATCTCTTCTTCCCGGATCTCGGCGCGGTGCGTGCGCCGCTGCCGCGCGAGGGCCTGCGCGAGACCGACGCTGCCGCGCTTGCCGCGGCGCGCGCCGCCTTCGAGCGCGGGCTGCTGCAGGTGATGCGGGCCGCGGACCCGAGCGCGGGCGCCGCGGCGATGCGCGCTGCGATCGACGTGGTTGCGGGCTCGCAGGTCGCGCGCGTGAACCGCGCCTTCTGGTGGGTGGCGCAGGCCTGGTTCGAGGCGCTGGCCGGCGCAGCCTTCCCGGTGGATCTTCAGCTCAAGCGGCTGCTCGGGCGGCTGAACCTGCAGTTGCGCAAGGCGGTCGAGGAGCGCGCCCCCGTGGCGGCGCAGCTCACCCGCGAGATGCTGTTCGCGCTGGCCGCAATCGAGCCCTCCTCGCCGCGCGTGGCCGAGGTGCACGCGGCCTTCGGCCTGTCGGACGCGATCCCGGCGGACTACGCGGAGCCGCGCTACGGGCGGATGGACGCGCGGGCCTTGCGCACCGCGCGCGAGTCGGTGGTCAGGGCGCGTACCGCCTTCGACAAGGTGACCCGCGGCAGCACCGGGGAACTGGCGGCCTTCAGCCAGGCGATCGACACCTTTTGCGACGCGATCGGGCAGCTGCCTGCGCAGGGACTCGCTGCGCTCGGGCGCGCGTTCGCCGAGGTGCGCGCCCGGCTCGGCGACGCGCAGGGGCTTCCCGGCGAGGCCTTCTCGCTGGAACTGGCTGCGGCGATCCTCTTCGCCGAGCAGGCGCTCGACGACGGCGCACGCCCCGGCTCGGAGCACGACCGCCACGGCCACGAGATGGCGCGCCGTCTCACGGCAGCCTTCGCCGGCGAGACCGCGCCCGCGCACGAGATGCCCGAGTGGCTGCGCAGCCTGAGCCGCGCGGCGCAGGACCGCCTGACCATGGTCTCCTTCGTTGCCGAGACCGGCAACAACCTGCGCGCTGCCGAGAAGTCGCTCGATGCCTTCTTCCGCGATCCCACGCAGCGCGACGAACTGCCGGCCTGTGTGCGCGCGCTGCATCAGGTCGCCGGGGCGCTGCGCCTGCTCGGCCACGAGAGCGCCGCTGCTGCGGCCGAGTCGGTTGCGGGCCGGGTTGCGGCCTTCGCCGACGCCCAACCCGACGAGGTGGACAGCAGCGGTTTCGATCGCATCGCCTCCACGGTCGGCGCCCTGGGCTTCTTCGTCGAGGGCCTGCAGGGACCCGAGCGGCAGATCGGCCGCTTCGAGTTCGACGAGGCCACCGGCGACTTCCACGCGCACCTGCGCGAAGTGGCCCGGGCTCCCGTAGCGCCTGTCGAGGACGCCGCGCCCGAGCAGGTCTTCGTCGCCGATCTCGCCCCTGCGCCGATGCACGAGGCGCACGACCCGCAGGCGATGGTCGCGCAGGCGCAGGCCGAGTCGTCGCCTTCGGTCGAGTCCGCGCTCGCCGAGAACACCGGCGAGGCCGCCCGGCTGTTCGAGGCGTTGCGCGAGCGGCCCGACGACGCGGTGCTGCGCGAGGCGCTGCGGGAGGCGCTGGGCCGGGTCCGCGAGGCGGCGGTGCTCCTTGACCGGGCCGAGCGTCGTGACGGCGCGGACCAGGCGCTCGCGCTGCTGGCTGGCTCGGCTGCAGCGCAGCCCGAGGCGCTGGCCCGTGCGCTGACGGCGGCAGGCGTCGCCCTGCCGCAAGCGCCGCAGCCGAGCGCCCCGATGCCCTCCGACGAGGCGGCGATCGACAGCGAACTGCTGGGCATCTTCCTCGGCGAGGCCGAGGAAGTGCTCACCGCGATCGAGGAGCACTCCGCGCTGTCGCTGGCCTCGCCCTCGGACGTCGGCTACCTGACCACGATGCGCCGCGGCTTCCACACCCTCAAGGGGTCGAGCCGCATGGTCGGGCTGACGCAGTTCGGCGAAGCCGGCTGGGCGCTCGAGCAGACGATGAACCAGTGGCTGGCCGAGGAGCGCCCCGGCGAGGAGCGGCTCTACGCGCTGATCGACGACGCGGTCGCGCAGATGCGAGAGTGGGTGCAGGCGCTGCAGCAGGATCCGGCCAGCGGCGCGGCGATCGACCCGGCCGGGCTGGTGGCGCACGCGCAGGCGGTGCGCAGCGGACAGGTGTTCGCTGCTCCTGTCCCTGCTCCCGCGCAGCCGGCGCCGGTGGAAGAGGCGCCGGTTGCGGCCTCGGCCCGCGTTGAAGATGTCGAACCGTCGGCAGCGCCGATGGAGATCGAGGAAGTCGTCGTCGAGGCAGCTTCTCCGGTCGAGCTGGACGAGGAGTTCGCTCCCGAGGCGCTTGCGGTCGACGGGAACGACGAAATCGTGCTCGAGACGGTTGCGGTCGAGCAGGCCGGGGATTTCGCGCCCGAGGAAGCTCCGGTCGACGAGGCCGGGGAGTTCGCCCTCGACGTGCTGCCGGCCGCGGACGACGAGGAGGTCGTCCTGGAGGCGGTGCCCGTCGCCGGGGATGACGAGATCGTCCTGGAGGCGGCATCGGTCGATGAAAGCGAGGAGATCATCCTTGGGGCGATTCCGATCGAGGAGGCAGGAGCGGCGCAGTCTGTCGCCAATCCCGCCGACGGAGTGCTCGATCTGCCGCCCGATGTCGTTCGCATCGGCGCGCGCGAACTCAGCGCGCCGCTCTATCACATCTACCTGTCCGAGGCCGATGAACTGGTGACGCGGCTGGTCGACGACCTGCGCGACTGGCAGGCGCAGCCGAACCGGGGCGCGACCCAGGCGGGAATGCGCGCCGCGCACTCGCTGAAAGGCTGCTCGGGAGTCGTCCAGCTCGGCAACGTGCGCGAGATCGCCGAGAAGATCGAGGCCTTCATGCAGGCGCAGCGCGCCGTGGGCTCGAGGCCTGAGCCCGGCGAGCTCGAAGTGCTCGCGAACGTGATCGAGCGCGTGCAGGCGATGCTGCATCAGTTCGCTGCCGGCAGCGAACCGCGCGACGAGCCGCAGGCCCGCGAGGCCATTGCCGCGCTTGCGCAGCGCTGGCGGGCCCGGCTGCGCCCCGAAGGGCCGACCGAGGTTCCGGCCGAGGACGCCGAGGCGGCGACGAAGGCTGGCGAGCCCGAGGCGGGCGTCGGCGACGTCGCCGCAGCCGGCGTCCATGTCGATGCCGACGCCACGGTCCTCGAGGCCGCAGTGGCCGAGCTCACGGATGCCGATGCAACGGTCGACGAAGTCACGGTCGACGAAGTCACGGTCGACGAGACCAGGCGCGCCGAGCCCCCGGCTCCCGAACCCACCTTCACTGTCTTCACCGCCGCCACGCCGCGGCCGCTGCCCGCGCGCGAGGAAGCGATTCCGGTCGCGTTGCCCGCTGACGAGATCGACCCCGACCTGCTGCCCGTCTTCGTCGAGGAGGCCAGGGACGAGTTGCCGCTGATCGGCGAGAACCTGCGCAAGTGGCTGGCGCACCCGGCGGATGCCAGCCTGCCGCATGCGCTGATGCGCCTGCTGCACACGGTCAAGGGCAGCGCGCGGATGGCGGGCGCGATGGCGCTGGGCCAGCTGGTGCACGAGATCGAGAACCGGGTGGAGTCGCTTGCTGCGCTTCCCGAGGTGCCGCCCGCGTCGATCGACGAACTCGTGGCTGAGCACGACAGGGTCGTTGCGCTGTTCGAGACCCTCGAACGCGGCCCGGTCCAGCCGGACGCCCGGGCTGCAGTGGAAGCTGTCGGTCGACAGACAGCGCCTGGGGATGCCGCGGCCGCGAGCGTGGCTGCGGCCGCCGCGACTGCGCAGCCGGCTGCGCTTCCAGCCACGGCGCACGGGGTGATGCCTGTCGCCGCACCCGCTGCCGCCGGCACCTCAGCGTCCACTGCTGCCGCCACTGCGGCGCCTGCGGCCGATGCCTCGGCCCCGCGCGTGCAGCCGCTGGTGCGGGTGCGCGCCGACATCCTCGACCGGATGGTCAACGAGGCGGGCGAGGCCTCGATCGCGCGCTCGCGCCTGGACAACGGGCTGGCGGGCCTGCGCCAGTCGCTGGGCGACCTCACCGAGAACGTCACGCGCCTGCGCTCGCAACTGCGGGAGATCGAGATCCAGGCCGAGATGCAGATCCAGGCGCGCATCGCGCAGCAGCGCGACGACGAACGTCACTTCGATCCGCTCGAGTTCGACCGCTTCACGCGCTTCCAGGAGCTGACGCGGATGCTCGCGGAGTCGGTCAACGACGTCGCCACCGTCCAGCACAACGCGATGCGCACGCTCGAGGAGTCCTCGCAGGACCTGCACCGGCAGGGCCAGGTGCTGCGCGACCTGCAGCAGGACCTGATGCGCGTGCGGATGCTGCAGTTCGGCTCGATCGGCGACCGCCTCTACCGCGTGGTGCGCCAGTCGGCCAAGGCCCTGGACAAGCGCGTGCGGCTGGACATCCGCGGCTCGGAGGTCGAGATCGACCGCAGCGTGCTCGAGCGCATGGCCGGCCCGATCGAGCACCTGCTGCGTAACGCGGTGGCCCATGGCATCGAGTCGCGCGAGCGCAGGGTGCAGGCCGGCAAGCAGGAGACCGGCGAGATCCAGGTCGGCGTGCGGCAGGACGGGCGCGAGATCGTCCTGTCCTTCGCCGACGACGGGGGCGGGCTGGACGCGGCGCGCATTCGCGCACGGGCGCTCCAGGCCGGCCTGATCGGACCCGACACCGTGCTCGGCGAGCGCGAACTGGGCGACCTGATCTTCACGCCGGGTTTCAGCACCGCGGATGCGGTCGACGAGATCAGCGGCCGCGGCGTCGGCATGGACGCGGTGCGCTCGGAGGTCGCCTCGCTGGGCGGCCGCATCGAGACCGAGTCCCGGCCCGGCAGGGGCACGCGCTTCACCATCCACCTGCCGCTGACGCTCGCGGTCTCGCAGGTGGTGCTGGCAAGCGCGGGCAAGGCGCGCTTCGCAGTGCCCTCGTCGAGCGTCGAGCAGTTGCTGCAGCTCAAGCCCCAGGCGCTGGCCGCGGCCTACGCGCAGCGTGCGATCGAGTGGCAGGGAAGCCGCATTCCGCTCTTCTTCCTGGGCACGCTGGTGGAGATGCCCGAGATCAGGCCGCTCGCGCAGCACCACTCGCCAGTGCTGGTGCTGCGCTCTGGCCACCAGCGCATCGCCCTGCACTGCGACGAGGTCACCCGCAACCAGGAGGTCGTGGTCAAGAGCGTCGGGCCGCAGGTGGCGCGGGTGCGCGGGATCACCGGCGCCACCGTGCTCGGCAACGGGGACATCGTGCTGATCGTCAACCCGGTGGCCTTCGCCCAGGTGGCCGCCGGCGAGGTGCTCGATCGGGTCGTGCAGGCGCCGGCGATCGCCACCGGCGCCGAGGAGCTGCCGCCGGTGGTGATGGTGGTCGACGACTCGGTGACCGTGCGCAAGGTGACGCAGCGCCTGCTGGCTCGCGAGGGCTACCAGGTGATGCTCGCCAAGGACGGCGTGGACGCGCTGCGCCAGCTCGAGGAGGCGACGCCCGACGTGATGCTGCTCGACATCGAGATGCCGCGGATGGACGGCTTCGATCTGGCCCGCCACCTGCGCGCGGACGAGCGCTTCCGCGAGCTGCCGATCGTCATGATCAGTTCGCGCACCGCGGACAAGCACCGCAACCATGCGATCTCGCTCGGCGTCGATGTCTTCCTCGGCAAGCCTTACGGGGAAGGCGAACTGCTCGCGCAGGTCGCAGCCTTCAGTTCGAAGCGGCGCCGCGCAGCGGCCGTTTGACGCGACAAACTCCCGTTTGACACAAGAACGTCGCACGAGATAGGATTCCGTCCGCGCTCATCCCGGACGGAATCCCATGACCACCTCCTTTGCCAGCCGCCACGCGGCTGGGCTGTCGATTGTCTGTGCGCTCGTGCTCGGTGGCTGCAGCCCCGGCGGAGCAGATCAGGGCGCGGCCGCCGGTGGCGCCGCGCCTCCCGCGCCGGTCGGCGTCCTCACTCTCGAACCGGGTCCGGCCACCGTGGTCAGCGAGCTGCCCGGGCGGCTCGAGCCCACGCGCTCGGCGGAAGTGCGTGCGCGGGTCGCAGGCGTGGTGCTCCAGCGCAGCTTCCGCGAGGGCAGCGACGTCAAGGCCGGCCAGCTCCTGTTCAGCATCGACCCGGCGCCTTTGCGCGCCGATCTGGCGGCTGCGACGGCGGCGCTGCAGCGGGCCGAGGCCTCGATGGCGCTGGCGCGCGTGGAGGCGGACCGCTACGAGCCGTTGGTCAGGGCCAACGCGGTGAGCCGCCAGGAGTACGACAAGGCGGTGGCCGCGCTGCGGCTTGCCGAGGCCGAAGCGGCAGCGCAGCGCGCGGCGCGCGACCGGGCGCGACTGAACCTGGACTACGCGAGCGTGAGCGCACCGATCGCCGGGCGCATCGGCAGGCCCCTGGTCACCGAGGGCGCGCTGGTGGGGCAGGGCGAGGCCACGCCGATGGCGCGCATCCACCAGCTCGATCCGATCTACGCCGACTTCACCCAGCCGGTCACCGAGCTCGAACGCCTGCGCAGCGCAGTCGAGCGCGGCGAACTCCGCCGGGACGGTGGCCCGCGCGTGACCCTGGTGCTGGATGATGGAAGTGAGTACCCACTCCCAGGAAAGCTCCTGTTCGCTGGCGCCGAGGTCGACCCGGCCACCGGCCAGGTGACGCTGCGCGCGCAGTTTCCGAACCCGGAGCGCAGGCTGCTTCCCGGCATGTACCTGCGGGTGCGGGTCGAGCAGGGCGTGGAGCCGCAGGCGCTGCGCGTACCGCAGCAGGCGGTCCAGCGCTCGACCGACGGCGGCGGCAGCGTCTGGGTGCTCGGCGCAGACAAGATCCCGGTGCCGCGCGCGGTGCGCACCGGCCCGGCGGTCGGTGACGACTGGATCATCCGCGAGGGCCTGAAGGCGGGCGAGACGGTGGTGGTCGAGGGCTTCCAGAAGCTGCGCCCCGGGGCGCCGGTGCAGCCGACGCCCTGGACGAGGCCGGGCGCCGAAAAGCCTGCCGCCGAAAAGCGTGCCACCGGAGATCCTGTCATCGGAGATCCTGCCACCGGCGCTCCTGCCACCGGAGCTCCTGCCACTGAAGGGTCCGCCACCCGCACGGGGTCCTGACGATGGCGCGCTTCTTCATCGAGCGGCCCATCTTCGCCTGGGTGGTCGCGCTGTTCATCGTGCTCGCCGGACTGCTGGCGATCCCCAACCTGCCGATCTCGCAGTACCCGAGCGTGGCGCCGCCCAGCGTCGAGATCTCCGCGACCTACCCCGGCGCCGATGCGCAGACCGTCGACGAGACGGTGAGCAGCCTGATCGAGCAGGAGCTCAACGGCGCAAAGGGGCTGCTCTACTACGAGTCGCAGAGCAACTCCTACGGTCGCGCGCAGATCACTGCCACCTTTGCGCCTGGAATCGACCCGGACCTCGCGATGGTCGACGTGCAGAACCGCATCAAGAAGGCCGAGTCGCGGCTGCCGCAGACGGTGATGCGCATGGGCCTGCAGGTCGAGAAGGCGAGCAGCAACTTCCTGATGGTGGTCACGCTGTCCTCGAAGGACGGCCGCCTGGACCAGCTCGCGCTGGCCGACTACATCACGCGCAACGTCATCAACGAGATCCGCCGGGTGCCCGGGGTCGGCAAGGCCGAGCTGTACGCGGCGCAGCGCGCGATGCGCGTCTGGCTCGATCCGCAGCGACTGATCGGCTATGGGCTGTCCGCGCAGGACGTCAACCAGGCGATCGGCGCGCAGAACACGCAGGTGCCCGCGGGGATGCTCGGCGAGCAGCCGGCGACCTCCTCGCAGCAGATCAGCGCATCGGTGATCGTCAAGGGCCTGCTCGGCACGCCCGAGGAGTTCGGGGCGATCGTGCTGCGTGCCAACGCGGACGGCTCCACGGTGCGGCTGCGCGACGTCGCGCGCATCGAGGTCGGCGGCGAGACCTACCAGTTCGGCGCACGCCTGAACGGCAAGGAGACCGCGGCGATCGCGGTGCAGCTCGCACCGGGCGCCAACGCGCTGGCCACCGCCACCGAGATCGAGGCCCGGCTCGACGAGCTCTCGCAGTACTTCCCTGCAGGCGTCGCCTACGACATCCCGTACAACACGGCGCCCTTCGTGAAGGTCTCGATCACGCAGGTGCTCGAGACCCTCGCCGAGGCGATGGTGCTGGTGTTCCTGGTGATGCTGCGGTTCCTGCAGAACCTGCGCTACACGCTGATCCCGACCATCGTCGTGCCGATCGCGCTGCTGGGCACCTTCGCGGTGATGCTGGCCGCCGGCTTCTCGATCAACGTGCTGACCATGTTCGGCATGGTGCTGGCGATCGGCATCCTGGTCGACGACGCGATCGTCGTGGTCGAGAACGTCGAGCGCATCATGGCCAGCGAAGGACTCTCGCCGAAGCAGGCCACGCGCAAGGCGATGGGGCAGATCACCGGCGCGATCGTCGGCATCACCCTGGTGCTCGCTGCGGTGTTCTTCCCGCTGGCCTTCATGTCCGGGTCGACTGGGATCATCTACCGGCAGTTCTCCCTGTCGATGGCGACCTCGATCCTGTTCTCGGGCTTCCTCGCGCTGTCGCTGACGCCCGCGCTGTGCGCGACGCTGCTGCGGCCCGTCCAGGCCGGCCATCACGAGGACAGGAAGGGCTTCGGCGGCTGGTTCAACCGCTGGTTCCGGCGCGCCACCCAGCGCTACGAGCGCGGCGTCGGCGCTCTGCTGGGCCGCACCGGGCGTGCGATGCTGGTCTACGCCGCGCTGCTCGCGGTGCTGGGAGTGAGCTACCTGCGCCTGCCCTCGTCCTTCCTGCCGGTCGAGGACCAGGGCTACGTGATCACCGACGTGCAGCTTCCCGCCGGTGCGACCGCCAACCGCACCCGGGAGGCGCTCGGCCATCTCGAGGACTACTTCCTGTCGCGCCCGGCAGTCTCGGACATCGTCGCGATCACCGGCTTCAGCTTCTCGGGAATGGGCCAGAACGCGGGGCTGGCCTTCACGATGTTCAAGGACTGGTCCGAGCGCGGGCCGGAAGCATCGGCGCAGGCCGAGGCGGGCAGCGCCAACGGCGCGATGTTCATGGGCGTGAAGGACGCGCAGATGTACACCCTCGTGCCCCCGGCGATTCCCGAACTGGGCAGCGCGAGCGGCTTCTCGCTGCGCCTGCAGGACCGCGGCGGAGTCGGGCACGCTGCGCTGCTCGATGCGCGCAACCGGCTGCTCGGCGCCGCCAACGCCAACCCGGTGATCGCCTACGCACGCGTCGAGGGGCTCGAGGACGCTCCGCAACTGCGCCTGGACATCGACCGGGACAAGGCCAGCGCGCTGGGCGTGCCCTTCGAGCGCATCGCGCAGACCGTGTCCACCGCGCTGGGCTCGGCGGTGATCAACGACTTCGCCAACCTGGGCCGGATGCAGCGGGTGATCGTCCAGGCCGACGTTGCGGCGCGGATGAGCCCCGAGGCGCTGCTCGCGCTGAACCTGCCGAGCACGCGCGGCGGCATGGTGCCGCTTTCCTCGTTCGCCACCACTTCCTGGACCACCGGCCCCGTGCAGCTGGTGCGCTACAACGGCTATCCGTCCTACCGGATCTCGGGCGACGCGAAGCCAGGCTTCAGCACCAGCCAGGCGATGGCGGAGATGGAGCGCCTGGTCGGCGAGCTTCCCCCGGGCGTCGGCATGGAGTGGACCGGACAGTCGCTGCAGGAGCAGCAGTCCGGCGCGCAGGCGCCGATGCTGATGGCCCTGTCGCTGATCGTGGTCTTCCTGGTGCTGGCGGCGCTGTACGAGAGCTGGTCGATCCCGCTGTCGGTGATCCTGCTGGTGCCGATGGGGATCGTGGGCGCGGTGCTCGCGGTGACCCTGCGCGGCATGCCCAACGACGTGTTCTTCAAGGTGGGGATGATCACGATCATCGGGCTGTCGGCCAAGAACGCGATCCTGATCGTCGAGTTCGCCAAGGACCTGCACGCGCAGGGGATGGGGCTGGTGCAGGCCACGGTCGAGGCGGCACGGCTGCGCCTGCGCCCGATCGTGATGACCTCGCTGGCCTTCATCCTGGGCGTGCTCCCGCTGGCGATCGCCACGGGCGCGAGCTCGGCGAGCCAGCGGGCGATCGGCACCGGCGTGATCGGCGGGATGATCTCGGCAACGGTGCTGGGCGTGGTCCTGGTGCCGGTGTTCTTCGTGGTGGTGCAGCGACTGTTCGGCCGGAAACGCAGCAATGAAGCGGCTGCGGCTGCGGCAGCGGTGCGGGAGGAGGCATGATGTCGATCGACCTGATCGTCCCGGGCGGCCGCAGCGCGGGCGGCCGCGAAGGCCGCGCCGGAAAGCGCGCCGAAGCCCGCAGGCCGCGTCGATGGCGTGGCGCACTGTCGCTCGTCGCGTTGGCAGCGCTGCTCGGCGGCTGCTCGCTGGCGCCTGTGCACGAGCGGCCGGCCCTGCCGGTGGCCGCCGCGTGGACGCAGGCGCAAACGCCCGCCGACGACGCTGGCAGTGCGGGCGGGGCCGCCGCAGGCAAGGCCGCAGCGCGGGCTGCGACGGCAGCAGCGCTGACCGGCTGGCGCGCCTTCTACACCGATCCCGAACTGCAGCGGCTGATCGCGCTCGCCCTCGATCACAACCGCGACCTGCGCAGCGCAGTGCTCGACATCGAGGCCGCACGCGCGCAGTACGGCATCCAGCGCGCCGATCGCCTGCCGGGAATCGGCGCGAGCGCAGGCGCCGCCCGCCAGCGCGTGCCGGCCGACCTCTCGGGCGCCGGCAGCGCGCTGCTGAGCGAACGCTACGAGGCCAGCGTCGGAATCACCTCCTTCGAGCTCGACCTCTTCGGGCGCGTGCGCAACCTGGGCGAAGCGGCGCTGGCCGAATACCTCGCCACGGCCGAAGCCCGCCGCGCGGTGCAGATCGGGCTTGTCGCACAGGTCGCCCAGACCTGGCTTGCCGAGCGCAGCGCCGCCGAGCAGATCGCGCTGCTCGAGCGCACCCTGCAGGCGCGCGAGGACTCGCTGCGACTGGTGGAGCTGCGTCATCAGGCGGGCGCAGCCGGTGAGCTCGAGTTGCGCCAGGCGCAGAGCCTGGTCGAGGGCACGCGCGCCGATCGCGCCGATGCCCGGCGCGAGCTCCAGCAGGCGCGCAACGCGCTCGAACTGCTGGTGGGAACGCCGCTGGGTGCGCCTGCTGCCGACGCGCGCCCGCTGGCCGAACTCGCGCTGCCGGCAGTTCCCGCCGCCGGGCTGCCCTCCGATCTGCTGGAGCGCCGGCCGGACATCCTCGCCGCCGAACAGCGGCTGCGGGGGGCGAGCGCGAGCATTGGCGCCGCGCGTGCAGCCTTCTTCCCGCGCATCGCGCTGACCGGCGCCCTGGGCACGGCCAGCAGCGATCTCGACGGGCTGTTCGGCGCGGGCTCCGGCATCTGGAGCTTCGCCCCGCGGATCACGCTGCCGATCTTCGATGGGGGGCGCAACCGGGCCGCGCTCGGCCTCGCCGAAGTGCGGCGCGACCAGGCGGTGGCCGGCTACGAGAAGGCGGTGCAGGTCGCGTTTCGCGAGGTGGCCGATGCGCTCGCCGCGCGCGCGACGATTGCGGAGCGACTGGGGGCGCGCGAGGCCCAGGTCGAGTCGGCCCGGCGCGGGCTGGAGCTTGCCGAACTGCGCTATCGCGGCGGCGTCGACAGCCAGTTGCAGTGGCTGGACGCGCAGCGCACGCTGCTCTCGGCCGAGCAGGGCCTGCTCGCCGCGCGGGTCGCGCAGGTGGCAAATCTCGTCGAGCTCTACAAGGCGCTCGGCGGTGGCTGGTTCGAGGATTCCGTGCAGGCGCCCGTTTCGGTGCAGTCACCCAGGGCGGACGAAACGGGCGCTGCGAACGCGCAGCCGCGAAGCTGATGACGGGCACGCAACGCGAGAGGCTGCTGCTGGCGCTGGCCGAGGTGCTCACCGAGCGCCCGCGCCTGCCGATGGAACAGGTCGCGCAGGCGGTGGGCATCAGCCGCGCGACGCTGCACCGGATGTTCCCCAGCCGCGAGGCGGTGATCGCGGCGATCCTCGAATCCGCGCTCGAGAACGGGATGCGCACCATCGAGGACGCCGAGCTCGAGCGCGGCCCGGCCGACGAGGCGCTGGCCCGGCTGCTCTCGGCTTCCATGCCCTACGCGGCCCTGCACCTGTTCCTGGTCAGCAACCGCAGCGAGCGCTGCGAGAGCTCGGCCGAGATCGACCAGCGCTGGGAGCCGCATCGCCAGCGGCTGCTCGCGCTGCTGCGGCGCGGACAGGAGGAAGGGGTGCTGCGGGTGGACCTGTCCGCACAGTGGATGCTCGACGCGATGGGTGCGCTGCTGTTCGCGGCGGTGGAGTCCACGCGTGCCGGCCGGCTGGCGCCGGCCAGCGCCACCGAGGCGGTGCTCGGGATGTTCAT
Organism: Pseudomonadota bacterium; assembly: GCA_963204785.1. GTDB lineage: Bacteria > Pseudomonadota > Gammaproteobacteria > Burkholderiales > Burkholderiaceae_E > Quisquiliibacterium. Next base: position 11,122 of record CAUJHG010000055.1, on the reverse strand, counting down.
GGACGGGGTGCGTCGCCGCAGCCGATGAACCTGACCGCTTCGCGCAGCGCCTGGCCCCGGATCCGGCCTGTACGGGACCTGTCATAAGCCGCTGAATTGTGCGCGAGGGCCGTGGTCTTTACAATCGATGCACGAGCGGCCACTTCGAGCCGCCCTTTCCCTGCGGCCCGCGCCGCCCATGTCATGCAGCCCGAGCAGGCGTCCAATCTCAAGAACCACTTCCTGGTGGCGATGCCCGGCCTGGCCGATCCGAACTTCGGTGGCAGCGTCATCTACATCGCCGATCACAGCGACAAGGGTGCGCTGGGTCTGCTGATCAACCGCCCGACCGAACTCGACCTCGCGGCGCTGCTGCAGCGCATCGACCTCAGCCTGCAGGATGCCGCGCTCGGCGAGGCGCCGGTGTTCTTCGGCGGGCCGGTCCAGACCGACCGCGGCTTCGTGCTGCACCGGCCGGTGGGAAGCTGGTCCTCGTCGCTGCAGGTCACCGAGGACGTCGCGCTGACTTCGTCGAAGGACGTGCTCGAGGCGGTTGCGGCCGGCCACGGTCCGCGCGAGCTGCTGGTCACGCTGGGCTACTCCGGCTGGGGCCCGGGCCAGCTCGAGGAGGAGATCGCCCGCAACGCCTGGCTGACCGCTCCTGCCGACGCCGTGCTGCTCTTCGAGGTGCCGGTGTCCGAGCGGCTGTCGCGCGCCTTCGGGCTGCTGGGAATCGACCCCGCCTTCCTGTCCTCCGAAGTGGGCCACGCCTGAGCGTGAGCGGGGCGCCGTCGGGCAGCGACGAGACCGTGCTGTGCTTCGACTTCGGCGAGCGCCGCATCGGCGTTGCCGTGGGAAACGCCCTGCTGGGCTCGGCGCGGCCGCTGGCGCTGATCGAGGAACCGGTGACCGACCGGCGCTTCGCGCGCATCGCCCGGCTGATCGACGAGTGGCAGCCGCAGCGCCTGGTGGTCGGGCGGCCCGGCGACGGCAGCAGCGCCGGCGAGGAGCCCGGGCTGGCGGCTTCGGTGGCGCGCTGCGAGCGCTTCGCCCGCCAGTTGCACGGCCGCTTCCGCCTGCCGGTGGACTTCGTCGACGAGCGCTGGAGCACGCTGGAGGCGCAGGCCGGCCTGGCGCGCGGCGAGCCCGACGACGCCGAGGCCGCCGCGATAATCCTGCGACAATACTTCGATGAACGAACACGAGCTTGACGCCGAGGCGATCTACGTCGCGCTGCGCGAGGCGATCGGCGCGTCGCTGGCCGCGCAGCCGCAGCGCAGCGTCCACCTGATCGGCATCCACAGCGGCGGCGCCTGGATCGCCGAGCGCCTGCACCGGGATCTGGCCCTGCCCACGCCGCTGGGCACGCTGTCCTCGGCCTTCCACCGCGACGACTACGGCCACCGTCGCGGCCTGCCGGCGGAGATGAAGGCCACCGAACTGCCCTTCGAGATCGGCGGCGCCGACATCATCCTTGTCGACGACATCCTCTACACCGGCCGCACGGTGCGCGCCGCGCTCAACGAACTGTTCGACTACGGTCGCCCGGCGCGCGTGGAGCTCGCGGTGCTGCTGGATCGCGGCGGGCGCGAACTGCCGATCGACGCCCGCTACTGCGGCGCGGTGCACCCGCTTTCGAGCGAGCGCAACTTCGTGCTCACGCGCACCGACGACGCGCGCTTCTCGCTGCGCATCGAATAGAGCCCACCGTCACGAGCCCTGCATGCGCGATCCGCAACTGAACCCCAACGGCGAACTGAAGCACCTGCTCACCATCGAGGGCCTGCCGCGCGCAACCGTCCAGCACATCCTGGACACCGCCGACAGCTTCGTGAGCGTCGCCGAGCGCGAGGTGAAGAAGGTGCCGCTGCTGCGCGGCAAGTCGGTCTTCAACCTGTTCTTCGAGAACTCGACGCGCACCCGCACCACCTTCGAGATCGCCGCCAAGCGGCTGTCGGCCGACGTGCTGAACCTGAACATCAACACCTCGTCCACCTCGAAAGGCGAATCGCTGCTCGACACCGTCGACAACCTGTCGGCGATGCACGCCGACATGTTCGTGGTGCGCCACGCCTCGAGCGGCGCACCCTTCCTGATCGCGCAGCACCTGGACCGCCTGCGCGGCCCGCACGTGCACGTGATCAACGCGGGCGACGGGCGCCACGCGCACCCCACGCAGGGGCTGCTCGACATGTACACGATCCGCCACTTCAAGAAGGACTTCACGCAGCTGCGCGTGGCGATCGTCGGCGACGTCCTGCACTCGCGCGTCGCGCGCTCCGACATCCACGCGCTGACCACCCTGGGCGTGCCCGAGGTGCGCGTGATCGGGCCGCTGACCCTGCTGCCCTCGGGGGTGGAGGAGATGGGCGTGCGCGTGTTCACCGACATGCGCGAGGGCCTGCGCGACGTCGACGTCGTGATCATGCTGCGGCTGCAGAACGAGCGGATGCGCGGCGCGCTGCTGCCCTCGGCGCAGGAGTACTTCAAGCAGTACGGGCTCACCCGCGAGAAGCTCGCGCTCGCGAGCCCCGACGCGATCGTCATGCACCCCGGTCCGATGAACCGCGGCGTCGAGATCGAATCCTCGGTGGCCGACGGGGCTCAGTCGGTGATCCTGCACCAGGTCACCTTCGGGATCGCGGTGCGCATGGCGGTGATGAGCATTCTCGGCGCCAACTGAGCGCGCCCGCGCAGCGAACCACCGGACACCAAGACGCATGCGACTCTCGATCGTCAACGGCCGGGTCCTGGACCCGGCCAGCGCACTGGACACCCACGCCGCGGTCCACGTGACCGACGGCGTCGTCACCGCGATCGGCTCCGCGCCGGCAGGCTTCGAGGCGCAGCGCGTGATCGATGCGCGCGGGCTCGTGCTCGCCCCGGGGCTGGTCGACCTCGCGGCGCGGCTGCGCGAGCCCGGCTTCGAATACCGTGCCACGCTCGAATCCGAGATGCAGGCCGCGGTGGCCGGCGGCGTCACCAGCCTGTCGTGCCCGCCGGACACCGACCCGCCGCTGGACGAGCCCGGCCTGGTCGAGATGCTCAAGCACCGCGCGCGCGGCCTGGACGGCGCGCGCCTGTATCCGCTGGGCGCGCTCACCGTCGGGCTCAAGGGCGAGGTCGTCACCGAGATGGCCGAGCTCGCCGAGGCCGGCTGCGTGGGCTTCTCGCAGGGCGGCCTGGCGATGACCGACACGCAGACCCTGCTGCGCACGCTGCAGTACGCCAGGACCTTCGGCTTCACCGCCTGGCTGCAGCCCGAGGACGCCAGCCTGGCGCGCGGCGGCGTCGCCCACGCGGGCGCGGTCGCGGCGCGGCTGGGGCTGCCGGGCGTGCCGGTGATCGCCGAGACGGTCGCGGTCCACACCCTCGTCGAGATGGTCCGCGCCACCGGCTGCCGGGTCCACCTGTGCCGGCTGTCGTCGGCCGCAGGGGTCGACCTGGTGCGCGCCGCAAAGGCCGAGGGGCTGCCGGTGAGCTGCGACGTCGCGGTCCACCACCTGCACATGACCGACCACGACATCGGCTTCTTCGACAGCCACCTGCGCGTCTCGCCGCCGTTCCGCTCGCAGCGCGACCGCGACGCGATCCGCGCCGGCCTGGCCGACGGCACGATCGACGCGATCTGCTCGGACCACACGCCGGTCGACGACGACGCGAAGCTGCTGCCTTTCGCCGATGCCGAGCCCGGCGTCACCGCGCTGGAGCTGCTGCTGCCGCTGACCCTGCAGTGGGCCGCCGAGACCGGCACTCCGCTTGCGCAGGCGCTGGCGAAGATCACCAGCGCGCCCGCGCCGATCCTGGGCGTGGACGCGGGCAGGCTCGCCGCCGGCGCGCCCGCCGACCTCTGCCTCTTCGATCCCGACGCGCGCTGGGTGGTCGAGGCCGACGCGCTGCGCAGCCAGGGACGCCATTCGCCCTACCTGGGCCGCGAGGTCCAGGGCCGCGTGCAGGCGACCCTCGTGGCTGGGCGCGTGGTCTACGACCGCGCCGCCGCAGGCTGAGCGCACAGGTGCTGCTGGCTGCGGCGCGCCGCCTGGTGCGCCTGCCGCTGATGCTGGGCCTGCTCCTGGGCGGACTCCTCACGGTCACGCTGCTCTTCCCGCTGACCCGCGAGCGCTTCCGGCACGCGGCGGTGCGGCGCTGGTCGCGAATGCTGCTGTGGTGCTGCGGGATGCGGCTGCGCGAGCTTCCCGCGCCGCAGGCACGGCGCCTGTCGGAACTGCCGCGGGGCCGCATGGTCCTTGCCAATCACGTCTCCTGGGTCGACATCTTCGCGATCGACGCGCTGTGCCCGGCCTCCTTCGTTGCCAAGGCCGAGATCGCGCACTGGCCGATGGTCGGCACCCTGGTTGCGCGCGCGGGCACCCTGTTCATCGAGCGCGGCAAGCGCCGCGCGGTGCACCGGCTGATCCTGCACATCTCGCGCAGGCTGCAGGCCGGCGGGCGGGTGGCGGTGTTCCCCGAGGGCACCGTCGGCGACGGGCGCTGCCTGCTGCCCTTCCACGCGAACCTGGTGCAGGCGGCAGTCGATGCGCGCACCGACGTCGTTCCGGTGGGGCTGCGCTACCTCGATCGGCGTGGGGCCCGCTCGCAGGTGGTCGACTATGACGGTGACGTCACCTTCGTGAAATCGCTGTGGCGCATCCTCGGCGCGCGCGGGCTGTGCTGCGAGGTCCACCCGCTGGCGCCGATTTCCGCTGGCGCCGGGCTGTCGCGCCACGAGGTCGCGCAACAGGCGCGCGCGGCGATCGCGGCGCGGCTGGAACTGCGGCTCGAGGATGCGGTGCCGGACAGGATCCGGGCGATCCGGGAGGGGTGAGCTGGGGGAACTGCGCCGGGACACCGATCCGGCGCGGTGATCCGCGGCGATGATCCGGATCAGCTCGCTCCCGGCACCTGCGCTGGCGGGCAGGCGTGCTGCCAGCGGCGCCGGTCGCCCAGCCTGACTCCGGTCAGCGCACCGCCCCAGACGCAGCCGGTGTCCAGCGCGAGCAGATCGGGGCGGTCGAGCAATCCCAGCGTCGACCAGTGGCCGAAGACCACGGTGGCCGCGGCACTGGCGCGGCCGGGCGCGTCGAACCAGGGCAGGTGTCCTGGCGGCGCTGCACCCGCGCCTTCCTTCGCGTGGAAGTCCATCGTTCCGTCGGGAGTGCAGAAGCGCAGCCGCGTCAACGCGTTGACGATCACCCTCAGGCGGTCGGTGCCGCGCAGTTCGTCGCTCCAGCGCGCAGGCTCGTTGCCGTACATGGTGCGCAGGAAACCGGTCCAGCGCGGACCGGCGAGCACCTGCTGCACCTCGGCGGCCAGCGCAACGGTGCGCTGCGCATCCCACTGCGGCAGGACCCCGGCGTGCACCAGCAGCCGGCCGTCCTCGAAGTGCGCGAGCGGGCGCCGGCGCAGCCAGTCGAGCAGCGCATCCCGGTCGGGGGCGGCGAGGATCTCGTCCAGCGTGTCGCTGCGCTGGGCGGGGCGGATCCCCGCCGCCACTGCCAGCAGGTGCAGGTCGTGGTTGCCCAGCACCGTGACCAGGCGGTGCTCGTTGGCCATCGCCCAGCGCAGAGTCTGCAAGGACTGCGGGCCGCGGTTGACCAGGTCGCCGGTGAGCCACAACCGGGCAGGAGCGGCCTGTCTGTCACGGCCGTCTTCTGTGCCCGTGTCGCGGTCCGGGTGAGTTGCGGCGCGATCCTGTCCGCGGTGGTCGTCGTCGATCCGTGCAACGAGCGCCTGCAGGCAGTCGAAGCAGCCCTGGACGTCGCCGATCGCGATGATCCGGTCGGTGGTGCTCATGTGGCAGTCAGGTCGCGAAGGCTCGCTCATCGGGGGCCGGGGCGGTCGTCCGGGTCCCGGTCTTCGTCTTCGCTGCGAAAGCGGGTGTCGTGCAGGATCATCCAGCGCGGCACCCGCATCCTGGCGATTCGCACGTAGAGCCAGACGTAGGAGGCGACGAACAGGACCAGGAAACCCGCGAGCACCAGTCCCTGGTCGTGGAACACCACTGCGGGCGCCACCGCGAGCGAGGACAGCACCCAAAGGTATGGCGAGGCGAAGGCGTTGCGCTGCTCCTTGGACTCGGGCTCCTCGGAGCCGACCGCCCAGCGCACCACGCGGCGATAGATCAGGTGGTGCAGGTGCGCGGCGTCGGGCATCCCGGAGGCGTTGCCGCGCAGCACCTTGCGACGCCAGATCGAGAAGGCCACCTCCAGCAGCGGGTAGGCCAGCAGCAGCGGCGGAAACCAGGCGGACACCTCCGGGTTGCGCGTGACCAGCAGGATCGACAGCGCGCCCAGCATGAAGCCGAGGAAATAGGCGCCGCCGTCACCGAGGAACAGGTGCGCGCGCGGGTAGTTCCAGAACTGGAAGCCGACCACCGCGCCGGCGATCAGCAGGCTGGCCGACACCACCACCGGGTCGCCCACTTCGAACGCGACGATCGCCAGTCCGCTCAGCATCGACAGGCACACCATTCCGGCCAGGCCGTTGAGCCCGTCGATCAGGTTGATGCCGTTGGTGATCGTCAGCATCCCGAGGGCGGTCAGCGCGAAGGCCAGCCAGCGCAGTTCGAGCAATGGATCGAGCAGCGGAAGGTCGACCCGCGGGATGCGCAGGTCCAGCAGCGCCAGCCCGAGGAGGACCGACACCAGCATCAGGATCAGGCGCAGTCGCGGGTGCACGCGGCCGGTGAGATCCTCGGTGAAGCCGCCGGCGAAGGCTGGCAGCGAACTCACCAGCAGCAGCAGGATCGCTGCGCCGGTGCTCGTGTTCTTCAGCATGATCACCGGCGTGCCCAGCGCAACCGCGACGATCACTGCGAGCCCGCCGATGCGCGGCACCGGCCGCGCGTGGACGCGACGTCGGTCGGCCACGTCGGCGTCCATCCCGAAGCGCTGCGTGAAGTAGGTCATCCGCAGGATGCCGAGCGACACCAGCAGCGAGACCAGCAGGGCGACTCCGAAGGAGAGCACGATGCCTGCTCAGGAGCGCGCCGGGGCGGCCCGGGCTGCGCGCTCACGCCGCAGCAGCGCGCGGTAGCCGCGCCAGGCCGGCGAGGTCCAGAGCCGCGCGAGGCTCGCCAGGTGCCAGCCGAGATGGCGCAGCGAGCGGCGACTGGCGCGCCGGGCCGCGTGCACCACCTGCGCTTCGGGCGCCTGGCGAAGCTGCCAGCCGGCCAGTCGCAGCCGCGCGCAGAGATCCACGTCCTCGCAGTAGAGATGGAAGCGCTCGTCGAAGCCGCCGACCGCCTGCCAGGCCTGCCGGCGCACTGCGACGAACATGCCTGCGTACCAGGCGGGAGGCTCGTGCGGGCGGGCTTTGCTGCCGCCGAGGTGGCGGCGCAGCAGCGCCAGCGGCGTGGGCAGCGGACGTGCGGAGTCGGCCACGCGGCCGTCGGGTTCGAGCACCTGCGGGGCAAGCAGGCCCACATCAGCGGTGCCGGCCAGCGCCAGCGCGGGGAAGGGGTCGTGCGCAAGCCGCAGGTCCGGGTTGGCCACCACGAACCAGTCGCCGACTCCGGCCGCCGCGAAAGCGGCATTGTGGTTCGCCCCGAAACCCTTCGGGTGCGGGTTGTCGATGAAGCGCAGCGGCACGGCGAGCGTCGCGGGCAGCCGGATCGGCGCCTCGGGGAGGTTGCGGGTGACGATCACCTGCGCCAGCAGTGGCGGCGCGAGGCGTTCGAGGTCGGAGAGCAGCGACTCCACGAGGGCCCCTTGCTCATGGCTGACCACCGAAAGCGTGAACCGGCCCGCCTCCACGGACGGGTGCGCATCGGCGCTGGCGATCATGCCGCGATTATAGTGGGCAGCCGGCCGCCCCGCTTCGCGAGACCGTCGCGCAGCCCGCGCAGCAGCGCCGTCCATCGTGCCCGGCGCGGGGGCACGAACAGCAGGTTGAACGCGCAGTACTTCGCCAGCCAGAGCAGATAGCCGAGTCGCCAGCCGGCGGGCAGCAGGCCCGAGCGCAGCAGCAGCACGGTGTTGCGCGCCAGGTAGTAGTTGCGCACCGGGGCGTGGACGTGGAAGGGCCGCCCCGACCATGGCAGCCGGACCACGCGTTCGCCGAGCCGGTGCGCGAGCCGCGCCGAAGGCACTGCGAGCAGCGCCCATCCGGCGCGGCGTGCGCGCAGGCTCCACTCGAGATCGACGTGGTCGATGAAGAGATCTTCGCGCATCCCGCCGATCGCAGCGAGCGCCTCGACCCGCACCAGGCAGCCGGACGCGACCAGGAAGGCGGCGTCGAGCGGGGCGGGCGCGTGCGCCGCACCGGGGATGCGTTGCGGGCCGATCCAGCGGTGGCCGAAGACCAGCACCGCGGCGTCGTCGCGTGCGTCGCCCACCAGCGGCCCGACCGCTGCCACCCGCCTGCCTGCCCGCAGCGCCGTCTGCATCGCGTCGCGCAGGCGCGCGACCATGTCGGGCGCCGGCAGGCTGTCGTCGTCGCAGAGCAGCACGCAGCAGTGGCCTTCGTCGCGGGCTGTCTGGAGCCCCCGGTTCTGCGCCGCGGCGATGCCCAGGTTGCCCCCCATCGGGATCAGGCGCGCACCCTGCCCCGGACAGTGCGCTGCGGCCAGCACGATCGCGCGCCGGGCCTCGTCGTCGTCGGCTTCGGCGTTGTCGACCAGGTAGATCGTGTCGACCTGCGCGGCCAGCGCGTCCAGCAGGGCCTGCAGGCGCATCGGGTCCGGTCGCCAGGCCACGACCACTGCCGCGATGCGCCCGGTTCCCGACACGTCGCCGGGCGCCTGCGCGCCCTTGCAGGACGCAGGCTCGATCACCGCGGACGCGCACCGCGTGCAGTGCGCCTGCCTGCGCGTGCAGCAAGGCGACGCAGCGGCGCGGGCAGCCGAGGGCTCGCCGCAGTCTTTTCGATCGTGTAGTCCAGGAACGCGCGCGCAACGTCCACGTAGCGCGCCGCAGGATCGACGCTCAGTGCGCCGACCCGCACGCGCCCGGTCCCGCCTGCACTGACCTGCGCTGCGGCGTCTTCGTCGCCACGCGGCCAGCGGCGCGGGGTGGCGTGGCGGCCGGGCGCCGGCAGCAGCGCGCGGTAGTCGGCGACCATCGCCGCGCCGTCGCGCTGCGTTTCGCGCAGCAGTCGCGCACGCATCGCCCGGAGGATTTCCCGTTGCTCGTCGATCCCGCGCAATCGCGCAAGCAGGGCATCGGCCGTCGGCTCGCAGAGGAAGCCGTTGTCGCCCTCGCGGATGCGGTCGGCGAGGCTGCCGATCCTGCACCCGAGCACCGGAACGCCGCAGTGCCACAACTCGCTGAGCGTGAAGCTGAAGGTTTCCGGCACCACCGAGAGCTGCAGGCCCAGGTGGGGACACGCCTGGGCGATCAGCGCCGGCAGTTGTGCAGGCTCGAAGGCGGCGATCGTCGTGACCCCTGGCCTGCCGCGCATTTCCGCCGCCGCCTCGTCGCCGCAGCCGATCAGGGTGAGCTCGGCGAACTGCGCCAGCGCGGGCAGCACGGTCTCGAGGAGCTTGCCGCCCTTCTCGACGGTGATGCGGCCGATCTGCACCAGTCGCAGCCTGCCCCCGGCCGGTGGCTCGAAGCCGACTGCCGGCGGCAGCGAAACGCCGTGCGGGATCACCTCGACGCGGGCGCGGTGCAGCGCCGGCATCAGCGCCCGCCAGCGCAGCGCGGTCGAGGGCGAGGGGGCCACCAGGGTCACTTCGTGATCGAGCACCGCATCGACGAAGGCCTTGCGCAGCGCCAGCCAGTCGCCCGCGTCGACGCCCCGGAAGAAGCGGTGCCCCGGATTGTGCTCGATGCAGTCGCGCAACCGGGCTGCGTCGCAACTGCGGCACTCGCCATCGTAGTGCGCGAAGATCGCCACGCAGAACGGATAGTGGTCGTGCGCGACGCCGATCGTCGGCAGGCGGCTGCGCAGCGCATCCAGGCTGTGCCCGATCAGCGAGGACACCACCACCGAGTCGGCGCCGAAATCGTCGATCACCTCGTCGAGCACCGCGCAGTACTGCGCGTGCGCGATCGCGGTGGCGTGGATCGGCAGATCGAGCTGCCAGGTGCGCACCGGCGTCTCGGGCACTGCGTGGTGATAGAGCGCGAGTCGCTGCCCATAGGCGCCGATGCGGCCGATCGAGCGCAGCACATAGCCTTCGTGCGTGGCGTCGGCTGCGCAGAACTCGCGAACCCAGGCGCCCAGGCCGCCTCCCCAGCTGTGCGCGACATGCAGGCGTGCTGGCCGGCGCGAGGGCCGGGCGGCTGCGTTCGGTGCGCCCCGCGGCCCGGAGAACCGGGGCTCGGCCAGGGTCCGGCGCAGCGCGACCAGAGGGTGGGAGTCCGCGAGCGCCTCGTGGGCGAGCAGCGACGAGGCCTGCGCCGCGTCGGTGGGGATCGCGGTCGGTGGAGGCGCCACTGCCACAACGAGGCAGGCGGCGGGCAGCCGGGTGTCGCGGGCCAGGGCGAGGGTCCAGTCGCCGCCACGGCGGACTTCGGGCCCGGGCGCCGACAGGCGCTGCTGGCCGCGCTCGCGCAAGGCGAGCAGGGCTTCGGCGACTTCGGCGCGCAGCACGCCGCACCAGGCCAGCGGCGCCGGCATCTGCACCGGGTCCGCGCTGCAGTTCGTCCGCAGCCAGTCGTCCAGTGCGGCGCTGTCTGCGGGATTCGCCGGCGGCAGCGCTGCGCCGTGCCCGGCGTCGCCGATCGGCGTGTACCAGGGATCGCCGGGGCACAGGGGCGAGATGCACCCGGTCCAGCCGGCGCGCCGCAGGCTCGCCTGCAGGCGAGCGTTCCACATCGGTGGCACGCGGGTGCCGGCGCAGACCCAGGCCACGTCGCTTCCGGTCGGGAGCTGCCCGAGGGCGCGCAGCATGCGGATCGCCTCGGCGAGGTCGGCGCTCGGCGGGTGGCGCCTCAGCCTCGCGGGTGCCGCCTCGCCGGCGGTGGCCGGCATGGGGGTGATCGGCGCCGGCTCCGTGGCGGGGAGGTCGCAGAACACCTCGAGCGTGCCGCCGTCCAGTGCGGTCGCCTCGAGCAGCGCGGCCAGCCCGCTGGCGGCGTCGTCGAGCGTGCCCGCGGCCACGCCGCGCCCGGCCCGGCCCGGCGGGCCGGCCAGCACGATCGTGACGCAGGGCGGCAGCCGCTCAGCGGACGACATCGGCCAGTCTCGCGATCGCGCG
>CAUJHG010000054.1 GCA_963204785.1 Pseudomonadota bacterium | reverse complement strand
GGGCGCCAAGCGTCGCGCCCTCAAGACCCGTGGCGACAGCGGCGGCGCCAGCGGCTGGCGCGGCGGCGCGCGGGGCGGGCGGCGTCGCGACCACCGCGACGAGGCCACGCACCTGCCCGGGCCCGTCGAGCAGGTGGTGCGCGAGGTCCACGTCCCCGAGACGATCACCGTGGCCGATCTCGCCCACAAGATGTCGGTGAAGGCGGCCGAGGTCATCAAGAAGCTGATGCAGCTGGGCCAGATGGTCACGATCAACCAGGTGCTGGACCAGGACACCGCGATGATCCTGGTCGAGGAACTCGGCCACAAGGCGGTGGCTGCCAAGCTGGACGACCCCGAGGCCTTCCTCGAGGAGACCAGCGCCGCGGGCGACGCCGAGCAGCTCCCGCGTCCGCCGGTGGTCACGGTCATGGGCCACGTCGACCACGGCAAGACCTCGCTGCTCGACTACATCCGGCGCGCGAAGGTCGCGATGGGCGAGGCGGGCGGCATCACGCAGCACATCGGCGCCTACCACGTCCGTACGCCGCGCGGTGTCGTCACCTTCCTCGACACGCCGGGCCACGAGGCCTTCACCGCGATGCGGGCGCGTGGCGCGAAGGCCACCGACGTCGTCATCCTGGTGGTGGCTGCCGATGACGGCGTGATGCCCCAGACGGTCGAGGCGATCCACCACGCGAGGGCGGCGCAGGTGCCGATCGTCGTCGCGATGAACAAGATCGACAAGCCCGAGGCGAACCCGGAGCGCGTCAAGCAGGAGCTGATCACGCACGAGGTCGTGTCCGAGGAGTACGGCGGCGACGTGCCGGTGGTCCCGGTGTCGGCCAAGACCGGCCAGGGCATCGACGACCTGCTCGAGAACGTGCTGCTGCAGGCCGAGGTGCTCGAGCTGCGCGCCCCGGCCGAGGGGGCCGCAAAGGGCCTGGTGATCGAGGCGCGCCTGGACAAGGGGCGCGGCCCGGTTGCAACGGTGCTGGTGCAGTCCGGCAGGCTCTCCAAGGGCGACGTGGTGCTGGCCGGCAGCGTGTTCGGCCGGGTGCGCGCGATGCTCGACGAGAACGGCAGGCCGGTCGCCGAGGCCGGACCGTCGATTCCAGTGGAGATCCAGGGCCTGGCCGAGGTCCCGCAGGCCGGCGAGGAGGTCATCGTGCTCGGCGACGAGCGCAAGGCCCGCGAGATCGCACTGTTCCGCCAGGGCAAGTTCCGTGACGTGAAGCTGGCGCGCCAGCAGGCTGCCAAGCTCGAGAACATGTTCGAGCAGATGGCCGAGGGCGAGACCAAGACGCTCGGCCTGATCGTGAAGGCCGATGTGCAGGGCTCGCAGGAGGCACTGGCGCAGTCGCTGCTGAAGCTGAGCACAGACGAGGTGAAGGTGCAGGTGATGCACGCCGGGGTCGGCGGAATCACCGAAGGCGACGTCAACCTCGCCATTGCGTCGAAGGCGGTGGTCATCGGCTTCAACGTGCGCGCCGACCAGCAGGCGCGCCGGCTCGCCGAGAGCAACGGGGTCGACATCCGCTACTACAACATCATCTACGACGCTGTCGACGACGTGAAGAAGGCGATGATCGGCATGCTCTCCCCCGAGAAGAAGGAGGAGAACATCGGCCTGGCCGAGATCCGTCAGGTCATCCACGTCTCGCGCATCGGCAACATCGCGGGTTGCATGGTGCTCGAGGGGCTGGTGCGTCGCGGAGCGCAGGTCCGGCTGCTGCGCGACAACACGGTGCTCTGGACCGGGGAGATCGATTCGCTCAAGCGCTACAAGGACGACGTGCGCGAGGTCAAGGAAGGCTTCGAGTGCGGCCTGACGCTGCGCGGCTACAACGACATCAAGGAAGGCGATCAGCTGGAGGTCTTCGAGGTGAGGGAGGTGGCCCGTACGCTCTGAGCGGCGGGTCCTGCCTTCCGTCCCCTTCGATCGCTGTGCGGAGAACGCATTGAGCCGTCATTCCCGAAGCCCTGTCGGCGGCCGCGCCCCGCGCGTGACCGAGCAGGTCCATCACGAACTCGCCGAGATGATCCGCGGCGAGGTGAAGGACCCGCGCGTGGGGATGGTCACGGTCACCGGCGTCGAGCTCACGCCCGACTACGCCTACGCCACCGTGTGGTTCACGGTGCTGCCCGACGATCCGGAGACGGTGGCGGCGACGCTCACCGGCCTGCGCCGCGCCGCGGGTTTCCTGCGCTCGCAGCTCGGTCGTCGGGTGCGCATCCACACCACGCCCGAACTGCGCTTCGTGCACGACGGCTCGACCGCGCACGGACTGTCCATGTCCCGCCTCATCGACGAGGCCAACGCGCGCCGGGCCGACGACTGAAGCCCTCGCCAGCGGGCCGGCGGGCGCCCGCGGGTGGGCGTTTCGGCGGCGCGCCTTCCCATCCACATGAACACCCAACGCAAGCAACGCGACTGCATCGACGGGCTGCTGCTGCTGGACAAGCCGGTCGGCGTGAGCTCGAACGACGCGCTGATGCGCGCGCGGCGCCTGTTCAACGCGCGCAAGGCGGGCCACGGCGGAACGCTCGATCCGATGGCCAGCGGCCTGCTGCCGGTGGCCTTCGGCGAGGCGACGAAGTTCGCAGGTGA
>CAUJHG010000053.1 GCA_963204785.1 Pseudomonadota bacterium | reverse complement strand
TGATCGCCCACTGCAAGAGCCTGCTCGCCGGCTACAAGGTGCCCAAGGAGATCCGCTTCGAGCCGATCCCGAAGACGAGCACCGGCAAGATCCAGAAGTTCCAGCTGCGCGAGCGCGCGCGCAGCCGTTCGGCGATCGGGTGAAGAGTGCGCGTTGCGCATTGTGCGTTGTGCGTCCCGCGCCCGGCCCGCACCGCTTGACGACAGACATGATCTGAAACATCATGGCTGCACGAGCACGGTCGCCGGTCGTCCGGGAAGTCTATGCGCCCGCGGATGTCATCGTCCCGGCACGGCTGGGAGGCGGGGTCTTGAAGGAGCGGGTCGTTCGGGAGTTGCCCTCCGGGAAGGTCCTGAGGTATGCGCTGGCCTACATCAACCCTCGGATTTTCAGTGGCGACAACGGCCGCGTGCTGGGCTACGACAACAGCCATGGCTACTCCCATCGGCACTTCATGGGCTCCGTCCGTCCGGAGCCCTTCAACAGCTATGAAGAGCTTTACGACCGCTTCGAGCACGAGTGGCAGGCGATCGCGATCACGTTCGTGAACCGGGGAAGCGTATGACGAAGAGCATCACGAAGCCGAAGATCTCCGCGCGCGATTTCGAGCGGAGCCGGGTGCTGAAGGAACATGCCCGCAGGAGCCGGGCCGTTGCATGTGCGCTGGACGAAGGAGCGGACCGGCTTCCGTATGCCCGCACCTTCACCAGCTTCGAGTTCGAGGACTTTCTGAGTCAACTCACGCCGCGACGGTTCGAGCTGCTTCGGCTGGCCAGCAAGGGACGCCAGTCGATCGCAGATCTGGCTGTGGCGTCCGAGCGCGATCAGAGCGCGGTTTCCCGCGATGTGGCCAAGTTGAGCGAGTTGGGGCTGGTGAAGGTGGAAGTGGTTGCCAATGACGGTCATGGGCGCAAGAAGATCGTCACGCCGGCGGCCACCACGATCTCGATCAGCGCGTCGATCGCCGTGGCCTGAGCGCCCCGCCAAGACGGAGTGCATGTCCCGTCGTGGCAGTACGGGCTCGCGGTTCACTTCACGTCGCCATCGTCCAGCACCAGCGCCAGGCAGGCTTCGTCGTCGAGCGTCTGGCCGTGCAGTTGCAGGGCGAGGCGCTCGGGCGCGGGGATTTGTGCGGCCTCGCAGGCGCGCGTGAGTTCGGCCTGCTCCTGCTCGACCAGGGCGTCGGGCTGCAGGCCGCGCGCGGCGCGGTAGGCGCTGCAGGCGCCGTCGATGCGCAAGGCCTGCGGCAGGCGGCCAAGCGCGCGCGCCAGCCGCATCAGGCTGGCGCCGCCGTGCAGGAGCAGGGGCGCGGCAAGGCCCTGCGCCGCGGGTGCGCGCAGGCCGACCAGCGCCTGCTGCGCCTGGCCGACGCGGCCGAGCGCGGCGAGTGCGAAGACGCGGTCGAAGCCGATCACCCGCAGCCCGGGCGGCAGGCGGGCGTCCGCGAGCAGTTCGGCCGCCAGCTCGGCGGCTTCGGCGTGGCGGCCGACGAGGTTGAGCATCCAGGCGAGGTTGGAGCGCGCGATGAGCAGCGCCACCTGCTCGCCGCGGGTGCGTTGCAGCAGGCTGATCTGCTCCTGCATCACGGCGACGGCGTCGAGGTGGCGCTGTCGCGCACTGGCGCAGGCGGCCTGCAGCCCCAGGCGGCCGACCACGAAGAAGGCCGCGTCCTGCGGCCGCTCGATCGCCTGCAGCTCCTGCAGCACGGCGTCGACCTCGTCCAGCCGCGCTTCGGCCAGCAGGACGTGGCCCCAGTGCGAGAGCGAGGTGTGCAGGCGCAGCCGGCACTGCGCGCGCCGCGCCCAGCGCACCGCGTCCTCGGCGGCCTGGCGCTGCAGCGCCTGCTCGAGGCCGGCGTAGCCGCCGAGCATGGCCAGGCGCCGCCAGAAGTCGCAGGCAAGCCGGGGCTCGAGGTCCTCGGTGATCCGGGCACGCAGGCCCAGCAGCCGCGCCAGCGCCTCCTGCGTCCAGTCCAGCTGCATGTAGAGGCTTGCGCTCGTCGTCGCCAGGCTCAGTACGGCCTGCGCATCGCCCTCGGCGCCCATCGCCCAGGCGAGCGCGGCGCGCACGTTGCCCGCCTCCGGCGTGAGCCGGGCGCGCAGCGTGTCGGCGTCCAGGGCCTCGCCTTCGGCGAAGCGCTGCGCATCCAGGCTCGCGAACAGGGCCTGCAGCGCCGTCGCATGACGTGCCGTGATGGCTTGCCGTTCGCCGGCCTCGGTCAGGCGCTGCAGCGCGTAGGCCCGCGTCGTTTCGAGCAGGCGGTAGCGCGGCGGGTCGCCCAGGTCGACCGCCACCAGCGACTTCTCCACCAGCCCCGACAAGGCGTCGAGCACGGCCCAGGCGTCGAGGGCCTCGCCGGCTGCCACCTGCTGCGCCAGCTCGAGCGTGAAGCCGCCGACGAAGACGGCCAGGCGCTGCAGCACGGTGCGCTCGGCCTCCTCGAGCAGGCCGAAGCTCCATTCGAGCGTCGCCTGCAGCGTGCGCTGCCGCGCCGGTGCGTCGCGCGGACCCTGGGTCAGCAGGCGCAGGCGCTCGTGAACGCGATCGCGCAGCCCCTGCAAACCCAGCACGCGCACGCGCGCGGCGGCCAGCTCGATGGCCAACGCAACGCCGTCGAGCTGGCGGCAGATGTCGGCCAGCGTTTCGGCGTCGCGGCCTTCGGCACGAAAGTCGGGCTGCACGGCGCGGGCGCGCTGCACGAAGAGCTGGATGGCGCCGAAGCGCTCGTCCGGATGCGGCTCATCGGCCGCGGGCACGCGCAGCGGCCCCAGCGGCTGCACCTGCTCGTCGACGAGCTTGAGCCGCGTCTGGCTCGTGGCGAGGACGTGCAGGCCTTCGCCTGCCGCGAGCAGCCGCGCGACCTGCGCTGCGGCCTCGCCGCCCAGGTGCTCGCAGTTGTCGATCACGACGAGCTGGCGGCGCCCGCGCAGGGCCGCGCTCCAGCCGGCCACGCTCGCCGCCCGCGGCAGCTCGGCGTCGAGCGCGGTTGCCACGGCCGGCAGCACGAGCGCATCGTCCCTGAGGTCCGCCAGCTCGACCAGGCGGGCGCCGTCGGCAAACGCGGGCGCCAGCCGCGCCGCCGCGGCGAGCGCCAGCCGCGTCTTGCCGATGCCGCCCGGCCCGACCAGCGTCACCAGCCGGTGCTGGCGGATGCGCTCGACGAGTTCCGCCAGCTCCGCGTCGCGGCCCCAGAGCGCAGGCAGATGCAGCGGCAGCCGACCGGCGCCGGAGGGCGCGGGCGCGGCCGTGGGCGTCGCCGCGAGCGGGGCGTCGGCCAGCCCCGGGAGGTCCAGCCGATAGCCGCGCCCGGGAATGGTGGCGATCGCCGCAGGCCCGAGCAGCTTGCGCAGCGCGCTCACCTGCACCTGCAGGTTGTTCTCCTCGACGACCAGCTCGCGCCAGACCCGCTCCATCAGCTCCTGCTTGCCGACGAGGCCGCCCTGCGCCTCGATCAGCACGGCCAGCACGTCGAGCGCGCGCGTGCCGATGGTCAGCGGCTCCCCGTTGCGAAGCAGCCGCCGGGCCCGCGGCTGCCACTCGTAGACCGCGCCCGGCGGTGGCGAGCTGCCCGCCTTCATGGCCGCCGCTGCGCTTTCAGGTCGATTTCAGCCCGCCCCAAGGACCTGAAGGCCTCGTCTGCGCAGCATGCGAAGCCACGACGCGGCGCCATGCGCCGCCCTGGCACCACGAAGCACCCGGAGACGCTCATGAACCGCTCATCCTCCCGCCGCATCATCGCCGCCCTGGCCTCCATCTGCGTGTCGTCCCTGCTCCTGGGCACCGTGCTGAGCCTGTTCGACGGCCAGCCGCTCGGCGCGCTTGTGGCCTCAGCCGCCCACGAGGCCTTTGCCGTGTGAGGGGCAAGGGCCCCGGCGCGCGCTACGATCGGCCCGCGCGACGTGGGCGCCGCGCCGGAAGGATAGCCATGAGCGACGAACCCCTGCTGCTGCAGACCCGTGACGACCGCGGTGTCGTGACGCTGACGATGAACCGGCCGCAGGCCTTCAATGCGCTTTCCGAGGCGATGCTCTCGGCCTTGCAGGACAAGCTCGACGCGCTGGCCGGGGACGCCTCGGTGCGCGCCGTCGTCATCGGCGCCGCCGGGCGCGCCTTCTGCGCCGGGCACGACCTGCGCGAGATGCGTGCCGAGCCGTCGATGGACTACTACCGCAAGCTCTTCGGCCAGTGCGCGCGCATGATGCTCAGCCTGCAGAGCCTGCCGGTGCCGGTGATCGCGCGCGTGCACGGCATCGCCACCGCGGCCGGCTGCCAGCTCGTCGCGATGTGCGACCTCGCCGTCGCGGCGAGCGATTCGCGCTTTGCCGTCAGCGGCATCAATGTGGGGCTTTTCTGCA
>CAUJHG010000052.1 GCA_963204785.1 Pseudomonadota bacterium | reverse complement strand
CGGGGTGGTCGACCGCGAACTGCATCGCGGTCAGCCCGCCCATCGAGTGCCCGACGAGGGTGAACCCGGACAGGCCGAGCTGCGTCACGAGCTCGTGCAGGTCGGAGGCGAACTTCGCGATCGTGAAGTCCGCCTCCTCGGGAGGGGCGTCCGAGCCGCCTGCGCCGCGATTGTTCACCGCGATCGAGCGGTAGCGCTGCGCGGGCAGCGCCCGCTGCACCTCGTGCCAGATGCGCGCCGAGGCCTGGTAGCCGTGCACCAGGACGATCGCCTCGGGCCCGTCGCCGTGCTCGAAGTACTCGAGGCTGAGCTCGGAGAGGCGGGCGATCGCCATCGGTGTGCGCTCCTCGGCCCTCAGGCGCGGCCGATGATCCCGTTGAGCCGCCTGGAGATGATCGCTTCGGCGTCCGAGACGATCTTGCGCACCAGGTCCGCGCAGGTGGGGATGTCGTTGATCAGACCCTGCACCATCCCGGCCGACCAGATGCCGTAGTCGGGATCACCCTCCTCGTAGACCACCTTGCCGCGCGCGCCGGCCACCAGGTGCTTGATGTCGTCGATGGTGGCGCCGCCCTTGCGCTCGATGGCCACCACCTCCTGGCTGACCGCGTTCTTCGCGACCCGCGCGGTGTTCTTCAGCGTGCGGAAGATCAGGTCGGTGGCGCGCTCGTCGTTGGCGACGATCTGCTCCTTGATCTTCTGGTGGATCGGGCTCTCCACGGTGCACATGAAGCGCGTGCCCATGTTGATGCCCTCTGCGCCCAGCGCCAGCGCGGCGACCAGCCCCCGGCCGTCGGCGAAGCCGCCCGAGGCGATCATCGGGATCTTCACCTTGTCGGCGGCCGCGGGGATCAGGATCAGGCCCGGGATGTCGTCCTCGCCCGGGTGGCCGGCGCACTCGAAGCCGTCGATGGAGATCGCGTCGGCGCCAATCCGTTCCGCCTTGAGCGCATGGCGCACCGCGGTGCACTTGTGGATCACCTTGATGCCGTGCTGCTTGAAGTCGGCAATGTGCTCCTCGGGGTTGTAGCCCGCGGTCTCGACGACCTTGACGCCGGACTCGATGATCGCGCGGCGGTACTCGGCGTAGGGCGGCGGCTTCAGCGCAGGCAGGATGGTGAGGTTCACGCCGAAGGGCTTGTCGGTCATCTCGCGGCAGCGCCTGATCTCCTTGGCCAGGTCCTCGGGCGTGGGCTGCGTCAGTCCGGTGATGAAGCCGAGCGCACCGGCGTTGGCCACGGCAGCGACCAGCTCGGCGCGGCCGACCCACTGCATTCCGCCCTGCACGATCGGGTACTGCACGCCGACCAGTTCGGTGAATCGGGTCTTCAACATCTGGGTTCTCCTGTAGGGGGGTTCGATATCAGCGGTTGCGGAACACCGGCGCGCGCTTCTCGACGAAGGCGCGCACGCCTTCCTTGCCGTCGGCGCTGGCCATCACCCGTTGCGACTGCGCCTCCTCGGCCGCGAGGCCGGCGTCGCTGACCACCGGACCGGCAGCCGCGGCGCTGGTGCGGATCGCGTCGACCGCGAGCCGGCTCCAGCAGGTGACGGTGCGCGCCAGCGCGATCGCCTGGGCGAGCAGTTCGTCGGCGGACATCCGCGCGGGCGCGGCGCCCGAGGCGCTCGCCGCTGCCTGTTCGGCGAGCAGCGCTGCGGCGGCGCTGCCCGCTGCCGGCGCGCCGCCGGGCATCGCGACACGGCTGATGAGTCCCATCGAGAGCGCCTCGGCGCAGTCGACGGTGCGCCCGGTGATCATCATGTCCACCGCCCGCGCCTGCCCGACCACTGCCGGCAGGAACTGCGTTCCGCCGTAGACCGGGAACACGCCGAGCTTGACCTCGGGAAGGGCGAACGTGGCGTGGGGCGCAGCGATGCGGAAGGTGCACGCGAGCGCGAGCTCCAGGCCACCGCCGAAGGCCAGTCCGTTGACCGCGGCGACACTGACCACCTTCGAGCGGTGCAGCCGCACCAGCAGTTCGCGCGCGTAGCGCGTCTTGGCGTGACGTGCGTCGTCGGACAGCGTGGTGAGCTCGGCGAGATCGGTGCCGGCGCAGAAGGCCTTCTCGCCCTCGCCCACGATCACCAGCGCAGGCACACCGCGCGCTTCGACCTCGTCCAGACAGCTCGACAGCGCCTCGAGCACGCCCTTGGTCAGCGCGTTCAGGCTGCGCCCGCGGCGGATCCGGAATACCGCGCAGTCCTCGTGCCAGGCGACTTCGTGCTCCGGGTGCGCCCCGGCAGGCTTCTGGGAATCGGTCATCGGGAGGGATCCTCGGCGTTGCGGCAGGTCGCGCTGCGCGCACGGCCGGCCCAGGGGATGGGCGCAGTTTACGGGAGCCCGGGCAGCCCCAGCGGCCCCGCGCCGCGTCCGGGCGCTGCCGGCAAGCCGAAAAGATGGGAATCGGACCGCCCCGCCCGGCCGGCAGCGACCGGGCAGATGCGGTGCGTGGCCTATCGCCCTCCTGGGCGGCGAGTGGCCGCTGCTTTCGTTCAGTAGAGCGTGTCGCGCCCGACCTTGCGCACGGCGTCGATTCCCGCCAGCGCCAGCGAGACCCGCAGTTCGTTGCGGGTGGATTCGAGCACTCGCGCGACCCCGGCCTCTCCCATCGCGGCCAGCGCGAATACCCAGGCGCGTCCCATCAGCGCAGCGCGTGCGCCACAGGCCAGCGCCTTCATCACGTCGAGCCCGCCGCGGATGCCGCCGTCGACCAGGACGTCGAGACGGTCGCCTGCCGCATCCACGATCGCCGGCAGCGCGACGATCGTCGAAGGGGCGCCGTCGAGCTGGCGCCCGCCGTGGTTGGAGACCACCACCGCCTGCGCGCCGGCCGATGCCGCAGCGCGCGCGTCCTCGGGGTCCATCACCCCCTTGATCACGATCGGACCGTCCCACTGGGAGCGGATCCAGTCGATGTCTGCCCAGCTGACCGTCGGGTCGAAGTTCCTGCCGACGAATTCGTGGAATTCGGGCAGGCTCCTGGCCTCGGGCAGCTTCGCGGCGAGCGTGCCGAAGATCAGCGGACCGCCGCGCAGCACCACATCGGCGATCCAGGCCACGCGGCTCGCGCGCTCCAGGTTCACCGCGAGCTTCGCGGCGGCCGACAGCCCGCCGACCATTCCGTTGCGCGTGTCGCGCAGGCGCAGCCCGGGCACCGCGAGGTCGACCGTCACCACCAGCGCCTCGCAGCGCGCCGCCTTCGCGCGCGCGATCAGCTCCGCGACGAAGCCCCGGTCGCGCATCATGTAGAGCTGGAACCAGAAGGGCGCGCTGGCAACGCCGGCCACCTCCTCGATCGAGCACAGACCCACGGTGCTCAGGCACCAGGTGACCCCGGCCGCGTTGGCCGCGCGCACCGCCTGCGTCTCGCCGCGCCGGCGCATCAGCCCGGCCAGCCCCACCGGCGCCAGCCCGAAGGGCACCGGCCACTCGCGTCCGAGCACGGTGGTGCGCAGGTCCACCTGCTCGACGTCGCGCAGCACCAGCTGGCGCAGCCGGATCGCATCCAGGTCGGCCGCATTGGCGCGCAGCGTGAGCTCGCCCTGCGCGCCGCCGTCGATGTATTCGAAGAACTGGCGCGGCAGCCGGCGGCGCGCGAGTTCGCGGTAGTCCTCGAAGGAGGCGGGGACGAAGGTGCGGGGCATCGGCGCGCTCTCGTGTTCGCGAAGGCCTGGACGGACGCAGGGGCAGGCGCCCCGCGCCGCCCGAGCTTACAGGGAGAAGATCCGGCCGGGGTTCAGGATGCCGTTCGGATCGAGACAGTCCTTCAGGCTGCGCATCAGCGCGATCTCGGCCGGGCTGCGCGACACCCCGAGCCATGCCTTCTTCTCGAAGCCGATGCCGTGCTCGGCCGACACCGAGCCGTGGATCGCGCGCAGCGCCCCGTAGACGATCGCCTCCGCATCGGGCCGCGCCTGGCTGGCCGGCATTCCGGCCTTCAGCACCAGGTGCAGGTTGCCGTCGCCGAGGTGGCCGAAGACCCACAGCAGCGAGCCGGGGAAGCGTCTGGCCAGCGCCGGCCGGACCTCGTCGAGGTAGCCGGGCATCAGCGCGATCGGCAGCGACACGTCGAAGGTGACCGGCGGCGCGTCGCGCATGGTCTGGGCGACGTCGTCGCGCAGCGCCCAGATCGCCGCCGCCTCGGCCTGCGACTGCGCGATCGCCGCGTCGACCACCAGCCCCTGCTCCATCGCCTCCCCCAGCGCCTGCCCGAAGCGCTCGGCGTCGGCGGGCGAGCCGCCGCCGGAGCACTCGACCAGCGCGTACATCGCGTGCCCGTGCGGGATCGGCGGACGCCCCTTCGCCGGCGCAGTGGTGACCAGTTCGTAGAACTCCGGCCACATCGCCTCGAAGGCCGACAGCGACCCGCCCAGCGCCCGGTCCATGTGCTTGAGCAGCGCGACCAGGCTGTCGAAGTCGGGAACCGCCACCATCGCGACGTCCTGCCGCGCGGGCTTCTCGCGCAGCCGCAGCACCAGGCGGGTGATCACCCCGAGCGTGCCTTCGGCGCCGATGAAGAGCTGCTTGAGGTCGTAGCCGGTGTTGTTCTTGATCAGCCGGTTCATCGCCGGAATCACGGTGCCGTCAGCGAGCACCGCCTCGACGCCGAGGATCATGTCGCGGGTCATCCCGTAGCGGACCACCCGGTTGCCCCCCGCGTTGGTCGACGCGTTGCCGCCGACCGTCGCCGAGCCCCGCGAGCCCAGGTCCAGCGGGAAGGCGAGCCCCTGGGCGTCGGCCGCCTCCTGCACCGCCTGCAGCGTGACGCCCGCCTGCACCACCGCCACGCGCTGCGCGGGGTCGATCGACTCGATCGCCCGCATCCGTTCGGTCGAGAGCACCAGGTCGGCGGGCGTGGTGTCCGCGCCGTGCACCAGCCCGGTGAGCCCGCCGTGGGTGATCACCGGCTGGCGGTGCTCGTTGCACAGGCGCAGCACCGTGGACACCTCCCCGGTGCTCGCCGGGCGCACCAGAAGCGCCGCCTGGATCCCGTCCCGACGGCTCCAGCCGGCCGCGCGCGCGGCGAGCGCCTCACCCTCCACGAAGGCCTCGGGAGCAAGCGCGGCGCGCAGCGCCCCGATCAGTTCCTGGTTCAGCATCGCACTCTCCTCAGGCGGCTGCGCGCTGGCTGCCCGCCAGCGCAAACTCGCTCAGCAGACGGTCCCGCTCGACGGCCACTGCCGCGGCATGCTGCTCGCGCACGTGACCGTAGCCGCGGATCTTCTCCGGCATCGACGCAATGCGCACCGCGACCGCGTGATTGTCCGTGCTGAGCCCCTCCAGCAGGCGTTCGAGGTCGGCTTCGTAGCGCTCGAGCAGCTCGCGGTGCAGGCGGCGCTCGGCGGAATTGCGGAAGGGATCGAGCACCGTGCCGCGCAGGCCGCGCAGGCGCGCGAGCACCGCGAAGGCGCCGAGCAGCCAGGCGCCGACCTCGCGCTTGACAGGCTTGCCGGTGACCGGGTCCCTGCGCGCGAAGGGCCAGGCGCCGACGTGGAACTTCAGCCTGTAGTCGCCTTCGAAGACCTGCGCGATCTCCTCCCGGAATGCGGGCCTGCTGTAGAGCCGCGCGACTTCGAACTCGTCCTTGGCGGCCAGCAGCTTGAAGTGGCCGTGCGCGACGGCGCGCGCCAGCGCATCGGTCTGCCTTCCGATCCCCGGGCCGAGCGCAGCCTCGGCCTGGCGCACGCGCTCGACCATCGCCGCATAGCGGCGCGCGTAGGCGGCGTCCTGGTAGTCGGTGAGCTCGGCCACCCGCCGCTCGACGATCTCCGCGAGGGTCTGTGCCGGACGCCGCGCGAAGCTCACCACGCGGGCGCCCGCGCGCGCCGCATGCGCTTCGACCGCGGCGAGGTCGTGCGCGGCGCGCCGTCCCCACAGGAAGGCGCGGCGGTTGAGCTCGATCGCCACGCCGTTGAGCTCGATCGCACGCTCGATCGACGCAAGCGACAGCGGAACCTGGCCGCGCTGCCACGCAGCTCCGAGCATGAACATGTTGGCGGCGATCGCGTCGCCCATCAGCGCCGTGGCCAGTCGCTGCCCCTCGAGCAGCAGCCCGCCCTCGCCGAGCACCGCCGAGACCCGGGCCGCGAGCGCTCCGGCGTCGATGCGCCAGTCCGGATTGCGCGCGAACTCGCCGGTGGGGATCAGGTCGGTGCAGACCACGCCACGGCTGCGCCCGGCCCGCAGCTTGGACATCGCCTCGTCGCCGGCGGCGACGATCAGGTCGCAGCCGATCAGGGTGTCGGCCTCGCCCGGCGCGATCCGCGTGCCGTGCAGGTCCTCTGCGCGCGGCGCGATGCGCACGTGCGAGAGCACCGCGCCGTACTTCTGCGCCAGGCCGGTGACGTCGAGGTTGGAGCTGTAGAGTCCTTCGAGGTGAGCGGCCACCGCGAGCGTCTGGCCGATGGTGACCACGCCGGTGCCGCCGATGCCGCCGATCAGCAGGTTGAAGGCCCGCGCCGGCTGCGCCACCGAGGGCTCGGGCAGGCCCGCGAACGCTGCCTCGTCGGCCGGCGCGCCTGCCGCCTGCGCCGGGGCCGGCGCCGCCGCCTTGCGCAGCCGCCCGCCCTCGACCGAAACGAAGCTCGGGCAGAAGCCCTCGACGCAGGAGTAGTCCTTGTTGCAGGTCGACTGGTTGATCCGGCGCTTGCGGCCGAACTCGGTCTCGAGCGGCTCGACCGACATGCAGTTCGATGCCTTCCCGCAGTCGCCGCAGCCCTCGCAGACCGCGGCGTCGATCCAGGCGCGCCGCGGCGGATCCTCCCACTTGCCGCGCTTGCGCAGCCGCCGACGTTCGGTTGCGCAGGGCTGGTCGTAGACGATCACCGACACGTCCGGATACTCGCGGAACTCGCGCTGCACCGCCTCCATCTCGGTGCGGGGGCGCACCGGCACTCCGGGCGGCAGCGCGACGCCCTGGTACCTGGAGACGTCATCGGTGACCACCGCCATCTTCCGGACGCCCTCGGCAGCGAGTTCGTGCAGGATGGTTGGCACGCTGATGTCGCCCTCGACCGCCTGCCCGCCGGTCATCGACACGAAGCCGTTGAAGAGGATCTTGTAGGTGATCGGCACGTGCGCGGCGATCGCCTGGCGCACCGCGAGGAAGCCGGAGTGCGCGTAGGTGCCGTCGCCGAGGTTCGCGAACACGTGCTTCTCGGTGGTGAACGGATGCTGGCCGAGCCACATCACCCCCTCGGCCCCCATGTGGGAGATCGTGGTGGTGGTGAGCGGATCCATGAACAGCGCCATCGAGTGGCAGCCGATGCCGGCCAGCGCCCGGCTGCCCTCGATCACCCGCGTCGAGCGGTTGTGCGGGCAGCCCGAGCAGAAGCCGGGCATGCGCACCGGCCCTGGCGCAGCGGACGCCGCCACGGCTTGCGTCGTCGCCTGATCGGCCGGCGCCAGCCCGAGCACCTTCGCGAGCACGGCTGCGACCATCGCCGGGTTGCTCTCGCCCGCGTTGGGAATCGCCATCGGCGCGCGCACCGCATCGAACGGATGGCCGGCGAAGTGCTTGCCGACGATCGCGGGCTGGTGCGGGCTGCCGTAGAGCGCCGAGCGCAACTGCTCCTCGAGCACCGGGCGCTTCTCCTCGATCACCACGAGGGTCTCGAGCCCCTGCGCGAACTCGCGGACGATCCCGGGATCCAGCGGCCAGGTCATCCCGACCTTGAGCACCTTCACGCCGAGCGCACGCGCGCGCTGCTCGTCGATCCCCATTCCGAGCAGCGCCTGGAGCAGGTCCTGGTAGGCCTTCCCGGCGGAGACGATCCCCACGCGCGCGCCCGCACCGCCGAGCGTGACCCGGTTCAGCCCGTTGGCGCGCGCATAGGCGAGCGCCGCGTGCAGCTTGTGGTGGTAGAGGCGATCCTCCTGCGGGATTCCCATGTCCACCGGCCGGCTGTTCAGGCCGCCCGGCGGCAGCGGGAAGTCCTCGGGAACGACGATCTTCGGCGAGTCCGGCGCGACCCACACCGAGCCGCCACCCTCGACCACGTCGGTGACCACCTTCATCCCGACCCAGCAGCCCGAGAAGCGCGACAGCGCGAAGCCGTGCAGGCCGTAGTCCAGCAGCTCCTGCGTGTTGGACGGGTAGAGCACCGGCATGCCGACCGCGATGAAGTTCTGGTCGGAGAAGTTGGCCACGGTCGAGGACTTCACGCCGTGGTCGTCGCCCGCGAGCGCGACCACTCCGCCCAGCGGATGGGTGCCGGCCATGTTCGCGTGGCGCAGCGCGTCGCCCGAGCGGTCGACGCCGGGGCCCTTGCCGTACCAGATCCCGAAGACGCCATCGACCGTGGCGCCGGGAAACAGCCCGACATACTGCGAGCCCCAGATCGCGGTGGCAGCGAGATCCTCGTTCAGGCCGGAGCGGAACACCACGCCGTGCTCGCGCAGCCGCTCGCCCGCGGCCCACAGCTCCATGTCGTAGCGTCCGAGCGGCGAGCCCCGGTAGCCGGAGATGTAGCCGCCGGTGCGGTGGCCGGCGGCGGCATCGCGCTGGCGCTGCTGCATCGGCAGGCGCACCAGCGCCTGGATGCCGGTCATGTAGAGCCAGCCCTCGCGGGCGGCGTACTTGTCGTCGAGCGTCTGCGCGCGGCCGTGGATCTCGCCAGGGGCTCCCATGGGTCTCCTCGCTGTCGTCGTGAATGCGTCCGGCCTGCCGGGACCGGGCCTCGGGCGCCGCGCCTCAGAGCAGCGACGCGGCGCGGCGGAACTCGAAGCGCGCCATCAGGCGCGAGGCGTTGTTGCAGCTGAAGTGGATCGCGAACCAGCGGTCCGCCGGGCGCAGGTAGAGCCCGGTGCCGGTGACGCCGGACCAGGTGAGCTCCCCGGCCGGGCTGGGCACCGCGGCCGCGCCCCAGTCCAGCCGCACCGCCAGCGCCAGCCCAAAGCCGAAGCCCGGGCCGGTGTAGCCCGCAGGGCCGTCGACCTGCGCGCCGAGCTGATCGCTGGCCATCGCGGCGAAGGTCTTCGGCTCCAGGTAGCGGCGGCCTCCCGCTTCGCCGCCGTTGGCCAGCATCCGCGCGAACCGGGCGTAGTCGTCGACGCTCGACACCAGCCCGCCGCCGCCGCTGTGCATCGGCAAGCCCCTGGCCTGGGCCTCGCGGAACATCCGGTCGAAGCCGTGCCAGGCCTTGTCGGCGGCAAAGGCGCTCGCGAGCCGGTGCGCCTGCGCCTCGGGCACCGTGAAGCCGGTGTCGTGCATGCCCAGCGGCTCGAGCAGTCGCTCGCGCAAGGCGTCGCCCAGGCGCTGCCCCGTGACCCGCTCGACCACCAGGCCCGCGAGGTCGGTCGCGAAGCCGTAGCGGAACGCCGCGCCCGGTTCGTTGGCCAGCGGCAGCGTGACCAGCGCATCGAGGAACTCGGTCGGGGTCATCGATGCCATCCTGCCGTCCAGCCCCAGCGCCTGCGCCCTGGCGCGCACGGCCGGATCGCGGGTCTCGCCCGCGTAGGGCACGCCCGCGGTGTGCCGCAGCAGGTCGCGCACCGTGACCGGCCGCGCCGGGGCTGCGCCGCTGGCCAGCCGCTGCGCCGCCAGCTGCGGCAGGTACTCGTGCGCCGGCGCGTCCAGCGCCACCCGCCCCTCGTCGACCAGCATCAGCGTGAGCACGCTCACCACCGCCTTGGACAGCGATGCGATGCGAAACAGCGCGTCCTCGCGCATCGGCGCGTCGCCCTCGCCGTGCATCCGTCCGACCGCAGCGCGCGCCAGCACCTTTCCGTCCTGCTCGACGTGCACGACCGCGCCCGGGTAGTGGCGCACCGCGAGGTGGTAGTCGAGCATCCGTGCGATCGCGTTTTCCATCTCCGTCTCCCCCTTCTCGTGCACCGGCGCCGCGCCCCGGCGATTCCGCCGCTGCAGACCCTCGGGATCCGCGCGCGGCGCGCCCGCGAACGGGCCGTTCAGCGCCGATTATCGGCCCGCGGCGCCGGGCACGCGGGCCCCTGGCAGGGGAATCGGTAGTAGCGCTCGTTCAGGTACCGCGTCACGGCATCGATCTCGTCGCCGCGCCACAGCGCGCCGATCTCGCGGTCCCAGCGCACGACCGCCGCGCGCACTGCGGAGAAATCGGTCGCGCTGCGCGCGCTGCGCTGATGGACGCTGCGGTCGTGGCAGCCGCCGCAGCGCGCCTCGTAGAGCGCCCTGCCCCGATCGTCGGCCTGCGCCGCCCGGGCGGGCACGCCCGCCGCGCGGGATCCCGCCCCCTGCGCGGCAGCCGCCGACGGCAGCGCCGCCGCGAGCGCAGCGATCCAGCAGGCCAGCGCGAGCGCCGCGACGGCGCGGCCGCGTCCGCGCTCGTGGCGCGCCGCGCCACCCTGGCCTGCGCAGCGCGCTGCCGCCCTGCTCCGCGGCGCGCCCGCGCCGCCCGCTTCGATCCACATCGCCGCCTCCTCTCTCGACTCCGCTGCGGCCATGCGGCCGCCGCTCGATCCTCGCCCCGCCATCCCGGGACCTGCCAGTCGCCCGTCCTGGCTGCCAGTTCGCCCACCCACCGCGGCCGCTCCGGGTGCGCCAGCCGCTCCGTCACCGCAGCGCCGCCTCGATCGCCAGCCCCGCCGCAGCAAAGCCCATCGGCGCGGTCACCGTGACCAGGGAGCCGTAGCCTGCGCAGGCCAGCGCAGCCCCGGGGCGCGTCGCCGGTGCGCCGGGCGCGCAGGCGACGCCGGCCGCCGCAGGTTCGCGCCGGCGCTGCGCGTCGAAGTGGAGAGCCGTGACACCGAAGCGCCGTCCCGCCTCGCGCGGAAAGCCGTGCTCGCGCCGCAGGCGCGCGCGCACCGAGGCGAGCAGCGGATCGTTGCGGACCAGCGCGAGATCGGCCCGCCGCAGCGACAGCCCGTCGGCGACCGCGCCCGCGCCCCCGCACACCACCAGCGGCTGCCCGCGGTCCCGGCACAGCGCGATCATCGCCGCCTTGGCCCTGGGCTGGTCGATCGCGTCGACCACGATCGCGCCCTCGGGGATCAGCGCCCGGGCGTTGTCCGCGGTGACGAAATCGTCGACCACCGCCACGCGGCAGCCGGACCAGATGCCCGCGATCCGCTCGCGCATCGCCTCGCCCTTGGCCGCCCCCAGCGTCGCGTCCAGCGCGTGCACCTGCCGGTTGACGTTGGACTCGGCGACGTGGTCGAGATCGATCAGCGTCAGCGCGCCCGCGCCCGAACGCGCCAGCGCCTCGGCCACCCAGGAGCCCACGCCGCCGATGCCGACGACGACGAAGTGCGCCGCGCGCAGTCGGGCCAGCGCCGTCGGCCCGTACAGCCGCGCGACGCCGCCGAAGCGGCGCTCGTGGCTGCCTTCGCCTGCGGCCTCGCCGGCCTGTGCTGCGCCGGCGTCCAGCGCTTCGATGGCGACCGTGGCAGTCAGGGCAGCCTCAGGGCAGCAGGATCGAGGAGCCGGCGGTCCGTCGCGCCTCGAGGTCGCGATGGGCCTGCGCGGCATCGGCAAGCGCGTAGCGACGCTCGACGTCGATCTTCACCTTGCCCGACGACACCATGCGGATCAGGTCCCCGGCCATCTCGAGCAGCGTCGCGCGCTCGGCCGTGTGGTTCATCAGCCCGGGGCGCGTGATGAACAGCGAGCCCTTCAGCGCGGTCAGCGGAACCGGCGGCACCGGCCCCGAGGCGTTGCCGAAGCTCACCATCAGCCCGAAGGGCGCGAGGCTGTCGAGCGAGGCCTGGAAGGTGTCCTTGCCCACCCCGTCGTAGACCACCGGCACCATCCTGCCGCCGGTGATCTCGCGCACGCGCTCCGGGACGTTCTCCTCGCGGTACAGGATCACGTGGTCGCAGCCGTGACGCTTCGCGATCTCGGCCTTCCCGGGCGAGCCGACCGTGCCGATCACGTTCGCGCCGAGCGCCTTGGCCCACTGCATCGCGATCAGCCCGACGCCGCCCGCCGCCGCGTGGAACAGGATTGTCTCGCCGGCCTGGAGCTTGTAGGTGCGGTGGAACAGGTACTGGACCGTCAGGCCCTTGAGCATCATCGCGGCCGCGGTGTCGTAGCCGATGCTCTCCGGGATCCTGACCAGCGGCTTGACCGGCATGTTGCGCACTTCGGCGTACGCGCCCGGCGGGCCGCCCGCATAGGCGACGCGGTCGCCCGGCGCCAGCTCGGTGACCCCCTCGCCCACCGCGAGCACCTCGCCGGCGCCCTCGAGCCCCGCGCCGCCGGGCAGGCTCATCGGGTACAGGCCGGTGCGGTAGTAGACGTCGATGAAGTTCAGCCCGATCGCGTGGTGGCGCACCTGGACCTGGCCTGGTCCGGGCGGGCCGAGATCGAGGTCGACGTACTGCATCACTTCGGGACCGCCGGTGCGCTCGATCCGGATCGCCTTGGGCATCGTGCTTGCCTCCTCTGGTGCGGTGATGTCGGGGCTCAGAAAGTCCCTGGGTAGTTGCCCCCGTCGATCAGGAAGTTCTGTCCGGTGACGTAGCCGGCCTGCGCGCTGCACAGGTAGGCGCAGGCCTGGCCGAACTCCCAGGGGTCGCCGAAACGGCCGGCCGGCACGCCCGCGACCCGCCGGCGCTCGGCCTCCGCCGGGTCGATTCCCTGGGCTTTCGCCGACGCGGCGATCGTGCCGCGCAGACGGTCGGTGGCGAACATTCCCGGCAGCAGGTTGTTGATCGTGACGTTGTGGGCGGCGGTCCTGCGCGCCAGCCCGGCGACGAAGCCGGTGAGGCCGCTGCGCGCGCCGTTGGACAGCGCCAGCACGTCGATCGGCGCCTTCACCGCGCTCGAGGTGATGTTGACGATGCGTCCGAAGCGGCGCGCGACCATGGCGTCGACCGTGGCCTTGATCAGCTCGATCGGCGTGAGCATGTTGGCGTCGAGCGCCCGGATCCAGTCGTCGCGGGTGAAGTCGCGGAAATCTCCGGGCGGCGGGCCGCCGGCGTTGTTGACCAGGATGTCGACCTGCGGGCAGGCGGCGAGCGCCTCCGCGCGCCCTTCGGGCGTGGTGATGTCGCAGGCCACCGCGACGACCTGCACCCCGGTCTCGCCGCCGATGCGCGCGGCTGCCTCGCGCAGCGCCTGCGCCGTGCGCGC
This sequence comes from Pseudomonadota bacterium, assembly GCA_963204785.1. Lineage (GTDB taxonomy): Bacteria > Pseudomonadota > Gammaproteobacteria > Burkholderiales > Burkholderiaceae_E > Quisquiliibacterium. The sequence continues at coordinate 14,236 of CAUJHG010000052.1, read as the reverse complement.
GTTGATCACCAGGTTCACGCCCTCGGCGGCCAGCGACGCGGCGCAGCCGTAGCCCAGCCCCTTGCTCGCGCCGCAGACCAGCGCCCACCTGCCTTCGATGCCCAGCTTCATTCCTTCTCCTCCTGCGGATGCGTGCCGATCTTCGTGTGATTCCGGTGCTGTGCCCCGGCGTCGGCACCCATCGCCGCGGGCGCGCCGGCTGCCTGCCGGGCGCGCTGACGCCGCGGCATGACGCTCAGCGCCTGCGCAGCAGCGAACCCAGGACCCCGCGCACCAGTTCGCGCCCCAGGCTCGTGCCGATCGAGCGCGCCGCGCTCTTTGCCGCCGCCTCGATCACGGTGTCGCCGCGCCTGGCCGGCCGACGCGCTCCCGAGCCGCCGCCCAGCACGCCATCCAGCACGCCGCCGAGCATCCCGCCCAGCCCGCCGCCGTCGGCTGGGGCCTGCTGCTCTTGCGCGCCGGCCTCGCGCTGCTCAGGCGCAGCGCCGGCCTTCAGCCGTTCGTAGGCAGACTCGCGATCCTCGGCGTGGTCGTAGATGCCCGCGACCACCGAGGTCGCCATCAGCGCACGGCGCTCCTCGTCGGTGATCGGTCCGATCCGGGAGCCCGGCGGCATGATCCACGCGCGCTCGACCTCGTCGGGCCGCCCCTTCGGATCGAGGAAGGACACCAGCGCCTCGCCCACGCCGAGTTCGGTGATCGCCTGCTCGGCCTTGAAGTTCGGGTTCGGGCGCATCGTCTCGGCGGCGGCCCTGACCGCCTTCTGGTCGCGCGGCGTGAACGCGCGCAACGCGTGCTGGACCCGGTTGCCCAGTTGTCCCAGCACCGTGTCCGGGATGTCAAGCGGATTCTGTGTGACGAAGTAGACGCCGACACCCTTGGAGCGGATCAGCCTCACCACCTGCTCGACCTTCTCGAGCAGCGCCTTGGGCGCCGAGTCGAACAGCAGGTGCGCCTCGTCGAAGATGAACACGAAGCGCGGCTTGTCCCGATCGCCCACCTCCGGAAGCTTCTCGAAGAGATCCGAGAGCAGCCACAGCAGGAAGGATGCGTACAGCCGCGGCGCGTTCATCAGCCGGTCGGCCGCCAGCACGTTGATCACGCCGCGCCCGCTCGCATCGGTCTGCAGCATGTCGTCGAGGTTGAGCATCGGCTCGCCGAAGAAGCGGTCGGCGCCCTGCGCGTCGAGCGCCAGCAGGCTGCGCTGGATCGCCCCCACCGACGCGGTGGAGATGTTGCCGAACTCGGTGGTGAAGGCCTTCGCGTTCTCGCCCACGTACTGCAGCATCGCGCGCAGGTCCTTCGCGTCGAGCAGCAGCAGCCCCTGCGCGTCGGCGATGCGGAACACCAGGTGCAGCACGCCCTCCTGGGTCTCGTTCAGGCCGAGGATCCGCGCCAGCAGCGTCGGCCCCATGTCGGAGACCGTTGCCCGCAGCGGGTGGCCCTTCTCGCCGTAGACATCCCAGAGCGTCACCGGGTAGCCGGAGAATGCGGGCTCGGGCAGGCCGTGTGTCTCCAGCCGCTCCTTGAGCTTCGGCGACATCTGTCCCGGCTGCGAGATGCCCGCGAGATCGCCCTTGACGTCCGCCACGAAGACCGGGACGCCCGCCTCGGACAGGCGCTCCGCGAGCACCTGCAGCGACACCGTCTTGCCGGTTCCGGTGGCCCCGGTGATCAGGCCGTGCCGGTTGGCCAGCGCAGGGAGGATGCCGAGTTCGCGGGAGTCGGCGACGGCAATTCGGAACAGGTCGGTCATGGCGCTGCCGACGGCCGCGGGCTGGCCGTCCCATGCAAGGGTGGGTGGTAAAATCGCGGTTTCCCCGCACACGGATCATTCGACCACGCCGCCCGAGGCCGATGCAAGCCAGGGCGACTGAGAGGGCAAGTCATGGCCGGCCATTCCAAGTGGGCCAACATCCAGCACCGCAAGAACCGCCAGGACGCCAAGCGCAGCAAGGTGTTCACGCGCGTCCTGAGGGAGATCTTCGTCGCCGCACGCGAGGGCGGTGCCGATCCCTCCGCCAACCCTCGCTTGCGTCTCGCCCTGGACAAGGCCTCCGAGGCGAACATGGCCAAGGATACCGTGCAGAAGGCGATCGCACGGGGCGTCGGCGGCACCGAGGGCGAGAACTTCGTCGAGATCCGCTACGAAGGCTACGGCATCGGCGGGGCTGCCGTGATCGTCGACTGCATGACCGACAATCGCACCCGCACCGTGGCGGAGGTGCGCCACGCCTTCTCGAAGCACGGCGGCAACCTGGGCACCGACGGATCGGTCGCCTTCCAGTTCAGGCACTGCGGGCAGTTCCTGTTCGCACCGGGCACCTCCGAGGACCAGGTCATGGAGACCGCGATCGAGGCCGGCGCCGAAGACGTGCTCACCGACGACGAAGGCGGCATCGAGGTCGTCTGCGCGGTCGCCGACTTCGCCGCGCTCAGGCAGGCGCTCGACGCGGCCGGGCTGAAGGCCGAGGTGGCCGAGATCACGATGAAAGCGCTCAACGAGATCGAACTGCTGGGCGAGGATGCGCAGAAGATGCAGAAGCTGCTCGACGCGCTGGAGAACATCGACGACGTCCAGCAGGTGTACACGAACGCGATCTTCGATGAACGGCAATAGGACGAGGCGATGAAGCTCCTGGTGGTGGGTTCGGGTGGCCGCGAGCACGCGCTGGCCTGGCGTCTCGCGCAGTCCGAGCGGGTGCACAGGGTGTGGGTTGCGCCCGGCAACGGCGGCACCGCCCGTGAACCGAAGCTGCAGAACCTGCCGCTCACCGGAATCGACGAGCTGGCCGAGTTTGCGCAGCGCGAGCAGATCGCCTTCACCGTGGTCGGCCCCGAGGCGCCGCTGGCGGCAGGCATCGTCGACCACTTCCGGGAACGCGAACTGCGCATCTTCGGCCCGACCCGGGCGGCAGCGCAGCTCGAGTCCTCCAAGGACTTCGCCAAGGCCTTCATGAAGCGCCACGGCATCCCGACCGCGGCATACGAGACCTTCACCGATGCCGCCGCGGCCCGCGCTTATGTCGAAGGCCGCGGCGCACCGATCGTCGTCAAGGCCGACGGGCTGGCGGCCGGCAAGGGCGTGGTGGTCGCCACCTCGGTCGGGGAAGCCTGTGCGGCGATCGACGCGATGCTCCTGGACAACCGGATGGGCTCGGCCGGAGCGCGCGTGGTGATCGAGGACTTCCTCGAGGGCGAGGAAGCCAGCTTCATCGTGATGGTCGACGGGCGCAACGTGCTCGCCCTCGCTTCCAGCCAGGACCACAAGCGCCTGCTCGATGCCGACCAGGGACCCAACACCGGTGGGATGGGCGCCTATTCGCCGGCCCCGGTGGTGACCCCGGAGATCCACGCGAAGGTGATGCGCGAGATCATCCTGCCGACGGTCAACGGGATGGCGCGCGACGGCATCCCCTTCAGCGGCTTCCTGTACGCGGGGCTGATGATCGACGGCGCCGGCCAGCCACGCACGCTCGAGTTCAACTGCCGGATGGGCGACCCCGAGACCCAGCCGATCATGGCGCGCATCCGCAGCGACCTCGCCTCGGTGTTCGAGAAGGCGCTCGACGGCCGCCTCGATCAGGCCGAGATCACCTGGGACCGGCGCACCGCGCTGGGCGTGGTGCTCGCAGCCCATGGCTACCCCGACGAACCACGCAAGGGCGATCCGATCACCGGGCTGCCCGTCAACGGCAACGCCCCCGATTCCGACTGCCTGGTCTTCCACGCAGGCACCACCGAGGTCGACGGGCGCATCCTGACCAGCGGCGGGCGCGTGCTGTGCGTGACCGGGCTGGGCGACTCCCCAAAGATCGCGCAGGCGCGCGCCTACCAGGGCATCGACGCGATCCGCTTCGACGGCATGCAGTTCCGCCGCGACATCGGTCACCGCGCGATCGCGCGCAAGCGATGACTGCGCACGGACAGGCCTGCGCAGCCGACGAGGCGCCCGATGCCGCGCAGGTGCGCGACTACCTCGTCGGCCTGCAGTCGCGCATCGTCGAGCGTCTCGAGGCGCTCGACGGCAGCGCCTTTCGCAGCGACCGGTGGGAGCGGCCCGAGGGCGGCGGCGGCCTGACCCGCGTGATCGAGGAAGGCGGGCTGTTCGAGCGCGGCGGCGTCAACTTCTCGCACGTGAAGGGGGCGGGGCTGCCGGCCTCGGCCACTGCGCAGCGCCCGCACCTGGCGGGGCGCTCCTTCGAGGCGATGGGCGTCTCGCTGGTGCTGCATCCGCGCAGTCCCCACGTGCCCACGGTGCACATGAACGTGCGCTTCTTCACGGCAGGCGCCGCGGCCCCGGGCAGCGGCGCCGGCGCCCCGCAGCCGGGCGCCGCCCCGGTGTGGTGGTTCGGCGGCGGAATGGATCTGACCCCGTACTACCCATTCGAGCAGGACGTGATCCACTTCCACTCGGTGTGCCGCGACGCGGTCCGTCCTTTCGGCGAGCACCTGCACCCCCGCTTCAAGAAGTGGTGCGACGACTACTTCTTCCTGAAGCATCGCAACGAGGCCCGCGGCGTGGGCGGCCTGTTCTTCGACGACTTCGACGAAGGCGGCTTCGCGCACGCGTTCGCGATGACCCGCAGCGTCGGCGACCACTTCCTCGACGCCTGGGTGCCGATCGCCGAGCAGCGCCGCGACCTTCCCTGGAGCGAACGCGAGCGCGAGTTCCAGGCGCTGCGCCGCGGCCGCTACGTCGAGTTCAACCTGGTGTTCGACCGCGGCACGCTGTTCGGCCTGCAGTCGGGCGGGCGCACCGAGTCGATCCTGATGTCGATGCCGCCGTCGGTGCGCTGGCGCTACGACTGGCGCCCGCAGCCCGGTTCGCCCGAGGCCCGGCTCTACGACGACTTCCTCGCCCCGCGCGACTGGGTCTGATCGCCCTCGCACGACGGAATCCGCCTTGACCCGCAAGCGCATCGGCATCCTCGGCGGCACTTTCGATCCGATCCACGTCGGCCATCTGGCCCTCGCACGGGCTGCGCGCGACGCGCTCGCGCTCGACGAAGTCCGCTTCGTGCCCACCGGACAGTCCTGGCAGAAGGGGCAGGTCGTGGCGGGGGCCGCGCAGCGGCTGGAAATGGTCCGGCTGACGCTGGCAGGCGAGCCCGGTCTGGTCGTCGACGCACGCGAGGCGCAGCGCGACGGCCCGAGCTACACCGTGGACACCCTGGCCGAACTGCGCCGCGAACTGGGCCCCGAGCCGGCGCTGGTGCTGCTGCTGGGCAGCGATCAGCTGCACAACCTGCCCACCTGGCACCGCTGGCAGGAGCTGCTGGGGCTTGCGCACCTGGCATGCACCCAGCGCGAGCGCGTCAGCCTGGCGAACCTGCCCGCGCCGATCGAGGCCCTGCTGCAGGCGCACGGACGCCAGACCCTGCCCGATGCCGCCGCCGGCGCCGTCGTGCTGTTCTCGATGCCGCCGGTGCCGGTCTCGGCCACCGCGCTGCGCGCGCAACTGGCCCGCGGCGAACGCCCGAGCGGTCTGGTTGCACCTGCAGTTCTCGACTATATTGAATTCAACCAACTGTACGGGCCGACCCAGGCCCGTCGAACCTAGGGAACCGATGGATCTGCGCAAGCTGCAGCGTGTCGTCGTCGATGCGCTCGAGGACGTGAAGGGCCAGGACATCAGGGTCTTCAACACCACCGGGCTGACCGAGCTCTTCGACCGGGTCATCCTGGCCACCGGCACCTCGAACCGCCAGACTCGCGCGCTGGCCTCGCACGTACGCGAGAAGGTCAAGGCAGCCGGCGGCCAGGTCGTCTCGGTCGAGGGCGAAGAGACCGGCGAATGGGTGCTGGTCGACCTCGGCGACGTCGTCGTCCACCTGATGCAGCCGGCGATCCGCAGCTACTACAACCTCGAGGAGCTGTGGGGCGGCAAGCCGGTGCGCGTGAAGCTGGGCGGGGCAGGAGCCGCCGGCGAGGCCGCGCCGCGCCGATGACCGGCCGCACACCCGGCCGATGCTGATCCGCGTCGTCGCGGTCGGCACGAAGATGCCGGACTGGGTCCGCAGCGCGGTCGACGACTACACGGGCCGCATGCCGCCGGAGATCCGCGTCGAGTGGCGCGAGGTCCGGGCCGAGCCGCGGTCCGCGGGGGCGACCCAGGCAGTGTGGATGGCCAGGGAGGCTCAGCGCATCCGCGCCGCGCTGCCGCCCGGGGCCCATCTGGTCGCCCTCGACGAACGCGGCGCCGATCTGCGCACCCGCGACCTCGCCGACTGTCTGCAGCGCTGGCAGCATGCCGCGCAAGCGGTCGCGATCCTGATCGGCGGCCCCGACGGGCTCGAGCCCGCACTGAAGGCGCAGGCGCGCGAGCGGCTGCGGCTGTCCAGCCTCACCCTGCCGCATCCGCTGGTGCGCGTACTGCTTGCCGAGCAGCTCTACCGGGCCTGGTCGGTGCTCGCCAACCATCCCTATCATCGGGACTGAGGCCGGGCCTGCGCAGACCGCCGCAGGCGCCCCCTCCGATCCGCCTGCCCCCATGACCGACTTCATCTACCTCGCCTCCCGCAGCCCGCGCCGGCAGGAGCTGCTGCGCCAGATCGGCGTGAACTTCCGCCTGCTCGAACCGCTGGACCTGCAGGCTGCCGAGGAACTCGAGGCGCCCCTGCCGGGGGAGTCCCCGTCGGTGTACGTGCGCCGCGTGGTGCGCGCCAAGCTCGAAGCCGCAGTCGCGAGCCTGCCCGCGCGCGGGCTCGAGCCTGCGCCGGTGCTCGCCGCCGACACCACGGTCGCGATCGGCGGCAGCATCCTCGGCAAGCCCGCGGACGCAGCACAGGCGCGCGCGATGCTGCGCAGGCTCTCCGGGCGCAGGCATCGGGTGCTCACCGCAGTGGCGCTGGCGCGTGGCAGCCGGCGCGAACTCGCGGTGAGCGTCTCGCGCGTGAGCTTCGCGCGGCTGAGCGAGGCGCAGATCGACGCCTACGTCGCCAGCGGCGAGCCCTTCGACAAGGCGGGCGCCTATGGAATCCAGGGCGCCGCAGGCGCCTTCGCGCGCCGGATCGAGGGCAGCTACTCCGGTATCATGGGCCTGCCCCTGTACGAGACGGCCCGTCTGCTGCGCGGGCTGCCGGGGGTGTTCTCCCCCGCAGGCGCCCAGCGATGCCGATGACCGAAGAAATCCTCGTCAACCACAGCGCACACGAAACCCGCATCGCGGTCGTCCAGCAGGGCGTGGTCCAGGAACTGCACCTGGAGCGCGCCGCCACGCGCGGGCTCACCGGCAACGTCTACCTGGGCCGCGTCTCGCGGGTGCTGCCGGGCATGCAGTCGGCCTTCGTCGACATCGGCCTGGAACGCGCCGCCTTCCTGCACGTCGCAGACCTCTGGCAGTCGCGCACCAACCTGCACGCGCTGGGCCACCCGACCCCGATCGAGAAGCTGCTCTTCGACGGCAAGCCCCTGCTCGTGCAGGTGATCAAGGATCCCCTGGGCACCAAGGGCGCACGCCTGTCCACCCAGATCAGCATCGCGGGGCGGCTCCTGGTGTACCTGCCGCAGGACCCGCACATCGGCGTGTCGCAGCGCATCGGCAACGAAACCGAGCGCGCACGCCTGCGCGCGCGACTGCAGGCGCTGCTGCCCGAGGACGAGGCCGGCGGCTTCATCATCCGCACCTCCGCCGAGGAGGCTGCGGACGCCGAACTCGCCGCCGACGTCGGCTACCTGCGCCAGCGCTGGCGCGAGATCCTCGACGACAGCCAGCGCAGGCCCCCGCCCTCGCTTCTCTACCAGGAGCTGAGCCTGACCCAGCGCATGCTGCGCGACGTCGCAGGCGAGGACACCGCGTCGATCCAGATCGATTCCGCCGACGAGTGCCAGCGGATGATCGGCTTCGCCGAAACCTACGTTCCCGGGCTCGTCGGGCTGATGCACGCCTACAGCGGAGAGCGGCCGCTGTTCGAGCTGCACGGAGTCGAGGCGGAGATCGAGAAGGCGCTCGCCCGGCGCGTCGACCTGAAGTCGGGCGGCTACCTGATCATCGACCAGACCGAGGCGCTGACCACGATCGACGTGAACACCGGCGGCTTCGTCGGAGGGCGCAACTTCGACGACACGATCTTCAAGACCAACCTCGAGGCCGCGCAGGCGATCGCGCGGCAACTGCGCCTGCGCAACCTGGGCGGGATCATCATCGTCGACTTCATCGACATGACCAGCGCCGAGCACCGCGACGCGGTGCTCCAGGAACTGCGAAAAGCGCTCGCGCGCGACCGCACCCGCACCACGGTCAACGGCTTCACCACGCTGGGGCTGGTGGAGCTCACCCGCAAGCGCACCCGCGAGTCGCTCGCGCACGTGCTGTGCGAACCCTGCCCGACCTGCGCCGGGCGGGGGATGCTCAAGACCGCGCGCACCGTCTGCTACGAGATCCTGCGCGAGATCCACCGCGAAGCGCGCCAGTTCGATCCCAGGGAGTTCCGCATCCTCGCTTCGCAGGACGTGATCGACCTCTTCCTGGAAGAGGAGGCGCAGCCGCTGGCCGCGCTGGGCGACGCGATCGGCAAGCGCATCACGCTGCAGGTCGAGGGGCTCTACAGCCAGGAGCAGTACGACATCATCCTGGTGTGAGACGCGGCGGGACTCGCCACCGGCCAATCAGCGTGACGGTCTTCCGTGGCTACCGTCTTGTCGCTGTCCGCGCGCACCTCCACAATCCGGGGGCGTCCCTGCAACAGAACCGACGACCCCCTGTCGAACGTGCGATGAATCGCGCTCGAGTGCTCGAATGCCTTGCCCGTAGCAAGCCCGTGCTGGCTGCCCGCCATGGTGTCACCGGCCTCGCGCTGTTCGGCTCGATGGCAAGGGACTCTGCACGCCCCGACAGTGACATCGACATCCTGGTGTCCTTCGACGGACCCGCGACTTCCGATCGCTATTTCGGGGTCCAGTTCCACCTCGAGGATCTTCTTGGCCGCCCGGTCGACCTCGTGACCGACAAGGCGCTTCGTTCCGAGCTGCGTCCGTTCATCGAACGCGAGGCCGTTCATGTCTGAGGGCGCCGGTCGCGCATGGCGCTTCTGCATCCGCGACATGATCGTCTTCGCCGGTAATGTGCTGGACTACACGCGGGGCATGGACCAGCCATCCTTCGTGGCGAACCGGCTCGTCTAGGACGCAACGTTGCAGGCTCTCGATCGGGCTTGCTCGTGAAGGGGCGACGCACTCTTCCACCTGGCCCCTGACCTCGCTTCAGCCCGCCGTCACCGGCAGCCCGTGCGCGTGCCACATCCCGATTCCGCCGGCGAGATTGGCCACGCGCGTGTAGCCGTGGTGTCTCAGGTAGTGCACCACCTGGAGGCTGCGCGCGCCGCTGGCGCAGGCGAAGATCAGCTCGACGTCGCGCGGCAGCTCGCCGTGGCGCCGCTCGAACTCGGACAGCGGCATCACCACCACCTGCGGCGCGTCGAACGCGGCACGCGCGATTTCGCCGCGCTCGCGCACGTCGACCAGCCACGCAGCGCCGGCGTTGAGCCGCTCGAGGGCGGCGGGAGGGTCCACCTGCAGCGGGTGCTGGCTCATCGCGACCTCGTGTCCTTTCCCGGGAGTCGACGCACGCCGTACCTCATCCGGCCTTCTTCTCGCGTGGCACCCGCCCCATCAGGTAGAACTCGGGGTTGGGCATGATGCCGCTGAAGTTGGCGACCCGGTTGGAGAGCGCGAACAGCGAGGCGATCGCGCCGACGTCCCAGATGTCCTCGTCGTCCAGTCCGTGCGCGGCGAGCCGTTCGAAGTCGGCGTCGTCGATCGTGTTCGAGGCGAGCGCCACCTTCATCGCGAAGTCGAGGATCGCGCGCTGGCGCGGGCTGAGGTCGGCCTTGCGGTAGTTGGTCGCGAGCTGGTCGGCGATCAGCGGGTTCTTCTCGTAGATGCGCAGGATGGCGCCGTGGGCCACGACGCAGTACAGGCAGCCGTTGGCGCCGCTGGTGGCCACCACGATCATCTCCTTCTCGCCCTTGGTGAGCCCGCCCTGGCGCAGCATCAGCGCGTCGTGGTAGGCGAAGAAGGCGCGGAACTCGGCCGGGCGGCGCGAGAACTTCAGGAACACGTTGGGCACGAACCCGGTCTTCTCCTGCACCGCGATCAGCTGGGCGCGGATGTCCTCGGGGATGTCGTTCAGCTCGGGGGCCGGATAGCGGTCGACCTTGGTGCTCATGCTCGCTCTCTCGTGGTATCGGCGTCGCCGCGGGGCGCGCCTGGGTGGGCGGCCGGGGCGGGCAGCGCCGCCAGCCGGTACCGCAGGAAGGTGCCGCGCGCGTTGAGCGCCGCGATCGTGAAGCCGGCCCGGCCGTCGAGGAAGCCCAGCCGCAGCAGGTAGCCGCGCAGGATGGTCCAGGCGCCGTGCACGAGCGCCGACGCGACGCCGCCCCGGCCGCGCGCGCGCAGCTTTTCCGCGCCCAGTCGCGCGTAGCGTTCGGTCTTCTCGATCGCATCCTGCATCGAATCGACGCTGTCGTGCAGCAGGATCCCGGCCAGCACACCGTGCGGCGGCGGGCAGTCGACGCGCTCGTGGACCGGATCGTCGGTGAAGCGGGCGTGCGCCCGGCGAAACAGGCGCAGCACCCGGTCGTTGCGCCAGTCGCCGTGGCGGATCGGGCGACCGCAGAAGCTGGAGCTGCGCACGAGCCAGAAGCCGTTCGTCTCCCCCGGCGCGCGCACCGCGGCGAGGATCGCCTCGCGCAGCGCGGGCGTGACCTCCTCGTCAGCGTCGATCGACAGCACCCATTCGCCACGGGCGAGCGCCAGCGCGCGGTTCTTCTGCGGGCCGAAGCCCGGCCAGTCGTCGGTGGTCTCCACGCGCGCGCCGCAGCGCTGCGCGATCGCCACGGTGTCGTCGGTGCTGCCCGAGTCGAGCACGATGCGTTCGTCGGCGAAATCGACGCAACGCAGGCAGCGCTCGATGCGGTGCGCCTCGTTCTTGGTGATGACCGTGACCGACAGGGTGGGCGATGGCACGTTCGATGGCCGCTGGGGGCGCGCAGGGCCGGGCAGGCCCTCTGCTATGCTCGCCATTTTACCGTCTCCCCATGGGCTCCACCGTCCTGGTCACCGGCGCCGCCGGTTTCATCGGCATGCACGTCAGCCGGCGCCTGCTGGCCGAAGGCCACCGCGTCATCGGCGTCGACAGCCTCAACGACTACTACGACCCGGCGCTGAAGCAGGCCCGGGTCGCACAGATCGAGGGCAAGGCCGGCTTCGGCTTCCATCGCCTGGACATCGCCGACGCCCAGGGGGTCGATGCGCTGTTCCGCAAGACGCGGCCGCAGCACGTGGTGCACCTCGCGGCGCAGGCCGGAGTGCGCTACGCGCTGTCCAGGCCGTTCGCCTACGTCGACAGCAACCTGATGGGCAGCACCGCGATCCTCGAAGCCTGCCGCCATCACGGCGTGCGCCACCTGGTCTTCGCGAGCAGCTCGAGCGTCTACGGCGGCAACGTGAAGGTGCCGTTCAGCGAGGCCGACCCGGTCGACCACCCGGTGAGCTTCTACGCGGCCACCAAGCGCGCCAACGAACTGATGGCGCACAGCTACGCGCACCTGTTCGGGCTGCCGGTGACGATGCTGCGCTACTTCACCGTGTACGGGCCCTGGGGCCGACCGGACATGGCGATCTGGAAGTTCACCGAGGGGCTGCTGGCCGGCACGCCGATCGAGGTCTACGCGGGCGGCGAACTGTCGCGCGACTTCACCTTCGTCGAGGACGCCGCCGAGGCGACGGTGCAACTGCTGTGGAGGCCCCCGCAGCGTGCGCCGGCGACGCAGGCCGAAACCGGGGCTGCCGTCGACGCCGGCAGCCGCCGTCCGGACAGCAGCTGGGCGCCCTTCGAGGTCTACAACGTCGGCCGCTCCGACCCCTGCACGGTCAACGAGCTCCTCGCGCTGCTCGAGGCGCGCACCGGCGCGCGGGCCCTGCGCCGGGAACTGCCGATGCAGCCGGGCGACGTGGAACGCACCTGTGCCGACCCGTCCAAGCTGCGCGCGGCCACCGGCTTCGAGCCGCGGGTCGCGCTGGCCGACGGACTCGGCGCCTTCGTCGACTGGTTCAGGGGCTGGCGCGAGAGGCGGGCTTGAGCGTCACCGACGCCGGCGCGCGGGCGCCGGCACGCGTTGCGACGTCGCTGCTGGTGGTGCTCGCACTCGCGGGCTCGACGATCGACGCACACCTCGGCGGCATCGGCTTCTACCTGCTCGCGCTGCTCGGTCTCGGCCTGGCGCTGGCCGCGCCGGCACGTGCGGCAGCCGCGTGGCGGACGCTGCCGGAACTGTGCGCAGCGGCGCTGCTGCTGAGCGGGCTGAACCTCGCATCGGTGCTCGGCTTCGGCCTGCCGGCCCGCGCCTTCTCCTGGACCCCGCTGCTGATGGCGCCGCTGCTGGCCCTGGTCGCCAGCCGCGGCCTGGTGCGCGCGGAGGCGCTCTACGTCGGCGGCGCGCTGGGCGCGGCGCTCGCTCTCGGGGCCGCGGTGCTCGACTGGAGCATGCACGCCCAGCCACGCCCGTCCGGACGCCTGAACGCGATCGTCTTCGGCCAGCTCGCGGCGGTCTGCGCGCTCTACGCGATGGCCGGGCTGCTGCGCGCCCCCGACCGGCGACGCAGCCTGGCCTACCTTGCGGCCGCAGGGGCGGGCGCGGCCGCGACCGTGGCATCGGGCACACGCGGGGCGATGCTGGCCCTGCCGATGCTGGGCGCACTCGCCTGGCGCGGCTCGAGCGCAGCGAGCGCCTTCGAGGCGGCGCACCGCCGGGCCCTGATCGTGCTCACGCTCGTGCTGGCCCTGCTGGCAGGCGTGTTCGGGCAGCGGCTCGAACTGTGGGACCGCCTGGCGCGCATCGACGACGAGGTCGCCGCCTTCCAGGAAGGGACGGTGGGCACCCAGGCAGTGGCGTTGCGGCTCGCGCTGTGGTCGGCCGCGCTGGAACTCGCTGCCGAGCGACCGGCCTTCGGCGTGGGGGCGCAGCGCTTCAGGCCCGAGGTGGAGCGGCTCCAGGAGCAGGGCCGCTACCCGGCCGACGCAGTGGTGTACTCGCACGCGCACAACCTGGCCCTGTCGGTGCTCGCCGAGTACGGCGTGATCGGGCTCGCCTGCCTGGCGCTGGCAGCGTGGCTGGCCTGGCGCTCGCTTGCCCGCAGTCCACCCGAGCTGCGCCGGCTGGGGCGCGTCGGCCTGGCTGCCTGGCTGGTGCTGGCGATGACCAACGACGTCTTCGCGCACCAGAACACGCTCCGGGTGCTGGTGCTCGGGCTGGCGATGTGCGCGGCGCTCAGGCCGGCTTGTCGAAGCGAAAGCCGATGTTGCGCGCAAACAGCCGCGGATGCCGCGATCGGAAGGCTCCGCCCCCCTCGATGACCGCGACCTCCGCCAGTCGCAGGCCGTAGCTGGACATGCGCGCGATGAAGTCGTCGTAGGCGAGGAACTTCACGTGGGTCGGATCCTTCGCCGACAGCAGCGGGCGACCGCGCAGCACGCGCCAGCGGTCGTTCAGGTGGTAGGCAAGCGGAATGGTGCCGACGAACACACCGCCCGGCCTGAGCACCCGCACCATCTCGCGCACCGAGATGTCCCAGTAGGGCAGGTGCTCGAGCACCTCGCAGGCGACCACCACGTCGAACTCCCCGTCGGCGAAGTCCAGCGCACGGTTCAGGTCGGTGGAGCGCGCGTCGATCCCGCGCTCGCGCGCCCGCGCGATCGCCTCAGGATCGATCTCGCAGCCGACCACCCGGTTGCCTTCCAGGTAGTGGCGGGTGAGCTGGCCGTCGCGACAGCCGAAGTCGCAGACCCTGACCCCCTGGCCGATCCAGCGCTTCAGCAGCTGCGCACGGACCTCCTCCTTGACGGCGAAGTCCGGGCGGCGGTGCGCAGCGTGGTGGCTGCGGTAGAACTTCTCGAGCGACTCGTTCCCCATCGGCTGGATCATCCCTCAGACGCGGGGCTGCCGCCACGCGGCGCGGTCACCCGCATGAAGACCGACTCCATGCGGTCGAGCATCGATTCCCGCGTGAATCCCTGCAGGCAGTGCGCGCGCGCCGCCTGCCCGAGCGCGCGGCGCAACTCCGGCTCGGCGACGAGCTTAGCGAGGGCCGCGCCGAGCGCGCCGCTGTCCTGCTGCGCAACCACCAGCGCGGTGCGCCCGTCGATGGCGATCTCGCCGATCGCGCCGGCCGAGGTGCTCACGCAGGGCAGCCCGCAGAGCATCGCCTGGATCAGCGCCTGCGGCACGCCCTCGTT
>CAUJHG010000051.1 GCA_963204785.1 Pseudomonadota bacterium | reverse complement strand
CTGGATGGTGGCCTCGTTCGCCGCGCGCCTGCTGGCCAACCTGCTGGCCAGCGTGGGGCTGGACACGCTGCCGGCGCGGCTGGAGCTGCAGCACGCCTTTCGCAGCACCGCGCCCTCCACCCTGGTGGGGCGCCTCGCGCTGGTGTTCGCCATGCTGTTCGCCACCGTCGAGGCAGGCAACCAGCTGGGCTTTGCGCGCTTTTCCGACGTCATCACCACCTTCATCGAGTTTGCCGGCGATGTGCTGCTGGGCTCTGTCATTCTCATCATCGGCTTCATGCTGGCCAACCTGGCCTACGCCGCCATCGTGCGCACCAACAGCGCCAACGTGGTGCTGGCGCGCGTGGCGCGGCTGGCCATCCTGGGCATCGTGCTGGCCATGGGCCTGCGCGCCATGGGCATCGCCGACGACATCGTCAACCTGGCCTTCGGCCTGACCTTGGGCGCCGTGGCCGTGGCGGTGGCGCTGGCCTTTGGCCTGGGCGGGCGCGAGGCGGCGGGCCGCCTGGCCACGCGCTGGGTCGATCGCCTGTGCCGCGAGACCGAGGCCAAGCCCGCCGACCCGGCCCCGTCCGCCCCCAACGAGCCGCCCGCTGCCGGGCCGCAGGCCTGATGGCCGCGCCCGCCATGGACTGCGCCGCCCTGCAGCGTGCGCTGGCCGAGCTGTTTGCGCCCTGGGTGCAGGCACTCGATCTGCGGGTGGAGACGGCCGCTGACGACGGCGTGCGGCTGCGCCTGCCGCTCACGCCCGCGCTGGTGCGCGCGGGTGACGTGCTGTGCGGCCAGGCCATGATGGCTGCGGCCGACACCGCCATGGTGCTGGCGCTGATGCAGCACTTTGGCCAGTTCCGCCCCTGCACCACGGTGCAGTTGAACAGCAGCTTCCTGCGGCCCCTGTCGGCGCAGGATGCCGCAGTGCACGCGCGCGTGCTGCGCGCCGGCAAGGCGCTGGCCTTTGGCGAGATCGAGATCGCCGGCAGCCGCGACGGCAAGAGCGTGTGCCGCGCCAGCACCACCTACGCCCTGCTGTAATGGCAAGCCCGGGGCGAGCCCACGGGTTCCGCCGGTAAAATCACCGATCCGATCCAACCCATACCAACAAGAGGCACAGCCATGTCTGCACCCGCGCACGACCAGAACGAACCCATCGACCCGATCGAGGCGGCCACCCACAAGATCCCCTGGGCAATCCCCCTGTTTGGCGCCGTGATGATCTTCCTGCTGGCCATGATCGCCGTCACGATGGCCTGAGTTTTATAGGTTTTTTTGCCTTGCAGCGCCCATTCCCAGGGCGCTGCCAGCTATATAAATCATAGTTTTCGGCATGGCCTGGCCGCCGCCGGCGCTCATCTCGGCACGCTCCCCCAAATCCTCTTTCCCAAGGCTGGCGCGCCTTCGGAAAGACGATTTTCATATCAGGAGCCTTGCGATGAACGCACCCGTTGAAGCCGGCCAGCTGCAACCGCTGAACACCCCGGACTACGTCAAGAACACCCGTCTGATCGAGTGGGTCGGTCGCATGGCCGCGCTGTGCAAGCCCGATCGCATTCACTGGTGCGACGGCAGCCAGGCCGAATACGAGCGCCTGTGCCAGCAGCTGGTGGATGCCGGCACCTTCAAGCGCCTGAACCCGGCCAAGCGCCCGGGCTCCTATCTGGCCTGGTCCGACCCGTCCGACGTGGCGCGGGTCGAAGACCGCACCTTCATCTGCTCCGAGCAGCAGGCGGACGCCGGCCCCACCAACAACTGGATGGCCCCCGCCGAGATGCGCGCCACGCTGCAGCCCCTGTTTGACGGCTGCATGCGCGGGCGCACCATGTACGTCGTGCCCTTCAGCATGGGCCCGCTGGGCAGCCCGATCGCGCACATCGGCGTCGAGCTGTCCGACAGCGCCTACGTCGCCGTCAACATGAAGCTGATGACGCGCATGGGACGCGGCGCCGTCGAGGTGCTGGGCACCGATGGCGAGTTCGTGCCCTGCGTGCACACCGTGGGCGCGCCGCTGGCCGCCGGCCAGCAGGACGCCACGAGCTGGCCGTGCAACCCCGACGTCAAGTACATCGTGCACTACCCCGAGACGCGCGAGATCTGGTCCTACGGCTCGGGCTACGGCGGCAACGCGCTGCTGGGCAAGAAGTGCTTTGCCCTGCGCATCGCCTCGCGCATGGGGCAGGACCAGGGCTGGCTGGCCGAGCACATGCTGGTGCTGGGCGTGACCAACCCGCAGGGCCAGAAGTACCACGTGGCCGCGGCCTTTCCCAGCGCCTGCGGCAAGACCAACTTCTCGATGCTGGTGCCGCCCAAGGGCTTCGAGGGCTGGAAGGTGACCCCCATCGGTGACGACATCGCCTGGATCAAGCCCGACGCCGCCGGCCGCCTGCGCGCGATCAACCCCGAGGCCGGCTACTTCGGCGTGGCGCCGGGCACCAACCTGCACACCAACCCCAACTGCATGCACAGCCTGGATCGCGACGTGATCTTCACCAACGTCGCGCTGACGGATGACGGCGACGTGTGGTGGGAAGGCATGGAAAAGGACCACGGCGGCCAGCTGCCCGGGCACCTGATCGACTGGAAGGGCCAGGACTGGACGCCCGAGGACGCGAAGGCCGGCCGCAAGGCCGCGCACCCCAACGCGCGCTTCACCGTGGCGGCCACCAACAACCCGGCGCTGGACGCGGCCTGGGACGACCCGGCGGGCGTGCCCATCGACGCCTTCATCGTCGGCGGGCGCCGCTCCAGCACCGTGCCGCTGGTGACCGAGGCGCGCGACTGGACCGAGGGCGTGTACATGGGCGCCACCATGGGCAGCGAAACCACCGCCGCCGCCTTCGGCGCGCAGGGCGTGGTGCGGCGCGACCCCTTCGCCATGCTGCCTTTCTGCGGCTACAACATGGCCGACTACTTCGCGCACTGGCTCGACCTCGGCCATCGCCTGGAGCTCGCGGGGGCGAAGCTGCCGCGCATCTTCTGCGTCAACTGGTTCCGCACCGACGAGAAGGGCAGCTTCGTCTGGCCCGGCTTCGGCGAGAACATGCGGGTGCTTGCCTGGATGCTGGGGCGCGTCGAGGGGCACGCCGGCGGCGAGGAGAACGCCTTCGGCACCACGCCGCGCTACGAGGATCTCCACTGGGAAGGGCTCGACTTTCCGCGCAGCGCCTACGCGACGATCACCTCGCTCGACCGCAAGGCCTGGCAGGAGGAGCTGAAGCTGCACGCCGAGCTCTTCGAGAAGCTGGCGCACGGCCTGCCGAAGGCGCTGCACCGCGTGAAGGCGCGGCTCGAGGAGCGGCTGGCGGGCTGAGCCTCCTGCGAGGGCGCGCCTGGATCGGCTGCCGGACGGGCAGCCGCCGCGCACCCGGGCTCCGGCAGGCGCGGGTGCAGGCGGGCAACTGGCCCGCAGGCGGCGCGTTCAGGGGTCGCGTCTGCGCAGGTAGAAGGCCTCGTCGAACAGGCGCACGCTGCCGGGCAGGTAGACCACCAGCAGTGTGACCATCATCCCCTCGAGCCACGACTCCCCGGTGGCCAGCAGCAGCGCGTACGGCAGGACGTCTGCGAGGAAGGCCTCGGGAACCGCCGGGGCCAGCGCAAGGTAGGTGAGCGCGCCTGCCCACAGCTGCACGGTGTAGGCGGCGAACTGACCGAACAGGCCGCAGCCCAGCAGGAAGACGAAGGGATTGGCCGGCAGCCAGCGCCGGCAGGCGCCGACGATCGCCCACATCGCGACGATCGGCAGCGTGGCCGAGAGCAGCATGCGCAGCCCCCACTGGCTCCAGGCGTCGGTGCGGGCGGCCTCCGCGGCGAAGACCATCGCCATCGACAGCAGCGCGCGCGGGTAGCCCAGCAGCAGCGCCAGGAAGGCCGAGCCCAGGTAGTGCAGGGTGAGCCCGGAGGGCAGCTCGATGCTCATCCGGTGGCCGAGCAGGACCAGCGCGGTGGCAAGCGCCCAGCGCAGGTGCTCGCCCAGCGCCGCCTCCCAGCGCGCGCGGCGCGCCGCTTCCAGGCACAGCAGCAGCGCGATCGCGGCCAGGATCGCCGCCGAGCCGGCCGACAGCGGATAGGGAAACATCGGCAGCGCGGCTCAGGCCGGGCGCGAGAGCCGGTCGGCCTGCGCCACCGCGGCCAGCAGGCTGCGCGGATCGGCGAGACCGCGACCGTCGGGGCCGGGGCGCCCGGCGATGTCGAAGGCGGTCCCGTGGTCCGGGCTGGTCCGCACGAAGGGCAGGCCGATCGTGATGTTCACGCCCGCGTCCAGGCCGAGGTACTTGACCGGGATGAGCCCCTGGTCGTGGTACATCGCCACCACCACGTCGAAGTCGGCGAAACCCCGGGCGCGCATGAACACGGTGTCGGGCGCGAAAGGGCCGCGGGCATCGATTCCGGCGGCGCGCGCCTGGCGTACCGCCGGCTCGACGATCTCGATCTCCTCGCGGCCGAAGGCGCCGCCCTCGCCGGCGTGCGGATTGACTCCGGCCACTGCGATGCGCGGGGCGGCGATTCCGGCGCGCCGCAGCGCGCGGTCGGTGATCGCGATGGTCTCGAGGATGCCTTCCTGCGACAGCGCGTCGAGCGCGTCGCGCAACGCGAGGTGGATCGTGACCAGCACCGTGCGCAGTTCGTCGTTGGCAAGCATCATCCGCACCGCAACGCCGCCGGCCAGTTCGGCGAGCAGCTCGGTGTGGCCGGGAAAGCGATGGCCTGCGCGGTGCATCGCCTCCTTGGAGATCGGCGCGGTGACGAGCGCGCGGACCTCGCCCGCGATCGCCATGCGCGCGGCGCGCTCGATGCAGCGGTAGGCGGCTTCGCCGGCGCGGGCGTCGATGCGGCCGGGTTCGAGATCTGCGGGTAGCGAGGCGGCCTCGATCACTGCGATGCTGTCGCCGGTCGCGGCAGCGGCATCACGCACGCTGCGCACCTCGAGCGGCAGGTGCAGCCGCGTGGCCTCGCGTGCGATCAGTGCCGGATCGCCGACGACGACGCAGCGGGCAGGCAGGCCGGCAGCGAAGGCCTTCAGCACGATCTCGGGTCCGATTCCGCAGGCGTCGCCGAGGGTGATCGCGATCGGGGAAGCAGAGTCGACAGGGGCGGCGCGGGCGGGGGCGGGAGCAGGCATGGCGCGAGGATACTCCCGGGGATCCCGCCCGGTGCACCGGGCGGTCGGCAAGCGCAGGGCGCGCCGCGGCGCTGCGCCGGTGAGTCTGTGCGGGGGCACGCGGGTATGATCCGCGGCAGCCGCGCGAGGAGGCGGCCGCCGTGGAGCTGGACCTTTCGCTGGTGCTGCTGCTTGCGCTGTGCGCGTTCGGGGCCGGCTTCATCGACGCCGTCGTCGGCGGCGGCGGGCTGATCCAGGTGCCTGCGCTGTTCACCGCGCTGCCGCAGCATGCGCCGGCCACCCTGTTCGGGACGAACAAGATCGCGTCGATCGCCGGCACCTCGATGGCGGCCCGCAACTACCTGCGCAAGGTCCGCGTGGAGTGGCCGGTGCTCGCTCCGGCCTTTGCCTGCACGCTGGTCGGCGCCTGGCTGGGCGCGCGCACCGTGGCCTGGCTGCCGCGGGACGCGGTGCGGCCGGTCGTGCTCGTGGCGCTGGTGCTGGTCGCCGTCTACACGCTGCGCCGCAGGGGAATGGGCGAGATGCACGCGCCGCGGCACACGCTTGCGCGCCGTCGCGCGCTGGCGATGCTCGCCGGGCTGCTGATCGGCTTCTACGACGGGTTCCTGGGGCCGGGCACCGGCACCTTCTTCATCTTCTGGTTCGTGCGGCTGCTCGGCTACGACTTCCTGTCGGCCTCGGCCTGCTCGAAGGTGCTGAACTGGGCGTCGAACTTCGCGTCGCTGGCCTTCTTCGTTCCGGCCGGCCACGTGATCTGGCCGGTGGCGCTGTCGATGGCCGTAGCGAACATGGCCGGCGGCTTCGCCGGCAGCCATGCCGCGATCGCGCGCGGAAGCCCGTTCGTGCGGCGCGCCTTCGTCGGTGTGCTGGTGGTGACGATCGGCAAGTTCGGCTGGGATACGGTGCGCACGTTCGCCGGCTGAGCAGCGCGCCCCCTTCCCTCGCCGATTCCTGTTCCCGTCAGCGCCCGAAGATGCCGCGGATCGCGTCGATCGCCTTGCCGGCGCCCGGGATCGCGGGAATGCCCGGGAGGCTCTGCCCCTCCTGCTGTTCGCCCTGCGAGCTCTCCTGCGGGGCCGAGCGGCGGCCGGCCCCGGGCTGGTCGCCGGCCTCCGAGTCCATTCCCAGCATCGACATCGTCGTCGCCTTGACGCGCACGCGGGCGCTCCACTCGGGCTCCCAGGGCTTGCGCGGGTCGGCGGGGCGCGGCGGATGCGCGAGGTTCAGCTCGCCTCCGTAGGCGATCATCCGCAGCATCCCTCCCCCTTCGTGGTCTTCGCCCGTCGCGCTGGAGGCGAAGATGCCCTTGGGCACCGCGCAGCGGGTTTCGCTCGCCGGCAGCAGCACCCGTTCGCGCACCCAGCGATCGATCGTCGGGTTCGACAGGTAGTCGAAAAGGCCCATCCCGCTGTCCGGGGTCTCGGAGGAGCTCCACAGGACCATGTCCTTGCCGGACTTGCCCATCGCGTGCAGGAAGTAGGCGCGGGCGGTGGGGATCGGCTGCCACTGCAGTGCAATGCTGTCGGCGGGCTGGCCGCTGGAAGCGAGCTGGATCGCGGGCATGAAGTCCTGTGCCTGGCCGATCGCGAAGCGCAGACTGGGGGGCACGCCGTCGCCGCTGACCGCATGGTCGCCGATGAGCGAAGCCTCCCTGGGTATCGATGCCCGGTTCTTCTCGTTGGGCCAGATCGAGTAGCCGGGGCCGATCCGCGCGCCCCGATCCGGTGCGAAGCGGCCGGCGAAAACCCGTGCGAACTCCCTGGGGCCGGCGGTGGCGAGGTCGACGACGCGCGGCTGTCCCTGGCGGACCGTCTCGCTGCAGCCCCAGTAGAGCAGGATGCGCCCGGTGGGTCGTTCAGGCATGCCCTCGTCGGGCTCGCCGGGTTCGCGCGGAGGCGGAGTTTCCGGCCTGACCGGCAGCAGCGGCAGGGCGCTGCCCATCTGCATCCCGGACGGGATCGCATGGCTGCCTTCCGTGCCGCCGGGGCGCGCTCGCGTGTGCAGCGCCAGGTCGAGCCAGCGGCCCGGGGCCATTCCCCGCGCGTTGCCGTAGGCGCTGCCGCCGAGGAAGGGGATCGACGACATCCCGGGCATCTCGGGCATTCCGGCGAAGGTGTGGGTGGCGACGTCCATCCAGTACTGTGCGATGGGCGGCTTGACGGTCTGCTGCTGGGCCTGCGCCGATGCTCCGGTCGCCAGCGCGAGGGCGACGAGGGTGGTTCGGGCCGGGCTTCTGTGCTTGCCTTTCATCGGGATCTCCTGCGCAGCGGCATGCCGAGGGGTTCCGGGGATCATAGCTCCGGCGGATGCGTGCTTGCCGGACCGTCCGGCCCCTGGTGGGGTCGGGTCGTCGCCTGGAACCCGGCGCGGGGCCGGGCGCGGTGGCGGTGAGGATGTGGTGCTGGCCGGGAGCAAGCTCCCGTCGGGATCGGGCGCCAGTCGGGCTCGCTCCCGCATCGGGGTCGATTCCCGGTCGGAATCAGGCGCCCAGGCGCGCCGACAGTCGCTGGGCCAGTTCGCGGACCGCTGCGATCACCTGCTCCCGGCGGTCGGCCGTGGTGGTCGACTTGATCAGGCTGACTCCGACCGCAGCGACTGCCTGCGTGCTGCCGGCTGCGAAGACCGGCGCACCGAAGCAGTTCATTCCTTCCGCGGTCTCCTCGTCGTCGACTGCGTGGCCCTGTTCGCGCACCTGGGCGAGTTGCGCGAGCAGGGCATCGACGGTGGCCGGACCGTGGCGCGTCAGCGGCCGCATCGGCGCAGCCTCCAGCACGGCGCGCACCTGCGCGGGCGCCAGCGTCGCCAGCATCGCCTTGCCGGTGGACGTGCACCAGGCGGGAAAGCGCCCGCCCACGCGGAAGTTCACCGCCAGCGGCTTGCTGCCGTGGCGGCAGGCCAGATAGAAGACCTGGCTGCCGTCCAGCACCGACAGCATCACGGTCTCCTCGGCCAGCGGCGGGAAGTCGCGGGCGATCTCGCCGAAGGTGGAGACCAGGTTCGAGCGCTCGGAGAAGGCGCCCGCCCAGGCCATCGACTTCGGCCCGATCGTCAGGCCTGCGCCGGAGCTGCGTTCGAGCAGGCCGCAGTGCACCAGCGTGGTCGCCAGGCCGTGCACGGAGCTCTTGGACAGACGCAGCCGGCGGGCCAGCTCCGAGATGCCCAGGGGCTCGGCAGCGCTGGCGACCAGATCCAGCAGCTCCACCGCGCGTGCGACCGCCGGCACCAGGCGGGGTGACTGGCCCCGGGCATCGACTGCGCGGGTCGACGGCGCCGCCTCCTGCACTGCTTCCTGCGCGGCGACGACGCGCACCAGGCGCGTTTGCGCCGATCCGGCTTCACGCCGCGTGGATGCGGTTGACAGGGATCCGGGATTGGCAGATGCTTTGGGCACTTTCGATATACCGAACAACGTTCAATAGACGGAACGATCATCGCACGCCAGCCGGGCGCACGCAAGCCGGGCCGGCACAGGAGGCGGAAATGCCTGTAAGTGAGCGTGCCGGGAGCGCGCAGAGCGCAGCGAGACCCGGCAGCGTCGGCCACTGGATCGGCGGGCGCGAACTGGACGCCGGCGACGGCCGCACCGCGGAGGTCTTCGATCCGGCCTGCGGCGCAGTGACGCGGCGCGTGAGCCTGGCGGGGCAGGCGGAGGTCGATGCGGCGGTGCGCGCCGCCGCCGAGGCCTTCCCGGCGTGGGCAGCGACTCCTGCGCTGCGTCGCGCGCGCGTGCTGTTCCGCTTCAGGCAACTGGTGGAGCAGCACTCGGCCGAACTTGCCGCGCTGATCACCTCGGAGCACGGCAAGGTCTTCGTCGACGCCGAAGGCGAGGTCACGCGCGGCCTCGAGGTGGTCGAGTTCGCCTGCGGAATTCCGCAGTTGCTCAAGGGCGAGTTCAGCGAGCAGGTAGGCAGCGGGATCGACATGTACTCGGTGCGCCAGCCGCTGGGCGTGTGCGTCGGGATCACCCCGTTCAACTTCCCGGTGATGGTGCCGATGTGGATGTTCCCGATGGCGATCGCCTGCGGGAACAGCTTCGTGCTCAAGCCTTCGGAGCGCGACCCGTCGGCGGCGCTGATGCTGGCCCGGCTGCTCACCGAGGCGGGGCTGCCCGATGGTGTGTTCAACGTGGTCCAGGGCGACAGGCTCGCCGTGGACGCGCTGCTCGCACACCCTCAGGTGGCGGCGGTGAGCTTCGTCGGTTCGACGCCGATCGCGCGCAGCATCCACGAGACTGCCTCGGCGGCGGGCAAGCGGGTGCAGGCGCTGGGCGGGGCGAAGAACCACATGGTGGTGATGCCCGATGCCGATCTCGACCAGGTGGTGGACGCGCTGATCGGCGCCGCCTACGGCTCGGCCGGCGAGCGCTGCATGGCGATTTCCGTCGCGGTGGCGGTCGGTGGCGTTGCCGACGCGCTGGTCGAGCGCCTTGCGCAGCGGGTGCCCAGGATCCGGGTTGGCGATGGAATGGATCCGGCGTCCGAGATGGGGCCGCTGGTGACCGCTGCGCATCGCGACAAGGTGCGCAGCTACGTCGACGCCGGCGTTGCCGAGGGCGCGAAGCTGGTGGTCGACGGGCGCGGGCTGGTGGTCGAGGGCCGCGGGGAGGGCTTCTTCCTGGGCGGCTGCCTGTTCGACGAAGTGCGCCCGGGAATGCGAATCTACGAGGAGGAGATCTTCGGGCCGGTGCTCTCGGTGGTGCGCGCCGCGGACTTCGAAGAGGCGCTTGCGCTGGTCAACGGGCATGAGTACGGCAACGGCTGTGCGATCTTCACTCGCGACGGCGACGCTGCCAGGGAGTTCGCGCACAGGGTGCAGGTGGGAATGGTCGGGGTCAACGTGCCCATCCCGGTCCCGATGGCCTTCCACTCGTTTGGCGGCTGGAAGGCCTCGCTGTTCGGCGATCACCACATGCACGGTCCGGAGGGGGTGCGCTTCTACACCCGCAGCAAGGCGGTCACCCAGCGCTGGCCGCGGGGAATCCGCGCCGGCGCCTCGTTCACGATGCCCACGCTGGGATGAGCGTCGGCAACACCTGGGCAGCCCTGTTCTGCTGAGAGGAGCTCCGGATGCGCCTGACACTGAAGGATCGCGACCTGCTGCGTGAGCAGGCCTACCTGGATGGCCGCTGGAGCGACGCGGATTCCGGCGCGCGCTTCGCAGTGCACGATCCGGCCAGCGGTGCGCAACTCGCGCAGGTTGCCGACCTGGGCGCGGGCGAGACGCGGCGCGCGATCGAGGCGGCCCAGCGGGCCCTGCCTGCATGGCGCGCGAAGACCGCGAAGGAGCGCGCCGCAGTGATGCGGCGCTGGTTCGAGCTCATCCTCGCACACACCGAGGATCTCGCCCTGCTGATGAGCTCGGAGCAGGGCAAGCCGCTTGCCGAGGCGCGCGGAGAGGTCGCCTACGGCGCCTCCTTCGTCGAGTGGTTCGCCGAGGAGGGCAAGCGCGTCTACGGCGACATCATCCCGAGTTGGCTGCCCGATCGCCGCGTGCTGGTGATGAAGCAGCCGATCGGGGTGTGCGCGGCGATCACGCCCTGGAACTTCCCGATCGCGATGATCACCCGCAAGGTCTCTCCGGCGCTGGCTGCAGGCTGCACCGTCGTGACCAAGCCGGCCGAGGCGACGCCGCTGTGCGCGCTCGCGCTGGCCGAACTCGCCGAGCGGGCCGGCTTCCCGCCGGGCGTCTTCAATGTCGTGACCGGCGACGCTGCGAAGGCACCGGAGATCGGTCTGGAGATGTGCACCAATCCGGTGGTGCGCAAGCTCTCGTTCACCGGCTCCACCGAAGTCGGTCGCATCCTGATGCGCCAGTCGGCCGACAGCGTCAAGAAGCTGTCGCTCGAACTCGGCGGCAACGCTCCGTTCATCGTCTTCGACGACGCGGACCTGGACGCCGCGGTCGAGGGCGCGATCGCGTCGAAGTACCGCAATGCCGGCCAGACCTGCGTCTGCGCCAACCGGATCTACGTGCAGGACCAGGTCTACGAGGCCTTCGCCGCGAAGCTCGCGGCCCGGGTCGCAGGCTTCAAGGTAGGGCCGGGTACCGAACCTGGCGTCGACCTCGGGCCGCTGATCGAGGAGGCGGCGCTGGCCAAGGTCGAGGCGCACATCGCCGACGCGCTCGGGCAGGGGGCGAAGATCGTGCTCGGCGGCCGGCGCCACGCGCGCGGCGGGCTGTTCTTCGAGCCGACCATCCTCACCGGAGTCACCCAGGCGATGCGCGTCGCGCGCGAGGAGACCTTCGGCCCGGTGGCGCCGCTGTTCCGCTTCGCCACCGAGGAGGAGGCGATCGCGATGGCCAACGCCACCGAGTACGGGCTGGCGGCGTATTTCTACGCGCGCGACGTCGGGCGCATCTTCCGCGTCGCCGAGGCGCTCGAGACCGGGATGGTCTGCGTCAACAGCGGCGCCCTGTCGACCGAGATCGCTCCCTTCGGCGGAGTCAAGCAGTCCGGCCTGGGGCGGGAGGGCTCGAAGTACGGCATCGACGACTACCTGGAGATCAAGTACCTTTGTCTGGCCGGACTCTGAGCGGCGCCGTGCCGGACATCTGCAGGGCGCACGCGCCGAAGCGTCGGGCAGTGGCGCCGGCGGCGGCGCATCGATGATCCCGGCGAGGGGAGGCGAGGTGAGAGTTCGCGCTGCAGTGCTGCGCCAGGCCGGGCTGCCGATGCCCTACGCGCAGAGTCGGCCGCTGTCGGTGGAAGAGGTCGAGCTCGCGGAGCCCGGGCCCGGTGAGCTGCTGGTGAAGATCCGCGCGGCCGGCCTGTGCCACTCGGACCTGTCGGCGATCAACGGTGACCGGCCGTGGCCGATGCCGATCGTCGTGGGACACGAGGCCGCGGCCGAAGTGGTCGGGCTCGGCCCTGGCGTCGAGGACCTCGCCATCGGCGATCACGTCGTGCTGGTCTTCAGGCCAGCCTGTGGAAACTGCCCGAACTGCGCGACCGGTCGCCCGGCGTTGTGCGGTCCGGGCGGAGAATCGAACGCGGACGGCTCGCTGCTGGGCGGCTATCGGCGGCTTCGCGCGGTGGGCGGCGCGCCGGGCATCGGCGGCGAGGCCGCTGGCGCACTCAACCACCACCTGGGCTGCGCCGCCTTCGCCGAGTACGCGACCGTCTCCCGTCGTTCGGCGGTGCGGATCGACCCCGATCTGCCCTGGGACGAGGCTGCGCTGTTCGGCTGCGCGGTGCTGACCGGCGCGGGCGCAGTGTTCAACACCGCCCGTATGGAGGCGGGCAGCAGCGCGGCGGTGGTCGGGCTGGGCGGCGTGGGTTTCGCATCGCTGCTGGCGGCGATCGCCGCCGGGGCGCGCAGCGTCGTTGCCGTGGATCTGCTGCCCGCGAAGCTCGCCCTGGCACGCGAGCTCGGCGCCACCCATGTCTTCGACGCGAGCGCCCCGGATGTCGGCGACAGGCTCAGGGCGGCCACCGGTGGCGGGGTCGACTACGCGTTCGAGATGGCCGGCAGCGTCAGGGCGCTCGAGCTCGCCTACCGGATCACGGCCCGGGGCGGCACGACGGTGACCGCGGGGCTGCCCGCTCCGGCCTCGCGCCTGGAGCTCCAGGCGGTGAGCCTGGTCGCCGAGGAGCGCACGCTCAAGGGCAGCTACGTCGGCTCGAGCGTGCCTGCGCGCGATGTGCCGCGCTACGTGCAGATGTACCGCGCCGGCCGGCTGCCGGTGGACCGCCTGCTCTCGGAGCGGATCGGCCTCGACGAGATCAACCCGGCGCTCGACCGTCTGGCGCGGGGCGAGTCGATCCGGCAGGTCATCCTGATGGATTGATCGCCAGCCCCCGCGCGGGCTCGATGCGGCGCAAGCGCGGCGAGCCCGTCTGACACGAACCATCTCCCATCCAGGCACCCCATATGGAGCAGTTCGATTACATCGTCGTAGGCGCAGGCACTGCCGGGTGCCTGCTTGCGAACCGGCTCTCGGCCGACCCCTCGCTGCGGGTCCTGCTGCTGGAGGCCGGCGGACCTGACGACTACATCTGGATCCACATCCCGGTCGGCTACCTGTACTGCATAGGCAACCCGCGCACCGACTGGCTCTACGCGACCGAGGCCGAGGCCGGCCTGAACGGGCGATCGATCAGCTACCCGCGGGGCAAGGTGTTCGGCGGCTGCTCGTCGATCAACGGCATGATCTACATGCGCGGACAGCGCGGCGACTACGACCGGTGGGCGGCGATGGGCAACCCCGGCTGGAGCTGGGACGAGGTGCTGCCCTACTTCCTGCGGCACGAGCATCACCATTCGCTGGACCGTGGCGGAAGCGATCCCATGCATGGGCACGGCGGTGAGTGGCGCGTCGAGCCTGCCCGGCTGAGCTGGGAGCTCCTCGATGCCTTCCGCGAGGCAGCGGCGCAGACTGGAATCCCGCCCACCGCGGACTTCAACCGGGGCGACAACTTCGGCTGCGGCTACTTCGAGGTGAACCAGCGCAGCGGCGTGCGCTGGAACGCAGCGAAGGCCTTCCTGCATCCGGCGAAATCACGCCCCAACCTGAAGGTGCTGACCGGCGCGCAGGTCACCGCGCTGCGCAGGCGCAGCGATGGATCGGGTCGGGTCGAGGGCATCGAGTACCGGCTCGGCGGCGGGGCAGGGGAGCTGCGACTTGCCGGTTGCATCGGCGAGGTCGTGATGGCGGCAGGTGCGGTGGGAACGACGCAGATCCTGGAGCTGTCGGGAATCGGCGCGCCTGAGGTGCTGCAGCGCGCCGGGATCACGCCACGGGTGGAGCTGCCGGGAGTCGGCGAGAACCTGCAGGATCACCTGCAGTTGCGCACGATCTACAAGGTCAGTGGAGTCACGACGCTGAACCAGCAGGTCGGCAGCCTGTTCGGGAAGGCGGCGATGGGTTTGCAGTACCTGCTGTTCAGGCGCGGGCCGATGAGCATGGCGCCAAGCCAGCTCGGCGCCTTCGCGAAGTCCGACGAAGGCCAGGAAAGCGCCAACGTCGAGTACCACGTGCAGCCCCTTTCGCTGGATCGCTTCGGCGAACCTCTGCACACCTTTCCGGCGTTCACTGCCTCGGTGTGCAATCTGCGGCCGACCTCGCGCGGCAGCATCCACGTGCAGTCGGCCGATGCCAGCCGTGCGCCGGCGATCCGCCCGAACTACCTGAGCACCGAGGAGGACCGCAAGGTCGCCGCCGACGCGATCCGCCTGACGCGCCGGATCGTCGCGGCGCCGGCGCTGCAGCGCTACGCACCGCAGGAATACCTGCCGGGAGCGCGCTTGCAGACCGAGGAGGAGCTTGCGCACGCCGCAGGCGACATCGGCACCACCATCTTCCACCCGGTGGGTACCTGCCGCATGGGGCCGGCTGCGGACCCGATGAGCGTGGTCGATGCACGTCTGCGCTGTCATCGGGTGCCGGGTTTGCGGATCGCGGATGCTTCGATCATGCCGACGATCGTGTCCGGGAACACGAACTCGCCGACCCTGATGATTGCCGAGCGCGCGGCGGAAATGATCCTGGCCGATCGGCGCTCGGGCTGAGGCTCGCGACGAGATCCGGATTTTCCGGTCGGATCGGGTCGGGCGTGGACGCGGCTTTCGAGGGGTCACGGAGACTCGCTTGCGACGTTTCACGTGAAACATCCCATCCTGGGCTTTCCCGGGAACGCTGTTTCACGTGAAACATCCGGAACCCCGCTCCCGGCCAGGTGGCCCTGTCCGATAGCGGTCGACCGGGGCGCGCGCTGCGATGATTCCGGGCACTGTTTCACGTGAAACACTTCCGCGGGAGGCAGAGTCGCCCATTGCGCCGAGCTTCGGCGCCGCTTTCGAGGAGTGACAGATCGATGGATCGTGTGGAGACCGTCGTGGTCGGTGCCGGCGTGGTCGGGCTGGCCGTGGCTCAGGAGCTGGCGCGCTCGGGTCGCGAGGTGCTGGTGCTCGAGGCGGGTGAACGCTTCGGCGCCGGAATCAGTTCGCGCAATAGCGAGGTCATTCACGCCGGGATCTATTACGAGCCCGGGTCGCTGAAGGCGCGCTTCTGTGTCGAGGGCAGGGATCTGCTCTACGTCTGGTGCGCGCAGCGTGGCATTGCCCATCGGCGCTGCGGCAAGCTGATCGTGGCGACCGAGCACGGTCAGCGCGAGGCCCTGGCCGAAATCGAGCAGCGAGCGCTGGCCGCGGGTGTCATGGATCTCCAGTGGCTCGACTCCGGGCAGGCGCGTGCACTGGAGCCCGAGTTGCGTTGCACGGCCGCCTTGTCGTCGCCGTCGACCGGGGTCGTCGACAGTCATGCGCTGATGCACTCGCTGCTCGGCGCCGCCGAGGATCACGGGGCCCTGCTCGCCTGCCGTAGCCAGGTTCTCGGAGTCGAGGTGCTCCAGAATGAGTTCCGCCTGAGGGTGCAGGCGGACGGAACCATCGTCCCGTTGGCCTGCACCGAACTGGTCAACAGCGCCGGCCTGGGTGCGGTGCCGCTGGCCAGGGCCATCGATGGCCTGCCGGTCGACCGGATCCCCGGGGCCTGGCTGGCCAAGGGCAGCTACTTCTCGCTGCAGGGCCCTTGTCCCTTCGGGCGCCTGATCTACCCGATTCCCGGCGAAGCCGGCCTGGGGGTGCACCTCACGCTCGATCTGGCAGGGCAGGGGCGTTTCGGACCGGACGTCGAATGGGTCGACGAGGAGCGCTACGCGGTGGACCCTGCGCGCTGCGCGGGTTTCGAGGAGGAGATCCGTCGTTACTGGCCCGGGCTGCGGGACGGTGCGCTGCAGCCCGCATACGCCGGAATCCGCCCGAAGATCGCAGGTCCGGGCGAGCGCGCACGCGACTTCCTGCTGTCCGATGAGGCGGAACACGGCGTGCGAGGCCTCGTGAACCTGTTCGGCATCGAATCGCCGGGCCTCACTGCCTCGCTGGCGATCGCGCGAAGCGTCCGTGCCCGGCTCGGGGGGCGGGAAGCGCCGGCAGCTTAGCAACTGCAGCGACGCCGCTGCCGGGATGGCTGCGCCCGCGCGGCGCAGGCTGGTCCGCGTGTGCCCGATGAGGGCAAGAAACGAGGCGCGGCAGCGCGTCACCGGCACAGCGGGCAGCGAGCCCCGCAGCCCGGCCGTATAATCCGCGCTCCTCCCAGCGCAGCGCGCCACATCATGAACCACCCGGACGAGTTCGACGTCATCGTCGTGGGCGGCGGTCACGCCGGCACCGAGGCTGCCCTGGCAGCAGCCCGGATGGGGGCGCGCACGCTGCTGCTGACCCACAGTCTCGAGACGCTCGGCCAGATGTCCTGCAACCCGTCGATCGGCGGAATCGGCAAGGGGCACCTGGTCAGGGAGATCGACGCGCTCGGCGGGGCGATGGCCGAGGCGATCGACGAGGCCGGAATCCAGTTTCGCATCCTCAATTCGAGCAAGGGTCCCGCGGTGCGGGCCACGCGCGCCCAGGCCGACCGCTCGCTGTATCGGCGCGCAATCCGCAGCCGGCTGGAGAACCAGCCCGGACTCTGGATCTTTCAGCAGGGGGTCGATGATCTGATCCTCGAGAACGGACGGGTCGCCGGAGCAGTGACCCAGCTCGGTCTGCGCTTTCGCAGCCGGACCGTCGTGCTCACTGCAGGCACCTTCCTGAACGGGCTGGTGCACGTCGGACTGGCCAATCACCCGGCGGGCCGCGCCGGCGATCCGCCGTCGATCTCGCTTGCCGCGCGGCTGCGCGAGCTGGCGCTGCCCCAGGGGCGGCTGAAGACCGGCACTCCGCCGCGCATCGACGGCCGCAGCATCGATTTCTCGCGCTGCGAACTGCAGCCCGGGGACCTGGATCCGGTGCCGGTCTTCTCCTTCCTGGGGCGGCCGGAGTCGCACCCGAAGCAGCTGCCCTGCTGGGTCACGCACACCAACGCCAGGACCCACGAGATCATCCGCGGCGGCCTGGACCGCAGTCCGATGTATGCCGGGGTGATCGAGGGAGTGGGGCCCCGCTACTGCCCGTCGGTCGAGGACAAGATCCACCGCTTCGCCGACAAGGAGTCGCACCAGGTCTTCCTCGAGCCGGAAGGGCTGGACACGCACGAGTTCTATCCGAACGGCATCTCGACGAGCCTGCCCTTCGACCTGCAGCTGGCGCTGGTGCGCTCGATCGCCGGGCTGGAGAACGCGCACATCCTGCGCCCGGGCTACGCGATCGAGTACGACTTCTTCGATCCGCGCGCGCTGCGGCGCTCGCTCGAGACACAGCAGATTCCCGGGCTGTTCTTCGCCGGCCAGGTCAACGGCACCACCGGCTACGAGGAGGCGGCGGCGCAGGGGCTGCTGGCGGGCATCAACGCAGCCCTGCAGGTGCAGGGGCGCGAGCCCTGGTGCCCGCGGCGCGACGAGGCCTATCTCGGCGTGCTGGTCGACGACCTGATCACGCGCGGCGTCACCGATCCCTACCGGATGTTCACCAGTCGGGCGGAGTACCGGCTCAGTCTGCGCGAGGACAACGCCGATCTCCGGCTGACCGCGATCGGGCACGAACTGGGCTGCGTCCCCGATGCGCGATGGGATGCGTTCCGTCGCAAACGTGACGCGATCGACTTTGAAATGCGTCGATTGGCGTCGATCTTCGTCAACCCTGTCAGTTTGCCCCCGGAGCGTGCGCAGCACGTCATCGGCCAGCCGATCGAGCGGGACCACAGCCTGGCGGAGCTGCTGCGCCGGCCGGAGGTGCGCTACGAGGCGCTGATGGAGATCGCCGGGCCGGGAATCGCGCAGCGCGCGGCGGAACTCGGCTTCGATGCGCTGCGCTGCGCGCAGGTGATCGAGCAGATCGAGATCCAGAGCAAGTACGCCGGCTACATCGCGCGCCAGAAGGCCGAGGTGGCCCGCCACGAGCACAACGAGCGCCTGCCGATTCCCCCGGACTTCGACTATGCGCGGGTGCGGGGCCTGTCCAACGAAGTGCGCGGCAAGCTCGTCGCCCAGCGCCCCGAGACGATCGGCCAGGCCTCGCGCATTTCCGGCGTGACTCCGGCGGCGATCTCCCTGCTGCTGGTCTACCTGAAGAAGCGGCGCCTCGACGCGCAGGCAGCCTGATGCCGCGTCCGCCTGCCGGCAAGCCGGGCACCGTCGGGCCCGACGAGGATGCGAGCGCACTCGGGCAGGCCGCGGCCGAACTCGGACTGACCCTTGGGTCGATGCAGTTTGCGCAGCTGCTCGACTACTGCGCGCTGCTGCGCAAGTGGAACGCGGTCTACAACCTGACCGCGGTGCGCGACCCGGCAGCGATGCTGGTGCAGCACCTGTTCGACTGCCTGGCGATCATCCCGCAGCTGTGCCAGCCGCCCGACCGGCTGGCCGACGACGCCGTGGTGCTCGACGTGGGCTCGGGCGCAGGACTGCCGGGGGCGGTCCTCGCGATCTGCCGACCGCAGGTGCAGGTGCACTGCGTCGACACGGTCGGCAAGAAGGCGGCCTTCCTCACGCAGGTGCGCGCCGAGCTCGGCCTGGCCAACCTGCACGCGCACCACGCGCGCGTCGAGCAGCTGCAGGCGCCGCGTGATCTGCCGCCGGCCACGCTGATCGTCTCGCGGGCCTTCTCCTCGCTTGCGCAGTTCGTCGCGCTCACCGCCCACCTGCGCGCGCCGCAGGGCGTCTGGGCTGCAATGAAGGGGCAGTGGCCGCAGCAGGAGCTCGCGGCGCTGCCGCCGACGGTGCGACAGGGGGCGACGTTTACACTGCGGGTGCCGCGGCTCGACGCGCAGCGCCACCTGCTGCTGCTCGAATCCGCCTGAGCCGCAACCCGCAGCGAGCATCCGATGGCCCGCATCTTCGTCGTCGCCAACCAGAAAGGTGGGGTGGGCAAGACCACCACTGCCGTGAACCTCGCCGCAGCGCTTGCGCGGCTGGGGCGGCGCACGCTGCTGGTCGACCTCGACCCGCAGGGCAATGCCACGATGGGCAGCGGCATCGACAAGCGCGACCTCGAGCGCTCGGTCTACCACGTGCTGATCGGCATGTGCGACGTGGTCGAGGCGCGGCAGGCCTCGCCGTCCGGTGGCTACGACCTGCTGCCGGCCAACCGCGAGCTGGCCGGCGCCGAGGTCGAGCTGGTCGACTTCGAGCAGCGCGAGACGCGCCTGAAGGATGCGCTCGCCGCGGTCGACGACCAGTACGACCTGATCCTGGTCGACTGCCCGCCGGCGCTCTCGCTGCTCACGCTCAACGGCTTCTGCGCCGCGCACGGGGTGATCATCCCGATGCAGTGCGAGTACTACGCGCTCGAGGGGCTGTCCGACCTGGTCAACACGATCCGCAAGGTCCACGCGAACTTCAACACCCGCCTGACCGTGATCGGCCTGCTGCGGGTGATGTACGACCCCCGGGTGACGCTGTCGCAGCAGGTGTCGGCGCAGCTCGAGCAGCACTTCGGCGACAAGGTCTTCCGCACGGTGATTCCGCGCAACGTGCGCCTCGCCGAGGCGCCGAGCTACGGCCAGCCCGGAGTGGTCTTCGATCCCTCGTCCAAGGGCGCGCGCGCCTACCTCGAGTTCGGCGCCGAGCTCGTCGAACGGCTGGCGCGGATCGAGCGCGAGGAGGCCGGGCTCCCGGGCGGCCAACGCAGGGCAGGCGAGGGCGGGCCTGGCGATGCCGCGACCGGCGAAGCCGCCGCGGCGGCGCCCACTTCCGGTTGAGCCCCCGAACGAGGATGGCAAGAGGATGAGCAAGGTGAAATCGAAGGGACTCGGGCGCGGGCTGGACGCGCTGCTCGGCAGCGACGCGCCGCCTGCCACGGCAGGCGGGCAGTCGGCGCCGGGCCCGGCGCAGATGCTCGCGATCGCGCAGATGCAGCCCGGGCGCTACCAGCCGCGCACCCGGATGGACGAGTCCGCGCTGCAGGAACTCGCAGCGTCGATCCGTCAGCACGGCCTGATGCAGCCGATCGTGGTGCGGCGCATCGCGGCGGCGCCCGGCGATCCGCCGCGCTACGAGATCATCGCCGGCGAGCGCCGCTTCCGCGCCGCGCAGGCGGCCGGGATGTCCGAGGTGCCGGTGATCGTGCGCGAGGTCTCCGACCAGCAGGCGCTGGCGATGGCGCTGATCGAGAACATCCAGCGCGAGGACCTCAACCCGCTCGAGCAGGCGCAGGCGATCAAGCGCCTGATCGACGAGTTCGGCTACTCGCACGAGCAGGCCGCCGAGGCGATCGGCCGCTCGCGCAGCGCCACCTCCAACCTGCTGCGCCTGCTGAACCTGGCCGATCCGGTCCAGACGATGCTGCTGGCCGGCGACCTCGACATGGGTCACGCGCGTTCGCTGCTGGCAGTCGACCGCGCCAGCCAGATCATGCTTGCCAACCAGGTCGTGCAGAAGCGGCTGTCGGTGCGCGAGACAGAGAAGATGGTCGCCCGCGAGCGCGCGGGCGAGGCAGGCGCAGGTGGCAAACCGGCGCGGGCCCGGCGCGCCGGCGACGTCCGCGACCGCGACATCGCACGGCTGCAGGAGCAGTTGTCCGACCTGCTGGGCACCACGGTGCAGATCCGCTCGGCGGCGCGCGGTCGCGGCCAGCTGCTGATCGACTTCTCCGGCCCCGAGCAGTTCGACGGCCTGCTGCAGCGGATGGGGCTCTCGCTGCTGCGCGACTGACCCGCCGGGCGTTGCGCCCGACCCCCGCCGGATCGAGGTCTTGTATAAGACCATTTGACCCCCATTGGGATCAACCCTTAGAATTGCAAGTCTTTGCCTGCCGCCGACCGGTACGCCGGAGTCCCGCAATGCTCGCATCAGTCGGTTTGCAAGTCGCTGCGGTGCTCATTCTCGGCCTGGTGGCCGTGGGAGTGTCGGACTGGACGAGTGCGCGGTTCTTCGTCCTGGGCGGTGCGGCGGCAATCATCCCGAACGCTCTGTTCGCCCTGCGTCTGGCGATGCAGAGGGGGCGATCGCCGGATTCATACCCGGTGGTCTTCTTCCTCGGCGAGGTCGTGAAGATCGGCCTGACGCTCGGCCTGCTGGCGTGGGTTGTCCGGGCCAGTGCCGATGTGCGCTGGCTGCCGATGATCCTCGGGCTGATCGTCGCACTGAAGGCGCCGCTGTTCGCGCTGCTGGTCACGGGTGACCGGCGGCCGGTGCAGCCGGAGCCCCGGATCGATGCCGGGGTGGCCGCGCAGCACGGCGGGCAGAGACAGGGTTGACCGAACAACGCACGGACTCGAAACGAAGATCGACAAGCCATGGCAGCCGGATCCACCGCACCCACTCCGACCGAGTACATCGTCCATCACCTGGCGCACCTGAACAGTTCGGGGCATGCCCAGAAGAAGATCGTCGATTTCTCGATCGTCAACTACGACACCGTCTTCTGGTCGGTGCTGATGGCGGTGCTCACCGGCTGGCTGCTCTACGCTGCGGCCCGGCGCGTGAGTTCGGGCGTGCCGGCCGGCCGCCTGGTGGGGGCGATCGAATCGGTGGTCGATTTCGTCCACGAGCAGGCGCGCTCGATCGTCCACGGCGACGTGCGCATGATCGCCCCGCTGGCGCTCACGACCTTCGTCTGGATCTTCATGATGAACGCGATCGACCTGATCCCGGTCGACCTGCCCGGCTACCTCGGCGGCTTCCTGGGCCTCGAGTACATGCGGGCGGTGCCCACGGCGGACCTCAACGGCACGATGTCGATGTCGCTCGTGGTGCTCGGCGCCTCGATCTACTACGGCATCAAGATCAAGCATCCGGGCGGTTTCCTGAAGGAGCTCTTCTCCGCGCCCTTCGGCAAGAGCCTGGTGCTGGCGCCCTTCAACTTCCTGATCCAGATCATCGAGTACGCGGCCAAGACCGTCTCGCTCGGCATGCGACTCTTCGGCAACATGTTCGCGGGCGAGCTCGTGTTCCTGCTGATCGCACTGCTCGGCGCCACCGCCACCTGGTGGGGCGCCGGGCTGGGCTTCCTGACCGGCCTGGGGTGGGCGATCTTCCACATCCTGATCATCACGCTGCAGGCCTTCATCTTCATGATGCTGACGCTGGTGTACATCGGCCAGGCGCATGAGGGGCACTGACACCGGTCGCTGCACCCCGGTTTTCCTTTCCTTTCCAGTCACTTCAAACAAGCTCATTCACTAGGAGTCATCATGACCAACGTTGCTCTCGTCGCGATCGCCTGCGGTCTGATCATCAGCCTCGGCGCCCTGGGTGCCTGCATCGGCATCGGCATGATGGGCGGCAAGTACATCGAGGCATCGGCGCGCCAGCCCGAGCTGATGGACAAGCTGCAGACCAAGATGTTCCTGCTCGCCGGCCTGATCGACGCGGCCTTCCTGATCGGCGTCGGCATC
>CAUJHG010000050.1 GCA_963204785.1 Pseudomonadota bacterium | reverse complement strand
CAGGGGATGCGCGAGTCGATGACCCAGTCGGTGCCGCTCGGGCGCCTGGCCAGCCCCGAGGACATCGCGAAGATGGCCGCCTTCCTCGCCAGCGACG
The DNA here is from genome assembly GCA_963204785.1 of Pseudomonadota bacterium. Classification (GTDB taxonomy): domain Bacteria; phylum Pseudomonadota; class Gammaproteobacteria; order Burkholderiales; family Burkholderiaceae_E; genus Quisquiliibacterium. Next base: position 11,464 of record CAUJHG010000050.1, on the reverse strand, counting down.
ACGCGGACTACGTCACCGGGCAGATCTTCACGGTCGACGGGGGGCGCACCGTGGGCCTGCCTTCGGCCGGGGCGGCGCGCCGCTGACCCGCGTGTGCGGCAGGCGCTGCCGCACCGCTTAAGCCTGCGCTAAGCCTGGCTGCGCAGGCTCGCGCCGATGTGTCGACCCGTCGATTCCGGCCCTGCGCGGGCTGGCTGCCCGTGCTGACCGTCGCCCTCGCCTGCCTCGCGCTGGTCGGGGTGACCACGCTGATCCACTACGAGGCGCTGCGCCTGCTGAGCACCCTGCTGCCGGGACTGGTCGCGGCGCACCGCGCGCGGGTGGTGATCGCGCTGCTCGGCGCCTTCGCGGCGCACCTGCTCGAGATCGGGGTCTACGGGCTGGCGGCCCACGGGCTCGCGCAGGTCGGCGGGCTCGGCGCCCTCGCCCCGGCCGGGGCCTCGGACCTCGCGTCGGCCCTCTATTTCTCGGCTTCCACCTACACCTCGCTGGGCTATGGTGACATCCAGCCGCTCGGCGGTCTGCGGACGATCGCCAGCGTCGAGGGCCTGCACGGGCTGCTGCTGATCGGCTGGACCGCCTCTTATCTGTACGTGACGATGGAGGTATTCTGGGCCGATGAATCCACCCGCACCGGGAAGGGACCTCGCTGACCTGCCCTGGTGGACGGTGCCGGGCGACGAACTGCTGCAGCGCCATGGCTGCACCTCGGCAGGGCTGAGCAGCGACGAGGCGGCCAGGCGGCTCGGGCAGACGGGCGCGAACCTCGTCGTCGAGGCGCCCTCCTCGACGCTGTGGCGCCTGGCGCTGCGTCAGTTCTCCAGCCCGCTGGTGCTGATCCTCGTGGCCGGCGCGCTGATCTCCCTGGTCATCGGTGACTGGGCCGACGCGCTGATCATCCTCGCGATCGTCGCGGGCAGCGCGGGCCTGGGCTTCACCCAGGAGGCGCGCGCCTCGGCCGCGGTCGCTGCGCTGCGCGGCCGGCTCGCGCTCACCACGCGCACGCGCCGCGACGGTCTTGCCCGGCGGATCCCGGCCAGCGAACTGGTGCCCGGCGACGTGATCGAGCTCACCGCGGGCAACCTGGTGCCGGCCGACGGCGTGGTGCTCGAGGCGCGCGACTTCCTCGTGATCGAGTCCAGCCTGACCGGAGAGTCCTTCCCGGTCGAGAAGCAGCCGGGCGTGGCCGCGCGCGACGCGCCGCTGGGCGCGCGCACCAACTGCGTCTTCCTGGGCAGCTCGGTGCGCAGCGGCGCCGCGACGGTGCTCGTGGTGCGCACCGGGCGCGACACCGCGATGGGGGAAGTCGCGGGCAGGCTCGCGCAGCGGCCGCCGCAGACCGAGTTCGAGCGCGGGGTGCGCAGCTTCGGCGAGATGCTGCTGCGGGTGATGACGATCGCGGTGGTGTGCGTGCTGGCGGCCAACCAGTGGCTCGGCCGGCCCGTGGTCGAGTCGCTGCTGTTCGCGGTGGCGCTCGCGGTCGGGCTGTCGCCCGAGCTGCTGCCCGCGATCGTCAGCGTGCTGCTCGCGCGCAGCACCCGGGCGCTCGCCCGCGAGGGCGTGCTGGTGCGGCGCCTGCAGGCGATCGAGGACCTCGGCGGCATGGACGTGCTGTGCACCGACAAGACCGGCACGCTGACGGTCGGGGTGATGGCGCTCGACTGCGCGATCGCGGCCGACGGCAGCCCCGATCCGCGGGTGCTGTGCTGGGCGCACCTGAACGCGAGCTTCGAGACCGGAATCGAGAACCCGCTGGACGCCGCGCTGGTGCAGGCCGGCGAGCGCGCGGGCCTGCGCACCGACGGCTGGCGCAAGGTCGACGAGATCCCCTACGACTTCAGCCGCCGCCGCCTGACGATCGCGGTCGCCGGCGAGGACGCGCCCGGTGTGCACCGTCTCGTGGTCAAGGGCGCGTTCGCGCAGACCCTCGCGGCGTGCGCCTCGGTGCGCAGCGGCGAGGCCGAGCTCGCGCTGGACGAGGAGCGCCGCGGGCCGATCGAGGCGCGGGTGCAGGCGCTGGGCGAGCAGGGCCTGCGCGTGCTCGCCGTGGCCACGCGCACCCTGCCCGCGCGGGCGCGCTACACGACCGACGACGAGGCCGGTCTCACCCTCGAGGGTTTCGTCTGCTTCAGCGATCCACCCAAGCCCGGCGCCGCCGAGGCGATCCGCGACCTGCGCGCCCGCGGCGTGCGGGTGAAGATGATCACCGGCGACAACCGGTACGTCGCCGGCCACGTCGCCCGCCAGGTCGGCCTCGATTGCGCGGCCTCGCTGACCGGCGAGGAGCTGAGCGCGCTGCGCGACGAGTCGCTGTGGCACCTGGCCGAGCGCACCGAGGTCTTCGCCGAGGTGGACCCGGCGCAGAAGGAGCGGATCGTGCGCGCGCTGCAGCGCACCGGCCACGCGGTCGGCTACCTGGGCGACGGCATCAACGATGCGCCCTCGCTGCACGCGGCCGACGTCGGGATCTCGGTCGACGGCGCGGTGGACGTCGCGCGCGAGAGCGCCGATGTGGTGCTGCTGCGCCCTGACCTGGACGCGATCCGGCGTGGGGTCGAGGGCGGGCGCCACGCCTTCGCCAACACGCTCAAGTACATCGCGATCGCCACCAGCGCGACCTTCGGGAACATGGTGAGCATGGCGCTGGCCACGCCGCTGCTGCCCTTCCTGCCGCTGACCGCCGGCCAGATCCTGCTGAACAACTTCCTGTCGGATCTGCCCTCGATGGCGATCTCGACCGACCGCGTCGACCCCGAGCGGCTGCAGCGCCCGCAGCGCTGGGACGTGCGCCGGGTGCGTCGCTTCATGCTGACCTTCGGGCTCACGAGCTCCCTCTTCGACATGCTCACCTTCGCGGTGCTGCTGGGCGTGTTCGCCGCGCCCGAGCCGGCGTTCCGCACCGCCTGGTTCGTGGAGTCGCTGCTCACCCAGCTCGCGGTGCTGCTGGTGCTGCGCACCGCGGGTCCGGCCTGGCGCAGCCGGCCCTCGCCGCTGCTGCTCGCGGCAACGCTCGCCGTGGGCGCGCTCGCGCTGGCGCTGCCCTGGAGCGGTCCCGTGGCCGCGCTCTTCGGCTTCGTGCCGCTGTCTCCCTCGCTGACCGCGGCGATGCTCGCTGTGGTGCTCGCCTACGTGGCGGCCACCGAGTTCACCAAGCGCTGGTTCGCGCGGACCGCGCCGGACTGAACCGGCGCAGCCCCGGCCGGCGCGACGCAGCGCACCGGGTCGGCGCGCGCACCGTGGCGCCGCCGCGCCGGTCTCTCGACGGCGCGCACCGGCGGTGCGACGATCTGTGCACCAACACACACCCGCCAGGGGACAGGAGACATCGATGCCCAACAGCACCCGCCGACAGGTTCTCGGATCGCTCGCCGCAGGAGGGCTGGCAGCGGCAGGGGTCGGCGCCGCGCGCGCCCAGGGCTGGCCGTCCAGGCCGATCCGCATCTTCGTCGGCTTCGCCCCCGGCGGGACCACCGATCCCTACGCGCGCGTCTACGGCGAGATCATGAGCCAGAAGCTGGGCGTTCCGGTCGTGGTCGAGAACCGCCCCGGCGCCGGCGGAACGCTGGCCCTGGGCCAGCTCGCACGCGAGCCTGCCGACGGTCACACGATCGGGATCACCACCTCGTCGTCGGTGTGGGGCGCGCGCGTGCTCTACCGTCGCCTGCCCTACGAGCCCGACCGCGACTTCACCCCGCTGGGCTGGTTCCCGGTGGGCCCGCTGCTGATGGCGGTGCCGGCCAGCATGAACGTGAACACGGTCAAGGAGTGGGTCGAGTTCGCGCGAAAGAACCCGGTCACGATGGGCAGCTACAACCCCGCGTCCGTGCCCCACCTGGCGACCGAGGAGTTCAACAAGCGCTACGGCACCAAGGTCAACGTGGTCCACTACAAGGGCGAGGGACCGATGTGGCCGGACGTGAGCACCGGCGTGATCCACGCAGGGATCGGCAGCTACGTGGCCCTGGTGCCGCACATCACCCGCGGCACGGTGAAGGTGATCGCCTCGATCGGTCCGGAGCGCTCGCCCAAGCTGCCGCAGGTCACTTCCTTCGAATCGCAGGGCTTCGACGGCGAGATCTTCAGGCTCAGCGGCGGGCTGCTGATGGTGGCGCCGGCTGCCACTCCGGAGGACGTGCTCCAGAAGATCTCGCAGGTCTTCGTCGAGGGGGCCGATGCGCCCAAGGCGGTCGCGCTGCGCGAGGCCTTCGCGATCGCGGACAAGCCCACGACGCGCGCCGAGGCGCTGCGCAAGTGGCGCGAGGAGAGCCCGGTGTGGATCAGGCTGACCGATCAGCTCGGCATCAAGCTCGACTGACCGGCCGCGGCCGGGCGGGCCGCGTCGTCGCAGCCCCTGCGCACGGTTCCCTTCGGGCCGCGCGCAGGCCCGGCCCGGATCCGGTCGACTGGGGCCGGACGCTCGCCGCCCGGCCGTCCCTCCTCAGCCGTTCTTCACCTCGCTGAGCCTGCCGCCCTCGGCGGCCAGCCGCTCGAGCAGCGGGGAGATCGTGAAGTCGCTGCCCAGGCGCGCGCCGTAGGACTCGAGCTTCTCGACCACGGTCTTCAGCCCGACGGTGTCGGCGTAGAACATCGGCCCGCCCCGGTAGACCGGGAAGCCGTAGCCGTTGATCCAGACGATGTCGATGTCGGAGGCGCGGATGGCGATCTTCTCCTCGAGGATCTTCGCGCCCTCGTTGATCATCGGGTAGACGCAGCGCTCGAGGATCTCCTGCTCGGTGATCGTGCGCGGCTGGTTGCCGGCCTTCGCCATGAACTCGCGGACGATCTTCTCGGTGACCGGCGAGGGCTTCGCGTTGCGCTGCTCGTCGTAGTCGTAGAAGCCCGCGCCGGTCTTCTGGCCGCGCCGGTCCATCTCGCAGAGCACCTCGCGCACCGTCGAGCTCTTCGAAGTCTCCTTCGACCAGCCGATGTCCAGCCCGGCGAGGTCGGACATCGCGAACGGGCCCATCGGCAGCCCGAACTCGTAGAGCACCTTGTCGATGTCCCAGGGCATCGCGCCCTCGAGGAGCATCGCCTGCGCCTGCCGGGTGCGTGCGGCCAGGATGCGGTTGCCGATGAAACCGGGGCACACGCCGGAGAGCGCGGCGATCTTGCCGGTCTTCTTGCCGATCTGCATCGCGGTGGCGATCGCGGTCTTCGAGGTCTTGTCGCCGCGGACCACCTCGAGCAGCCGCATCACGTTGGCCGGCGAGAAGTAGTGCATCCCGATCACGGCTTCCGGACGCGAGGTGGCCGAGGCGATCTCGTTGACGTTCAGTGCCGAGGTGTTGGTCGCCAGCACCGCGCCCTGTTTCACGATGCGGTCGAGCTTGCCGAAGACCTCCTTCTTGATCTCCATGTTCTCGAACACCGCCTCGATCACCAGGTCGCAGTCGGCCAGCGACTCCATCTGCAGCGAACCGGTGAGCAGCGCCATCCGCTGCTCGACCTGCTCCATCGTCAGTCGCCCGCGCTTTGCCGTCGTCTCGTAGTTGCGGCGGATCACCGCGAGGCCGCGGTCGAGCGCTTCCTGCTTCGTCTCCACCAGCGTCACCGGGATGCCGACGTTGGCGAAGTTCATCGCGATGCCGCCGCCCATGGTGCCGGCGCCGATCATCCCGACTTTCTTCACCGGCACCACCGGGGTGTCGGCCGGGACGTCGGGGATCTTCCAGACCTCGCGTTCGGCGAAGAAGACGTAGCGCTGCGCAGCCGACTGGGTGCTGGCGATCAGCTCCGCGAACAGCTTGCGCTCGACCTCGATGCCCTGGTCGAAGGGCAGGTTCACCGCGGCCTCGACGCAGCGGATGTTGTGCTCGGGCGCCATGAAGCCGCGGAACCTGCGGGCGTTGGCCTTGCGGAAGTTCTCGAAGATCTCGGGGCGGCCGCGCGCGGCGATCATCTTGTCGTCCATGTCGCGCACGCGCTTGAGCGGCCGCTTCTCGGCGAGGATCCTGCGCGCGAAGGCGATCGCGCCCTCGCGCAGCTGGCCTTCGGGGACGATCTCGTCGATCAGGCCCCACTCGAGGCAGGTCTTCGCAGGGACGTGCTCGCCCGAGGTGAGCAGCTCGAGCGCCTTCTCGGCGCCGACGATGCGCGGCAGCCGCTGCGTGCCGCCGGCCCCTGGCAGCAGCCCGAGCTTCACTTCGGGCAGCCCGCACTTGGCCGAAGGGACCGCCACCCGGTAGTGGCAGGCCAGCGCGGTCTCCAGGCCGCCGCCCAGCGCCGTGCCGTGGATCGCGGCGATCACCGGCTTGGGCGAGTTCTCCATCGCGTCCTGCGTCTCGGTCAGGCCCGGACCCTGGCGCGGCTTGCCCAGTTCGGTGATGTCGGCGCCCGCGATGAAGGTGCGCCCTGCGCAGGTGAGGACCACGGCCTTCGCGGCGGGATCCGCGATCGCCCTGCTGATGTTCTCGTAGATGCCGGAGCGCACCGCCTGAGATAGTGCGTTGACCGGCGGCGAGTCGATCGTGATGACGGCGACTTCGCCTTCGAGCTGGTAGGTGGCAACGGTATTGGGGGCTCCCATCGGGCTGTCTCCTGTCTGTTTCGAGCTTGGTGGTTCGGACCGGCCCTGCCCTGGCCGATGGGCGATGATCTCATTTCCGGCGGGCTGGGTCGTCGCCCGGCGCCGCGGAATCCGGATCGCCGCGCCTGCCGCGCCGGCGACAGCAGCCATGCCGCTCGCCGACGCCAGCGGCAGGAATCCAGGGAGAAGACACGATGATGAAGACGGGCACCATGACCGGCTACGAGGTCTCGCTGCACGACCCGGGGATCGCGCTGATCCGCTTCAACCGGCCCGCGCAGCTCAACGGGATGAGCACGGCGATCAAGCGCAACCTGATCGAGACGCTCACCCAGGCACAGATGGACAATCGCGTCCGCGTGCTGCTGTTCACCGGCACCGGATCGGCCTTCTGCGCCGGTGACGACCTGAAGGGCTACATGGATGGCGTCGGCGACGCCAACAGCCAGGTGCCGCCGATCGCGCCGGGGCACGACAGCGGAATCGGCACCTACGACGCACTGCGCTTCGTCTCGCAGAAGCTGAACACGACCCTGCGCGAGCTCGACAAGCTCACGGTGGTGGCGCTCAACGGGCTGGCGCTGCAGTCCGGCTTCTCGCTTGCGCTGGCCTGCGACTTCCGGATCGCCGCGCGCTCGGCGCGACTGGGCAGCGCCACCCTGCGCTTCGGGCTGCTGCCCGACGAAGGGGGCCAGTACCTGCTCGTGCAGCTGATGGGCGTGGCGCGCACGATGGACTTCCTGATGCGCAAGCGGATCGTCTCCGCGCAGCAGGCCTTCGACCTGGGCCTGGTGCACGAGGTCGTCGACGACGCGGCGCTCGAGGAGCAGGCGATGGCCCTGGCCAGCGAGCTCGCCCAGGGCCCGCAGGTGTCGATGCGCCTGCTCAAGCGCAGCATCTACACCGCCGCGGAGGCAAGCTTCGCGCAGTCGCTCGACGAGATCGCCGCGAAGACCGCGATCACCGACCACCACCCGGATGCACGCGAGGGAGTCGCGGCGTTCAGGGAGAAACGCTCACCGCGGTTCAACGTCTGGCTCGAACAGGACGCGGCGCAGCGCTGAAGCCGCGTGCTCGCGCGAGCGGGCCGCATTCGCCGGAGATGCTGTCTCGCCGCGCACGCGAGCCTGCCGGCTGCAGCGAGTGGGCGCCCGCCTCACATGCCTGCCGCACTCCTCGCGCTCAGGCGCCCGCGTGCCTCACGAGCCCCGCAGGCAGGCGCAGCGCGAGCAGCCCTGCGCCCAGGGAAATGAGCGCGGCGGCGGCGAACGCCAGGCGAAAGCCCTGCACCAGCGCCGCCGGAGGTGGACCACCTTGGGTCTGGGCGAGGAGCGCGGACAGCGGCAGCCCGGCGCTGGCGCCCGCCGGCGCGGCCGCAGCGAAGAGCAGCGAACTGAGCACCGCGATCCCGAGCGCGCCCCCGAGCGTGCGGCACAGGGCGACCGTGGCGGTGGTGACCCCGACCTCGCGCGGCGCGACCGCGCTCTGCGCTGCAACCAGCCCGGGCGCCATGCTCAGCCCGAGGCCGAAGCCCAGCACCAGCATCGCCCCGAACTGCGCCCAGCCGGAGAGCGCCGGCTCCACGGCGAAGACCGCGGCGCCCGCGGCGGCCATCAGCCCGGAGACGAGCACCGGGGGCCGGATGCTGGCGCTGGCGTAGAGCCAGCGTCCGCCGGTGAAGGCGCCGCAGGGGATGCCCAGCGTGAGCGGCAGCATGCGCAGTGCGACCTGATCGGTGCCCGCGCCGGCCAGCCCCTGCATCGCCATCGGCATCATCACGGTGCAACCGATCAGCACGAAGAACTGGGCCGCGAGGATCGCGCAGCACAGCAGCACCGTGGGGTTGGCCACGAGCGCCGGGGGCAGCAGCGGCTCCTGCGCGCGTCGCTCCTGGATCGCAGTGAGCACGAGCAGGACGATCGCGGCGCCCACCAACAGCAGCGTGCCGGGCTCGCCGATGCGGTGCCCCTGCCCGAGACGAGTGAGCGCGATCATCAGCGCGGACAGGCCGCTGGCCAGCAGCAGCGCGCCGGGATAGTCGATGCGGTGCGCATGGCCCGTCTCGGCGCGCCCCGGCAGCACCCTCCGTGCCGCCCACAGCGCGGCGATCCCGAGGGGAAGGTTCAGCCAGAAGACTGCACGCCAGGAAATGTAGTGGGTCAGGTAGCCGCCGAGCATCGGTCCGGCCACTGCGGCAAACGCGAAGACGCCCGACAGGTGGCCCTGGAAGCGGCCGCGCTCGGGTCCTGGGGCGACATCGGCGACCACCGACTGGATCAGCACCATCAGTCCGCCGCTGCCCAGCCCCTGGAGGACGCGCGCGGCGATCAGTTGCGGCATCGTCTGGGCGAACGCGCACAGGATCGCGGCCGCGGTGCTGAGCAGGATCGCGATGCTCAGCAGCCGGCGACGCCCGTAGACGTCGGAGAGCTTGCCGTAGATCGGCGTGGCCACCGTCGAAGCGACCAGGAAACCGGAGATCACCCAGGGCGTGAGCGAGAAGCCCTGCAGCTCACGCCCGATCGAAACCAGCGCCACCGAGACCAGGGTCTGGTCCAGCGCGGAGAGCAGCATGGCCAGCAGCAGGCCCAGCACCACGCGACGCGCCTCGTGGTGATGGGCGGCGGCGGGCTCGGGAAGTGCGCTGGTCGGGTTCACGGATCGGAGGCCCGATACGCACAGCTCGGCACTTCGGGGTGCCTGCGCAGCGGAGTGCAGCAGGCTAACAGGCGGCCGGCCGCCCCGCTGGCACCGGACGCTTGCGTGCCGCCGATTCCGAAACGCCCGCGGCGGAAGCGGACCCGCGCTGCTGGACGTGGCGCCCTCGCCGGCGCAACCATCGATCCCCGGAACACACGGACCACCGCGGGGCGACCGCGACACACGGACGAGCCCTGCGAGGCTCCATTCCATCTTTCAGCCAGGAGCCGATGCGCATGGAAAATCCCTTCGACCTCACCGGCAAGGTGGCCCTCGTCACCGGCGGCAGCCGCGGCATGGGCCGCGAGATGGCGCTGGCCTTCGCGCGCAACGGGGCCGACCTGGTCATCGCTTCGCGCAAGCTCGACGCCTGCGAGGCGGTTGCCGCGGAAGTGCGGGCGCTGGGCCGCAAGGCGCTGCCGGTCGCGGTCAACGTCAGCCGCTGGGACGGGTGCGACTCGCTGATCGAAACCGCGTACGCGCATTTCGGCAAGGTGGACGTGCTGGTCAACAACGCCGGGATGTCGCTGCTGTACAGCAGACTCTCCGAGGTCACCGAAGCGATGTTCGACAAGGTGGTGTCGCTGAACCTGAAGGGCCCGTACCGGCTCAGCGCGGTGATCGGCGAGCGCATGGCCGAAGGCGACGGCGGCAGCATCATCAACATCTCGTCGGTCGCCGCAGCCAACCCTGCGCCGAACGCCGAGCCCTACGGCGCCGCGAAGGCCGGGCTGAACAACCTGACCCGCTCGTTTGCCTTCGCGCTCGGACCGAAGGTGCGGGTCAACGCGATCATGGCCGGCCCCTTCCTCACCGACATCTCGAAGGCCTGGGACATGGAGGCCTTCGAGCAGCGCGCGCAGACCGCGATCGCGCTGCGCCGGGGCGGGCAGGCGCACGAGATCGTCGGGGCCGCGCTCTACCTTGCGAGCGCAGCCTCGTCGTTCACCACGGGCGCCGTGCTGCGGGTCGACGGCGGGACCCACTGAGCTACGCGGCAGGCGAAGGCAGCATCGCGGCACGCAGCGCTTTCGGCGCGAAGCTGACCACGTCGTCGCGCACCAGCGACTGGTAGCGCTCGGCGGACACACCGGCGCGCGCGCACAGCACCTCGCGGCTGTGCTCGCCCAGCAGCGGGGCGGGCTCGCGGCTGCCCAGCCGGCGGCCGTCCTGGAGGATCGGCAGGGCGATCTGGCGCTGCGGCCCGGAGAACTCGCGCACCAGATCCAGATAGACGCCGGCCTGCTCCAGGTGCTCGTTGTCGAACAGCTCCTGCGCGTGCAGCAGCGGCGCGGCGGGGACGCCTGCCGACTGCAGCGCCTGCGCCGCCTGGTCGCGCGGCTGGCGCAGCGACCAGACGGCGATCGCCGCGTCGAGCTCGTCCTCGCGCGCACGGCGGCCCTCGAGGGTCCCGAGCGCCGGGTCCTTCGCCCACTGTGGATGACCGACCATTCGCGCGAGCGCGGCGAAGGCGGCCGCGTCGGGGACTGCGATCGCGATCCACTGATCCTCGCCTGCTGCCGGGTACAGCCCGTGCGGCGCCATTGCAGGGTGGCGGTTGCCTCGGCGCGTCGGCTCGGCGCCGCGCAGCTGGCGCTCCAGCAGCGGCGGCGTTGCGAACTGCAGCATCGCCTCGACCATGCTCAGGTTGACGAACTGACCGCGACCGCTGCGCCGGCGCTCGACCAGCGCCGTGAGCAGCGCCGCGCAGCCGAACAGTCCGCCGATCGGGTCGCCGTAGGCGAGGTGGTACATCGTGGGCGGCGTGCCCGGAAAGCCTGCGAAGCTGGGCAGCCCCGCGCCCTGCTCCAGCGTGGAGCCGTAGGCGCGCGTGTCCGACCACGCGTTTCCCGCGCCGAAGGCCGACATCGAGAGCATCACCAGGCGCGGGTTCAGCCCGGTCAGCGTCTCATGCCCGAGGCCGAGCTTTTCCATCACCCCGGCCGCCTGATTCTCCACGACCGCATCGGCGCCGGCGACGAGCTCGAGCGCCAGCTCGCGGCCGGCCTGCGTGGTGAGGTCGATGCTGACGCCGCGCTTGCCGCGGTTCATCGCGCAGAAGGTCTTGGCGTTCTCGTACATCCGGCCTTCGATGTACTCGGGCGTCCAGTTCACGCCGCGCCACCAGTCGGGGTAGCGTCCGGCCTCGATCTTGAGCACCTCGGCGCCGAGGTCCGCGAGCAGGCGGCTGGCCAGCGGACCGGCCCAGCCCATCGCGAAGTCGACCACGCTCAGGCC
>CAUJHG010000049.1 GCA_963204785.1 Pseudomonadota bacterium | reverse complement strand
TCGTGGCCGAACACCACGGCGCCCAGCATCACGTCCTCGGGCAGTTCGTGCGCCTCGGATTCGACCATCAGCACGGCCTGGTCGGTGCCGGCGACCACCAGATCGAGCCTGCTCGAATCCATCTGCGTGGCGCTCGGGTTGAGCACGTACTGTCCGTCGACGTAACCGACGCGCGCCGCACCGATCGGGCCCGCGAACGGAATGCCGGAGATCGCCAGCGCCGCCGAGGCGGCGATCATCGCGGGGATGTCGGAGTCGACCTCGGGGTTGCTCGACATCACCTGCACGATCACCTGGACTTCGTTGTAGAAGCCCTCGGGGAACAGCGGACGGATCGGCCGGTCGATCAGGCGGCAGATCAGGATCTCGCGCTCGGTGGGTCGGCCTTCGCGCTTGAAGAAGCCGCCGGGAATGCGTCCGGCAGCGTAGAACTTCTCGACGTAATCGACCGTGAGCGGGAAGAAATCCTGCCCCGGTTTCGGATTCTTCGCGGCGACCACGGTGGCCAGCACCACGGTGTCGTCGACATTGACCATCACCGCGCCGCTGGACTGCCGGGCGACCTCGCCCGTCTCCAGAGTCACCGTGTGCTGCCCCCACTTGAAGGTCTTCTTCGCGATATCGAACACTTTCCGTCTTCCTTTCAACATTGCCCGCGCGTTGCGTCCGGCGGCGCGGTTCGCCTCACAGCCATCGACAAACGCCAAGAAGCCCGCAAGCTTCCCGCCTGCGGGCTTCCTTCATGAACCCTTCCGGACCGAGCGTCGGGTCGGGACGCTCAATTGCGCAGTCCGAGTTTCTCGATCAGCGCCTTGTAGCTCGCCAGGTTGCGCGACTTCAGGTAGTCGAGCAGCTTGCGCCGCCGGCTCACCATCCGCAGCAGACCGCGGCGGGAGTGGTGATCCTTCGTGTGTTCCTTGAAGTGGCCGGTGAGGTCGTTGATGCGCGCGGTCAGGAGCGCGACCTGCACCTCGGGCGAGCCGGTGTCGCCCTTGGCTCGCTGGAAATCGGCGACGATCTTCGCCTTGTCGATGTCTGCAACTGGCATGGTTCCCTCTGTGTCTACGTGCGCGACCGCCGGGTTGCGGTGCGTGTGGGTATGCCGGCGGCTGCCGGCCGGGCTCGATGCCACCGATCTCCGGTGGCAAAGCCTGAGAATTATAGGACATTCCCGCAGTTGCCGGGAATCACCCCGGGAACTGCGGCGCCCCTGGACGGGCTGATCAGACGCCGCCGACCTGTGGATGGACGCGGTCGGCGCGGCTCTGCAGTTTGTTCAGCGCATTCAGGTAGGCCTTGGCCGAAGCGACCACGATGTCCGGATCGGCGCCGACACCGTTGACGACCCGCCCCGCCTTCGAGAGGCGCACGGTGACCTCGCCCTGCGACTCGGTTCCGGTGGTGATCGCATTGACCGAATACAGGAGCATTTCGGCCCCCGACTGGGCCCTCGCCTCGATCGCCTTGAAGGTCGCATCGACCGGACCATTGCCGTCGGATTCGGTGGCCAGTTCCTTGCCGTCGATGTTCAGGACCACCGAGGCCTGGGGCCGCTCGCCAGTCTCGGAGTGCTGCGACATCGACACCAGCTGGAAGTGATCGGTCGATTCCTGGTGGACGGCCTGATCCGAGACGATCGCGTGGATGTCCTCGTCGAAGATCTCGGACTTGCCGTCGGCCAGATCCTTGAAGCGCTTGAAGGCCGCGTTGACCTCTGCCTCGGACTCGAGCTGGATGCCCAGTTCCTGCAGGCGCTGCTTGAAGGCGTTGCGGCCGGAGAGCTTGCCCAGGACGATCTTGTTCGTGCTCCAGCCCACGTCTTCGGCGCGCATGATCTCGTAGGTGTCGCGGGCCTTGATCACGCCGTCCTGGTGGATGCCCGAAGCGTGGGCGAACGCGTTGGCGCCGACGATCGCCTTGTTGGGCTGCACCGGGAAGCCGGTGATCGAGGAGACCAGGCGGCTGGTCGGGACGATCTGCGTGGTGTCGACCCCGACTTCGAGGTTGAAGTAGTCGCGGCGGGTCCTGACCGCCATCACGATCTCCTCGAGCGAAGTATTGCCGGCCCGCTCGCCCAGCCCGTTGATCGTGCACTCGACCTGACGCGCGCCGCCCGAATGCACCGCGGCCAGCGAGTTGGCGACCGCCATTCCGAGGTCGTTGTGGCAGTGCACGCTCCAGATCGCCTTGTCGGAGTTCGGGATCTTCTCGCGCAGCGTGCGGAAGAAGGCGGCATAGAGCTCGGGAACCGCGTAACCGACCGTGTCGGGGACGTTGATCGTGCGCGCGCCTTCGTCGATTGCCGTCTCGAGGACCCGGCAGAGGAAGTCGATGTCCGAGCGATAGCCGTCCTCCGGCGAGAACTCCACGTCGTCGACCAGGTTGCGGGCGAAGCGCACCGCGAGCCGGGCCTGCTCGTGCACCTGCTCGGGAGTCATGCGCAGTTTCACTTCCATGTGCAGCGGGGAGGTTGCAATGAAGGTGTGGATGCGCTTGCGCGGCGCCGCGGCGATCGCGTCGGCCGCGCGCTGGATGTCGCGGTCGTTGGTGCGCGCCAGCGAGCAGACGGTGGACTCCTTGACCACACCGGCGATCGCCTTGATCGCCTCGAAGTCTCCGTCGGAGGAAGCGGCGAAGCCGGCCTCGATCACGTCGACGCGCAGCTTCTCGAGCTGCTTGGCAATGCGCAGCTTCTCCTCCCTGGTCATGGAGGCGCCCGGACTCTGCTCGCCATCGCGAAGCGTGGTGTCGAAGATGATCAACTTGTCGGCCATGGATAACTCCTGATCGGCCTGCCCTTGTGGGGAGGCCAGTTGGGGAACCGCGGAGGGAGGGGTAAGGAGGTGTCAGCGCGCGAGGCGCAGTAGCAGCCCGAGTTGCAGCAGGCCGCCCTTCGCCGGCAGCAGCGGCGAAGCAGAGAACGCGAGGAAGTGGCTGGAACGATCAACCATGCATTGCAATATAAATGCTTTGGCGCAGCGCTGCAACACGCGGAATGGACGGTCGAAACGGCGTGTTTCCGATCGGTTCGGCGGGATGTCGCGGCGCGCCTTCCCGGCGTCGGGGCTGCCCCTTGCTGCTCAGGTGCGCGGGAGCGTGACGCCGCGCTGCCCCTGGTACTTGCCGCCCCGGTCCTTGTAGGAGGTCTCGCACACCTCGTCGGACTCCAGGAAGAGAACCTGCGCGCAGCCCTCGCCAGCGTAGATCTTCGCGGGCAAGGGAGTGGTGTTCGAGAACTCCAGCGTCACGTGGCCTTCCCACTCGGGCTCGAGCGGCGTGACGTTGACGATGATGCCGCAACGCGCGTAGGTGGACTTGCCCAGGCAGATGGTCAGCACGCTGCGAGGGATGCGGAAGTACTCGTAGCTGCGCGCCAGCGCGAAGGAGTTGGGCGGGATGATGCAGACCGGTCCCTGGAAATCGACGAAGGATTTCTCGTCGAAGTGCTTGGGGTCGACGATGGTGCTGTTGATGTTCGTGAAGATCTTGAACTCGTCGGCGCAGCGCAGGTCGTATCCGTAGCTCGAGGTGCCGTAGGACACGATGCGCTGGCCTGCGACCTCGCGGACCTGTCCCGGCTCGAAGGGCTCGATCATTCCCTGCTCGGCCATGCGGCGGATCCACTTGTCGGACTTGATGGTCATGGTGCGTGCGGGTGGGTCGTGAGGCCAGGTGGGTCGTGAAGGGCTGCGCGCGCGATTCTAACCCCACCGCGCAGTGGTACGCGCGCGCCGACGGCGCAAGGGGTGCGCCTGGAGCCCTTGCGCGCTGCCGGGCAGATCGCCGGACGCGCGCACCCTGCGACCCTCAACTGTTCTGCACGACGATCGACGGGAACTTGGAACTCGTGTCCTTTGCACGCTCGGCGATCCGCACCGCGACCGCGCGGGCGATGCGTCGATAGCTCTCGGCGATCGGGCCGTCCGGCTCGGCCACGACCGTGGGGCAACCGGAGTCGGTCTGCTCGCGGATGCGGATGTCCAGCGGCAGTCCGCCGAGGTAGTCGACGCCGTACTGCTGGGCCATCTTCTCGCCGCCGCCCTTGCCGAAGATGTGCTCGACGTGGCCGCAGTTCGAGCACACGTGCATCGCCATGTTCTCGACGATGCCCAGGATGGGGACTCCGACCTTCTCGAACATCCTCAGGCCCTTGCGCGCGTCGAGCAGCGCGATGTCCTGGGGCGTGGTCACGATGATCGCGCCGGTGACCGGCACTTTCTGCGACAGGGTCAGGTGGATGTCGCCGGTGCCCGGAGGCATGTCGATCACGAGGTAGTCGAGATCGCTCCAGTTGGTCTGGCGCAGCAACTGCTCGAGCGCCTGCGTCACCATCGGACCGCGCCAGACCATCGGCGTGTCCAGGTCGATCATGAAACCGATCGAGGCCGCCTGGATGCCGTGGCCCTCCATCGGCTCGATGGTGCGGTTGTCCTTGCTCGTCGGCTTGCCCTTGATGCCCAGCATCGTCGGCTGCGACGGCCCGTAGATGTCGGCGTCGAGCACGCCCACGCTGGCGCCTTCGGCCGCCAGGGCCAGCGCGAGGTTGACCGCGGTCGTGCTCTTGCCCACGCCGCCCTTGCCCGAGGCGACTGCGATGATGTTCTTCACGTTCGGCAGCAGCTTCACGCCGCGCTGCACCGTGTGGGCCTCGATCTTCTGATAGACGTTGGCGGTGATCTCCCCGACGCCCGGCAGCGCGCGCAGGCGCTCGGCAACCATCGCACGGATGGGGGCGACCTGGCTGCGCGCCGGATAGCCGAGCTCGACGTCGACGCTCACGTTGGCCCCGTCGATCCGCACGCGCCTGACGGACTTGCCGGTGACCAGATCCTTGGTGGTGTTGGGATCGACGACTTCGGACAGTGCCGACTGGACGTCGGCTTCGGTAAGCGCCATTGCAGCAGACTCCGGAGGTGGGAGGCGCCGTCCGCGATGCGGCCGACGGCAGCCGATGCGATCGAGTTTAGCTGCGGGGGTCAGGCGGAGAGCCGCGAAAGGCCCGGTCCGGGCATGGACATTCATCCCGGAAGGAGTCGAAGGAGCGGGGGCTGCAGTACCCCCGGCGCGGGGTCAGGCCTGTGCCTGGAGCCGCGCTTTCAGCCAGCCGGGCAGCTCGATGCGGTCGAGCATGTTCTTCACCAGCAGCCCGAGGTCGGTGTCGCCCTCGATCAGCAGGCGGCGGTGGAAGAACAGGGTGTCCGGATCCTCCTGGCGCGCGAGCATCTGCAGGTAGGCGGCGGTGTTCGCGGTGAACGCCAGCGCGGCCGGCTCCTGCGGCGAGGCTGCCCGGAAGCGGCCGTCGCGGAAGACGACGCTCGCACAGGCGCCAGCGTCGGTCACGTGGATGCGCACCACGCGTCCCGCCAGCGCGGCACGCTCGGCCTCACCGAACACCTCGCGGCGGTTGGCGAGATTCAGCGCAGTGGCCAGCGCCGCCGAGTGCGGCCACTGGGGCAGGCGGCGGCCGACCGCGCGCAGCGGCGCGGGCAGCGTGAACTCGGGGATCATGCTCATGCGGCGGCTTCCTTCATCTCGATTCCCGCACTACCGTGCCAGTAGCCGTTGCAGAAACCCTCGGGGCTCCACTCCGGTCGCGCCTGCGCGGGCTTGCCGTCCAGCGCCGCGTCGAAAGCCTGCAGCACCTCGGAGGTGTGCGTCGAATGCGGGCTCACGCGCACGACGTCGATGCCCATCGCGGCCAGCTCCGGGATCTCGTCGAGCAGCAGGTAGCGCTGCGAGGACTGCGTCTGCACCCCGTTGATCGCCAGGAAGTGCCGGCCATCACGGGCGGAGAGATCCAGGCCGTCCGGGTGGTCGAGGCAGCGGTACTGGCAGTCGTCCTTGGGCAGGCCGTAGTGGCGCGCAGTGAAGCAGCGCGCCGAGATCGCCAGCGGCATGCGTCCGTAGACGAAGACCTCGGTCTGCATGCCCTGGGGGCGCGTCGCGTGCAGCGCACCGATCCGCTCGCCGGACGACTCCAGCGGCGGCAGCCAGCGCACCGCGCCCAGGCTGGCGTAGTAGGCCAGCGTTTCCTCGTTGTAGACGTTCAGGTGGGTGCCCACCACGAAGGGGACGCGTCGCGCTGCCAGGGCCACCGCGCCGAGATCGTTGGCCTCGACGAGGAAGTCGCCCTGCTCGACGAGTTGCCGCACCCGGCGCAGGTCGCCCTCGGCCTCGAGCAGCGCCATGGTCGAGAGCACCACCTCCTTGCCGCAGGCCTTGAGGTCGCGCGCCAGCCCGAGCCAGTCGCCCGGGCGCATCTGGTGGCGCCGCTCGCAGACCACTTCGCCGAGATGGACGATCGAGGCAGGGGAGTCGGCAACGCCCGCGTAGAAGTCGAGCACCTGCTGGCGTGGCCAGTAGTAGAGGATCGGGCCCAGCGAGAGCTTCATGGCCTCACCTCCACGGACGGCTGTAGGCGCCCAGGGTCACCTGCTGACCCTCGGCGAGCCTGGCGAGTTCGGCCTGCCACTGCGGCCTGACCTGGTAGCGCCCCTGCGAGGCCGCGGCGTCGAGCGCCCCGCGCAGCGAGCGCGTCACCTGCGCGACATAGACCGGGCTGCGCTGACGGCCTTCGACCTTGATCGCTGCCACGCCGATGCGCACCAGGTCGGCGAGGATCGGCAGCACGTTCAGGCTGGTGGGCTCCTCGAGCGCGTAGTCGGTGCGGCCCTGGACCTCGAAGCGGCCCTTGCACAGGGTCGGGTAGCCGGCCTTCTCGTCGGGCGCATAGCGGTCGATCAGGATGCCGTTGAGCCGCGCCTCCATGCCCTCGTTCGTGTCCTGCCAGCGAACGTAGGGGGCCGGCGAGCACACGCCGTGCGTGTTCGGTGACTCGCCGGTGGCGTGCGAGGAGAGCCAGCAGCGGCCTTCGTTCATCACGCACAGCGATCCGAAGCCGAAGACCTCGATCTCGACCTCGGTGCGCTGGATCAGGTGCTCGACCTGCGCCAGCGTGAGCACGCGCGGGATCACCGCGCGACGGATGCCGAACTCGCGCCGGCAGAACTCGATCGCCTCGTGGTTGGTGGCCGAGCCCTG
>CAUJHG010000048.1 GCA_963204785.1 Pseudomonadota bacterium | reverse complement strand
CGTGCGCTTGCGCCTGCGCGGCGACCTGCACGACTTCCCGTTCGAACGCGCCGAGGATGGCGAATTCTCGGTCGACGCGCGGCTGCTCGACGCGGCGCTGCACTATGCGCCGGGCTGGCCGGCGATCGAAGGCTTCCAGGGGCGCCTGCTCTTCGAGCGCGACGGGATGCGCGTGACGATGGGCTCGGGCCGGGTGTTCGGCGTCGCGCTGGCCGAGACGGTGGCGACGATCGAGGACTTCGACCGGCCCCTGCTGGTGGTCGAGGGCAGCGGCGAGGGGCCTGCGCTGGACATGCTGCGCTTCGTCGACGAGAGTCCGCTGGCCACCCGCATCGACGATTTCACCCGCGACGTGCGCGCGCAGGGCGCGGCGCGGCTGGAGCTGCGCCTGGACATCCCGCTGGAGCGGGTCGAGGCCACGCGGGTCGACGGGCGCGTGCGCTTCCTCGGCAACGCGCTGACGCTGGACAGCACGCTGCCGCCCTTCTCCGGGGTCACCGGGGCGCTCGAGTTCACCGAAACCGGGCTGGCGCTGCGCGACCTCTCGGCGACCTTCCTCGGCGGGCCGGTGCGCGTCTCGGGCGAAACCCGGGAGCCGGGCCATTTCACGATCCGCGGCGAGGGACGCATCGACGCCGAGGGCGTGCGTTCGGTCGCCGACAACCCGATCACGAGGGCGCTCTCCGGCGAGGCGGGCTATCGGGTGGGAATCGAGGTGAACCACCGGGCTTCGTCGGTGTCGATCGAGTCGGACCTCGAGGGCATCGCCTCGACGCTGCCTGCGCCGCTGGCCAAGCGCGCCGCCGAACGGATGCCGCTGCGGGTGCAGACCGTCGCGGCGGCGCCCCGGGACGTCCAGGCCCGCCCGGATTCCGACGCGATCCGCGTCGAGCTCGGCGAGCACCTGCGGCTGGCACTGGAGCGCGAACGCGACCCCGCGAGCGAGAAGCTCCTGGTGCGTCGTGCGGCGCTCGCGATGGACTCCGAGCCGGTGCTCCCGGATGCCGGCCTTGCGGTGCACCTGAGCGCCGATGAGGTGGATCTCGACGCCTGGGCACCGGTGTTCGCGGGCGTCGATCTGCCGACGGCGGGCGAGATTCCGAAGGAGGGCTTCGCCGAAGGGTTCCAGCTGCTGCCGGAACTGGTGTCGGTGGTCGCCGGGCGGGTGCGGGTCGCAGGCCGCGACCTCAACGCGGTCACGCTCGGCGCTTCCCGCGCCGGCCCGCTGTGGCGCGCCAACATCGGCTCCAGCGAGGTCCAGGGCTACTTCAGCTGGCACCAGCCGGTGCACGGGCAGCGCTCCGGCAAGCTGAGCGCACGCTTCACGCGGCTGGAGATCCCGCGCGCACGCGCCGGTGAGGTCGAATCGCTGCTGGATGCGCCGCCGACGGAGCTTCCCGGCCTGGACATCGCTGCCGATGAGTTCGTCCTCTTCGAGCGTCGTCTCGGGACCCTGTCGCTGCAGGCGACCAACGGCACACGCATGGGGCGTCCGGTCTGGGCGCTCGATCGGCTGCGCATCGAGCACCCGTCGGCGCGCTTCGATGCCACGGGAAGCTGGGCATCGGCCGGCCCGGGCAGCGCTCGCACCACCCGGCTCGACTTCGATCTCGCGCTGACCGATGCCGGCGGCTTGCTCACGACCTTCGGCATCGACGACGCGGTGCGTGGCGGCGCAGGGCGGATCGGTGGCCGCCTGCACTGGAGCGGTTCGCCGCTGGCGCTCGACTATGCGACACTGGGCGGTTCGATGGCGCTGAAGCTCGGCAAGGGGCAGTTCCTGAAGAAGGACCCGGGAATCGCCAAGCTGATCGGTGTACTGAACCTGCAGTCGCTGCCGCGCCGGCTCAGTCTGGATTTCCGCGACGTGTTCGCGGAAGGCTTCGCCTTCGACGAGATCACCGGCGACGTCGGCATCGCAGCGGGAGTCGCCCGCACCGAGGACCTGGTCATGCGGGGGCTGCAGGCGCGCGTCGCGATCCGCGGCAGCGCCGACCTCGCAAGGGAGACGCAGGCGCTCGAGGTCGAGGTCCGCCCCGAGCTGAACGCCGGCCTGGCCTCGCTGGCCTACGGAGCAATGGTCAGCCCGGTGATCGGGCTCGGCTCCTTCGTCGCGCAACTCGCGCTGCGTGCCCCGATCCAGCAGATCTTCAGCTACGAGTACGAGATCACCGGCCCCTGGGCCGAGCCCCGGGTGATCGAGAAGCGCCGCCGCGTCGAACCCACGCCGCCGCCCGCAGGCGGCTGAGCGCGACGACCGACGCACTGACAGGAGAACGATGCGATGACCACGCCCCAGGACAGTCCCGCCCCGGACCCGCAGATGCTGCGCGTGGCGGCGGTGCAGATGGTGTCGGGCACCGGGCCGGCGGCAAACCTGGAGAGCGCGAAGCGGCTGATCGCGCAGGCCGCCGCAGGTGGCGCGCAGGTGGTGGTGCTGCCGGAGTACTTCTGCCTGCTGGGCCGCAAGGACGGCGACAAGGTCGCGATCCGTGAGCGCGATGGCGAGGGTCCGCTGCAGGACTTCCTCGCGCAGCAGGCGGCGGCGCACGGGATCTGGCTGGTCGGTGGGACCGTGCCGCTGGCCTGCGATCGCCCGACCCGCGTGCGCAACGCCTGCCTCGTGCACGGGCCCGACGGCCGGCGGCGCGCACGCTACGACAAGATCCATCTGTTCGGCCTGTCGCGCGGCGACGAGAGCTTCGACGAGTCGGCAACGATCGAGGCCGGCCACACTCCGGTGGTGGTCGATGCCGGGCCCTGGCGCATCGGGCTGTCGATCTGCTACGACCTGCGTTTCCCCGAGCTGTACCGCAGGCTGCTGCCGGTCGACCTGATCGTCGTGCCTTCGGCCTTCACCTACACCACCGGCAGCTCCCACTGGGAGCTGCTGCTGCGCGCCCGCGCGGTCGAGAACCAGTGCTACGTGCTGGCGCCGGCGCAGGGTGGGCGGCACGAGAACGGCAGGCGCACCTGGGGCCATTCGATGCTGGTCGACCCCTGGGGTGAAGTGCTCGCGGTGCAGGCCGAGGGCGAGGGGGTCGTTGCGGGAACGCTCGAGCGGCGGCGCATCGACGAGGTGCGCCGCAGCCTGCCTGCACTGCGCCACCGCGTGCTCTGACCGGCAGCGCTGCGCCGGCTCGGGCATCATTGAGGGCGGTGGCCAGGGCTGCGAGGCCGGCCGCTGCAAGGAAAGGACCAGGAAGGACATGGACATCGTCGACAAGGCAATCGACCGGCTGGCGGTCGCGCAGCGCGTGCTGCTGGAACCGTCGGGGCTGCACGAGGGCGACCTCGCACGCGCGCTGGCCGAGGTGTTCGAGCACCGGGTCGACTACGCCGACCTCTACTTCCAGTACACCCGCAGCGAGGGCTGGGGGCTGGAGGAGGGCATCGTCAAGTCGGGCAGCTTCTCGATCGAGCAGGGGGTCGGGGTGCGCGCGGTGGCCGGCGAGAAGACCGCCTTCGCGTACTCGGACGAGATCAACGCGGGCGCGCTGATGTCGGCGGCGCGCGCGACGCGCACGATCGCGCGTGCCGGTGCCGGCCGTGTGCGGGTGGCGGGCTCGATGCGCGCTGCACCGGGCCGCTCGCTGTACTCCGCCGACGACCCGATCATCCGCCTCGGCGCTGCCGGGAAGGTCGCGCTGCTCGAGAAGGTCGAGCGCCTGGCGCGGGGGCGCGATCCGCGCATCGTCCAGGTGATGGCCGGACTGGCTGCCGAGCACGAGGTGGTGCTGGTCGCCCGTTCCGACGGCCTGCTCGCGGCCGACGTGCGCCCGCTGGTGCGCCTGTCGGTCAGCGTGATCGCCGAGTCCGGTGGCCGACGTGAGCAGGGGCACAGCGGCGGCGGCGGCCGCCACGACCTCGATCGCTTCGACGACGAACTCGTCGAGCGCTACGTGCGCGAGGCGGTCGACGCGGCGCTGCTCAACCTCGAGTCGCGCCCGCTGCCTGCAGGGACGATGAGCGTGGTGCTGGGCCCGGGCTGGCCCGGCGTGCTGCTGCACGAGGCGATCGGCCACGGCCTGGAGGGCGACTTCAACCGCAAGGGTTCGTCCGCCTTCGCCGGGCGGCTCGGCCAGCGCGTGGCGGCCCGCGGAGTCACCGTGGTCGACGACGGCACCATGCCCGAGCGGCGCGGCTCGCTGAACATCGACGACGAAGGCAATCCCACGCAGCGCAACGTGCTGATCGAGGACGGCATCCTGCGCGGCTACCTGCAGGACACCCTGAACGCGCGCCTGATGAAGGTGCCGGTGACGGGGAACGGCCGTCGCGAGTCCTTCGCGCACCTGCCGATGCCGCGGATGACCAACACCTGCATGCTCGGCGGCGACCGCGACCCGCGCGAGATCATCGAGTCGATGGACCGCGGCCTGTACGCGGTCAACTTCGGTGGCGGCCAGGTCGACATCACCAACGGCAAGTTCGTCTTCTCCGCCTCCGAGGCCTGGTGGGTCGAGAAGGGGCGCCTGCAGTATCCGGTGAAGGGCGCGACGATCATCGGCAATGGCCCCGACGCGCTGACCCGCGTGACCATGATCGGCAACGACATGCGACTGGACTCGGGTGTCGGGGTCTGCGGCAAGGACGGGCAGAGCGTGCCGGTGGGAGTGGGGCAGCCGACGCTGCGCATCGAGGGGCTCACCGTCGGAGG
>CAUJHG010000047.1 GCA_963204785.1 Pseudomonadota bacterium | reverse complement strand
GCAAGACCTCGGCGGGCGCGGCTTGCGCCCGTCAAAACGACCTGGCGAAGCACTCGGCTTCAGCTCAAAGGCCATCGAAACCTCTCCGTGAGGTGGTCGTGGCGAGCGTCGCGCTGCGAATTTCAACAGCCTGCTAGCGGCACCGTGCGGGTCGTCGGTGAGCGGATGCTAGGCCCGATTGCGGCAGCGTGCAGCGCAGGCTTTCGCCGGGCTGTCTCGTTTTGCCCGCGTACGGCACGCGTCGGCGCAAGACGCCCGAACGCCATCCTCGCCCATGCGCTCCGTGGAATGCGAAGGGCCCGCACGAGGCGGGCCCTTCGGGTCCGGTGCGGCGCCGGGAGGCGGCGCAGCACCGAGGACTGCAATGGCTGCGGGACCGCCTCGCGGCGGCCCGTCAGCGGCAGGGAATCACATCCCCATGCCCATGCCGCCCATGCCGCCCATGTCGGGCATGCCACCGCCAGCCGGCTTGTCTTCCGGCAACTCGGCGATCATCGCATCGGTGGTCAGCATCAGGCCGGCGACGGACGCGGCGTTCTGCAGCGCGGTGCGGGTCACCTTGGTGGGATCGACCACGCCCATCTCGACCAGGTCGCCGTAGGCGGCGTTCGAGGCGTTGTAGCCGAAGTTGCCCTTGCCGTCGACCACCTTGGCCACGACCACGCTCGGCTCGTCGCCGGCGTTGGCGACGATCGCGCGCAGCGGCTCCTCGATCGCGCGCAGCACGATGTTGATGCCGGCGTCCTGGTCGGGGTTGTCGCCCTTCACCTTGACGGCGGCACGCGAGCGCAGCAGCGCCACACCACCGCCGGGGACGATGCCTTCCTCGACAGCAGCGCGAGTGGCGTGCAGCGCGTCCTCGACGCGGGCCTTCTTCTCCTTCATCTCGACCTCGGTGGCGGCACCGACGCGGATGACCGCCACGCCGCCTGCGAGCTTGGCAACGCGCTCCTGCAACTTCTCGCGGTCGTAGTCGCTGGTGGCCTCCTCGATCTGGGCGCGGATCGCCTTGACGCGTGCCTCGATCGCCGCGGTCTCGCCCGCGCCGTCGATGATCGTGGTGTTCTCCTTGCCGATCTCGACGCGTTTGGCGCGGCCGAGGTCCTGCAGGGTGGCCTTCTCGAGGGTCATCCCGGTCTCTTCGGCGATCACGACGCCGCCGGTCAGGATGGCCATGTCCTCGAGCATCGCCTTGCGACGGTCGCCGAAGCCCGGGGCCTTGACCGCGACGGTCTTCAGGATGCCGCGGATGTTGTTGACCACCAGGGTGGCCAGCGCCTCGCCTTCGACTTCCTCGGCGACGATCAGCAGCGGCTTGCCGGCCTTGGCAACCTGCTCGAGCACCGGCAGGAGGTCACGGATGTTGGAGATCTTCTTGTCGTGCAGCAGCACGAACGGCTCGTCCAGGACCGCGATCTGCTTGTCCGGGTTGTTGATGAAGTAGGGCGACAGGTAGCCGCGGTCGAACTGCATGCCCTCGACCACGTCGAGCTCGTTGTTCAGCGACTTGCCGTCCTCGACGGTGATGACGCCTTCCTTGCCGACCTGCTCCATCGCCTTGGCGATGATCTCGCCGATCTCGACGTCGGAGTTCGCGGAGATCGAGCCGACCTGGGCGATCTCCTTGGTGGTGGTGCAGGGCTTGCTGATCTTCTGCAGCTCGCCGACCAGCCCGCCGACGGCCTTGTCGATGCCGCGCTTGAGGTCCATCGGGTTCATGCCGGCGGCGACGTACTTCATGCCTTCGCGCACGATCGCCTGGGCCAGCACGGTCGCGGTGGTGGTGCCGTCCCCGGCCAGGTCGGAGGTCTTGGAGGCGACCTCCTTGACCATCTGCGCACCCATGTTCTGGTACTTGTCCTTGAGCTCGACTTCCTTGGCCACCGAGACGCCGTCCTTGGTGACGGTGGGGGCGCCGAAGCTGCGGTCGAGCACGACGTTGCGGCCCTTCGGGCCGAGCGTGACCTTGACCGCGTTGGCCAGGACGTTCACGCCTTCGACCATCTTGTGGCGGGCTTCATCGTGGAAGAGGACTTGTTTGGCTGCCATCGTTCAGACTCCTGAGAATTCTCTGCTGTTCGTTCGATCGGGTGCGGACGGAGCGCTCAGCCCTCGACCACAGCCATGATGTCTTCCTCGCGCATCACGAGGAGTTCGTCGCCGTCGACCTTGACGCTCTGGCCGCTGTACTTGCCGAAGAGCACCTTGTCGCCGACCTTCACACCCAGCGGACGCACCTTGCCGTCGTCGCCGACCTTGCCGTTGCCCACCGCGAGGATCTCGCCCTGGTCGGGCTTCTCGGCTGCGTTGTCGGGGATCACGATGCCCGACGCGGTCTTGCGCTCGGAATCGAGGCGCTTGATGATCACGCGGTCGTGCAGGGGACGAAGTTTCATGAAGCTTGCTCCTAAGCGGTTGAAATCAGACAGGGTTCGTAGAGAGGATCGGGGCCGCTGACGCGGCCGGCGCAGGCGGGCGCCGGGTGAGCCCACCGGGCCGGTGTTGCTAGCACTCATCGCCTGCGAGTGCTAATGATAAGGTTTCGGCCGCCGGAATTCAAGGCCCCGGGCTTCATGCCGACGGGCGGCGGATCGCCCGCGCATTGCGTCGGCGCGCGTGCGAAGGAAGGCTCGTCGAGCAGGCGCCCGGCGGGTATCGGGTGATTGCGCCCGCGCGCGTGCGCAGGCAGGATCCGACCGGAGTCGTCGCCCGCGCATCGAACCGGAGGCCGTCCTGGTGAACCTGAGCGCCCACGTCCGCCGCCACGCCCTGCGCACTCCGGAGCGCACTGCGCTCGTGTACCGGAGCGAGCCGGTCACCTACAGGGAGTTCGACGATCGGCTGCGGGCCATGGCAGGTTTCCTCGAAGCGCGTGGCCTCGGTGCGGGCGACGTGGTCGCGGTGCTGATGAAGAACAGCGCCGCCTTCCTCGAGATCGCCTACGCGGTGAGCCACGTCGGCGCGATCTTCCTGCCGATCAACTTCCGGCTCGCCGCCGACGAGGTCGCCTACATCGTCGGGCACGCCGGCGCGGCGCTGCTGTTCGTCGACGAGGAATTCGCCGGGCTCGCCGAGGGGCTGTCGCCCGGAGTCGTCGTGCTCGACGAAGCGGCGCAGCGCGACACCCGTTCGCTGACCTCCGACAGCGTGCGAACCGGGGCGACCCGACGCACCCCCGACGATGTCTTCCGCCTGATGTACACCTCGGGGACCACCGATCGTCCGAAGGGGGTGGTGCACGTCTACGGCAACTTCCACTGGAAGTGCTGGGACCAGGTCGTCGAACTCGGCCTGGGCGCGGCGGATCGCGTGCTGGTGGCGGGGCCGCTCCATCACGTCGGCGCCTTCGACCTGCCCGGCGTCGCAGCGCTGCTGGTCGGCGGGGCCCTGGTGGTGCTGCGCGACTTCGATCCCGACGAGGCCCTCGCGGCGATCGAGCGCGAGGCGGTGACCGGAGCCTGGCTTGCCCCGGTGATGCTCGGGCGCCTGCTCGCGCACGAGGGGCGCGACCGCTTCGACCTCTCCAGCCTGCGCTGGTGCATCGGCGGCGGTGAGCGCACCCCGGAGTCGCGGATCCGGGAATTCTCCGGGCTCTTCCCGCGCGCCCGCTACATCGACGCCTACGGACTGACCGAGACCTGCGGCGGCGACACGATGATGGAGCCGGGGCGCGAACTCGAGAAGATCGGCTCGACGGGACGCGCGCTCGCACACGTCGAGGTCTCGATCCGCGACGCGAGCGGGGCGGCGCTCCCGCCGGGCGTCGAGGGGGAGATCTGCCTGCGCGGCCCGAAGGTCACGCGCGGCTACTGGAAGGACCCGGAGCGGACCGCGGCGAGCTTCTTCGGGGACTGGTTCCGCAGCGGTGACGTGGGGCGGCTCGACGAGGAGGGCTTCCTCTACCTGACCGATCGCCGCAAGGACATGATCATCAGCGGCGGGGAGAACATCGCGTCTTCCGAGGTCGAGCGTGTGCTCTACGAGATCCCGCAGGTGGCAGAATGCGCGGTGATCGGCCTGCCGGACGCGCGCTGGGGCGAGCGAGTCGTGGCGGTGGTGGTGCCACGCGGCGGGGCGACGCTGGACCTGGAGCAGGTGAGGACGCATTGTCGCGCGCGGCTCGCGGCGTTCAAGCTGCCCCGCGCACTGGTGCTGCGCGACGCGCTGCCGCGCAATCCATCGGGCAAGGTGCTCAAGCGGGTGCTGCGCGACGAACTCGCCGCGCAGGCCTGAGCGGCGCGGGCGATTCCATGGTTTCGTGGGTACGGACGACGCGGCCGCGCCAGGCCTGCGCGCCGCCCGATCGGGAGCGGATTCGATGAGCATCCTCGTGCTGGGCCTGGTCGTCTTCCTCGGGACGCACTCGGTGCGCATCTTCGGCGAACCCTGGCGCCGCCGCTGCATCGCGCGCATCGGCCCTGCGGCGTGGAAGCGGGCGTACTCGCTGGTTTCGTTCGCGGGGCTCGCGCTGCTGATCCTGGGCTACGGCCAGACGCGCGCGGTGCCGGTCGAGCTCTGGTCGACGCCGTCGTGGGCGCCGCACCTGTCGTCCCTGCTCAACCTGGTGGCCTTCGTGCTGCTGGCGGCTGCCTACGTGCCGCGCAACCGCATCCGCAGGGCGGTCGGGCATCCGATGGTGGCGGGCGTCGCGCTCTGGGCGTTCGCGCACCTCATGTCCAACGGCAGGCTGGCCGACCTGGTGCTCTTCGGCAGCTTCCTGGGCTGGGCACTGCTGGACTTCCGTGCCGCGCGAGCGCGCGACCGCGCTGCAGGCACGCGCGCACCGCCGGGCTCGCTCGCAGGCGACCTGAGCGCGATCGTCGCGGGTCTCGTTGCCGCGGGGGTCTTCGCCTTCTGGCTGCACGCTCCGCTGATCGGGGTCAGGCCCTTCGCCTAGCCGCTTTGCGCAGCGCGCGGGAATCGGTCCGCTCCCGTCTGGACAGCGCGGACCGGCCGGGCGAGCATTGCCGCATGACCATCGAAACCGCTGACCCATCGATTCCCGTCGGCTTCAGGCCGGTGCGCTTCCAGTCCAACCCGTATCTCGACCTCGTCGGCCCGCTGTACGGGCGGCTCGACGGCGAGGACTTCGTGCTCGGCTTCAGGGTCGAGCCGCGTCACTGCAACCCGGGCGGCACCTGCCACGGAGGCATGCTGATGACGCTGGCCGACATGCTGCTGCTGCTCGGCGCGAACACGCAGTCCGGCATCCGGCGCTACATGACCACCGTCAGCCTGACCCACGACTTCCTCGCGCCTCCGCCCGCCGGGAGCTGGCTCGAGGGGCGCGTGCAGATCCTGCGCACCACGCGCAGCCTGGTCTTCGCCCAGGGGACGCTGAGCCTGGACGGGGCGCCGGTGCTGCGCTCCAGCGGCATCCTGAAGCAGGTGGGCGAGGAGGATCCGCGCTTCGGACGCCGCAGCCTGTTCGAGTGAAGGCCCGTTGCTGCCGGCGCCGGGCTTGGGCTGGCGTCTGGCGCAGCCGCCCGCTTCGTCCTGCCGGGGCGGATGCGCAGCGGCGCTCAGCGAAGCCCGGGAAGCACGTAGTCCTTGAACCGCTCCCGCAGCGTCAGCTTGTGCACCTTGCCGGTGCCCGTCATCGGCAGGGCGTCGATCACCACGGCGTCGTCCGGCATCCACCAGTCCGCGATCTTCCCCTTCAGGAACGCGAGCAGCTCCTCGGGGCTCACCTGATGGCCGTCGCGCGCAACCACGACCAGCAGCGGCCGCTCCTGCCACTTCGGGTGTGACACGCCGATCACCGCCGCTTGCATCACTGCCGGATGCCCGATGGCGATGTTCTCGATCTCGATCGAGCTGATCCACTCGCCGCCGGACTTGATCACGTCCTTGGAGCGGTCGGTCAGGAGGATCTGTCCGGCTGGAGAGATGCTCGCGATGTCGCCGGTCTGCATCCAGCCCTGCCCGTCGACTGCCGAGCCGCCTTCGTTCTTGAAATAGGCGCTGGCGGCCCAGGGGGCGCGGATGCGCAGGTGCCCGTACGACTTCCCGTCCTGGGGCAGTTCGTGGCCCGCGTCGTCGACCAGCCGGTACTCGACGCCCCACACCGCGTTGCCGGACTTCATTCGCGCATCGATGCGCTGCTCGAAGGACAGCTCGGCGCTTCCGGGCGGCGCCATGGGGCTGCTGCCTGCGAGCACCTCGGTCATGCCCCAGGCCTGCATGATCTGCACGCCGTAGTCGCGCTCCATCGTCTCCATCAGCGAACGCGGCACCGACGAGCCGCTCGACAGCGATGCGCGCAGCGTCGTGAAGCGATTGCCGGTGCGCTTGAGCCAGTCGAGGATGATCAGCCAGAAGGTGGGGACGCCGCAGGTGAGCGTGACCTTCTCGCCTTCGAGCAGTTCGTAGAGCTTGTCGGGCTCGTAGTTGCGCCCCGGCAGCACCAGCCGGCTGCCGGTCATCGGCGCGAGGTAGGGGAACTGCCAGGCGTTGCCGTGGAACATCGGCGCCATGGGCATCAGCGTCTGGCGCGCGCCGTTGTCGGCCTTCATCGTGACGAAGCCCAGGTACATCATCGTCACCAGCACTGCGGAGCGGTGCGAATAGACCACGCCCTTCGGGTTGCCGGTCGTGCCCGAGGTGTAGCAGATCGTCGAGGCGCTGCGCTCGTCGAGCACGGGCCAGTCGTAGGCAGGCTCGGCGGCGTCGAGCAGGTCCTCGTAGCAGAGCAGCCTGGGCAGCGTGGTGCTCGCAGGCATGTGCGCGCGATCGCTCATCATCACGAAGGCTTCGACCGTGCCCAGGCGCGGCGCGATCTGCTCGGCCAGCGGCAGCGTCAGCGCATCGACGAAGAGGAAGCGGTCCTCGGCGTGGTTGATGATGTAGACGAGCTGGTCCGGGAACAGCCGCGGGTTGATCGTGTGCAGCACCGCGCCGGTGCCGCTGACGCCGTAGAACATCTCGAACTGGCGGTGCGTGTTCCACGCGAGGCTGCCCACCCGGTCGCCGGGGCGGGCGCCGAGCTGGCCGGTGATCGCGCTCGCGAGCCGCTGGATCCGCGCGTAGGCGCGGCCGTAGTCGTAGCGGAAGAGGTCGCCTTCGATCGTGCGGGCGACGATCTCGGTGTCGGCGTGGTACTTGGCGGCGTGCCTGATGATCGAGGAGATCGTCAGCGGCACGTCCATCATCAGGCCCTGCAGGCTCATCGAGGGGTCCCTTGCTGGCTGGATCGGCCGGCCAAGGGTGAGCGAGGCCCGCGGTGGCGTCAATCGGGCATGCCCTCGGTCGGGTCCGAAAGCGTTGCCCGGGTGTGGCGTGCGCTCAGCGGTCGAGCTCGGCCTGCGGCAGCATCGCATCACCATGCGGGCGGAACACGACGCGGACCCGCGCACCGATTTCCACCTCCTGCGGCGGGCAGTCGAGGACGTTCATCATCATCCGGAAGCCCTCGTCGAAGTCGACCAGGGCAATGGTGTAGGGCACGTCGTCCTTGAAGGCTGCGGTGGGCGCACGGTGCACCGTGGTGAAGGTGTGCACCGCGCCCTTGCCCGCCGAGCGAAGCCAGGCGGGTTCGCCGGTCTGGCAGTGTGCGCAGTGGCGCCGGGGCGGGAACTGGACATGCTCGCAGGCGCTGCAGCGCTGGTACAGCAGTTCGCCACGCGCGGCCCCGTCCCAGAAGGCGGCGGTGTCGGGGTGCGCGACGGGGATGGGCGGTTTCGGAGGGCTGCCCGGGGTCGTCATCTCGGCTGGCTCCTGGGGGGATCGAGGGATGCGGCAGCGGCTGCAGCCGGCGCGACCGGACGGTGTCTGCCCCGTCCGTGCTTGCTGCGGGGTTCCCCATGACCAATAATGCTCGCGCTGCGGATGGAGTCTAGGCATCGTGCGGATGGCGCGTCAATCGTCGGCCCGAAACGCATGCGGACATGCAGGGCCCCGGGGAGAGACGATGACCGCGCAAGGGCGCAGGGCACCGGCGCCTGCGCCTGGCGGCGAACGGGGAGGATGGGATGGGACTGGACTTCCGCTTCTCGCCTGAGCACGAGGCCGTGCGCGACACGATCCGGCGCTTCTGCTCGGAGGAGATCGCGCCGCGGGTCGTGCAGGCCGAGGAGGACGAGGTGTTCCCGCGCGAGCTGTTCCGGATGTGGGGCGAGCTCGGGCTGCTGGGCGCCCGCTACCCGCAGGCCGACGGCGGCAGCGGAATGGACAAGGTCGCCGACTGCATCCTGCGCGAGGAGATGAGCGCGGTCTGCCAGGGGGTGGCGTCGAGCTGGTCGGCCCACGCGCACCTGGGCACCTGGCCGATCTGGAAGGCGGGCACCGAGGTTCAGAAGGAACGCTTCCTGCGCCCGGCGCTTGCCGGGCGGCTGATCGCGGGCTTCGGTCTGAGCGAACCCGATGGCGGCTCCAACATTCGCGCGCTGCGCACCCGCGCGACCAGGGTCGACGGCGGCTGGCGGCTGAACGGCAGCAAGACCTACATCACCAACGCGCCGATCGCCGACTACCTGCTGGTGGCCGCCCGCACCAGCCCGGAACTGAAGCCCGGCGCGATCAGCCTGTTCATCGTCGAGCTGCCCAATCCGGGCTTTTCGATCACGAAGCTGAAGAAGGAAGGCATCCGCTGCTCGGAGACAGGGCTGATCCACATCGAGGATGCCTTCGTGCCCGACGACTGCCTGCTCGGGGGGCGCACCGGAACCTATCCGCTGATCCTCGAGTCGCTCAGCGAGAACCGGGTCGGCGTGGCGGCCAACGCGCTGGGGATGGCGCGAGGGGCCTTCGACGCGGCTCGCGCCTACGCTGCCGAGCGGATCGTCGCCGGCAGGCGCGTCGGCGACTACCAGGCGATCGCCCACAAGCTCGCCGACATGGCCGCCGACATCGAGGCGGCGAAGTGGCTGGTCTACCACGGCGCCTGGAAGGTCGACCAGGGCGAACTGGACACCGCGCTGGCCTCGAAGGTCAAGCTGGTGGCCAGCGAGACCGCGCTGCGGGTCAGCGAGAGCGCGATCCGCATCCTGGGTGGCGCGGGGATCATGCGCGATTACCCGGTCGGGCGCATCCACCGCGATGCCTTCGTCTACGTGATCGGCGAGGGCACCAGCGAGATCCAGCGCAACCTGATCGCCCGTTCGCTGGGCTTCGAGCCCTGAGCGCCGCCGCCGGGTCCGCAACGTCCTTCGGATTCAACCGCGAGAACGAGCGATGAGCATGAGAGCAAGCCTGACCGGCGTCTTCGACACCCGCGTCGGGGAGATTCCCGGGTCCACCTGCATGGGCCTGCAGCGCGAGGCCGCCGCGGGTGCGCTCGCGGACGCCGGCCTGGAGGCCTCCCAGGTGGACGGTGTCCTGTGCGCGTATTCGTTCACCGAGCCGCACCTGATGCCCGCCTCGGTCTTCTGCGAGTACGCGGGGATGCACCCCGCAGTGTGCTACGCGATCCAGGCCGGCGGAGCGACCGCCTGCATCATGGTGATGCAGGCGGCGGCCCTGGTGGCCAGCGGGCAGTGCCGGCACGTGCTGTGCGTGACCGGCGACAACCGGCTGACAGGGATGTCGCGCGACGGTGCGGTGGCTGCGCTCTCGGAGGTCGGCCACCCCCAGTTCGAGCGTCCCTACGGGATCAGCGTGCCGGCGTCGTACGCGCTGGTGGCGCGCCGCTACATGCACGACTACGCGGTCACCGGCGAGCAGCTGGCGGCGATCGCGGTGGAGCACCGCCGGCACGCCGGGCTGCACCCGAATGCCCACAAGCGCGATCCGATCACGCTCGACGACGTGATGCGCTCGCGCCCGATCAGCACGCCGCTGCGCATGCTCGACTGCTGCCTGATCTCCGACGGGGCTGCGGCGGTGGTCGTGAGCGCCGTCGACGCCGCCGGCGAGGCGCGCAAGCCGGGAGTGGAGATCCTGGGCGCCGGGCAAGGCCACACGCACGAGCACATCGTCGCTGCGCCTTCGCTGACCGACTTCGGCTGCAAGCAGTCGTCCCGGATCGCCTTCGAGCGCGCCGGGGTGCGCCCGTCGGAGATCGACGTCGCGCAGATCTACGACTCGTTCACGATCACCCTGCTGGTGGAGCTGGAGTCGATCGGCTTCTTCGGCCGGGGCGAGGCGGGGCAGGCGGCGCTGGACGGGGCGCTCGGGCTGCAGGGGAGCCTGCCCTGCAACACGCACGGCGGCCTGCTGTCCTACGGGCACTCAGGCGCGGCGGGCGGGATGTTCCACGTCGTGGAGGCGGTGCGCCAGCTGCGTGGCGAGGCCGACGCGCGGCAGGTTCCCGATGCGCGCCTGGCCTTCGTCCACGGCGACGGCGGCATCCTGTCGGCGCACTGCTCGCTGGTGTTCGGGCGCTGAGCGGCTGGCGTGCGCCTCAGCCCCTCGCCGGCAGGTAGCGCACCGAGAGCACGCCCTGGATCGCCGCGATCGACGAGACCACGACGTCGGGGACCGCGCTGTCCACGTCGACCAGGGTGTAGGCCATCTCGCCGCGCGACCTGTTCAGCATGTTGTGGATGTTCAGACCGGCCGAGGCCATCGCCGTCGAGATCTGGCCGAGCATGTTCGGCACGTTGGCGTTGGCGATCGCCAGGCGATAGCCGGATTCGCGCGGCGATACCGCGTCGGGGAAGTTCACCGAGTGGCGCACGTTGCCGTTCTCGAGGTAGTCGCGAAGCTGGTCGGCCACCATCACCGCGCAGTTCTCCTCGGCCTCGCGGGTCGATGCGCCCAGGTGGGGCAGGGCGATCACGTGGCGGCGCCCGTTGATGATCGGGCCGGGGAAGTCGCAGACGTACTGGCGCAGCCGACCCGAGTCCAGTGCGGCCAGCGCTGCCGTCTCGTCGACCACGCCTTCGCGCGAGAAGTTCAGCAGCACCGCGCCCTGGCGCGTGTGCTCCAGCGCCTGGGCGCCGATCAGGTGCCTGGTTGCCGGCACCAGCGGCACGTGCAGGGACACGAAGTGCGAGGCGCGCAGCAGCTCTGCGACCGAGTTGGCCCGCCGGACCTGCGACGGCAGGCTCCACGCGGCATCGACCGTGATCTCGGGATCGTGGCCGATGACCTCCATGCCGAGCCGGATCGCCGCGTCGGCGACCAGGCAGCCGATCTTGCCCAGACCGATCACCCCGAGCGTGTGGCCGGCCAGCTCGAAGCCTGCGAAGGCCTTCTTGCCGTCCTCGACCAGCTTGTCCATGTCTGGCGTCTCCGGGTCGAGTCCGTCGACGAAGCGCAGCGCCGCTGGCAGGTTGCGCGCGGCCATCAGCATCCCAGCGAGCACCAGCTCCTTGACCGCGTTGGCGTTGGCTCCCGGCGCGTTGAAGACCGGGACTCCGCGCTCGCTCATCGCCTTGACCGGGATGTTGTTGGTGCCGGCGCCGGCGCGGCCGATCGCGCGCACGCTGGCCGGGATCGTCATCGCGTGCATGTCGGCCGAGCGCACCAGCACGGCGTCGGGCTCGGCGAGGTCCTTGCCGGTTTCGTAGAGATCGGCAGGCAGCCGCTCGAGTCCGGCGGTCGAGATCTGGTTCAGGACGAGGACGCGGTAGGGGCGGGACATGGTCGCTCCGGGGTTCGGCTCTTCTGGGGATGGCGGATGCGGGCAGGGCGGCGCCGCGGCTGCCGGGCACGCGCTATCGGGGGGCTCAGCCGTACTTCTTCTCGAACTCGCGCATGTGGTCGACCAGCGCGCGCACGCCCTCGATCGGCATCGCGTTGTAGATCGACGCGCGCATTCCGCCCACCGAGCGGTGGCCCTTGAGCTGGAGCAGGCCGCGCGCCTTGGCGCCGGCGAGGAAGGCGTCGTCGAGCGCGGGGTCCTTCAGCGTGAAGGGAACGTTCATCCGCGAGCGGTCGGCCTTGGCCACCGGGTTCGCGTAGAACTCGGTGGAATCCAGGTAGTCGTAGAGCAGTTGCGCCTTTTCGATGTTGCGCTTCTCGATCGCGGCCACTCCGCCCTGGCGCTCGAGCCACTGGAACACCAGCCCCGCGATGTAGATCGCGTAGGTCGGCGGGGTGTTGAGCATCGAATCGTTGTCGGCCTGCTGCCTGTAGTCGAGCATCGTCGGGGTGCCCGCCGGCGCGTGACCGATCAGGTCGTCACGGACGATCACGATGGTCAGGCCCGCCGGGCCGATGTTCTTCTGGGCGCCGCCGTAGATCAGGCCATATCGGGAGACGTCGATCGGGCGCGACAGGAAGGTGGAGGAGACGTCCGCCACCAGCGGCGCCTCGCCGGCGTCGGGTTCCCGGTTGAATTCGACCCCGCCGATGGTCTCGTTCATGCACAGGTGCACGTAGGCAGCGTCGGGGTCGAGCTTCCACGAGGCCTGCGGCGGCACGTAGGTGAAGCTGCGGTCCTCGGCACTGGCAGCGATGTTGACCTTGCCGAAGAGCTTCGCTTCCTTGATCGCCTTCTTCGACCACTCGCCCGTGTGCACGTAGTCGGCCGAGGCCCTGCCGCGCATCAGGTTCATCGGGATCATCGCGAACTGCATCGTGGCGCCGCCCTGCAGGAACAGCAACTTGGAGTTCGACGGAATGCACATCAGCCTGCGCAGGTCGGCCTCGGCCTGCGCGTGGATGCTCATGTACTCCTTGCCGCGGTGGCTCATCTCCATCACCGACTGGCCGCAGCCCTGCCAGTCGAGCATCTCGCTGGCCGCCTGCTGGAGCACTTCCTCGGGGAGCACGGCCGGGCCCGCGCTGAAGTTGAAGATCTGACGCATCCTGGACTCCTTGGTCGAGGGGCGAAATCTTATCGCAACAGGCGCCGGCCCCGCGCCGGGCCCGGTGACGATCCGGCCTTCGGGGGGAGCGCGAGGCCCCGCGGCTCAGCCCGGCACGAAGACGAGCGCAACCCCGTTGTTGCAGTAGCGCAGCCCCGTGGGCGCGGGGCCGTCCTCGAAGACGTGGCCGTGGTGGCCGCCGCAGCGCGCGCAGTGGTACTCGATGCGCGGCGTCGGCAGGCGGTGGTCCACCTGGGTCTCGAAGGCATCGGGCAACGCCGCGGTGAAGCTGGGCCATCCGCAGCCTGCGTCGAACTTCGCGTCCGAGCGGAACAGCGCCTGTCCGCAGCCGGCGCACACGTAGGTGCCCGGGCGGTGCTCGTGGTTCAGGGGGCTCGAGAAGGGGCGCTCGGTGTCCTCGTGGCGCAGCACGCGATACGCGGCGTAGCCCAGGCTCTCGCGCCACTGGGCGTCGGACTTCTCGACCTTTCCGTGATCGGCGGCCATTTCCTTTTCCTCGTCGGATCCGGGTCCGACCATTGTCTCCGATACCGCCGCGCAGCGCGCGTGCTCCCAGCCCGTCGACAGGGTCGGACCGGACGCGACCCTGGATCTGCGGCGAAGACCGCCGAGCACCGCCGAGCATGCAGACCCTGCGCGCAGACGTGGCGCCGCGCCCGTGCAAGAATCGTCGACGACGCGGGCCCGCGCCGCAAGGACGACAGGAGAGGCAGGATGCAGCAAGGCACCCATCCGTGGCTGGCGCAGCAGCGGGTCCACTACGGACAGCCCGCGGCGCCCCTGGTGCGCGGGGAGGCGCAGGCCGCCGGCGCCAGGCGCGTGTTCGTGACGACCACGCGCTCGCTGAGCGCGGGCCCTCTGGTGGCCGGGTGCATCGAGGCGCTCGGCGACGCCTTCGCCGACAAGTTCGACGCGATTGCGGCCCACAGTCCGCGCGAGGCGGTGATCGAGGGGGCGGCGAGGCTGCGCGAGGCGCAGGCGGATCTCGTCGTCGCGATCGGCGGCGGCTCGGTGATCGACGCCACCAAGGTGATGCTCCAGGCGGTCTGGTACGGGATCGACACGACGGCAGGGCTGCGCGCGATCGTCGGCGGGCGCCACCGGGGCGGCGCCGACCCCGGCGCCTGGGACGCGGACCCGCAGGCGCTGCGCATGGTGGCGGTGCCGACCACGCTGTCGGCTGCGGAGTTCAGCAACGTGGCGGGGGTCACCGACACTGCGCGCGGACTCAAGCAGATGTACACGCACCCGCTGGCGGTTCCGAAAGCAGTGATCCTCGACCCCGCGGCAACCCTGGACACTCCGGAGCGTCTGCTGCTGTCGACGGGAATGCGGGCGATGGACCACGCGGTGGAGCGCTGGTGCGCGATCCGCCCGCTGCCCTTCGGCGATGCCCTGTCGCTGCAGGCGATGAAGATGCTCGCTGCCGGACTGCCCAGGCTGAAGGCCGCGCCGCAGGATCTGCAGGCGCGCTCGGACTGCCAGGTGGCGATGTGGCTGTCGCTGCTGCCCCAGAGCGCCGGCGTGCCCTTCGGGGCGAGCCACGGAATCGGCTACATCCTCGGCGGTGCCTACGGCGTGCCGCACGGCGAAACCTCCTGCGTCACGTTGCCGGCGGTGCTCGAGTGGAACGAGCCGGTCAACGGGGAGCGTCAGAAGGCGATCGCCGAGGCGCTGGGGCGCCCGGGCGAGCGTGCCGGCCCGGTGCTGCGTGCGTTCGTGCGCGCGCTCGGGCTGCCCTGGCGGCTGCGCGATGTGGGAATCGCCCGCGAGCAGTTGCCGCAGATCGCCGGTCGCTACGACGGCACAGGGCCGATCGCGGCCAACCCCCGGCCGGTGTCCTCGCCTGCGGACATCGTCGAGATCCTCGAGCTCGCATGGTGAGCCCTGGCCGGGGCGCAGCGGCGTGCGCATCGACGAGGGACGGTGCGGGCGTGGCGGGGATGTTATCGTCGGGAGGGAGGGCGCCCGCGCATCGCCACGAGTCGCCCGGGACAGGCAGGACACACTGAGGAGAACCACATGTTCAGACGCATCCTGGTGCCCACTGACGGCTCCGAGCTCTCGACCGAGGCGCTCAAGGCTGCGATCCGGCTCGCCGAGGAGAACAGCGCGGCGATCATCGCCCTCAACGTGCAGCCCGTGTACCGGCCTCCGGTGGTCGCCGAGGTGCCGGTTGCCGACATCTACTCCCAGGAGGAGTACGAGGCGGGTGCGATGAAGGTGGCCGACAAGGTCCTTGCCGACGCAAGCACCCTGGCGGCTGCGGCATCGGTGCCCTGCAAGACGATCGCGCAACTGGACGTGAGTCCCTGGGAGGCGATCATCCGCGTGGCGCGCGAGGAAGGCTGCGACCTGATCTTCATGGCCTCGCACGGGCGCCGCGGCGTCGCCGGCCTGCTGCTCGGCAGCGAGACACAGAAGGTGCTCACCCACTGCAAGATCCCGGTGCTGGTGCACCGGTAGGCGAGGTCGGCGCCTGCGCGGCGCCGCGCGCCGCGGCGGCCGGTGCGGGCGGCCGCGTCCCGATTCAGGCGATCTTCGAGTAGGTGCCGGCGGCCGGTGCGTGCTTCAGGTAGCGGTCGAAGGCCATCGCCACGGCGCGTACCAGCAGCCGGCCCCGGGGCAGCACCTCGATTCCCTGGTCATCGATGCGGATCGCGCCTGCCTCGTGCATCGGGGCGAGCTCGGCGAGCGCGTCGCCGAAATACTGCCGGGCGCTGATCCGGTGCGCGGCCTCGATCTGTGGCCACCGGATGCTGAAGTTGCACATCAGCGACTGGATCACGTCCCGACGCAGGAAGTCGTCGTCACCGAGCGTGATTCCCCGGATGATCGGAAGCTCGCCGTCTGCCACGCGGGTGTAGTAGCTGCCGAGCGACTTCTCGTTCTGCGCCTGGACCGACCCGACCGCCGAGATCGACGAGACGCCCAGTGCGATCAGGTCGCCGGAGTCGTGCGAGCAGTAGCCCTGGAAGTTGCGGTGCAGCCGCCCTTCGCGCTGCGCGACCGCGAGCTCGTCGTCGGCCCGCGCGAAGTGGTCCAGGCCGAGGTAGACGTAGCCTGCCCCGCGGAACTTCGCCACTGCCATGTCGAACAGGCGGGCGCGGGTCTCGGCCGAAGGCAGGTCCTCTTCGTGGATCCGGCGCTGCGGCTTGAACAGCTGCGGCAGGTGCGCGTAGTGGTACAGCGCGACGCGGTCCGGGCCCGCCTCGATGGTCTGGTCGAGGGTGCGCTCGAAGCTCGCAACGGTCTGTCTGGGCAGGCCGTAGATCAGGTCCGCGTTGATCGAGCGGAAGCCGGCCTGGCGTGCGGCGTCGATCAGCGCGCGGGTCCCCTCGTAGGACTGGACACGGTTGACCGCCTTCTGCACCTCGGGGTCGAAGTCCTGGATGCCCAGGCTCACCCGGTTCAGCCCCAGCGCGCGCAGCGTGTGCATCCGCGCCGGCGTCACGGTGCGCGGGTCGACCTCGATCGAGTACTCGCCGTCGGGGGCGAATTCGAAGTGCCGGGCGATCGCATCGAAGAGCTGCGCGAACTCCTCGTCGAGCATGAAGGTCGGCGTGCCCCCGCCGAAGTGCAGATGGCTGATGCGCTGTCCGCGACCGGTCAGCTGCGTCACCAGTTCCATCTCCATCTGCAGGACGTCGATGTACTCGGCGGACTTGCCCTGCTGCTTGGTGCCGATCTTGTTGCAGCCGCAGTAGTAGCAGATGGTCCGGCAGAAGGGGATGTGGAAGTACAGGCCCAGCGGGTCGCCGCGGCGTCCCGCGCGCTCGAGCAGGGCCTGCGCGTAGCTGGCCGGGTCGAAGCCCGGCTGGAATCGGTCTGCGGTCGGATACGAGGTGTACCGGGGGCCGCGGCCGCCGAAGCGCTCGATCAGCACCGGATCGAGTTCGATTTCGCCGAAGGCCTGCATGGGCTCGTTCTCTCTTTTCGTGGGGCGCAGTGTCGCCGCCGAAGACCGCGGTCGCATTGAAAAAGGTCAACGAAACGCGGGCACGGATGATCCGGTGCGTCGCCCCGAAGGGGCGCATCCTGGCAGCGTTCGGGAAACCGTGACTGCGTCATGGGCATCGGCGGGGCAGCGATCCGGGCGTCGTCGATGCGGTGCGGCTGCGCGCTGGCCCTAGAATCGATCCGATGTCGGACCACTTCAGCCCGGAATGCAGCGGCGCCGCCGGCGCGCGCGGCCGCCCTGCCGATGCGCGCGGGCTGCGGCGCGGGCCAGGCCGGCACGGTCCCGGCGCCTGGTTGCGACTGGCTGCAGCCTCGACCAGCCTCGTCGTGCTGCTGGTGGCGCTTGCGCCGGTGCAGGTCTTCGGGCAGCCGGCGGGCGCCGCGGCGCAGGCAGGTCCCGCGGCGACGAGCGCGGCGGCGCTGCTCGACGGCTGGCTGGAGGGCACGCGGATCGCGGCCAGCGACGTCGGGCTGATCGCGGTGCCGGTCGACGGCGGCCTGCCGCTGCTCGCGCACGACTCCGGGCAGACCTTCAATCCGGCCTCGACGATGAAGATTCTCACCAGCCTGGCGGCGCTGTCGATCCTCGGGCCCGATCACCGCTGGCGCACCGCAGCCTTCCTGCGCGGGCGCCTGCACGACGGCGTGCTCCGCGGCGACCTGGTGCTGCGCGGCGGCGGTGACCCGAAGCTGGTCGTCGAGGATCTGGCCTCCTTCGTGGACGCGATGCGCCGCGAGGGGCTGCGCGAGATCCGCGGCGACCTGGTGATCGACGACGCCCGCTACCAGGTCGGTCGCGACAGCGTCGAGCGCTTCGACACCGATCTCTCCCAGCCCTACAACGTGCGGCCGCACGCCTTGCTGATGAACTTCAAGGCGACCCGGGTCGTCGTGCGCCCGACGCCGCGCGGCGCGGCGCTGGTGACGCTGGATCCGCCGCTGGCCGGGGTTCCGGTGCACGACGACCTGCGCATTGCCCGCGGACCCTGCCGCCACGGCGCCGCCGGCCTGGCGGTGCGCGACGACGACACCGGCGCCGGCGGGCCGCGCATCCGGGTCTCGGGCCGGTATTCCCCGAGCTGCGGCGAACAGGGCAGCTTCGCGTCCGTGCTCGAGCACCCGCAGTTCATCGGCGCCCTGTTCCGTTCGGTGTGGACGTCGTCCGGCGGCGTCTGGCAGGGGCGCACCCGCGTGGAACCCGGTGCCGGTCGCGGCACGCCCTGGCTGGAATGGGAGTCGCCGCGCACGCTTGCGGACGTTGTGCACGACATCGACAAGTTCAGCAACAACGTGATGGCGCGGCAGGTCTTCCTGGAGATCGCCGTCGCGTCGGGGCAGGCGCCGGCAACGGTGGAGGGCGCGCGCGCGACGCTGGCGGGCTGGCTGAAGGCGCAGGGGCTGGAACTGCCCGGGCTCTTCGTCGACAACGGCTCGGGGCTCTCGCGCAACGCGCGCATCGGCGCTGCAGCCATGGCGCGCCTTCTGCAGCACGCGGCGGCCGGCCCGCATGCCGACGTGCTGCGCGAGTCGCTGCCGGTGGTCGGCGTCGACGGGACGATGCGGCGCAGGCTCGTCGATGCGCCGATCGCCGGCCACGCCTGGATCAAGACCGGCAGTCTCGACGAGGTGCGCGCCATTGCAGGTTACGTGGACGCCGCCTCGGGACGCAGGTATGCGGTCGTCTTCCTCGTCAACGGACCCAGGGCGACCGGGGCGCCGGCGGCGCAGGACCGCTTCCTCATGTGGGTGTATCGCAATGGCTGAGCATCGCATCGGCAGGCGCGTGGCGGTGGTCGCCTACGTTGCGGGCCTGCTCTGGCTCTCCTTCGTCCAGGGGGGCCGGCCCGAGTGCAGCGGCGCATGGCTGTCCGAGGGCTCGTCGCTGTCGCGGGCCGACATTCTCGTCAACGTCGCCGCCTATCTGCCTCTCGGAGCCCTCCTGGCGGCCCGCGGCCCGGTCACTCTTGCCGGGACCCTGCGCGCGGTGCTGCTGGCAGCGGTGCTGGGCGGGCTGCTGTCGCTGTTCGTCGAGGCGGTGCAGGCCTGTCTGCCGGGCAGGGTGTCGGCCTGGAGCGACCTGCTCGCCAACACCACGGGCGCACTGGTGGGCGCGCTTCTGTCACGACTGGGGGGCCACCTGGTCGGTCTGTCCAGGACGGGCCGGGCGAGCGGCCTGGCGATGCATGCGATCGCACCGCAGCCGCTGCCCGCGCTCGCGGCGCTGACGCTGCTGGCGTGGATCGCCCACCGGACCTTCCCCTGGGCGCTGGGCCTGGACGTCGGCCAGTTGCGCGCCAATCTCGCCTTCCTGCGCCCGGTTCTCGAGGGTGCCGTCAGGCTGGATCCGTGGCGGCTGGCAAGCCACCTTGCGGCGTGGCTCGTGTTCGGGCTCGCGATCCGCGCGTTCTTCCGTCCCTGGGCGCCGGTGCTGCGATCGACTGCAGCCGGTGCCGCACTGGTGCTGCTGCTGCAGCTGCTGGGTGCGGTGCCGACGATCTCGCTCGAGGAACTGGCCGCGCTCGGGATCGCCGCAGTGCTGCTGAGCGCGCTGCGCCTGCCGGCGCTGGAGCCCAGGCTTGCGGGAGTCCTGGGTGTCGCCGCGTTCGCGGGCGTCGCCTTGTACGAGCTGCGCCCGGGGCAGGGTTCGCTGCCCGGCGGGTTCTCCTGGCTTCCCTTGTTCGGTGCGGGCAATGTCCTGGGCGCCCTGGAACTGGGCCTGTTCTTCTTCTCCTATGCCTTCGCGTGTGCGCTCGCGGTGAGCTGGCGGACCGGGAACCGTGCCGGGCCCGCTGCGGGGCGGGCCTCGCGCGAGCGCGCCGCGCCGCCTGCGGGCGGTGCGAGCTGCGGCACGGCGGCGATGCTCATTGCGAGCCTGGCATGGCTGTGCGTCCTCGAGGTGGCACAGTTGTGGATTCCGGGACGCTCGGCCGATCTCTCGCCACCCTTGCTGGCGGGCGCAGGCTGGGCGATCGCCCTGGGCCTGCAAAGCCGGGTCACAGGCCCAGCTGCGCCCAGATCCCGTCGATCCTCGCCTTGACCTCGTCGGTCATCGTGATCGTGCGCCCCCACTCCCGCTGCGTCTCGCCCGGCCATTTGCTGGTCGCATCCAGGCCCATCTTCGAGCCCAGTCCCGACACCGGCGAGGCGAAGTCCAGGTAGTCGATCGGGGTGTTCTCGACGAGCGTGGTGTCGCGCGCCGGATCCATCCGGGTGGTGATCGCCCAGATCACTTCCTTCCAGTCGCGGGCGTCGACGTCGTCGTCGACCACGACGATGAACTTCGTGTACATGAACTGGCGCAGGTAGCTCCAGACCCCGAACATCACCCTCTTGGCGTGCCCCGGGTACTGCTTGCGCATCGAGACCACGGCCATCCGGTAGGAGCAGCCCTCCGGGGGCAGGTAGAAGTCGGTGATCTCGGGGAACTGCTTCTGCAGGATCGGGACGAAGACCTCGTTCAGGGCGACGCCGAGCACGGCCGGCTCGTCGGGAGGCTTGCCGGTGTAGGTGGAGTGGTAGATCGGGTTGCGGCGCATGGTGATGCGGTCGATCGCGAACACCGGAAACCAGTCCTGCTCGTTGTAGTAGCCGGTGTGGTCGCCGTAGGGGCCTTCCAGCGCCATTTCGTAGCCGGTCAGTGCGGCTGGCGGCAGTCCGCCCTTCCAGCCCAGCGCGGCAGCGTTGGCCCGCGTCGCGCTCGCGTCCGGGTCGGGCCGGATGCTGCCCTCCAGGACGATCTCCGCGCGCGCCGGCACCCGCAGCTCGCTGCCCAGGCACTTGACCAGCTCGGTCTTCGCGCCGCGCAGCAGCCCGGCGAACTGGTACTCGGAGAGCGAATCCGGAACCGGAGTCACTGCGCCCAGGATGGTCGCGGGATCGGCGCCGAGCGCCACCGCGATCGGGAAGGGCGTCCCGGGACTTGCCCTGGCATGGTCGCTGAAGTCCAGCGCTCCGCCACGGTGGGCGAGCCAGCGCATGATCGTGCGGTTCGGGCCGATCACCTGCTGGCGGTAGATGCCCAGGTTCTGCCGCGTGCGCCGCGGGCCGCGCGTGACCACCAGGCCCCAGGTGATCAGCGGCCCGGCGTCACCGGGCCAGCAAGTCTGCACCGGGAACTCGGCGAGGTCCACCGCGCTGCCCTCGC
The DNA here is from genome assembly GCA_963204785.1 of Pseudomonadota bacterium. Taxonomy (GTDB): domain Bacteria; phylum Pseudomonadota; class Gammaproteobacteria; order Burkholderiales; family Burkholderiaceae_E; genus Quisquiliibacterium. The sequence continues at coordinate 73,067 of CAUJHG010000047.1, read as the reverse complement.
GCACGATCTCCTGGCAGGGGCCCGAGGAGAGCTCGCGTGGCGCCATGTTGAGCACCTGCCTGAGCACCGGCCACTTCTCCCACGCGTCGCGCAGCCCCTTCGGCGGCTCCGGCTCCTTCAGGTAGGCCAGCAGCAGCCCGACCTCGCGCAGCGCCTTCGTGTCCTCCTGTCCCATGCCGAGCGCGACGCGGTGCGCAGTGCCGAAGAGGTTGGCGAGCACCGGCATCGCGAAGCGCCGCTCGCCGTCCTGCGGCTGCTCGATCAGGAGGGCAGGTCCCTGTGCCCGCAGCACCCGGTCGGCAAGCTCGGTGATCTCCAGTTTCGGCGACACGGGCGCCTTGATCCGCGCGAGCTCGCCGCGCGCACCGAGCTGGTGCATGAAGTCCCTGAGGTCACTGTATTTCATTGCTCGAAGTCGAAATCAATGCATTAAAGTGCAGAAAACGGCGTCCGTTCCCGTTGACCCGCCGTTGGTCGGTCCATAGAATCCGCCGAAATTCACCGAGGCCCGCAGCGCAGGGCCTCGTCCAGACCAGACTCGGCGAGCAGCAGTTCGCGAAACGAGCGTCTCACCGGACCCGGCAGCAACATGGGTCCGACCGGGTGAAGGCAAAGGATGATCGCCGGACTGCGCAAGCAGTCGGGGGTGCCAGCCCGGTTTCGTGCCGCAGGGAGTCGCCATGCTGAACCGGCATAGGAACGGAAGCTTTTCCTCATCGCTCGCGCGCGCAGTTCCGGCCGCGCGTTTCGCAAGAGCCAGCGCGCCGCTGCTGGCGACGCTGTCCTTCGTCGTGGCCAGCGGCGCGGTGCATTATGCCCCCGCACTTGGCGGCGGCGCCGAGATCGCCGCAGTGGCGATCGCGCAGGAGCCGGGCGTCGGCTTCCTGGACGAGAAGCCGGCCGCCTCCGCCTCGGCTCCCGCGCCGGCGCACCAGCCGCCGCGCCTGAGCGCGGAGCAGCAGAACGTCGCGCGCTTCATCGCCACGCGCTACCGGCTGGCGGCCGACCAGACCCAGGTGCTGGTCGGACAGGCCTACCGGATCGCCCGTGAGGCGAAGCTGGATCCCTGGCTCGTGCTGGCAGTGATCTCGGTGGAGTCTTCCTTCGATCCCAAGGCACGCAGCAGCAAGGGTGCTCAGGGGCTGATGCAGGTGCTCACCCGGGTGCATGCGGACAAGTTTGCGCCCTTCGGCGGGGTTGCGGCAGCCTTCGACCCGCTGGCGAACATGCGCGTGGGCACGCAGATCCTGAAGGAATACATCGTCCGCGCCGAGGGCAGCGTGGAGGCAGCGCTCAAGTCGTATGTGGGCGCAGCGCTGCTGCCGCACGACGGCGGCTACGGCGCCAAGGTGCTCTTCGAGCGCGAGCGCATCGCGGCGGCGGCGGCGGGACGTGCCCAGCCCGCCAGGCCACCGGTCACCGTCGCGCGTGCCGAGGCGCGCAAGCCGGCGCCGGCGAATCCGGCTCCGATCGATCAGGTGGTGGCGGAGCAGGCTGCTGCCACCCAGGCGGCCTTCACGTCCGGCAAATGGGCGGACGAAGGCCTGTCGCGCACTGCCGATCTCGCCTTCCGGCCATGGGTCGAGGTGGATCCGTCGACGCAGGGCGATCCGCGACCGCAGGCAGCACCCGACCCGGCCGGTGGAGCCGACAGGGACCGGGTGCGCGACATCTGAACGTCCGCTGCCGGCGACACGGCAGCGCCCCGCGCCCGGCTTCGTCGGGCGAGGCCCCTTGTGCTCAGCGCCGCTTGCGCGCGTGCAGGAAGCGCCCGATCCGCTCGACCGCTTCCCGCAGATGCTCCATCGAGCTTGCATAGGACAGCCGCAGGTAGCGGTGCGGCTCGTTCGAGCCGAAGTCGTCGCCCGGCACCACCGACACCCAGGCCTGTTCGAGCAGTTCGTCGGCGAAGGCGGCGCTGTCGTCGGTGAAGCGGCTGCAGTCGACGTAGACGTAGAACGCGCCGTCCGGCTCGACCGGGATCTCCAGCCCGAGCGCGCGCAGCGCCGGGACGAGGTAGTCGCGGCGTCGACGGAACTCCTGCCGGCGCGCCTCGAAGATCGCGCTCGCCTGCTCGGTGAAGCAGGCGAGCGCCGCGTGCTGCGCAAGCGCCGACGGGCAGATGTAGAGGTTCTGCGCGAGCTTCTCGAAATCCGGGGCGAGCGCCTCGGGCACCACCATCCACCCGAGCCGCCAGCCGGTCATGTGGAAGTACTTGGAGAAGCTGTTGACGACGATCACGTCCTCGCCGAGTTCGAGCGCGGTGCGCGCCCTGTCCTGGTAGCTCAGCCCGAGGTAGATCTCGTCGACGATCGCGAAGCCCTCGCGTGCCCGCGTCTCGGCGACGATCGCCGCGAGCTCCTCGAAGGGCAGCGAGGTTCCGGTGGGGTTTGCAGGCGATGCCAGCAGCACCCCTCTGACGTCGTCGCGCCAGTGCTGGCGCAGCAGCTCGGCGCTCAGCTGGAAGCGGGTCTGCGGACCCACGGGAACCGGCTCGGGGATGCCGTCGTAGGCGGCGACGAAGTGACGGTTGCAGGGGTAGCCCGGGTCGGTCAGCAGCACCCGGGCGCCGGGGTCGACCAGCGCACAGCAGGCCAGCGACAGCGCCCCCGAGGCGCCGGCGGTGAGCACCACCCGCTCGGGCGAGACCTCGACGCCGTAGCGGCGGGCGTAGTCGCGCGCGATCGCACGCCGCAGCGGCTCGATTCCCGTGGCGCCGGTGTAGTGGGTGTGCCCGTCGCGCGCCGCCTGTTCGAGCGCCTCGATGACCGGCAGCGGGGCGGTGAAGTCCGGCTCGCCGATGCTCAGGTGCAGCACGGGCTTGCCAGTGAGGGCGAGCGCGTGCGCGCGCTTGATCAGCTCCATCACCTGGAAGGGCCGGATGCGCGAGGTGCGGCGGGCGAGGTGGGGCAGGGTCATGGCGTGTCCGGGGGCTGGTGGGTACGGGCGCGGGCAGGGCGGCGCAAGTCGGCATTCTATCGGCCGGGCCCGGCGGCGATCGGCCGCGCGCCGGGGATAATGTCCGGATGAGGACAGCCCAGCCCAGGCTCCCTGCGAGGGAGCGGACCGGTGAACGCAGCCGGCTCGCCAGGCGGCTGCGCAGGGTGCTCCGCGGCGAGGTGCTCTTCGACGCCGGCTCGGTCGGCCGCTACGCGACCGACGCATCGGTCGGGCAGGTCGAGCCCCTGGGTGTGGTGGTTCCGGCCGACGAGGCCGATGTCGCCGCGGTGCTCGAACTGGCGCGGGAACTGCACGTGCCGGTCCTGCCCCGCGGTGCAGGCACCAGCCGCTTCGGGCAGGCGATCGGCGAGGCGCTGGTGCTCGACCTGAGCCGCCACCTCGATCGGATCGTCGCGCTGGATCTCGATGCGCGCACGGTCGAAGTCCAGCCGGGCGTGATCCTCGGTCGGCTCAATGCCCGGCTCGCGCCGACGGGGTTCTGGTTCCCGGTCGACCCCTGCAGCGGGGACCAGGCGACGATCGGCGGGATGGCCGGCAACGACGCCTGGGGGGTGCGGTCGATCGTCCACGGGACGATGGTGCACCAGGTCCAGGGGATCGACGCACTGCTGGTCGATGGCACGGACGAGCACTTCGGCCCGTTCGGCGTGCGTGCGGTGCGCCCGATGCGCTCGGCGCGCACCGGTGCGCTCGTCTCGCGGCTCTTCGAGATCGCCGGGCGCGAGCGCGACGAGATCGGGCGCGCATGGCCCGAGGTCGCGCGGGTCGCAGGCGGCTATCGGCTCGACGCCTTCCATCCCGTCGCGGGGCTGCGCTACACCGATGACGGTTCGGTGAACCTCGCGCATCTCCTGGTCGGCTCGCAGGGGACGCTTGCGCACTTCCGGCGGCTGCACCTGCGGCTCGAGCCGCTGCCGGCCCATCGGGTGCTCGCCGTCTGGCGCTTTCCTTCGGTGGCAGCAGCGGCGGGCGCGGCGCAGGCTGCCGCGGGGCTCGGCCCCTCGGCGGTCGAACTGCTCGACGGTGCCGCGCTCCAGTGGCTGCGGCGCGATCCCCTGCTGCGTCCCGCAGTGGAGCTGGTCCTCGGGGGCCGCACGAGCGCCGCCCTGCTGCTGGAATTCTCGGGCGAGGCGCATGCGCCCTTGCAGCGGCAGTTGCGTGCGCTTGCCGAGCTCGCTGCCGATCTCGGCTTTCCCGGGGCCGTGGTCGAGGCGCTCGGCGCCTCGCAGCAGGAGCAGCTATGGGCCCTGCACCGTGCCGCGGCCGCATCGGTGCCGCCGGAGGTCCGGGTCTGCGGCCCGGCCGGGCTGCTCGACGACTGCGCCGTACCGGTCGGTCGTCTCGGCGAGTACGTCGGGACGATCGAGGAGCTGATCGCACGACGGGGCATGTCCGGCGTCTGGCATGGCCAGGCGGGCGCCGGCATCCTCCAGTTGCGGCTGCTCGGCGACTGCGGACGGGCGCGCACGCAGAGCGCGGCGGTGTCCGCGATCCTTGCCGAGGCCTCGGCGCTGGTCGGCCGCCTTCGCGGCAGTCCGAACGGTGGTCGTGCCGGACATGGATCCGGCAGCGGTGGATCGGCCTTCGGACCGGCGCTGGCGCGGGCCTTCGCCGAGGTGAAGGCGCTGTTCGATCCCCTGGGGCTGATGAATCCCGGGAAAATCGTCCCGGGAGCGCTCACACAGCCAGTGCGGGAGTGCCCTACGCGCGTGCCGGCATCGACCGCCCTGGACTGGCGGATGGCCGCGGGCGCCCCGACGCGCAGCTGCGACCGCGCCGGTCTCGCGCCCGATGTCAGCCCGGGAGCGGCGCTTGCCTGTGCTGCAACGCTGTGCGACGGCAAGGGACGTTGCCGCGCTCTGGGCGCCGGGGACGCGATGTGCCCGAGTTTCCGCGTCACGCGCGACGAGCGCGACGCGCCCAGGGGTCGGGCCAACACGGTGCGCCTGGCGCTGGCCGGGCGCTTCGGTCCGCGCGGCCTGGCCAGCGACGAGGTCGCCGATGCGATGGCCCTGTGCGTCGGCTGCAAGGCCTGCAGTCGCGAGTGTCCGGGCGGCGTCGATGTCGCACGCATGCGGATCGAGGCGCTGGCCAGCCGTGCCGCGGTCGGTGGGCTGACCGAAGGCGAGCGGCTGCTCGCGAGCCTGCCGCGGCGCGCTCCGATGGCCTCGCGGCTGGCCTGGCTGTCGAACCTCCTGGTGCGCGTGCCGGGGATGGCGGCGCTGGCCGAGCGCCGCTTCGGCCTGGCGCGGCGGCCCTGGCCGATCTGGCGGCGCGACACCTTCCTGCGCAGCCAGGGGCGCACGCAGGAGGCCCCGGGCCAGGATCCCGGGCCTTCGCCTGCGCGCGAGGTGGCCCTGTTCGCCGACTGCCTGCACAACCACTTCGACCCCGACGCGCTGCGCGCCGCTGCCCGGGTCCTCGGCGCGCTGGGCCTGCGGGTGGTGCCGGCGCTGCCCCTGCCGGACGACGCGCATCCGGCGCGCCCGCTGTGCTGCGGTCGATCCTGGCTGGTCAACGGGCTGGTCGATCGGGCGCGCGCCGAGGCGCAGCGCACCCTTGCTGCGCTCGCACCGCTGGTCGAGCGGGGCATCCCGGTGGTGGGCATCGAGCCTTCCTGCATGCTCACGATGCGCGACGAGTACCGCTCGCTCGGGCTGGGCGAGGCAGCGCAGCGCGTGGCCGACGGGGCGCTGCTGCTCGAGGAGCTGCTGGTGCGCGAGCGCGCCGAAGGGCGCCCGGGACCGGAGCCGGGCCCGGTGCCCTGGCAGCGCGCGCTGCTGCACGCCCACTGCCACCAGGACGCGCTGGACGCGACCGGGGCGCTGCGGCAGGTGCTCGCCTGGATCCCCGGACTGGAGATCGCGAAGGCGCCTGCCGGCTGCTGCGGAATGGGCGACGGCTTCGGCTATCAGGCCGCAGGCCACGAGGTCTCGATGCAGATTGCCGAGCTGGGGCTGCTGCCGGCAGTGCGTTCGGCCGGGGCGGATGCGGTGGTGGTGTCCAACGGCTTCGGCTGCCGACGCCAGATCGCTGACGGCGCTGGCCGCGACGCAGTGCACCTGGCCAGGGTGCTGGAAGCCGCGCTGGCGCCGCCCCGAGCCTCGGGCGGGCGGGGCGCACCGGCAGCCTGATCGGGGCGGGGGAATCCGGGCGCATTGCTGGTGCGCGCGAGCGCAGGCTGCGCCCGGCCGGCGTCGCGTCGATTTGGCCAGACGCGGGGCGCGGCGGATAATCGCGGCCCCGCCGTCGAGCATCGACAGGCCTGGCGCGGCGATCGACGCCGCCGCGCCCCGACAGCGCGCGCAGGACACCCGGCATGGATCCCCAACTTCGCAAGGCAGCCCTCGAATACCACCAGCAGGGCGGCCCGGGCAAGATCGCGGTCACCCCGACCAAGCAGCTGATCAACCAGGGCGACCTGGCGCTGGCCTATTCGCCCGGCGTGGCCGCGGCCTGCGAGGAGATCGTCCAGGACCCGTCCAGCGTTTCGCGCTTCACCAGCCGCGCCAACCTCGTCGGGGTGGTGACCAACGGCACCGCGGTGCTGGGGCTGGGCGACATCGGTCCGCTCGCGGCCAAGCCGGTGATGGAGGGCAAGGCGGTCCTGTTCAAGAAGTTCGCCGGCATCGACGTGTTCGACATCGAGCTCTCCGAGCGCGACCCGGACCGGCTGGTGGAGATCATCGCTGCGCTCGAGCCGACCTTCGGCGGAATCAACCTCGAGGACATCAAGGCGCCCGACTGCTTCCGGATCGAGCGTCAGCTGCGCACGCGGATGAAGATCCCGGTCTTCCACGACGACCAGCACGGCACCGCGATCGTGGTCGGTGCGGCGCTGACCAACGCGCTGGGCATCGTCGGCAAGGACATCGGCAGCGTGAAGCTGGTGTGCAGCGGCGCCGGCGCGGCTGCACTGGCCTGCCTCGATCTGCTGGTGGACCTCGGGCTGCGCGTGGAGAACGTGTGGGTGGCCGACATCGCCGGCGTCGTGCATCGCGGCCGCACCGAGCTGATGGATCCGGACAAGGAACGCTTCGCCCAGGACACCGACAAGCGCACGCTGGGCGAGATCATCGACGATGCCGACGTGTTCCTCGGGCTGTCGGCGGGCGGCGTGCTGAAGCCGGAGATGGTCGCGCGCATGGCGGCGCGCCCTCTCGTGTTCGCGCTCGCCAACCCGAACCCTGAAATCCTGCCCGAGGAGGTCAAGGCGGTGCGCGACGACGCGATCATCGCCACCGGGCGCACCGACTACCCGAACCAGGTCAACAACGTCCTTTGCTTCCCCTTCATCTTCCGGGGCGCGCTCGACGTCGGCGCCACCACGATCACCCGTGCGATGGAGGTCGCCGCGGTGCGTGCCGTCGCCGCGCTCGCGCGTGCCGAGCAGTCGGAGATCGTCGCGCTCGCCTACGGCGCGCAGGGCCTGCGCTTCGGCCCCGAGTACCTGATCCCGAAGCCCTTCGATCCGCGGCTGATCGTGCAGATCGCCCCGGCGGTCGCGAAGGCGGCGATGGAGTCCGGCGTCGCCACCCGCCCGATCGAGGACTTCGACGCCTACCGCGCGCAGCTCGAGCAGTTCGTCTATCACTCCGGCGGCTTCATGAAGCCGATCTTCGCGGTGGCGCGCGCCGCGCAGAGCCGACGCATCGTCTACTCCGAGGGCGAGGAGGACCGGGTGCTGCGCGCGGTGCAGGCGGTCATCGACACCAGGCTCGCCAAGCCGGTGCTGGTGGGCCGGCCGGCAGTCATCGAGAAGCGGCTCGAGCGGCTCGGGCTGAGGATCCGGCCGGGCGTGGACTTCGAACTGGTCAACCCGGAGTGGGATCCGCGCTACCGCGAGTACTGGCAGGAGTACCACGCGCTGACCGAGCGTCGGGGGGTCACCGAGCACTACGCGAAGATCGAGATGCGCCGCCGCCTGACGCTGATCGGCTCGATGCTGCTGCGCAAGGGCGAGGCGGACGGACTGATCTGCGGCACCTTCGGAACGCACGCGCTGCACCTGCGCTACATCGACCAGGTGATCGGGCGCCGGCCGGGGGCGAGCGTCTACGCGGCGATGAACACCGTGATCCTCCCGGACAGGCAGGTCACGCTGGTGGACACCCACGTCAACGCCGCGCCCAACGCCGAGCAGCTGGCCGAGATCACGCTGATGGCCGCCGAGGAACTGCGCCGCTTCGGCATCCTGCCCAAGGTGGCGCTGCTGTCGCACTCGAGCTTCGGCACCCACGAGGGCGGCACCGCCGAGACGATGCGTCGGGCGCGCGCGCTGATCCGCGAGCCCGCGCCCGGGCTCGACATCGACGGCGAGATGCACGGCGACGCCGCGCTCGATCCGAAGCAGCGCCGGGACATCATGCCGCGCTCGACCCTCGACGGGGCGGCCAACCTGCTGGTGCTGCCGAACATCGAGGCGGCGAACATCTCCTACAACCTGCTCAAGGCCGCGGCGGGCAACAACATCGCGATCGGTCCGGTGCTGCTCGGCGCGGCGCGCCCGGTGCACATCCTGACGCCCTCGGCGACGGTCAGGCGCATCGTCAACATGACCGCCTGGACCGTCGTCGACATCCTGGCCGGACAATAGGCCGCGCGCATGCCGTTCGTCGGAGCGGTGCTGCCGGCAGGCCGCTCGCCGGGCCGCGGTCGTTGACCTGCGAAATCGTGCGCCCGTAGGCTGCGGTCGAGGGAAAGCGTCCTGCCATCCCACCTGCTCGTCCGATGAAGTGAGCGTCGCACCTTCCACTTTCTCGCCTTCCGGATCCGACTCCGCGCAGAGCGCCCAGGCCCCTTCGGGCCGACGGCTCGACCTGCTCCAGGACACCAGGGAGCTGATCGTCTCGCGCCTGTCCAGGGTCATCGGCGAGGCGCTGGCGAAGATCGGCGAGGACCTGTCCGCGCTCGCCCTGCGCAGCTACCGCGCCGACGAGCAGCAGGCCCTGCTGGAGGCGGTCTCGGTCGTGCGCGAGCATCGGTCGGAGATCGAACTGCGCTTCCGGCGCGCGTTCACCGAGGTCTTCGAGCGCAGGATGCAAGGGCAGCAGGCACGGCCCGGACCGCAGGCTCCCGGAGCGGACTTCGGCGAGCTCTCGCTCGTCGACGACTCGGTGATGCAGGCGAAGCTGGCCGTCGACCGCCTGGTGCATCGGGCGCGCGGCCAACTGGACCCGGAAGAGGTGCTCGGGGTGCGTGCGCGGCTCGCTGCGCTGCTCGAGCGCGAGTGGTTCGACGAGGACCGCCATCCGGCCTCGCCCGAAGCGGTGTTCGAGGCGCTGAAGGCTGCACTGACCGAGCTTGCACCGCGTCCCGAGGTGCAGTCGGCGCTGCTCGACGCCTTCGAGCCGCACGTCTCGGCGCACCTGAACACGGTCTACAGCACCGTCAACGACCGCCTGAAGGCCAACCATGTCCTGCCCAGGATCCGGCCGCAGGTGCCGATGCGCAATGGTCAGCCGCTGCGCACGACGCAGGGGCGGCACGATCCGTCGTCGATGCAGGCTGCGGATCCGCTCGACCAGGCAGGGGCGCCGCAAGACAGCGGGATCCCGCAGGGCGCCACCGGCTTCTCCGGACCGGCAGGCCCGTCGCATGGGCGCGGTTCCTGGGGGGTGGGCGGGCACCCCTCGGGCACTGGCGGCCCGTCGGGCGCGGGCGGTTCGTGGGCGCCAGGCAGCTGGTCGGGTGTCGGGCCGTCCGGACCGGTCGGTGGCGCGGCAGGCAGAGGCAACGGTGCATCCGCGCATGCTGCTGGCGGTGCCGGATATCCGCAATCGCGAGCGCAGGAGCTGGGGACGGTCCTTTCGGATCTCGCGCAGGGAGTGCCCGCGGCCCGGGCGAGCGCCACGCGCCTGCTTGCCGACCCCGAGACCTTCGCGGTGGCCGACCTGCCCCTGCCGGCAGTCGAAGCGCCGCTGCTGGATGCGCTGACGCACCTGCAGTCCTCGTGGGTCGAGGGCGACGGCGCGACCGCGCAACTGCTCGCCGACATCACCGAGCGTGCCCGCGAGGCAGGGTCGCCGCTCGATCAGCTCACCGTCGAGATCGTCTCGATGGTGTTCGACTACATCTACGCCGACCGGCGTCTGGCGGACGTCGTCAAGCAGCAGCTGCTGCGCCTGCAGGTGGTCGCGGTCAAGGCGGCGCTGATCGATCGGAGCTTCTTCGCGCGCCGCGCCCATCCGATGCGCAGGCTGATCGATCGGATCTCCGAGGTGGCCGCCGATGCGGACGCCGATCTGGCGGCGGGTTCGCCGATGGTCGTCGGGATCGAGCAGGTGGTCGAGCGGGTCCTGGTCTCCTTCGAGCGCGACCTCGGCGTGTTCGACGAGGCTCGCGAGCAGATCGAACTTCTGGCAGCCGAGGAGGCGTCCCGGCGCGCCGATCGGCTGGCCCGGGCGACAGGCGAGGCCGAGCGCGCCGAGGCGGTGATCCACGCCCGCGGCCTGGCGATGGCGCGGATGAGCGACCGGCTCGATTCCGAGACGCCGCGCTTCATCCGCGACTTCCTGGCCGACTGGTGGTCGTCGGTGGTCGCGGAGGCGCAGGTGACCGGCGCGGGAGCGCCACTCGAGCACGCCGACTCGATGGCGATCGCCGAACGGCTGATCTGGAGCGTGCAGCCGAAGCAGGCCGACGAGGTGCCGCGGCTCGCCGCGATGCTGCCCAGGCTGATCAACGGGCTGATGTGCGGCGCGCGGATGGTCTCGATGCCCGACGAGCGGCGCGAGGCCTTCTTCGACGAGCTGTTGCTGGCGCACACCCGCGCGATCGAGTCCGCGAAGTTCGCAGTGGCCGCCGCGCGCGCGCAGACGAACCTGCGCATGCACCCCGACGGCCGGATCCAGTTCGTTCCGAGTGCGCAGGCGCCGGCACCGGTCAGCCCGGATCCGCCGCTGGTGGAGGCGCGGTCGGTGCGGCTCGCCGAACTGCGGCGCGGCGACTCGATCGAGCTCGACGTCGACGGCGGTGGAGAGTTCCTCACCTACCGGCTGGCCTGGATCAGCCCGGCGCAGCGCATCTACGTCCTCAGCCGTCACCCGGAAGGCGCCACTTCGCTGGACCGTGCGCAGCTCGCCGCGATGTTCGACGGCGGACGCGCACGCTATGCCGACAGCGGGTCGGCGCTGGACAAGGCGATCGAGTCGGTTGCCGCCGCGCCGGACGCAATCGCGGCATCCGGACCGGCCTGAAGTCCGCGCGCGGCGCTGCCAGGGCTTCCCCGGCCCATTGCGGTGCTTTAGCATGGCGCGCATGTGGGCCCGTGCCGTCCTCCCCTTCCTGTGCGTCCTGCTTCTCTGGGGGACGGACATCCATGCGCGCACCCATGATGCGGGCACGGGCGAGATCGCAGTCCGGGAACTTCCCCCGGAGGCGCGCAGCACGCTCGCACTGATCCGCCGCGGCGGCCCTTTCCCCTACGCGAAGGACGGGACGGTGTTCGCGAACCGTGAGCGGCTGCTGCCGCCGCAGCGTCGCGGTCACTACACCGAATACACGGTGCCCACGCCTGGCGCACGCGATCGGGGCGCCAGGCGGATCATCGCCGGCGGCGATCCGCGCACCTCGGGGGAGTACTACTACACGCGGGACCACTACCGGAGTTTCCGCCGCATTCGCGAGTGAGTCCGATGAGCGCATTCAGCAACATCCCCCCGCAGGCCGTGCTGCCGCTCGATGCCTACGACCTGGCCGAGCTGCGCCGCTGCGCGCAGCGTGCGGACCAGCGCCTGCTGCACGCGAAGCTCGCCGACGCGACCGACAAGGCGGGGGTGATGGACGAGCTCGCGCGCGCCTTCTCGCTGCCCGGTCACTTCGGCCACAATCTGGACGCGCTGTACGACTGCGTCACCGACATGAAGCCGCCGTCGCAGGCCGATCAGCCCGGCTTCGTGATCATCCTGGAGGGACTTCCCGGGGCTGCGGCGAAGGACTTCGACCGGGAGGCGCTGCTCGACGTGTTCCGTGAGGCGGCGAGCTTCTTCTTCGACAGGGGCACCGCGTTCCGGGTGTTCTACTCGGTCCGCAGGAGCTGAGCCGGCTGGCTGTCGGGGCTCGGGCCTAGCGCAGATCGCCGGCGCGCGCCTGGAGCGCCGCGAGCGCGACCAGCCCGGCAGTCTCGGTGCGCAGGATCCGGGGGCCGAGCGACACCGGCAGGAAGCCGACGGCGCATGCCCGGGCGAGCTCGTCCTCCGAGAGTCCCGACTCGGGGCCGACCAGCACCGTGATCGCCGTCACCGCGGACAGCTCGAGGCCGCCGAGGCTCCGGGCTGCGCCCGGCGCGAGCACGATGCGCAGCGTGTGTCCCGGCGGATCGTCGGGCGGGGCGGGCGGCAGGGCGTCGAGCCAGTCGTCCAGCAGGCGGATCGGCTGCAGCACGGGCAGGAGGTCGCGCCCGCACTGCATGCAGGCGGCCACGAGGAGTCTCTCCCAGTGCTGGGCGCGGCGCCGCGCGCGCGCCTCGTCGAGCCGGACCACCGAGCGCGCCGACTGCAGCGGAACGATCTCCGCGGCGCCCAGTTCGACGGCCTTCTCGATCGTCCAGTCCATCTTCTCGCCCGTGGAGATGCACTGCGCGAGGCTCAGCTTCAGCGGGCTCTCGGCGGTGGCGGCGAGCGCCTCACCGACCTGCACGAGGCACTGCCCCCTTGCCCCGCCTGCGAGCCTGGCCGCGTGGCGGGCGCCGGCGCCGTCGAACACCTGGAGCGCATCGCCGCTGCGCAGCCGCAGCACGCGCTGCACGTAGTGCGCGAGCTCGCGGTCGAGCGGGAGCTCCAGGCCCGCCTGCAGCGCGCAGGGCAGGTACAGACGGGGGGTCAACTCGGCAGCCCGCGCGAACAGGTCAGGGGAGCAGGCGTCGGTAGAAATTGGGCAGCGCGAACAGTCCGCGATGCGTCTCGCCGTTGTAGAGCTCGAGATCCGCGATGCCGCGCGATGCCAGGCGCGCGTCGATCGTGGCCTCGTCGAGCGTGCGCGGATCGAGGCTGTCGGATGCCACTGCCAGGCCCCAGTAGGAGCCGTAGAGCGGGATGTAGACGCCCATCGGCCGCACGATCCGGAACACCGCGGCGAGATCGGCGAGCAGGCGGCGCACGCGCTCCGGTTCGAACACCGGGGAGCCGATGTGCAGCGTCACCGCGCCGCCCGGGTTCAGCGTGCCCTTGACCATCTCGAAGAACTCGCGCGTGTACAGGCGTTGCGCGGGGGTGTCCGGATCGGTGAGGTCGAGCACGACGAGGTCGAAGCGCTCGCCCAGACCGCGCACGAACTCGAAACCGTCGCCGATGTGGACCTGCAGGCGCGGATCGTCGAAGGCGCCGCGATGCACCGCGCCCAGGTGCTCGCGCGCGACGCGCACCACCTCGGCGTCGAGCTCGGCCATCACCACCCGCTGCATCGACGGGTGCTTGAGCAGCTCCTCGCTCGAGCCGCCGTCGCCGCCACCGATCACCAGCGCCGAGGCCGGCGCCTCGTGGGCCAGCGCAGCGCTGTGCACGATCGGTTCGTGGTAGAAGAACTCGTCCTTCTCGGAGGTCATGAAGGCGCCGTCGAGCCGGAAGAGCTTGCCCCACTGGAGGGTGTCGAACACCTCGATGGTCTGGTGGGCCGAGCGCACCGTCTCGAGGCGGCGCGACGCGCGAAAGCCGTAGGCGCTGTCCTTGTTCAGCCACTCGAGCAGCAGCTCGCCGGCCTGCGAGGGCGGATCGGCCGAGGCGCGCAGGATGCGGTTGGTGATCTGCTCGGTCGGCTGGAAGGCGACGATCAGGTCGTCCATCAGCCGCTCGGCCTTGCCGGAGTTGTCGGTCGTGAAGTTGCACACGTAGACGTCGAGCGTCACCCCGGAGCGCTCGGGCCAGGTGTGCACCGCGACGTGCGATTCCGCCAGCAGCACTGCGCCGGTCACCCCTCCGGGCTGCCCCTCCCACTCGGGAAAGGTGAAGAACTTCTCGTCGACCAGGGTCAGCCCGGCGTCGGCCACCGCCTTGCGGCAGAGTTCCGCGAGGGGACCCGCGTCGACGAGGAGTTGGCGCTCGCAACTGCAGCCGAAGATGTCAGCGGTGAGATGAAGTCCTTCCATTCCATACCAACCCAGTGTCAATCCACGACCAGATCAGCGGAAATGTCCCGCAGGCCGGGCGTGCCGGCGTGCAACCGGCACATGAACCACCGGCGCGGTACACGATCAGCCCATCGGGCCGGCCCTGTACCGCGCCGCATGAAACCCCCGACGCGATGCGCCGGACCCTACCGACGCGATGCGCCGGACCCTACCGATGCCACGCACCGACCGTTCTTCGGCCGATGATCCTGCGACCGGTGCCGCGGGCATCGATCGGGTTCCCGGCGCCGTCGGCGCCGCCTCCGGCGCAGCGCGCCGCCCTTCGTCCGGCGATCGGATCGCCCATCCAGCGATCGGGCCGCAACCGCAAGGGAGATGGAAAAGCCTTCGATTATAACGAAATCCTCCCCCGCGAGCGCTGCGCGCCGCCCGCTTTGGTAAAATCCCGTACTTTCCCCGGCAGCGTGCGATGACATCCAACGACCGACTCACCGGAACCTCCGAGGCGAATGCCCCTGCGCCCGGTTCCGACCGCGACCTGACCACTGCCCGCATGGCCGATGCGATCCGCGTGCTTGCGATGGACGCCGTGCAGCAGGCCAACTCCGGTCATCCCGGGATGCCGATGGGCATGGCCGAGATCGCCGTGGCGCTCTGGTCGCGGCACCTGAAGCACGATCCCGCCGAGCCGCGCTGGGCCGACCGCGACCGCTTCGTGCTGTCCAACGGTCACGGCTCCATGCTGCTCTACGCGCTGCTGCACCTGACCGGCTACGACCTGTCGCTGCAGGACCTGAAGAGCTTCAGGCAGCTGCATTCGAAGACGCCGGGGCATCCGGAGGTCGACGTCACTCCCGGGGTCGAGACCACCACCGGGCCGCTGGGCCAGGGTCTGGCCAACGCGGTCGGGATGGCGCTCGCGGAGCGCTTGCTCGCCGCCGAGTTCAACCGTGAGGGCCTGCCGATCGTCGATCATCGCACCTGGGTGTTCGTCGGCGACGGCTGCCTGATGGAGGGGATCTCGCACGAGGCCTGCTCGCTGGCCGGGACCCTGCGACTGTCCAAGCTCGTGGTCTTCTACGACGACAACGGCATCTCGATCGACGGCGAGGTCAGGAACTGGTTCGCGGACGACACGGTTCGCCGTTTCCAGGCCTACGGATGGCACGTGATCGCCGACGTCGACGGCCACGACGTCGAGGCGCTCGATCGCGCGGCCGCGATGGCCGCGGACTGGGCCGCCAACGGCCGCGACGGCCGCTTCGCGCCGACGCTGATCCAGTGCCGCACCGTGATCGGCAAGGGCTCGCCGAATCGCGCCGGCACGGCGAAGGTCCACGGCGAGCCGCTGGGCGCCGACGAGATCCGCGCCACCCGGGAGGCGATGCGCGCGGCCGACGGCATGGGCGAGCCCTGGCAGATCCCGGACGACGTCCGTCAGGCCTGGGACGCGCGCGCCAGGGGCGCCTCGGCGCGCAGCGCCTGGAACGCGATGTTCGACGCCTACCGTGCGCAGCACCCCGGGCAGGCCGCGGAGTTCGAGCGTCGCATGCGCGGCGAGCTGCCGATCGACTGGGACGACATCGTCGACCGGATGGTCGACGACGTGATCGCCAGGGGCGAGACCATCGCGACACGCAAGGCTTCGCAGAATGCGCTGAACCACCTCGGCCCGGCGCTTCCGGAGCTGCTCGGCGGCTCGGCCGACCTCACCGGCAGCAACCTCACCGATTTCCAGGGCGCCGGCGCGCTGCGCGTCTCCGATGCGGGCCTGGTCGCCGGCCGTCACGTCAACTACGGCGTGCGCGAGTTCGGGATGAGCGCGATCATGAACGGCGTCGCGCTGCACGGCGGCTTCATTCCCTACGGCGGCACCTTCCTCACCTTCTCCGACTACGCGCGCAACGCGCTGCGGATGGCCGCGCTGATGAAGCGGCGCGTGGTGTTCGTGTTCACCCACGACTCCATCGGGCTCGGTGAGGACGGGCCCACCCACCAGCCGGTCGAGCACGCGGCCAGCCTGCGGCTGATCCCGCAGATGGATGTCTGGCGCCCCGCGGACCCGGTCGAGTCGGCGCTGGCCTGGGCGGCGGCGATCGAGCGCGACGACGGTCCGTCCTCGCTGCTGTTCACCCGCCAGGCGGTGCCCTTCGTCACCCGCTCCGAGGGCCAGGTCGCCGCGATCAGGCACGGCGGCTACGTGCTGCGCGATGCCGAAGGTGCGCAGGCCGCGATCATCGCCACCGGCTCCGAGCTCGGCCTGGCGCTGGCCGCGCGCGAGCTGCTGGCGCAGGACGGGATCGAGGTGCGCATCGTCTCGATGCCCTCGACCACCGTGTTCGACCGCCAGGACGCCGCCTACAAGGCCAGGGTGCTGCCCGAAGGCATGCCGCGGATCGCAGTGGAGGCCGGTGTGACCGACGGCTGGTGGAAATACCGCTGTGACGCGGTCGTGGGCATCGACCGCTTCGGCGAGTCCGCTCCCGCAGCAGCGCTGTTCGAGCTGTTCGGACTGACCCCTGCCAGGCTGGCCGAGACGGTGCGGGCGGTGCTGGAGCGTCGCCCGAAACACTGATCCCGGGCCGCCGCCGGCGGCCTGCCCGTGCAACCTTTTCTTCCGTTCGACCGAGGGACCATCGCCATGACCATCCGAGTAGCCATCAACGGTTACGGCCGCATCGGCCGCAACATCCTGCGCGCCCACTACGAGGGTGGCAAGAAGCACCCGATCGAGTTCGTCGCGATCAACGACCTCGGCGACGCCAGGACCAATGCGCACCTGACGCAGTACGACACCGCGCACGGCAAGTTCCCTGGCACCGTGAAGGTCGACGGCGACTCGATCGTCGTCAACGGCGACCGCATCAGGGTGCTCGCCAACCGCAACCCGGCCGAGCTGCCCTGGGGCGAACTCGGCGTCGACGTCGTCCTCGAGTGCACCGGCTTCTTCGCGAGCAAGGAGAAGGCCTCGGCGCACCTGAAGGGCGGGGCGAAGAAGGTGATCATCTCCGCGCCCGGCGGCAAGGACGTCGACGCCACCGTGGTCTACGGCGTCAACCACGACGTGCTGCGCGCCTCGCACACCGTGATCTCCAACGCTTCGTGCACCACCAACTGCCTGGCGCCGCTGGTCAAGCCGCTGCACGACCGCATCGGCGTGCTCACGGGTCTGATGACCACGATCCACGCCTACACCAACGACCAGGTCCTCACCGACGTCTACCACGAGGACCTGCGCCGCGCGCGCTCGGCAACGATGTCGATGATCCCGACCAAGACCGGGGCCGCGGCCGCGGTGGGCCTGGTGCTGCCGGAGCTCGACGGACGGCTGGACGGCTACGCGATGCGCGTCCCCACGATCAACGTCTCGATCGTCGACCTCTCCTTCATCGCGGCGCGCGACACCTCGGTCGAGGAGGTCAACGCGATCATGAAGGAGGCCTCCGAGGGGGCGCTGAAGGGTGTGCTCGAGTACAGCGAGGCGCCGCTGGTGTCGATCGACTTCAACCACAACCCGGCCTCGTCGACCTACGACGCGACCCTGACGAAAGTCTCCGGCAGGCTGGTGAAGGTGTCGAGCTGGTACGACAACGAGTGGGGCTTCAGCAACCGCATGCTGGACACCACCACCGCGCTGATGGCCGCGAAGTAGGCGTCGCCAGCCGAGCAGGGGCGGATTCCGACGCATCGGGCTGCGCCCCTTGTCCTCTCCCTTTCCTCCATCCCGTGCCATGCAATTCAAGCGGCTGACCGACCTCGACATCGCGGGCAAGCGTGTCTTCATCCGCGCGGACCTCAACGTCCCGCAGGACGACACCCTCGCGATCACCGACGACACCCGGATCCGCGCCTCGGTGCCGGCGATCCGCCATTGCCTGAAGGCCGGTGCGGCGGTGATGGTGACCTCGCATCTGGGGCGCCCCACCGAGGGCGAACTGCGCCCGGAGGACTCGCTCGCGCCGATCGCTGCGCGGCTCTCGGCCCTGCTCGGCTGCGAGGTCCCGCTGGTGCGCGACTGGGTCGACGGGGGGTTCGCGGTCGCGCCCGGCGAGGTGGTGCTGCTGGAGAACTGCCGCTGCAACAAGGGCGAGAAGAAGGACGACGAGACCCTCGCGCAGAAGATGGCGAAGCTGTGCGACGTCTACGTCAACGACGCCTTCGGCACTGCGCATCGCGCCGAGGCCACGACGCACGGGATCGCCCGCTTCGCCCCGGTGGCCTGCGCAGGCCCCTTGCTGGCCGACGAACTCGACGCGCTCGGCAAGGCGCTGGGCAGTCCGCGCCGGCCCCTGGTGGCGATCGTCGCCGGCTCGAAGGTGTCCACCAAGCTCACCATCCTCGAGAGCCTGGCGGCGAAGGTCGACCAGCTGATCGTCGGTGGCGGGATCGCGAACACCTTCATGGCCGCCGCCGGCCTGCCGATCGGCCGCTCGCTCGCCGAGCCCGACCTGGTCGGCCAGGCACGCCGGATCATGGAGGCGATGCGCGCGCGCGGCGCCTCGGTGCCGCTGCCGGTGGACGTGGCGGTCGCCAACGAGCTGTCCGCGCACGCGCGCGGCAACAAGGTCAGCGTCGACGCCGTGCAGCCCGACGACATGATCCTGGACATCGGCCCGCGCACTGCGGCCCAGCTCTCGTCGGTCATCGCCGAGGCCGGAACCGTGGTCTGGAACGGCCCGGTCGGCGTGTTCGAGTACGACCAGTTCGCAGGCGGCACGCGCGTGCTGGCAGCGTCGATCGCGCTGTCCTCGGCCTTCTCGATTGCAGGCGGCGGCGACACGCTCGCGGCGATCGCGAAGTTCGGCGTCACCGACCAGATCGGCTACATCTCCACCGGCGGCGGCGCCTTCCTCGAGTTCCTCGAGGGCAGGACCCTGCCGGCAGTGGCTGCTCTGGAGGCGCGGGCGCAGGCCTGAGCCACGCCATGTTCTCGCCGCGCGCCACCAAGATCGTCGCGACGCTGGGGCCCGCGAGCGCGGACCCGGTGGTGCTCGAACGCATGATCTCCGCAGGCGTCAACGTGGTGCGGATGAACTTCTCGCACGGCAGCGCCGCGCAGCACGCCGAGGCCGCGCAGCACGTGCGCGACATCGCCGCGCGGCTCGGGCGCGACGTCGGTGTCCTCGCCGACCTGCAGGGCCCGAAGATCCGCATCGGGCGCTTCGCCCAGGGGCGCGTCGAGCTCGCCGCGGGCGACGCCTTCACCTTCGACGTCGACTGCGAACTGGGCGACCGCACCCGGGTCGGGCTCGACTACCGCGAGCTGGTCGACGACGTCGCGCCCGGCGACGTCCTCCTGCTCGACGACGGACGCATCACGATGCGCGTCGAGCGCGTCGGCTCCCGGACGATCGAGGCGACGGTGCTCGGTGGCGGCGTGCTGTCCGACCGCAAGGGGATCAACCGACGGGGCGGCGGGCTGTCGGCGCCCGCCCTGACCGCCAAGGACGTCGAGGACATCCGGCACGCGGTCGCGATGGAGGCGGACTTCCTCGCGGTCTCCTTCCCGCGCAACGCCAGCGACATCTACATGGCGCGCGAGCTGATGCGCGCCGCCGGCGGGCGCATGCTGGTCATCGCCAAGATCGAGCGCTACGAGGCGGTCGACCGGCTCGACGAGATCCTGCGCGCTTCCGACGGCATCATGGTCGCGCGCGGCGACCTCGCAGTGGAGGTCGGCGACGCCGCGGTGCCGGCGCTGCAGAAGCGGATGATCCGCATGGCGCGCGATCTCAACCGGCTCACGATCACCGCCACCCAGATGATGGAGTCGATGATCTCGTCGCCGGTTCCCACCCGCGCCGAGGTCTCCGACGTCGCCAACGCGGTGCTCGACGGCACCGACGCGGTGATGCTCTCGGGCGAGACCGCGGCAGGCAGCTACCCGGTCGAGACCGTCGAGGCGATGGCACGGGTGTGCCTGGAGGCCGACCAGTCCCAGTCGGTGCCGATGGCCAGCGCCTTCCAGGGCCGCACCTTCACGCACGTCGACCAGTCGATCGCGATGAGCGCGCTGTTCGTCGCCCATCACATGAAGATCAAGGCGATCGTCGCGCTCACGCAGTCGGGGGCGACCGCGCTGTGGATGTCGCGGATCGACTCCGGCGTGCCCATCTACGCGCTGACCTCCGAGGAGGGCACCCGCCGGCGCATGTGCCTGTACCGCGAGGTCCATCCGATCCTGTTCCCCTATCGCTCGCACGAGCGCGAGGCGCTGCTGCTCGAGGCCGAGCAGAAGCTGCTCGAGGCCGGGGTCGTCGCGCGCGGCGACCTGCTGATCATCACGATCGGCGAGCCGATCGGCAAGGCCGGCGGCACCAACACGCTGAAGATCGTCCGGGTCGGCGAGCACCACTGAAGCCGGGCCGCGCCTGGGCCCGGGATGGCGTGCGAGGCCTGTGGTCCCGCGCTCTTTCCGGGCCGCGGCGCTCGCGCCGCACGGCCCCGGATCCCGGCGCGGGAATGCCGGTGGCGCGCGGTATGTCACTGTGCCCTGGCCGCGGGGTGACGCATAATCCCCCCGGGGATTCCGCCGATCCGGGCGCAGCCGGCCGGATGGGCAGAGTTTCCACCATCCAGGAGTCGAACGATGCCTCTCGTTTCCATGCGACAGCTGCTGGACCACGCCGCCGAGAACGGCTACGGGATCCCGGCCTTCAACGTCAACAACCTCGAGCAGGTGCAGGCGATCATGTCGGCCGCAGCCGAGCTCGATGCGCCGGTGATCATGCAGGCGTCCGCGGGCGCCCGGAAGTACGCCGGCGAGGACTTCCTCAAGCACCTGATCCAGGCTGCGGTCGAGGCCTACCCGAAGCTGCCGGTCGTGATGCACCAGGACCACGGCCAGTCGCCGGCAGTGTGCAAGGGTGCGATCGACATCGGCTTCTCCTCGGTGATGATGGACGGCTCGCTCGAGGAGGACGGCAAGACCGTCTCGAGCTACGAGTACAACGTCGAGGTCACCCGCAAGGTGGTCGAGATGGCCCACGCGGTGGGCGTCACCGTCGAGGGCGAGCTCGGGGTGCTCGGCTCGCTCGAGACGATGAAGGGCGACAAGGAGGACGGACACGGCGCCGAGGGCACGATGACCCGCGAGCAACTGCTGACCGACCCGGAACAGGCGGCGGACTTCGTGCGCCGGACCCAGGTCGACGCGCTTGCGATCGCGATCGGCACCAGCCACGGCGCCTACAAGTTCACCCGCAAGCCCACCGGCGACATCCTCGCGATCTCGCGGATCAGGGAGATCCACGCCCGCATCCCGAACACCCACCTGGTGATGCACGGCTCCTCGTCGGTGCCGCAGGAGCTCCTCGAGGAGATCCGCAAGCATGGTGGCGACATGAAGGAGACCTACGGCGTGCCGGTCGAGGAGATCCAGGAGGCGATCCGGCACGGCGTGCGCAAGATCAACATCGACACCGACATCCGCCTGGCGATGACCGCGGCGATCCGCCGCTTCTTCGTCGAGAACCCGTCGAAGTTCGATCCGCGCGAGTACCTGAAGCCGGCGCGCGAGGCCGCCCGGGAGATCTGCCTGCAGCGCTATCGGCAGTTCGGCTGCGAAGGGCAGGGCAGCCGGATCAGGCCGGTGCCCCTGTCGACGATGGTCGAGCGCTATCGCAAGGGCGAGCTGGCGCAGCTGGTCAACTGAGCGTCGGCAGCCCGGCACGGGCGCCGGTGCTGCCCCGATTCCAGGCGGCGGTCGTCGTTCGTGACGGCTGCCGCTCCCCTGAGCGCGGGGTTCCTCCCGCATCCGCACACGGAGAGAACATGAGCGACTACGCTGCCGACATCGCGAAGTACACAGCCCAGGTCGACGCCAAGGCCGTCGAGACGATCGTGAAGTACTGCGGCATCGCGCTGCGCAACCGCGATTCCTCGCTGGTGGCTTCGTCGGATCCGGAGGAACTGGCGCGGGTCCGCGACGGCTTCGCCGCGAAGAAGCTCGGGCTTACGGCCGAGGCGGCCGACGCCGGGATCAGGAAGGTGGTCGACCGGATGAAGGGCAGCAACAGCAAGGGCCGGGTGACCTTCTACTACCTGCTGGCCGAAGAGACCGGCACGATGGCCAGGCTCGCCTGAGCCTGGCAGCGCTGCCCCGGCATCCGGCGCGCTGTCGTGTCGGGGGGCTTCGCGCCGCTGAGCTGCAGCCTCAGATGCCGGCGGCCATCCCGTCGGCGGCGGGGTCGGCACCGCCGTCGAGCCGGCCGTCGACGATGCGGATCGCGTGCACCAGCGGGAGCATGTGGCTGAAGGCGTGGCGCAGCACCGGATAGCCGCGCGCCTCGAGCGCGCGCTGCGTCGAGCGCAGGATCCGGTTCACCACCTCGATGCGGTCGGAGGTCGCGCAGAAGCGCGGAGCGCTGACCGCCTGCTGCGCGTCCATCCCGAAGTCGATCACGTTCAGGATCGCCTGAAGGTTGCCCATCGTGATCGTCGTGCCGCCAGGGGCGCCGACCAGGAAGAAGGGCTGCTCGCCGCGGAAGACGATGGTCGGCGACATCGCCGAGAAGCGCGCCTTGCCCGGCGCCAGCGAGCCGTTGCGCCCGGGCCGGGGGTCGAAGACCATCATGCAGTTGTTGTACATGAAGCCCAGGCCGTCGGTGACGACGCCCGAGCTCGAGCCCAGCGAATGGGTCAGCGTGACGCAGTCGCCGTCGGCGTCGGCCACGCAGATGTGCGTGGTGTAGGCGCTCTCCCTGCTGCCGGCGTTCACCCGCGGCACCGGCGTCTTCTCGCCGCGGCGGATCCGCGCGGCCATCCGCGCGGCCCACTCCCGGGACATCAGTTCGCCCTGCGGAACGTCGATGAAGCGCGGGTCGCCGATCCGCGCGTCCTTCTCGACCGTGGCGATCTTCATCGCTTCGGCGACCGTCGCGATGTAGTCGGGCGAATCGTGCCCCATCGCGGCCAGGTCGAAGTGCTCGAGGATGTTGAGCATCATCACGAGCAGCAGCCCGCCGCCGGGCAGCGGGTTCGTTGCGACCCTGTGGCCCCGGTACGTCGTCCACAGCGGTGCGGTCGTCTCGGTGGCGCAGGCGGCGAGGTCGGCCATCGTGATCAGGCCGCCGTGCGCCGCCATGTCCTCGGCGATGCGCCGCGCGATTGCGCCCTGGTAGAAGTCGGCCACGCCGTGCTCGGCGATGCGCCGGTAGGTGCGCCCCATGTCGGGGTTGCGCAGCAGCTCGCCCACCCGGTAGAGCGACCCGTCGGGCTTCGTGTAGATCTTCGCGGCCGCCGGATGGTCGCGCAGCACCCGCGCCGGCTCGATGCGGCCGTACTGCGCCGGTTGCGTCCAGAAGCGGTGGACGTGCGGTCGCACCGCGAAGCCCTGCTCGCACCAGGCGATCGCGGGCTCGATCAGCGTCGACAGGGGCCGACTGCCGTGGCGCGCGAGCGCGTCGTCGAAGGCCTTCAGGGTGAGCGGCGTGGTCATCGACTGGTAGCCGATCTCGTTGACCTGTCCGCGCAGCATGAAGCCGAAGCCGTCCTCGCACTCGCCGACGATCAGGTCGGTCCACATGTCGGGGCGCGTGGCCAGCGGGGCGCGGCCATGGAAGTCGATCAGCTCGTGCACGCCGCGCGAGCGCAGGTGCAGGTGCATCGAGCCGAAGCCGGCGATCCCGCACATCTGCGGGTCGACCGCAGTCTGCACGAGCGCGGCGCCGATCGCGGCATCGACGACGTTGCCGCCGGCGGCAAGGACATCGAGGCCGGCCTCGACCGCCTCGGGTTGCGGGGCACTGACCATTGCGCGCATCGTGCGGCTCCTCCAGTGGTTCAGCCGGCCGCAGGCAGCAGCTCGCTGCGCAGGGTGGCAGCGCACAGCAGCACGGCGGCGTTGGCCTCGTCGATCACCTTGCCCATCGTGATGAAACCGTGGATCTGCCGCTCGAAGCTCACGTGGGTGGCGCGGTTGCCCGCATCGCTGAGGCGCTGGGCGTAGGCCAGGCCCTCGTCGCGCAGCGGGTCGTAACCCGCGGTGATCACCAGCGCCGGCGGCAGGCCGGACAGGTCCTCGCGGCGCAGCGGCGAGGCGCGCCAGTCGTCGTACTGCGCGGGGTCGGCGATGTAGTGACCGCGGAAGTAGGTCATCGTCGCCTTCGTCAGCAGGTAGCCCTCGCCGTTGCGGTGATAGGACTCGGTGCCGAAGTGGGAGTCGGTGGCCGGGTAGATCAGCAGCTGGAAGCGCAGCGGCGGCTCGCCGGCGTCGCGCGCGGCGATCGACACCACGGCGGCGAGGTTGCCGCCGGCGCTGTCGCCGCCCACCGCCATCCGCTGCGGATCGACGCCGAGCGCGCCGGCGTTGCGATGCACCCAGCGCGTGGCGGCGATGCAGTCGTCGACTGCCGCCGGGAAGCGGTGCTCGGGGCCCATCCGGTAATCGGTGGCGATCACCGCGCAGCCCGACAGGTTCGCAAGTTCGCGGCACAGGGTGTCGTGGGTGTCGAGGTCGCCGATCACCCAGCCGCCGCCGTGGAAGTACACCAGCACGGGCAGCACCGCATCCGGCGCTGCGCCCTTCGGACGCAGCAGGCGCATCGGGATCGGGCCGTGCGGGCCCTCGGCGACGAGCTCGCGGCTCTCGGCCACGTCCGGCGGCTCCGGCTGCGTCGCGAAGCGGCGCTCGCGGTAGTAGGTGCGCGCGTCCGCCGGGGTGAGTTCGTGCGTCGGCGGGGCGCCGATCTTCTCGATCAGCCCCAGCAGTGCGCGGGCGTGGGGGTGCAGCATCGTGGGTCTCCTGGTTGGGTCGATGTCGGGTGTGGCGCTGCCTGCGCGTGCGCGTCGCTACCTTCGGGATCGGGCTGCTGTGACGATTGCTCAGACCAGCAGCATTCCGCCATCGACGAGGATGGACTGGCCGGTCATCCCGCCGCTGGCGCGTGAAGCCAGGTGCACGGCGAGTTCGGCGACCTCCCCGGGCTCGAGCACGCGCCCGACGGGAACGCGTGCGGCAAGGGTCGCGGCCATTGCGGCGTCGGGCTCCACGCCCATCAGCGCCGCCTGGCCCTTCTTCAGGCTGTCGGCCATGTCGGTTCCGATGATCCCGGGACAGATCGCGTTGACCGTGACGCCGTGCGTGGCGGTCTCGAGCGCGAGGCAGCGGGTCAGCCCCACCACTGCGTGCTTGCTGACGTTGTAGCCGCTCTGGTTGCGCGATCCCCACTTGCCGGCCGTGGAGGCGATGTTGACGATGCGCCCGTAGCCGCGGGCGAGCATCCCGGGCAGCGCCGCCTGGGTCAGGTGGATCACCCCGAACAGGTTCACGTCGAGCAGGCGCTGGAACTCCTGCGGCGTGTGCTCCAGGAAGGACTTGCCCAGATAGACCCCGGCGTTGTTGACCAGGACGTCCACGTGGCCGAAGCGGGCCCGCGCCT
The DNA here is from genome assembly GCA_963204785.1 of Pseudomonadota bacterium. GTDB lineage: Bacteria > Pseudomonadota > Gammaproteobacteria > Burkholderiales > Burkholderiaceae_E > Quisquiliibacterium. Next base: position 47,660 of record CAUJHG010000047.1, on the reverse strand, counting down.
GTGCGAGGACGTCGAAGCAGGCGGCACGATCGGTGACGTCGGCCGGCAGGCACAGCGCGGGTTCGGGCGAGCCGCTCAGCCCGGCAGCGACCTCGGACAGCCGCACGGCGTCGGTGGCGACCAGGCAGAGCTTCGCGCCCTGGGCTGCGAAGGCCTCGGCGATCGCGCGGCCGATGCCGCGGCTGGCGCCGGTGACCAGCGCCACCGAGCCCTGCAGCCGGCCGGCATGCGATGGTGTGGCGGTATCCGTCCCGGGTCTCGTCATCGCTGATCTCCGTCCTTTCACTGCCGCAGGTCCGCGAGCCGTGCGTGCCGGCCCGCCGATTCCGCGTCGTGCGTGACCACGGCAGTGTAACTGGCGTGCCGGCGGCTTCCATGGCCGTCCCGTGAAAGCGGAACACCGCGGCGCAGTGCGCAAGGGTGTGCATCGGGCGGCGCGTCTCGGACCGGTCGCGGCGCGGTATCCTCGCGGGTGCTGGCGTCGGCTGCGTGAGCAAGGCGCCAGACCCGAGAACGCCCGGGGCCGGATCCACCGGCTCCGTTTCCTGCACGAGGTAGATCCCGGATGAACCTGCAGTTGACGAGCGAGCAGCAGATGCTGCGCGAGAGCGCAGTGCGCTGGGTGGCCGAGCGCGGCCGGTCGGGGCACGGCGCGGAAGCGGTGCGGCCCGCGGGCGCGCGCTGGCGCGAGATGGCCGACATGGGCTGGCTGGCGATGAGCCTGCCCGAGCGTGACGGCGGACTGGGGCAGGGCGTGGCCGAGGCCTGTGTGCTTGCCGAGGCACTTGGCGCCGGTCCGGTCCCCGAGCCCTACCTGCCTGCGGCGATCCTGGCCGCAGGGCTGCTCGCGGCCGGCGGCTCCGACGCACAGCGCCAGCGCTGGCTGACTGCGCTGGCCTCGGGCGACGCCGTTGTCGTTCCCGCCACGATCGAGCGCGCTGCCGGCCACGAGCTCGGGCTGACCGCCACGCGCGCGACCCGCGACGGCGCCTCCTGGGTGCTCGAGGGCGACAAGACGGTGGTGCCCTCGGGCGATGTGGCGCAGGCCTGGATCGTCGCGGCGCGCACCGACGAGGGCGCGATCGCGTTCTTCCTGGTCGAGCGCGGCACTGCCGGCGTGAGCGCACGCGACTTCCCTTCGGTCGACGGTGCGGGCGCCTGCGCGCTCGCGCTGCGCGGCGTGCGGCTGGACGACGCAGCGCGGCTGCCCGCAGCGACGCAGGCGGACTTCGAGCGGCTCGCCGACCACGCGCTGGTCGCTGCGTGCGCGGAATCGGTGGGCGCGATGGACGCGCTGGTGAAGGCCACGGTCGACTACACGAAGCAGCGCATCCAGTTCGGCCGGCCGCTGGCAGCCAACCAGGTGCTGCGCCACCGGATGGCCGACATGTCGATCCATGCCGAGGAGGGCCGATCGATCACGCTGGGCGCGATCCTCGCGCTGCAGGACGCCGAGCGCACCGGGGATGCCCGCGCACGTGCCCGCGCTGCCGCGGCCGCGCGGGCGAAGGTGGGCCTCGGGGCGCGGCGGGTCGCCGAGGAGGCGATCCAGCTGCACGGCGGAATGGGCGTCACCGACGAGCTGACGGTGGGCGCCTACCTGCGTCGCCAGATGGCGCTCGACGCGATGTTCGGACCGGCCGAGTGGCACCTGCGCCGCCACGCGCAGATGCGCGCGCCGCTGACTGAAGGATCGGAGAACTGAAGATGAAGCTTTCGTTCGGACCCGAAGAGCTCGCGTTCCGCGACGAGGTGCGTGCCTTCCTGCGCGAGGAGCTCCCGCCCGCGATGAGCCACGCAACCCACCTGACCACCTCGGTCTTCTCCGAACCGGAGATCGGCCGCGAGTGGAACCGCATCCTGAACCGCAAGGGCTGGGCCGCTCCCGGCTGGCCCGCGGAGTACGGCGGCACCGGCTGGAACCTGGTGCAGCGCTGGATCTTCGGCACGGAGCTCGCCCGCGCCGGCGCACCGTCGCTGTCGCCGATGGGGCTGAAAATGGCAGGTCCGGTGATCATGAAGTTCGGCTCGCCCGAGCAGAAGTCGTGGTACCTGCCACGCATCCTCGCCGGCGACGACTACTGGTGCCAGGGCTACTCGGAGCCCGGGTCGGGCTCGGATCTCGCCTCGCTGAAGACGCGCGCGATCCGCGACGGCGATCACTACGTGCTCAACGGCACCAAGATCTGGACCACCCACGCCCATCACGCGAACATGATGTTCGCGCTGGTGCGCACCGGCGGCGAGGACGTTCCCAAGCACAAGGGAATCAGCTTCCTGCTGGTCGACATGAAGACTCCGGGGATCACGATCCGGCCGATCCGCACGATCGGCGGCGACCACGAGGTCAACCAGGTCTTCTTCGACGAGGTCCGCGTCCCGGTGTCGCAGCGGGTGGGCGAGGAGGGCGAGGGCTGGACGATCGCCAAGTACCTGCTCGAGTTCGAGCGCGGCGGCTCGATCACCTCGGGCGACCTGCGCGCCACCTTCGAGTGGCTGCAGCGGCTCGCGCAGCAGACTGCGCAGGGCCAGGGCTGCGCGCTCGACGATCCGGACCTGGCGCTGGCCTTCTCGCAGGTCGAGATCGACATCGACGCGCTCGAGATGACCGAGTTGCGGGTGATGTCCTCGCTGCAGACCGGCCAGAATCCGGGGGCGGTGTCCTCGCTGATGAAGCTGCGCTGGAGCGAGATCGAGCAGGCGCTGACGCGCCTGGGCGTGCGGGTGCTCGGGCCCGAGGCGCTGGTGTGGGAGAACACCCGGCCGCTCTATGCGGAAGGCGCCGATCCGGTTCTCGACGACCTCGCCCGGCCGGTGACGCCGAAGTACCTGAACACGCGCGCGTTCACGATCTTCGGCGGCGCCTCGGAGATCCAGCGGGAGATCATCTCCCGTGAGCTGATCGACTGATCGTCCCCGGGGCGGGCGCAACGTCCGGGCGCTGCCGGCCGCCCCGCCGGTGACCGCGCTCGCGGCTCAGGGCAGCGGCACGTTTCCGGGGTAGAGGGTGGCGAGCGCCCGCCGTGCCGCGGCTGCGATCGGCGGATGCAGCGCCTCGCCGAGCGCGTCGGCCCCCGGACGCTGCGGGCGCAGCGCCCAGACTGCACGCAGTGCGTCGCGCTGCGTTGCGAGCGCGTCGCGGACCACGGCCTCCCAGTGCGGCGGGTGCTCGGATGCGGCCCAGTCGCCGCGCCCCCGTCCGTAGTGCGCTACCGCGAGATAGCCCAGCAGCGCAGCCTCGGCGAGTCCGTCCAGGACCTCGTCGGACCAGCGCACCTCGGGGGGGCCGGCGCCCCGCACCAGGTTGTAGCCGCGCGCGAGGCCCGCAGCGCCCAGGGCGCCGATCAGGCCGCCGGCCAGCAGGCCGCCGCCCATCGTGAGCCCGCCGGTCGCGAGGTCCGCCTTCAGGCCGGCGAGCGAGCCCGCGACCAGTCCGCCCAGGATGGCTGCGCGTCCCTCGTCGACCGGAGCGCTGACCGAGTAGTGTTCGGCCAGCCGTTCCAGCACCTGCTGCGTGGCGCGGCCGTGCAGGCCGTGCAGCGCGATCAGCCGGTCGGTGCTGCCGCGCACCTCGGCGTCGAGCCGGCCGGCCAGCGCACGCATCGCCGCCCGGCGTGCGGTGTCGGCGGGCTCGCCCGCGTCGTCCCCGCCGCTCTCGCGCGGGCTGCGCGAGAACGCGCTGCCCAGCCCGCGCAGCGCGTCGCGCAGGCCGCCGGCGGGCAACGGTTCGGCGTCGGCGGCGGCGCGCGCGAGGCGGCGCGCGAGCTCGCGCATCGAGGCATCGAAAGTGGCCTCGCCGCGGGCGCGCCACGCCGCGGCGAGTCGCGTGAAGCCTGCCTGCCGATCTGACGGAAGCAGGCGCGCCACCGCGTCGAGCAGGGTGAGTTCCTGCACCCAGCAGCGCGCGAACGCGTCGAGCAGCAGCACTTCCTTCACGACGCGCGCGCCGCCCAGCCGTGTGCGCCAGCGCGCCACTTCGGCGGCCTCCTGCTCGGGCGGGCGTGGCGCGCCGGCCTGGTTGAGCAGCGCGATCACCGGTTTGCCGATCCAGTCGAGGATGCGCATCTCCGGATCGAGATAGGCCGCGTCGCGCGGATCCTCGGCGGCGTTGACCAGGTAGAGCACCAGGTCGGCGCGCTCGCGCACGTTGCGGATCGCCTGCTGGCTCGACCACATCGGCCGGTCGCGCAGCCGGTCCCAGACCTCGGTTAGCAGCCAGCCCACCGGATTTCCGGACTGCTCCAGCCTGCGCGCGAGCCGGTGGCTGTCGCCGAAGCCCGGCGTGTCCCACAGGGCGAGCCGGTCTCCGGCAGGGGTTTCGATCAGCACGTGCCCTTCGGCGACCTCGGTGACGTGGGCCGCGTCGCGCACCTCGCCGATCTCGCGGCCGAGCAGGGTGCGCGCCAGGGTGGTCTTGCCGGCGTTGGTGTGCGAGACCAGGCTCAGCGCGATCTGCACCGCAGGCCCGGCGGGCGCGGCGAGGTCGGTGCGCGGGTCGGGCAGGGTCACGGCCGGGCCTGCGCGGCGGGAGCGAGCGCTTCGAGCGCTGCGAAGCGCGGTGCGATCCCGATCGCGTGCATCACCGCGCGCCAGGCCTGGCGCCGTTGCGCCAGGCGCTGCGGCGTCGCGGCGAAGCGGGCGCGGAACGCGCTCTCGTCCACCAGCACCCGCAGCGCCGTCCCCGGCGCGAGCCGGGCGGCGAGCGCGGCGACGAAGGCGCCATGGGTCTGCGGCTCGGGCGTCGCGGTGAGCGCGAACAGCGCCAGCAGCAGTTGCGGCGTCGGCGCCTGCGTGCCTGCCCCGGGCGCAGCGGACACGGATTCCGCCGACTCCGGCGACAGGCTCGGTGCCAGCTCGAGCGAGGCGGCCGGGCCGAGGTCGGCCGCGAGCAGCGCAGCGAGGCCGCGCTGCGCTGCCGGCTCGAGCGTGAAGCTGTAGGGCAGGGCGCGCACCCGGACCCTGCCGTCGGGGCCGGGCGCGATCCCCGCGAAGGGCGCCTCATCGGTCGCAGGCCCGTCCGCGTCGGTCCCGGTGCGATCGGAGCCGGCCCCGGTGGCGGGCAAGCCGGCGCGCGCGTCGCGGCTCAGCCGTCGCGCGCTGCGGCCGGCCCGCAGCGCGAGCAGCGTCCGCGGCAGGATCACGTAGAGAAGCACGGTCGCTGCGTGCAGATGGATCCAGCGCGCGGCGTTCTCGCCGGGACCGGCCCCGAAGCGCAGGCCCGCGAGCGTCGCGGCGTCGGGCAGGGCGATGCCGGTGAGTGCGCTGGCCGGGCCGTGCACCACCGCGAGCAGCGCGCGCACGCCCTCGGGGCCCAGGAAGGTGCTCTCCCAGCCGGCGAGGTACTCGAAGGCCAGCCCGCGCAGGTACAGGCCGGCGAGCATCCCGCCGGCGAAGGCGGCTGCCGCGGCGTGCAGCGCCTGTGCCGCCCGCGCGGCATCGGCCGGTCCGTCCACCCCCAGGCTGTTCGCGGTTCGGCCCACCCGCAGCACGGCTCGACCGAACGGACCGGGCGCAGCCGCGACCGATCGTCGGCGCAGCACCGACGCGGCGCCGCGTGCGAGCATCCACAGGTAGACCGCGAGGTTCCAGGCGAGCACGCCGAGCATCGGCGCAGCGAGCAGGTTCACCCGGCGGCCGGCGCCCAGCGCGTCGGTCGCCAGCCCGGCGGCAAAGGCCAGCGCAACGACCAGCGGCCCGATCCATGGGCGCCAGCCCTGCTGCCGCGAGACGGGATCCGGCCTCATCGCGTCGAACGGTCCGCGACGCATGCGCAGCCGCGCGCCGGGCCGGCAGGCGGCGCGGCCTGCTTCTGACGGTCGGTGCCCTGGGTGCTCATCTGCGGGCAATGCTACCAGCGGGTGGGCCCGCCTCCGGCGCCGCGTCGCGCCGATCGGGCATCATCGGGGCCGGCGTGCCGCCCCTGCGGCGCGGCGCGAGATCCCTTCCTCCCCCTGACGGACCCGCGATGCCCAGATTCGCCGCGAACCTGACGACGATGTACAACGAGCTGCCCTTCCTCGAGCGCTTCGGTGCAGCCGCCCTCGACGGCTTCGAGGCGGTCGAGTGCCAGTTCCCCTACGAGCACGCCAGCGCCCGGATCCGCGACGAGCTCGATCGGCATGGCCTGCAGATGGTGCTGATCAATGCGCCTGCCGGCGACCTGGCTGCGGGGGAACGGGGCGTGGCGGCCTTGCCCGGACGGCAGGAGGAGTTCCGGCGCGGGGTGGATCTGGCGATCGAGTACGCGCACGCGCTCGGCTGCCCGCGCGTGCACCTGCTCGCGGGGCTGGTCAGGCGCGAGAGCGAGCGGGTCGCGCAGCGCGAGGCCTACGTCGACAACCTCGCGTGGGCCGCGCAGCGACTCGGCGACCACGGCCTGGAGGCGCTGATCGAGCCGATCAACCCGCGCGACTTCCCCGGCTACCTGCTGAACACGCAGGCCGACGCGCACGCGATCGTCGAGCGCATCGGTGCGCCCAACCTGAAGGTGCAGATGGATTTCTACCACTGCCAGGTGATGGAGGGGGATCTGTCGACGAAGCTGCGCCGGCACCTGACCGGAATCGGCCACGTGCAGATCGCGGGCGTGCCGCACCGCCACGAGCCGGATCTCGGCGAAATCCACTATCCATGGCTGTTCGCGCTGCTCGACGAGCTCCGCTACCCGGGCTGGGTCGGCTGCGAATATCGCCCGCGCGCCGGCACTTCGGCCGGGCTCGGATGGTTGCGCGCGCTGCGCGAGCGCTGAAGCGCGGCCCGGCCGCGGCGCCGCCGGGGCGACCCGGGCGCTGCGGCCGGGCCGCGGGCCGCGACGCGGTCACCCGGCGCTGCGGCCTGCGGCTTCGGGCAAAATAGCGGTTTTCGGAGCCCGCCCGATGCCGGCGACCATGCGTCCCGCCCTCTACGAATCGAGTCTGCGCTCGCTCCCCCTGGTGGGGCGCGGGAAGGTCCGCGACAACTACGCGGTCGGCGACGACAAGCTGCTGATCGTCACCACCGATCGCCTCTCGGCCTTCGACGTCGTCATGCGCGAGCCGATCCCGGACAAGGGCCGGGTGCTCAACCAGATGGCGCTGTTCTGGTTCGAGCGGCTCGCTGGAGTCGTTCCCGATCACCTCACCGGGATCGCCCCCGAGTCCGTGGTCGCCCCCGACGAGGTCGAACAGGTGCGGGGCCGCTCGATGGTCGTCAAGCGGCTCGAGCCGATCCTGGTCGAGGCGGTGGTGCGCGGCTACCTGATCGGCTCGGGATGGAAGGACTACCAGGCCAGCGGCGCGGTGTGCGGAATCGCGCTGCCGCCGGGCCTGCAGCAGGCGGCCGAACTGCCCGAACCGATCTTCACGCCGGCGGCCAAGGCTGCGGCGGGCGAGCACGACGAGAACATCGATTTCGAGGACATGGTCGCGCGCATCGGCCGGCCGCTGGCCGAGCGCATCCGCGAAGCGAGCCTGACCCTGTACCGCAGGGCGCGCGACTACGCGGCGCAGCGCGGAATCATCATTGCCGACACCAAGTTCGAGTTCGGCCTGGACGGCAACGGAACGCTGCACCTGATGGACGAGGTGCTGACCGCCGACTCCTCGCGCTTCTGGCCGGCCGACGTCTACCGCCCGGGAAGCTCGCCGCCGTCCTTCGACAAGCAGTACGTGCGCGACTACCTCGAGACCGTGCCGGGCTGGGACAAGAAGGCCCCTGCGCCGCCGCTGCCGCCGACGGTGATCGCCGCCACTGCGGCCAAGTATCGCGAGGCGCTGCGCCGGCTCACCGGCCGTGAGCTCCAGTGAGGCGCTGCGGCGCGATCGCGCAGTTCCGCGCAGGCTTCATCCACGGGTGGCGGGGCCGTGCCCTTGCGCTGACGGCCGCGGCTGCGGGCCTTGCCCCGGTTCGTGACGGAGGACGATGATGAGCGATGCCGCGCCGCTGGTCGGCGTGCTGATGGGCAGCAGCAGCGACTGGGAAGTGATGCAGCACGCGGTCGCGATCCTGCGCGAGTTCGAGGTGCCGCACGAGGCCCGGGTGGTGTCCGCGCACCGGATGCCCGACGAGATGTTCCGCTACGCCGAGGCTGCGCGCAGCCGCGGCCTGCGCGCGCTCATCGCCGGCGCCGGCGGGGCCGCACACCTGCCGGGAATGCTCGCGTCCAAGACCATCGTTCCGGTGTTCGGCGTGCCGGTCCCGACGAAATACCTGCGCGGCGAGGACTCCCTGCCCTCGATCGTGCAGATGCCCAGGGGCATTCCGGTGGCCTGCTTCGCGATCGGCGAGGCGGGGGCCGCGAACGCCGCGCTGCACGCGATCGCCACGCTTGCCACGGTCGACCCGGGCCTCGCTGCGCGCCTCGAGGCCTTCCGCGCGCGCCAGACCGAGGCGGCCCGCGCGATGGCCCTGCCGCCGGGCTGAACCCTGCGCGGGCAGCGCCGGCCGGAGCCGGCACCGGCCGGTCGCGCCGCAAGGGCCCGGCCGGCACGCCTGCCCGAGAACGAATCCCCCACGGAGTGCTGCGAATGCCCGAGATGTCCCCTGCGAGACACCTGCCGATTCCCCCGCTGCAGCCCGGCGAGTGGCTCGGGCTGCTCGGTGGCGGGCAGCTCGGACGCATGTTCTGCATGGCCGCCCAGAGTCTCGGCTATCGGGTCTGCGTGCTCGATCCCGGCGAAGACAGCCCGGCAGGCGCAGTGGCCGACCGGCACCTGCGCGCGGACTACACCGATCCGGCAGCGCTCGAGGAACTCGGCCGGCTCTGCCGCGCGGTGACCACCGAGTTCGAGAACGTCCCGGCCAGCGCGCTCGAGACGCTGGCCGCACGCACGGTGGTCAGCCCCGCGGGCGCCAGTGTCGCGATCGCCCAGGACCGCATGGTCGAGAAGGCCTTCGTGCGCGATTGCGGCATCCCTGTCGCGCCCTACGCCGAGATCCGCAGCACCGAGGCGCTGCGAGCCGTCGATCGCTCGCTGTTTCCCGGGATCCTGAAGGCCGCGCGTCTCGGCTACGACGGCAAGGGCCAGGCGCGCGTGTCCGGCGTGGACGATGCCCTCGCGGCCTACGAACGCTTCGGCCGGGTGCCCTGCGTGCTCGAGCGGCAGCTCCCGCTCGCGCTCGAGGTGTCCGTGGTGGTGGCCCGCGGCTTCGACGGCGATGCGGTTGCATACCCGGTGGCCGAGAACGTCCATCGCGACGGCATCCTCGCGGTGTCCACCGTGCCGGCGCGGGTGTCGCCGCAGCTCGCTTCGCGGGCCACCGGGGCCGCGCTGGAGATCGCGCGCGCGATGGACTACGTCGGCGTGCTCTGTGTCGAGTTCTTCGTGCTCGACGACGGTGCGCTGGTGGTCAACGAGATGGCGCCGCGTCCGCACAACAGCGGCCACTACACGATCGACGCCTGCGTGACCAGCCAGTTCGAGCAGCAGGCGCGCGTGATGGCCGGGCTGCCGCTGGGGGCGGTGCGCCAGCACGATCCGACCGTGATGATCAACCTGCTGGGCGACCTCTGGTTCGGGAGCGCGCACGCGCGCGAACCGCGCGAGCCGGACTGGACGCTGGTGCTGCGCCACCCGCAGGCCAAGCTGCATCTGTACGGCAAGACCGAGGCGCGCCGCGGCCGGAAGATGGGCCACGTCACGGTGCTGGGCGAGTCCCTGGAGCAGGCGGCGCAGGTGGCGGCGCAGATCGAGCGCGAGCTCGGCATCGTCGGCTGAGCGCCTCGATGGTCGGATCGAAGCTCTCCATGCCGCCGGGCGCGCCGCAGCTTCGCCGCGCCGACGCCGACGCGATCGAGGAGGGGGCCCGGCGGCTCGCCGCGGGCGAGGTGCTCGCCTTTCCCACCGAGACGGTCTATGGCCTCGGTGGCGACGCGAGCTGTGCGCAGGCGGTGCAGGCGATCTACCGGATCAAGGGGCGCCCGGCGGATCACCCGCTGATCGTCCACGTCGCGGACGTGGAGGCGGCCGCCTGGTGGGGCGATCTGGGCGAGGACGGGCAGCGGCTGGCCGCGGCGTTCTGGCCGGGGCCGCTGACGCTGATCGTGCGGCGCCGAGCCGAGGCTCCCGACCACGCCTGTGGCGGCGAAGCGACCGTGGGGCTGCGCTGTCCGGCGCATCCGGTGGCGCTGGCGCTGCTGCGGGCCTTCGCCAGGCTGGGCGGACGCGGGGTCGCGGCACCCTCGGCCAACCGCTTCGGGCGCGTGAGCCCGACCCGCGCAGAGCACGTTGCAGCCGACCTCGCGCAGCACGCCCAGGGTGAGCTGACGCTGGTGCTCGACGGCGGGCCCTGCGAGTTCGGGCTCGAGTCCACCATCGTCGACCTCTCGCGCGGCACGCCGGTGCTGATGCGGCCGGGCGGGCTTGCGGCGGCGCGCATCGAGGCGGTGCTGGGACGCCGGCTCGGCCGGCGCGACGCGCAGGCGCCGCGCGCCTCGGGAACGCTGGCTGCGCACTACGCGCCGCACACGCCGCTGGAGCTCGTCGAGACCCCTGCGCTTGCCGCGCGCATCGCCACGCTCGCGGCTGCCGGGCTGCGCGTCGCAGCCTGGTGCCGGCAGCGCCCCGCGTCATCGGCGCTGGCACACTGGGAAGCGGCCGACGACGATCCGGTGCGCTTCGGGCACAAGCTCTACGCGGGCCTGCGCTCGCTGGATGCGCTGGGTCTGGATCGCATCCTGGTCGAGTCCCTGCCCGCTGAGGCCGACTGGGACGCCGCGCGTGATCGCCTTGCGCGCGCCGCGGCCAGCTTCGCGCCAGGCGGATGAGCCGCGGGCCTGTAGGCCGCGGCGTCGCCACCTTCCGGGAACCGACTGGCATGGCAGCGAAGTCGTCCGACGAGATCGCCTTCCTCGAGCAACTCGGCCTGAGAGTGCGCCGGGCGCGTGGCCGCGCAGGCCTGACGCGCCGCCGCCTCGCCGAGCGTTCGGGTGTCTCGGAGCGCTACCTGGCGCAGCTCGAGTCGGGCGGCGGCAACGGATCGATCCTGCTGATCCGGCGCGTGGCCGCAGCGCTCGGCACTGAGCTCCTCGATCTGATCGGGCAACTGGTGGACGTCGACCGCGGCGGCCGGATCGCGCTGGTCGGCGTACGCGGCGCCGGCAAGTCGACGCTGGGCGCGCGGCTCGCCACGCGCCTCGAGCTGCCCTTCTTCGAGCTGAGCGCCGAGATCGAGCGCGAGATGGGCGAGCCGCTGGCCTCGGTGCTCGCGCGCGGCGAACAGCAGGCCTACCGGGACTGCGAACGCCAGGTGCTCACCCGACTGATCGACGGGAATGCGCGCTGCGTGCTCGCGGTCGGCGGTTCGGTGGTGCTCGAGCCGCAGACCTGGCAGCTGCTGCGCAGCCGTGCGCTCACCGTCTGGCTCAAGGCCGCGCCGGAAGACCTGATCGCCAGGGTGACCGCACAGAACGATCTGCGCCCGCTGCAGGGGCGCGAGCACCCGCTGGTGGAGCTGCGCGCGCTGCTGGCGCAACGCGAGCGCCTCTACCTGCTTGCCGACTTCACCGTCGACACCAGCGCCAGCGACGAGGATCGCTGCCTGGAGCTGCTGCTGGCAGCGGCAGGGCACCCCGGTGCGGCGGACGATGTCGCGCTGCTGCCCTGAGCCATGCTGCCGGGCGGCGCAGGAAGCCTCCCGCGGCTGCGCGGTGCTGCTGTCGCTACACTAGTGCCCAGCCCACTGCCGACGCCCCAGGCTGACAGGAGATTGCGATGAGGAGGAGTTTCGAGACGCTGGCCGAGCTTGCGACGCTGGTCGGGCAGGAGGTCGCGGTCAGCGACTGGGAGCCGATCACGCAGGATCGCATCGATCAGTTCGCGAAGGCCACCGACGATTTCCAGTGGATCCACGTCGATCCGGAACGTGCGGCGCTCGGCCCCTTCGGGACCACGATCGCACAGGGCTTGCTGACCCTGTCGTTGCTGCCGATGTTCCTCGAGCGCAGCGTCGAGATGAAGAACCTGCGGATGGGCGTGCACTATGGCCTGAACCGGGTGCGCTTCACCGCTCCGGTTCCGGTGGGCAGCGAGCTGCGCGCACGGATCCGGCTGCTGTCGGCCGAGCCGCTGCCGCACGACGGACTGCAGCTGGTGTGGGAGTTCACCATCGAGCGCAAGGGCAGCGATCGCCCGGTGTGCGTCGCCGAATCGATCTCGCGGCGCTACGCGTGAGCCGGCGCGCAGTCCGGCGCATGGGCGCGCTGCTCCGATGAGCGCGGCGGGGCGCTGGGACCGCGCGGCGCTCGGCACGCTCGCCGCCCTGGTGGCGGTGCGCATGGTGGCCGGCTTCCAGTTCCACTCGGTGGCGGTGGTGGCGCCGCTGCTGGTCGCCGAGCTGGGCCTGTCCTATACCGAGGTCGGCTCGCTGATCGGCGCCTACGTGCTGCCCGCGGTGCTGCTGTCGATCCCCGGGGGAGTGGTGATCCAGCGCTTCGGGGAGCGGCGCGTGCTGCTGGCATCGCTCGCCCTCACCGTGGTCGGCGGGGTGCTCACCGCGATCGCGCCCGGGTTTGTGTCGATGTTCGCGGCACGCGTGGTCGCGGGCGCGGGTGCGGCCCTGGTGCAGATCGTGCTGCTCAAGATGGCCACCGACCGCTTCATGGGCGGCCGGCTGTCCACTGCGACCGGTACGGTGCTGGGCGCCTGGCCGCTCGGCATCGCGTTCGCGCTGGCCCTGCTGGGCGGGGTCGCGCAGCAGGGCGGCTGGCGGGCAGCGCTGGCGGTCGCTGCCGCCTACGCGGTGCTGGCGCTGCTGGCGGCCTGGCGGCTGCCGCGGATCTTCGCGGGAACCGACGGCGACGGGGCCGCAGGCAGCGCCCCCGCTTCCGCATCGGCGCTTGCCGCGAAGCAGCTCGTCGCCGACACCGGCAAGGGGCTCGCGGGGCTGGGGGCCGCCGTCGCGATCTCGGTCTCGTGGATGGTGCTCAACATCGGCTACACAGCGTTCATCGCGTTCGCGCCCACCTGGCTCACCTCGGCCGGCTGGTCGCTCGAGGCGGCCGGGTTCGCGGTGAGCCTGTCCGGGTGGGCGCTGGTCGCGACCCAGCCCTGGGGTGGCTGGCTCGCCGATCGCCTGGGCCGCCCGTCGCTGGTGCTCGCCATCGGCTGCCTGCTCTCGGGCGCGGCGATCGGGCTGGCCCTGCTCACCGGAGGCGCAGTGCCGCTGTTCCTGCTGGCCGGGGTGGCGATGGGCTGCACGCCCGGCGTGATGGGCGCGCAGCTCGCGATGTCCGCCGCGCCTGCCCGGCGTGCGGTGGCGCTGGGCTTCTTCGCCACGGGCTCGGGCGCGGGCTCGATGCTCGGCCCCAGCCTGGCGGGCGTCGTGGTCGACCTCACCGGCGCCCAGCAGGCGGCGATCGCGATGGCGGCGGTGCTGGTCGTGGCCGCACTGCTGCCGTGGTGGTGGGCGCGACGGCTGCAGCGCCGCCAGCCCACCCGCTGAGCGCGGATCAGGAGAAGGCCTGGATCCCGGTCTGCGCGCGACCCAGGATCAGCGCGTGGATGTCGTGCGTGCCCTCGTAGGTGTTGACCACCTCGAGGTTGACCATGTGGCGGGCGACGCCGAACTCGTCGGAGATGCCGTTGCCGCCCATCATGTCGCGCGCCATCCGGGCGATGTCGAGCGCCTTGCCGCAGGAGTTGCGCTTCATGATCGAGGTGATCTCGACCGCGGCGCTGCCTTCGTCCTTCATGCGGCCCAGGCGCAGGCAGCCCTGCAGCCCGAGGGTGATCTCGGTCTGCATGTCGGCGAGCTTCTTCTGGATCAGCTGGTTCGCCGCGAGCGGCCGGCCGAACTGCTTGCGGTCGAGTACGTACTGGCGCGCGCGGTGCCAGCAGTCCTCGGCCGAGCCGAGCGCGCCCCAGGCGATCCCGTAGCGCGCCGAGTTCAGGCAGGTGAACGGACCCTTCAGCCCCTCGACGCCCGGCATCAGCTGCTCGTCGGAGACCGGCACCTGGTCCATCACGACCTCTCCGGTGATCGACGCGCGTAGCCCGACCTTGCCGTGGATCGCGGGCGCGGACAGCCCCTTCATCCCCTTCTCGAGGATGAAGCCCTTGATCTTCCCGTCGTGCTCGCCGCCGACGCACTTCGCCCAGACCACGAACACCGTGGCGATCGGCGCATTGCTGATCCACATCTTGCTGCCGGTCAGCTCGTAGCCGCCCGGCACCTTCTTCGCCCGGGTCTCCATCGACCCGGGGTCCGAACCGTGGTTCGGCTCGGTCAGGCCGAAGCAGCCAATCCACTCGCCGCTGGCCAGTTTCGGCAGATACCTGCGCTTCTGGTCCTCGGTGCCGAACTCGAAGATCGGCACCATCACCAGTGAGCTCTGCACGCTCATCATCGAGCGGTAGCCGGAGTCCACCCGCTCGACTTCGCGGGCGATCAGACCGTAGCTGACGTAGTTCAGTCCAGGACCGCCGTATTCGGCCGGGATGGTCGGGCCGAGCAGGCCGAGCTCGCCCATCTCCCGGAAGATCTCCGGGTCGGTCTTCTCGTGCCGGAAGGCCTCGAGCACCCGCGGCGCGAGCCGGTCCTGGCAGTAGGCGGCGGCCGCCTCGCGCACCATGCGCTCCTCGTCGGTGAGCTGCGAGTCCAGCAGCAGCGGGTCGGCCCAGTTGAAGGAGGCCTTGGATCGGGAATGCGGGGCTTGCGCGGTCATGGTGATCTCCGGGTTCGGTGGCGCACGATGGTAACGCCGGCGCGTGCCCGGCGACAGTCCTCGCGCCGGGGCGCAGGCGCGTTCCGCAGGCGCGTTCGCGGCCGGCGCGGGATAATCGCGGCTGAGACGGCGCCCGGCCGACGTACAGGGCGGGCGCTGGCCGAAGGGAGACGGAGATGGATCGGCAGACGGCAGTGTTCGGCGGGGGGTGTTTCTGGTGCCTGGAGCCCTTGTTCCAGGAACTGGCCGGCGTGATTTCGGTGGAGCCAGGCTACGCGGGCGGCCACCTGGATTCGCCCACCTACGAGCAGGTCTGCGAAGGCGGCACCGGGCACGCGGAGGTGGTGCGCATCGAGTTCGACGCGGACCGCATCGGTTTTCGCGATCTGCTGCAGGTCTTCTTCGCGACCCACGACCCGACCACGCCGAACCGGCAGGGCGCCGACGTCGGGCCGCAGTACCGCTCGACCATCATGTACGTGGACGAGCGGCAGCGCGACGAAGCGCGCGCCTTCATCGAGGCGCTCGGGCAGGAGGGGGTCTTCGACGCCCCGATCGTCACCGAGGTCGTTGCGCTGACGAACTGGTTCCCCGCCGAGGCATGGCACCGACGCTACTTCGAGCGCAATCCGCAGCAGGGCTATTGCGCGGTGGTCATCGGCCCGAAGGTCTCGAAGTTCCGGCGCCAGTTCGCCTCGCGCCTCGCGGGCGCGGACCGGCAGCGCTGAGCCAGGCGCTCGCAGCGGCCGGCGGATCTGCCGGCGCCTGCGAGCGCGCACCCCGATCAACCCAACGGAGATTTTCGATGTCCCAACGCTGGTTCACCCGCATGTTCCTGGCCGTGTTCGTGGCGCTCGGCCTCGGTGGCTGCGGCTACAACGACATCCAGTCGGCCGACGAGGCCACCAAGTCCGCCTGGTCGGAGGTGCTGAACCAGTACCAGCGGCGCGCCGACCTGATCCCCAACCTGGTCAACACGGTCAAGGGCTTCGCCGAACACGAGAAGGAGGTGTTCACCCGGGTCACCGAGGCGCGCTCGCGGGTCGGCCAGATCCAGGTGAACCCCGGTGACCCCGAGTCGCTGAAGAAGTTCGAGCAGGCGCAGCAGGAGGTGGGCAGCGCGCTGTCGCGGCTGCTGGTGATCGCCGAGAACTACCCGCAACTGAAGTCCGACGCCAACTTCCGCGATCTGCAGGCGCAGCTCGAGGGCACCGAGAACCGGATCTCGGTCGCACGCAAGCGCTACATCGACTCGGTGCAGGCCTACAACGTGCTGGTGCGCCAGTTCCCGGTGAACCTGACCGCGATGATCTTCCGCCACCCGGTCAAGCCGCAGTTCTCGGTCGAGAACGAGCGCGAGATCTCGAGCGCTCCGAAGGTCGACTTCGGCCGGCCGGCCGGCGAGTCGAAGTAGGCGGTGGCCGTCCCCTCTGCGCAGACCCGGACGAGCCGGGCGCGACGGGGCGCCCGGGGGCTTCGGGCGCCACCGGGCGATCCTTCCCGCCCCGCGCGTGGCAATGGATGGCTGGGCGGCGCGCTGGCGGCGCTGGTGTGGCTGCTGGTGGCGGTGCTGCCGGTCGGCGCGCGCGCCGAGCAACCGGTGCCCGCGCTCACTGCGCGGGTGACCGACATCACCGGCACGCTCGACGCGACGCAGCGCGCCACGCTCGAGTCGCAGCTCGCGGCGATCGAGCAGCGCAAGGGCGCCCAGGTGGTGGTGCTGATGCTGCCCACGACGCAGCCCGAGACCATCGAGGAGTACGGGATCCGCGTTGCGGACGCCTGGAAGATCGGGCGCGGCAGGGTCGACGGCCGGGCGGTCGACGACGGGGTGATCCTGCTGGTCGCCAAGGACGACCGGAAGCTGCGCATCGAGGTCGGCTACGGCCTGGAGGGCGCGATCCCCGACGCCTACGCGCGCCGGATCATCGCCGACACGATCTCACCGCACTTCCGGGAGGGCGACTTCTTCGGCGGACTCCAGGCCGGAGTCGGCGCGATCGGCAAGCTGATCGACGGCGAGCCGTTGCCTGAACCGAAGACAGGGGCGCAGGCCGAGGGGGGCGAGCCCGGCTGGCTCGAAGGGCTGTTCGTGATCCTCGTCGGGGGCATGATCGCCACCGTGGTGCTCGGGCGCGTGCTCGGCTCGCTGGCCGGCGGCGCGGGCGCGGGGCTGCTCGCCCTGATGAAGGGCCTTTCGCTGCCGCTGGCGGGCGCGGTCGGTGTGTTCGCCTTCCTGTTCTTCCTCGCCTTCGCGGCCAGCGGTGGCGGGGGGATGCGTCCGGGCGGGCGCCCAGGGTCGCGCGGCGGTCCGGTGATCTGGACCGGGGGCGATCGCTGGGGCGGCGGAGGTGGCGGCGGAGGCGGGGGCTTCAGCGGCGGAGGCGGCGGGTTCGGCGGCGGCGGCGCCTCGGGGAGCTGGTGATGACGGCGCGCTGGAAGCGGACCCTGGACCACCTGCGGCACGATCACCTGCGCCTGCGGCGGCTCTTCCCGGCGCAGGCGCTGGATCGGATCGAGCAGGCCGTGCTCGATGGCGAGCGTCGGCACGGCGCGGAACTGCGGGTGGCGATCGAGGCCTCGCTGCCGCTGGGGCGGGTCCTGGGCGGCGTAGGGCCGCACGAGCGCGCGCTCGAGGTGTTCGGCAGCCTGAGGGTGTGGGACACCGAGGCCAACAACGGCGTGCTGATCTACCTGCTGCTGGCCGACCGCACGGTCGAGATCGTCGCAGACCGCGCAGCCGCCCGCGCGATCCCGCAGCAGGCCTGGCAGGCGGTCACGCAGGCGCTGGTCGCCGAGTGCCGCGCGGGCCGCTTCGTCGAGGGCACGCTGGCTGCGATCCGGGAGCTCGGCACACTGCTCGCGCAGGCCTTCCCGGCGGGCGATCGCAATCCGGACGAACTGCCCAACCGCCCGGCGGTGCTCTGATGGCGGGCGCGCACAGCCCTGGGCGCCGGGCCTGCATCACGGGGCTCGCCGCGCTCGCGGCGCAGCAGGCTCCGGGCTCGGCGCGGGCGCAGGTCGAGACGCGCTCCCGCTCCGAACCGGGCGGGCAGGCCAGGGCGCCCGGGCACGCCGGTCCCCTGCCAGCGCCCCTCGAAGGGCGCTGGCGCTTCGGCGTGTACTACGGCAGCTACGAACGAGGGATGCGCGTTGCCTCGATCGAGCTGTCGCTGCAGCTGACCGGATCCCGCTATCTGCTGCAGAGCGCCGGGCGCGCGGAGGGACTGGTCGCGCTGGTGTGGTCCGGCGTCCTCGCCCAGAAGAGCGAAGGGCTGGTGACGCCTGCCGGCCTCGCGCCCGAGCGCTACTGGGAGCAGCGCGGCAAGCGCCCGGAGCGATGGGCGGCGCTCGACCGCCGCCGGCGCGAGATCAGCTTCTCGTCCAGCGACCCGGTGCCGCTGGTCGACGGCGTCCAGGACCGGCTCTCGGTGATGGTCCAGCTCGGCCTGCTCGCGCGGGCGGGGCCGCAGCGGCTTGCGCCGGGGCGGGCGGTGGAGCTGCCGGAGCTGCACAGCCGCCGGGTGGAGCGCTCCAGATGGCTCAGCCACGGCGACGATGCGCTGCCTGGTCCGGACGGCGCCCTGCGCGCCCTGCACCTGGAGCGTACCGGTCCTTATGAACCGGGCGACGCCAGGGTGGATCTCTGGCTCGGGTACGATCTGCAGCTGATGCCGGTGCGCCTGCGCCTGTCGGACCCCGACGGCCGGGTGCTCGACCAACTGATCGACCTGCGCTGAAGCCCATGAAACTCGCGATCATCCCCGTCACCGCCTTCGCACAGAACTGCTCGCTGCTCGTCTGCGAGGAGACCAACCGGGCGGCGGTGTTCGACCCGGGCGGCGATCTCGACCGCATCGACCAGGTGCTCGCCGAGACCGGTGCGGCGCTCGAGAAGGTCTTCCTGACCCACGGCCACATCGATCACTGCGGCCAGGCGGGCGAGTACGCGAGGCGCCACGGCGTGCCGCTCGAGGGCCCGCAGGTCGAGGACCGTTTCTGGATCCAGCAGCTGCCCGAGCAGGGCAAGCGCTTCGGGTTCGCGCGCCTGGAGGCCTTCGAGCCGGACCGCTGGCTCGAGGACGGCGACACGGTCAGCTTCGGCGCGCAGACGCTGCAGGTGATCCACACCCCGGGGCACACTCCGGGACACGTGGTCTTCTTCCACGAGGCCGGCCGGCTGGCGATCGTCGGCGACGTCCTGTTCCAGGGCTCGATCGGGCGCACCGACTTCCCGCGCGGGGATCACGCCACCCTGATCGCGTCGATCACGCAGAAGCTCTGGCCGCTGGGCGAGGACGTGGCCTTCGTTCCCGGGCACGGGCCGATGTCCAGCTTCGGCGAGGAGCGGCGCAACAACGCCTTCGTCGCCGACGACGTGCTCGACGGCAGCTGGCGCTGATGCGCGCCGCCGCCTGGAGGATTCGCCGATGAGCCTGCTGCCCGCTTCGGTCACGATCCGCGACGACACGATGCGCGAAGGCCTGCAGATCGAGAGCGCCGACATCCCGGTCGACGCGAAGCTGCGGCTGCTCGATGCGCTGGGTCGCACCGGCGCGAAGCTGATCTCGATCGGCTCCTTCGCCCATCCGAAGTGGACGCCGCAGATGGCGTGCATCGAGGAGATCGCCGAGCGCTTCGTCCCGGCGCCCGGCGTCACCTACACCGCGGCCTTCTTCAACCGCGCAGGCTTCGAGCGCGCCGACCGCTTCCACCCGAAGATCGACGTGCGGCGCAAGGGGCGGCTGCCCTCGGTGCACGTGGAGCTGTGCGACACCTTCGCGCGGCGCAACTACAACCGCACGCAGGCCCAGCAGATCGCCGCGATCGACGCGACCGTCGCCGCGGCGAAGGCCGCGGGCGCGCAGAAGGCGTCGGTGGGCATCGGCAACCCCTTCGGCTCCAACTTCGAGGGTCCGTTCACGCTCGCGCAGCGCATGGACCTGCTCGCGCTGATGATCGGCCGCTGGGAGAGCGCCGGCATCGCCGTGACGCGCGTCTCGCTGCTCGAGGCCATGGGCTGGAACCTGCCGCACCAGGTGCGCGAGACGATGCTCGCGATCCGCGAGCGCTGGCCCTCGGTCACCGACTTCCACCTGCACCTGCACAACCAGCGCGGCGCGACCATCGCCAGCTACTACGAGGCGCTGCAGCTGGGCGCGCGCGAGTTCGACACCTGCATCGGGGGCATGGGCGGCTGCCCGTACACCGGCAACGGCCGATCGGCAGGTCACGTGCCCACCGAGGACTTCGTCGACCTCTGCCACGAGATGGGCGTGGAGACCGGCTACGATCTCGACCGGCTGATCGAGGCGGTCGAGATCGCCGAGGAGGTGGTCGGCCATCCGCTGTGGGGGCACGTGTCGAAGTCCGGTCCGCGCCCGCGTGCACCGAAGCTGTTCCCCGCCGACCTGCCCTTCATCGAGACGCTCGGGCAGGCGGCGCATTTTCGCAAGGGCCCGCAGGTCCACGAAGGATGCCTGTCGCCCTGGAAGCAGACCGACCCGCTGCGCAGCACCTGAGCTTCTCGCGCGGCGCTGCGCGCGACCCAAGATCCTTCGGAGGAGGAGTCCCTGATGCCCGTGATCGATTCGAAGCTCGACCCGCGTTCCGAGCAGCACGTACGGAACCGGGCCGAGATGCTGGAGGCGCTCGGCGAACTGGACCTGCTCTACCAGCAGGCCGAGCAAGGAGGTGGCGAGGAGGCGCAGGCCCGGCTGCGCAAGCGCGGCAAGATGCCCTTGCGCGAGCGGATCTCGCTTGCGCTCGACCAGGATTCGTCCTTCCTCGAGATCAGCCCGCTTGCGGCCTGGCGCTCGAACTACGACGTCGGCTCCGGCTTCGTGTGCGGGATCGGCGTCATCGAGGGCGTCGAGTGCGTGCTGCTCGGGCACGACCCCTCGGTGCGCGCGGGCGCCTTCAATCCGTTCAACGCCAAGAAGCTGATGCGCGGCCTCGAGATCGCCCGCATCAACCGGATGCCCTACGTGCAGTTCGTCGAGTCCGCCGGCGCCGACCTGCGCGGCGACTCCGGCGAGGGCAACCCCGAGGCGGCGATCCGCCGCGAAATCGGCCACTTCGCCGAGTCGGGACGGCTGTTCTACGAGATCACCGAGCTCTCCAAGATGCGCATCCCGACCATCTCCGTGGTGTTCGGGGCATCCACTGCCGGCGGTGCGTACCAGCCCGGAATGAGCGACTACAACATCTTCATCCGCGGGCAGTCGAAGGTCTTCCTCGGCGGGCCGCCGCTGGTCAAGATGGCCACCGGCGAGGACGCCGACGAGGAGAGCCTGGGCGGCGCGCAGATGCACTGCACGGTCTCGGGGCTTGGCGACTACCTCGCCGAGGACGAGACCGACGGCATCCGGATCTGCCGCGACGTGGTGCGCCACCTGAACTGGCGCAAGAAGGGGCCGGGCCCCTCGCTGCCGCCGGACGAGCCGATCTACGACCCGGAGGAGCTGCTGGGCATCGTCTCGCGCGACCTGCGCCAGCCCTTCGACATCCGGGAGGTGATCGCGCGCGTGGTCGACGGCTCGCGCTTCGAGGAATTCAAGCCGGCCTACGGGCCGACGCTGGTCTGCGGCTGGGCGTCGATCCACGGCTATCCGATCGGGATCCTCGGCAACAACGGCGCGCTCTTCTCCGAGTCCTCCGAGAAGGCGGCGCAGTTCATCCAGCTGTGCAACCAGATCGACGTGCCGCTGCTGTTCCTGCACAACATCACCGGCTACATCGTCGGCACCGACTTCGAGCAGCGCGGCATCACCAAGAACGGCTCGAAGATGATCAACGCGGTGTCCAACTCGACGGTGCCGCACCTCACGGTGATCGTCGGCGCCTCCTATGGCGCGGGCAACTACGGGATGAGCGGCCGCGCCTTCGGGACGCGCTTCACCTTCACCTGGCCGACCGCGAAGATCGCGGTGATGGGTCCGAAGCAGATGGCCGGCGTGATGACCATCGTCCAGCGCGCGGCGGTCGAGCGGCGCGGCGAGACCTTCGACGAGGCCGCCAACGACAAGCGGGTGGCGGCGGTCGAGCACTGGGCCGAGGAGCGTTCGAAGGGGCTGTACGCCACCTCGCGCGTCTCGGACGACGGGATGATCGATCCGCGCGACACGCGCACCGTCCTGGGCATCGCGCTGTCGGCCTGCCACAGCAACACGGTCGCTGGCACCAAGGAGTACGGCACATGGCGGATGTGAACTACCGGCCGATCGGCCGGCTGCTGGTCGCCAATCGCGGCGAGATCGCGCGGCGCATCATGCGCACCGCGCGCGAGATGGGGATCGAGACCGTGGCGATCTACGCCGATGGCGATGCGCAGGCGCCCTTCGTGCGCGAGGCCGATCGTGCGGTGGCGCTCGACGGGCGCACGCCGGCGCAGACCTACCTGGACATCGGCAAGGTGATCGAGGCCTGCCGGCGCTCCGGCGCGGATGCGGTGCACCCGGGCTACGGCTTCCTGTCGGAGAACTCGGCCTTCGCGCAGGCGGTGATCGACGCGGGGCTGACCTGGGTGGGCCCGTCGCCGCAGGCGATCCGCGCGATCGGCGACAAGCTCGCGGCCAAGCGGGTGGTGCGCACCGTCGGCGTGCCCACGCTCGAGGCCTTCGAGCTCGCGCCGGGCTGCGACGCGCAGGCCGCGGCCGAGCAGATCGGCTACCCGGTGCTGATCAAGGCTGCTGCGGGCGGCGGCGGGCGCGGCATGCGGATCGTCGAGTCGTCGGCCGAGCTCGCCGACGCGGTCGACAGCGCGCGCCGCGAGGCCACGGCGGCCTTCGGCGACGGCACCGTGTTCCTCGAGCGCTGGCTGACGCGCTCGCGGCACGTCGAGATCCAGATCCTCGGCGACCGGCACGGCAACCTGGTCCACCTGTTCGAGCGCGAGTGCTCGATCCAGCGGCGCCACCAGAAGGTGATCGAGGAGGCGCCGTCGCCGGCGGTGAGCCCCGCGCTGCGCGAACGCATGACCCGCGCCGCGCTGGACGCCGCGCGCGCGATCGGCTACGAGAGCGCGGGCACCGTCGAGTGCCTGGTCAGCGGCGAGGAGTTCTTCTTCCTCGAGGTCAACACGCGGCTGCAGGTCGAGCACCCGGTCACCGAGGCGATCACCGGGCTGGATCTCGTGCGCGAGCAGCTGCGCATCGCCGAAGGCGCGCCGCTTGGCTACTCGCAGGCGGATCTCGCGATCGACGGCCACGCGATCGAGGCGCGGCTGTGCGCCGAGGATCCGGCGGCGGGCTTCCTGCCGGCCGCCGGGACGATCGAGGCCTGGGCGCCCGCCGGCGGTCCGGGCGTGCGGATCGACTCCGGGATCGAGGTGGGCACCGAGGTCGGCATCGACTTCGACGCGATGATCGCCAAGGTGATCGTCAAGGCGCCCACGCGGCGTGAGGCGGCGATGCGCCTGGCGCGCGCGCTCGAGACCACCCGCATCCAGGGCATCACCCACAACCGCGACTTCCTCGTCTCGATCCTGCGCACGCCGGAGTTCCTCACGGGCGACACCACGACGGACTTCATCGAGCGGGTCGCACCGGCGGCGCGGCGCGAGCCCGGCCAGGCCGCGCGCGTGGCTGCCGCGATCGCGGCGGCCGTGCACGCGCGGGCCCGCAGGCGCGCCCAGGCGCGGGTGCAGGCGACGATCCCGGCGGGCTTCCGCAACTCGGGCATGCCGCCGCAGCGCGCCGGCTACCGCTGCGGGGACGCGACGCTGCAGCTCGAATACCGCCAGCTGCGCGACGGCGCGCTCGCGGTGCGCGTCGACGGCGGCGAGCACCGCGTCGTGGTGCACTGCGCCGATGCCGAGGGCGTCGACCTGGCGATCGACGGCCAGCGCAGCCGCCACTCGGTCACCTGCGTTGGCGACCGGCACCTGGTGCACGGTCCGGACGGCGACCTCGAACTCGTCGAGCTGCCGCGCTTCCCGGTGTCTGCCGGTGCGGGCGGAGGCGGCGGCCTGAAGGCGCCGATGCCGGGGCGCGTGCTCTCGGTGTTCGTCGCCGAGGGCGACGCGGTCACGCGCGGCCAGCCGCTGCTGGTGATGGAGGCGATGAAGATGGAGCACCGGATCACCGCGCCGGCCGACGGCACCGTCAAGGCGCTCGAGGTGGCCGTCGGCGACCAGGTCGCCAACGGCGCCACGATGATCGTGCTCGAGGAGGCGAAGGCGTCCTGAGCGGCCGGCGCCGCTCGCGCCGCGTCCCGGGCGAAGACCGGGCCGCGCGCGGATCCGGGCCGTGCGCCGGGCAGTGCGGGCAAGGGGGGCTCAGCGCCCCTTGCCCGCGCCCCAGGAGTCCTTCAGCGACACCGCCCGGTTGAACACCGGGCGACCCGGCGCGGAGTCCACGCGGTCGGCGACGAAATACCCGTGCCGCTCGAACTGGAAGCGGTCCTCGGGAAGCGCCGACCCGAGCGTGGGCTCGAGCTGCGCGATCACCACCTGCCGGGCCGCCGGGTTGATCGACGCGAGCCAGTCGCTCCCGCCCGCCCCCGGATGCGGTTCGGTGAACAGCCGGTCGTACAGCCGCACCTCGGCCTGCAGCGCGTGCGGCGCGGACACCCAGTGGATGTTGCCCTTGACCTTGTAGGCATCCGCCCCGGGCGTTCCGGACCTGGAATCCGGGAAATGGCTCGCATGCACCGCGACCACCTTCCCGTCGGCGTCCTTCTCGAAGCCGGTGCACTCGATCACGTAGCCGTAGCGCAGGCGCACGCGGTTGCCCGGGAACAGCCGGAAGAAGCCCTTGGGTGGGGTTTCGGCGAAGTCCTCGCGCTCGATCCACAGCTCGCGCGAGATCGGGAAGCTGCGCCGCCCGAGCTCGGGGTGCTGCGGGTGCACCGGCGCGCTGCACTCCTCGGCATGTCCGTCGGGGAAGCTGGTGATCACCAACTTCAGCGGATCGAGCACAGCGACCGCCCGGGCTGCGCGCGCTTCGAGATCGTCGCGCAGCGCCTGCTCGAGCGTTCCCATGTCCACCCAGGAGTCTGCCTTGGCCACGCCGATGCGCTCGCAGAACAGACGGATCGACTCGGGCGTGTAGCCGCGCCGGCGCAGGCCCGCGAGCGTCGGCATCCGGGGATCGTCCCAGCCATGGACATGCCCCGACTGCACCAGTTCCTGCAGCTTGCGCTTGCTGGTCACCGTGTAGGTGAGGTTCAGGCGCGCGAACTCGATCTGCCGCGGCAGCGGCCGGTCGAAGAAGCCGCCCTCGGCGGCGCGCTCGAGCACCCAGTCGTAGAAGGGGCGGTGGTCCTCGAACTCGAGCGTGCAGATCGAGTGGGTGATGTTCTCGAGCGCGTCCTCCAGCGGGTGCGCGTAGTCGTACATCGGGTAGATGCACCAGGCGTCGCCGCTGCGATGGTGGTGCGCGAAGCGGATCCGGTAGATTGCCGGGTCGCGCATGTTCATGTTCGGCGAGCGCATGTCGATCTTCGCCCGCAGCACCATCGAACCCTCGGGGTGCCTGCCCGCGCGCATCTCGCGCAGCAGCGCCAGGCTCTCGTCCGCGGGCCGGTTGCGCCAGGGCGAGTCGCGCCCCGGTTCGGTGAGCGTGCCCCGATTGGCGCGCATCTGCTCGGCCGTCTGCTGGTCGACGTAGGCGTGTCCCGCCTGCACCAGGTATTCGGCGATCTCGTAGAAGGCGCCGAAGTAGTCGCTCGCGTAGTAGAGATTGTCCTCGTGCTCGTCCTTCCAGGAAAAGCCCAGCCAGCCCACCGCGTCGAGGATCGAGTCGACGTACTCCTGCTCCTCCTTCGTCGGGTTGGTGTCGTCGAAGCGCATGTGGCAGCGCCCGCCGTAGTCGCGTGCCAGACCGAAGTTCAGGCACACGGACTTCGCGTGACCGACGTGCAGGTAACCGTTGGGCTCGGGGGGGAAGCGGGTGCGGATCCGGGCGCGGTCCAGCTCCGCCGGGCGGTGCGTCGCGGCGAAGCCGGGGGCGCCGCCCCACCGGCGCTGTGCATGGGTGCCGCGCTCGAGATCTTCCTCGATCAGCGTGCGCAGGAAGTTGGAGGTCGAAGCTTCGTTGTTGTCGGCGGGCGGAGGCATCGCGGGCGGCGGCGTCGGGCAAAGCCCGGATTCTATCCCCCGCCGCACCCTCGGGGCGTCAGAGGCCCAGCAGTTCGACCTCGAACAGCAGGGTGGCGTTGCCCGGGATCACGCCGCCGGCGCCGCGCGCGCCGTAGCCGAGCTCGGGCGGGATGATCAGCCGGCGGGTGCCGCCGACGCGCATTCCGGCGACGCCTTCGTCCCAGCCGCGGATCACGTGCCCGGCGCCCAGCGGGAAGGAGAAGGGCTCGCCGCGGTCCTTGCTCGAATCGAACTTGGCGCCCGCGGCGCCGTCCTTGTAGAGCCAGCCGGTGTAGTGGACGACGACCTGGTGGCCGGGCATCGCCTGCTCGCCGGTGCCCGGCCTCAGGTCTTCGATCTGCAGTCCGGAGGGCTGGGTCTGGGTGCTCACTGGGTTTCTCCTCGCAGGTAGGCAATCGGGAATGATGGATGGCGCGCCGGCCGACCCGCAGGAGGGCGCCAGCGCGGGTCGGTGGGGGAGGACGGATCAGCCCTTTGCGAGGCGCAGCCGACGGATCAGGCTGGAGGTGTCGTCGCGGCCACCGCCCAGCGCCTGGACCTCGGCATAGAACTGATCGACCAGCGCGGTCACCGGCAGCGATGCGCCATTGCGTCCGGCCTCGTCCAGGCACAGCCCGAGGTCCTTGCGCATCCAGTCGACCGCGAAGCCGAAGTCGAACTTCCCGTCGACCATCGTCGTGCCGCGGTTGTCCATCTGCCAGGACTGCGCGGCGCCCTTGCCGATCACCTCGAGCACCAGCTTCATGTCCAGGCCTGCCTCGCGGCCGAAGTTCACACCCTCGGCCAGCCCCTGCAGCAGCCCGGCGATGCAGATCTGGTTGACCATCTTCGCGAGCTGGCCTGCGCCGGCCTCGCCGATCCGGGTGACGGCGCGCGCATAGGCCATTGCGACCGGCTTCACGCGCTCGAAGACCTCGGGCTCGCCGCCGCACATCACCGTGAGCTGGCCGTTGACCGCGCCGGCCTGTCCGCCGGACACCGGGGCATCGAGGAAGTGCAGCCCGCGCTGCTGGGCGCTGGCGTGCAGCTCACGGGCCACGCGGGCCGAGGCCGTCGTATGGTCGACCAGCACCGCACCCGGCTTCATTCCTGCGAAGGCGCCGTGCTCGCCCAGCACCACTGCGCGCAGGTCGTCGTCGTTGCCTACGCAGCAGAAGACCAGGTCTGCGCCCTGCGCCGCCTGCCTGGGCGTGGGGGCGGCGCTGCCGCCGTGTTCCGCAGCCCAGCGGTCCGCCTTCGACGCGGTGCGGTTGTAGACGGTGACGCGGTGGCCGGCACGTTTCAGATGACCGGCCATCGGATAGCCCATCACGCCCAGGCCCAGGAAGGCCACGGCATGCGCTGGAAGGGGATCACTGGTTCTGGCGGTCATCGCGGCTCCCGGCGAAGGCGGTCGTGTTCAGTCGTCCTCGCCTGCGAAGGCCTCCTCGCGCTTCTTCGCGATCGCCGGCAGGAAGACCAGCACCAGCAGCACCGCCGCGATCACCAGCAGCGACAGCGACAACGGCCGGGTGAAGAACACCGTCGCGTCGCCGCGTGAGATGGTCATCGTGCGCCGCAGGTATTCCTCCATCAGCTTGCCGAGCACCACGCCCAGCAGCATCGGCGCCGGCTCGCAGTCGAGCTTCTTGAACACGTAGCCGAGGATCGCGAACGGGATGGTCATGAACACGTCGAAGACGTTGTTGTTGACCGAGTATGCGCCGATCACGCAGAAGAGCAGGATCGCCGGGTACAGCACGCGGTAGGGCACCGACAGCAGCTTGATCCACAGGCCCACAAGCGGCAGGTTCAGGACCACCAGCATCAGGTTGCCGATCCACATCGAGGTGATCAGGCCCCAGAACAGCGTGGGGTTGCTGGTCATCACCTGCGGACCGGGCTGGATGTTGTGGATCATCATTGCCGCGACCATCAGCGCCATCACCGGCGTGGTCGGGATGCCCAGCGTGAGCATCGGGATGAAGGAGGTCTGCGCCCCGGCGTTGTTGGCCGACTCCGGGCCCGCCACCCCCTCGATCGCCCCCTTGCCGAAGCGCTCGGGCGTCTTGGAGAGCTTCTTCTCGAGCGCGTACGAGGAGAACGAGGCCAGCACTGAGCCGCCACCGGGCAGGATGCCCAGCAGCGAGCCCAGCGCGGTGCCGCGCACCACCGGCATCGCCGACTGCCTGAACTCCTCGCCGCTGGGCATCAGCTTGCCGACCTTCCTCAGGAAGACCTCGCGTTCCTCGCGCTGCTCGAGGTTGGCGATGATCTCGCCGAAGCCGAACAGGCCCATCGCGATCACGACGAACTCGATGCCGTCGGTCAGTTCCGGGATCTCGAAGCTGAAGCGGGCGACCCCCGAGTTCACGTCGGTGCCGACCATCCCGATCAGCAGCCCGAAGATCACCATCGCCAGGGCCTTGGTCAGCGAGCCGTGCGCCAGCACCACCGCGGCGATCAGGCCCAGCACCATCAGCGAGAAGTACTCGGCCGGGCCGAACTTGAACGCGACCTCGGCCAGCGGCGGCGCGAAGGCCGCCAGCAGGAAGGTGGCCACCGAACCGGCGAAGAAGGAGCCGATCGCCGCGATCGCCAGCGCCGGACCGGCGCGCCCCTTGCGCGCCATCTCGTAGCCGTCGAGCGCGGTCACCACCGAGGACGCCTCCCCCGGCAGGTTGACCAGGATCGCGGTCGTCGAGCCGCCGTACTGGGCGCCGTAGTAGATGCCCGCCAGCATGATCAGCGCCGAGGCCGGGTCGGTCATCTTGTAGGTGATCGGCAGCAGCATCGCGATCGTCGCGAGCGGGCCGATGCCGGGAAGCACGCCGATCAGCGTGCCCAGCAGCACGCCGACGAAGCAGTACATCAGGTTGTCGACGGTGGCGGCGGCGGAGAAGCCGATCGCCAGGTTGGTGAAGAGCTGTTCCATGTCCTGGTCCGCCGCGGTCTCAGTTGGTGATGAACTTCGGCCAGAGCGGGAACTGAAGTTCCAGGCCCTTGACGAACGTGAAGTATGAGAACACGGCGAGCACGACGATCGCGATGACGGTGTCGCGCACGCTGAAGTCGTGACTGGCGACTGCTGACACCCCGATCAGCAGCACCAGGGCGACGACGATTCCAAAGCTGGGCAGCACTGCGCCGAACAGCGCCACCGAGCCCAGGATCAGACCGAGCTCGCGCCAGCCGACCGGGGTCAGGCGAAGCGGCTCGTTGCGCGACGAGAACGCGCCCAGGAAGATGATCGCCCCGAGAAAGGCCAGCAGCCCGCCCAGCACGAAGGGGAAGAACCCCGGCCCCATCCTGGCCGCGGTGCCGATCTGGTACTGCTGGGACAGCACCATGAACAGCGCACCGAAGGCGAAGAACATGACACCGGCCCAGAGGTCACGGTGGTTTCTTGTCTGCATTTCGTCGAACCCTCCTCGAAGCGGATTATGTAGCGCGCTTCGGCAGTACGTCATCACTGCCGTCGCGGCTCCGCTGCACTCAGTCGACCTTTGCTCCGGAGGCCTTGACGATGCGCGCGTACTTCTGCTGCTCCTCGCGAACGAAGGCTGCGAACTCCGCCGGACTCAGCGGCGATGCCTCGGCGCCCAGGCGTGCGAGGCGCTCGCGCATCGCCGGTGTGTCCAGCGCGCGGGCGAACTCCGCGTGCAGGCGCTCGATCAGCGCCTCGGGCGTGCCGGCCGGGGCGAACACGCCGAACCAGGTGGCGATGTCGAAGCCGGGCAGCCCGCTCTCGGCCACCGTGGGCAGTTGAGGGAAGAATTCGCTGCGCGACTTCGTCGTGACCGCGAAACCCTCGAGCCTGCCGGCACGGATCTGCGGCGCGGCCGACGCGAGGTTGTCGAACATCAGGTCGGTCTGGCCGGCGAGCAGTCCCAGCTGCGCCGGCGCGGCTCCCGCGTAAGGGATGTGGACCATGCTAACGCCCGCCATCACCTTGAAGAGCTCGCCGGCGAGGTGGCCTGCGCTGCCGTTGCCGCCGGAGGCGTAGTTCAGGCGGCCCGGGTTGCGCCGCGCGTGGACGATCAGGCTGCGCACGTCGCTGATGCCCAGGCGCCGGGAGGTCTCGGGATTCATCACGAGGACGTTGGGGACCATCGCCACGCGCGTCACCGGAGCGAAGTCGCGGTTGGCGTCGTAGGGCATCCGCGCGAACAGCGCCGGGTTGATCGCGTGCGTGGCCACCGCACCCATGACGATCGTGTGTCCGTCGGGAGCGGACTTCGCGACGTGGTCGGCGCCGAGGTTGCCGCCGGCGCCAGGCCGGTTCTCGACGATCACCGGCTTGCCCAGCGGTTCGCGCAGCTGCTCGGCCAGCGCCCGGGCGACCTGGTCCAGCGGTCCGCCTGGCGGGTAGGGGACGACGAAGCGCACCGGCCGGCTGGGCCAGTCGGCTGCGGGGCCGGCCGATGCGGCCGTGGCGATCGTGTGCACGCCGCTGCCGGATGCGACGAGCGCGAGGGCGGCCAGCATGCGCGCCAGGCCCGCACGGCGAGATGGGTCATTCAGCGAGATCCGGGATGTACGGGCGCGGTTCATGTGGGTGTTCCGGAAACGGGGGCGAACGATGGTAGCAAAGCGCAGATGCCGATTCGGCGCAGAGGCCGCTAACCGGTGGTTACAGCTCTTACCGGTTCCCGCCTGGTTTGCCTGCAGCGCGCGTGCTCGAATCGCAGCATGGCGCCTGCCGATCCGGGTCCGCGGTCGCCGACGTGGAGCGGTGCGGCGTGTCTTCCGGAAGCGTCGTGCGCTTCCGGAGTGAGATCCGGGCAACATCGACAAGCGAACGGAGATCGTGATGAACAAGATCCAGATCCTGGGTGCCGCACTGGCACTGGCGAGTGGCGCGGCTCTTGCGCAGGGAACCCCGCGGATGGAGCAGCGCGAGGCAAACCAGCAGGCCCGCATCGAACGTGGGGTGGCATCGGGGATGCTCACGCCGGCCGAAGCGGCCCGGCTCGACGCGGGCCAGGCACGAGTCGACCGGATGCAGGAGCGGGCTGCGGCCGATGGTCGAATGAACGCGCGCGAAAGGGCGCGGATCCACCATGCGCAGGACGTGCAGAGCGCCCGCATCTACCGCCAGAAGCACGATCGTCAGCGCGACCGTGACGGCGACGGCCGGGTTGATCGGCGTCCGCACCGTCGCTGACCCCGCAGTAGGCGCCCCGCGGGCCGGCGCGAAGGTTCGTCCCGCGGGGCGCCCGGTGGCCATCGTGCGATGCGCCTGCGCGTCGATCGCAGCGCACAGGGCGGTTTCGGTACAATCACGGGTTGCCCGGAAGCCGTCCGGAACTCCCGAAACCCCTCCCGAAGCGCGACGAACGATGAAGTCGGCCGAGATCCGCGAGAAGTTCCTGAGGTTCTTCGAATCGAAGGGCCACACGATCGTTCCCTCCAGCCCCCTGGTGCCCGCGAACGACCCGACGCTGCTCTTCACCAACAGCGGGATGGTGCAGTTCAAGGACGTCTTCCTGGGCAAGGAGCAGCGCCCATACCGGCGTGCCACCACCGCGCAGCGCAGCGTGCGTGCCGGGGGCAAGCACAACGACCTCGAGAACGTGGGCTATACGGCCCGGCACCACACCTTCTTCGAGATGCTGGGCAACTTCTCGTTCGGCGACTACTTCAAGCGCGACGCGATCCTCTACGCCTGGGAGCTGCTCACCGAGGTGTACCGGCTGCCGCCCGAGCGGCTCTGGGTCACGGTCTACCAGGACGACGACGAGGCCTGGCGCATCTGGGCCGACGAGATCGGCGTGCCCGCCGAGCGCCTGGTGCGCATCGGCGACAACAAGGGCGCGCGCTACGCGTCGGACAACTTCTGGCAGATGGCCGACACCGGCCCCTGCGGTCCCTGCTCGGAGATCTTCTACGACCATGGACCCGAGGTCGCCGGCGGCCCTCCCGGCAGCGCGGACGAGGATGGCGACCGCTACATCGAGATCTGGAACCTGGTGTTCATGCAGTACGACCGCGACGACGCGGGCACGCTCACGCCGCTGCCGCGTCCCTGCGTGGACACCGGCATGGGCCTGGAGCGGCTGGCTGCGGTGCTGCAGCACGTGCACAGCAACTACGAGATCGATCTCTTCCAGGACCTGATCCGCGCGGCGGCGCGCGAGACCGGCTGCGCCGACCTCGCCAGCCCCTCGCTGCGCGTGATCGCCGACCACATCCGCGCCTGCGCCTTCCTGATCGTCGACGGCGTGATCCCCGGCAACGAAGGCCGCGGCTACGTGCTGCGCCGGATCATCCGCCGCGCGCTGCGCCACGGCTACAAGCTCGGCCAGACCCGGCCCTTCTTCCATCGTCTGGTCGAGGACCTGGACGCGGCGATGGGCGATGCCTATCCGGAGCTGCGCGCGGTCAAGGCCCGTGTCGCGGACGTGCTCGCGCACGAGGAGGAGCGCTTCGGCGAGACCCTCGAGCACGGGATGTCCATCCTCGACGCGGCGCTCGCCAGCGGCGTGCGCACGCTGGACGGCGAGACCGCGTTCAAGCTCTACGACACCTACGGCTTTCCGCTCGACCTCACTGCGGACGTCTGCCGCGAGCGCGGCGTGGGGGTGGACGAGGAGGGCTTCGAGGTCGCGATGCAGCGCCAGCGCGAGCAGGCGCGGGCCGCCGGCCGCTTCAAGGCCGGCGAGACGCTCGCCTACGACGGCGTTCGCACCGACTTCATCGGCTACGAGGCGCTCTCGGGCGATGCGCGGATCGCGGCGCTCTACGTGGGCGGCAGCCAGGTCGACAGCGTCTTCGGCGGACAGGATGCGATCGTGGTGCTGGACACCACGCCCTTCTACGCGGAGTCCGGCGGCCAGGTCGGCGACAGCGGCGAGCTCAGCGCAGGCGACACCTGCACCACGCTGTTCCGGGTGACCGACACACAGAAGATCCAGTCCGACGTCTTCGGCCACCACGGCACGCTGATCAACGGCGAGCTGCGCGTCGGCGACAAGATCAACGCGCGGGTCGACGGGGCACGGCGCGCGCGCACCGTGCGCAACCACTCGGCCACGCACCTGATGCACAAGGCGCTGCGCCAGGTGCTCGGTGCGCACGTGCAGCAGAAGGGCTCGCTGGTCGACCCCGACAAGACCCGCTTCGACTTCAGCCACGACGCCCCGATGACGCCGGAGCAGATCCGCCGCGTCGAGGAGATCGTCAACCGCGAGATCCTGGCCAATGCCGCGACACGCGCGCAGCTGATGCCCTTCGACGACGCGGTCAAGGGCGGCGCGATGGCCCTGTTCGGAGAGAAATACGGCGAGACGGTGCGCGTGCTGGACATCGGCTCCTCGCGCGAGCTGTGCGGGGGCACCCACGTCGAGCGCACCGGCGACATCGGCCTGTTCAAGATCGTCTCCGAGGGGGGCGTCGCGGCGGGAATCCGGCGCGTCGAGGCGGTCACCGGCGAGAACGCGCTGGCCTGGGTGCAGCGGCTCTCGGCGAGCCTTGCCGAGGCGGCCGCTGCAGTGAAGGCGCCGGCCTCGGAGCTCACGCAGAAGATCGGGCAGGTGCTCGACAACGTGAAGGCGCTGGAGAAGGAACTGGCCCGGCTGAAGTCGAAGCTGGCCGCCTCGGCCGGCGACGACCTCGCCGCGCAGGCAGTCGAGGTCGCCGGGATCAAGGTGCTCGCGGCCCGTCTGGAGGGCGCCGATGCCAGGACGCTGCGCGAGACCATGGACAAGCTCAAGGACAGGCTGAAGTCGGCGGCGATCGTTCTGGCCGCGGTCGACGGTGCGAAGGTCAGCCTGATCGCCGGAGTCACCTCCGACGCCACCGCGAAGCTCGCCGCCGGCGAACTGGTCAACTTCGTCGCGCAGCAGGTCGGTGGCAAGGGCGGTGGGCGGCGCGACATGGCGCAGGCCGGCGGCACCGACCCGTCGAAGCTGCCGCAGGCGCTGGCCGGCGTGCAGGGCTGGGTGGCGCAGCGGGTGTGATCCGGCCGACCCGATGAGCGGCGCCCGGCATGGGCCGACGCTGTTTGCGCTGGCCACGCTGAACATGCTGGGTCACGCGGCGTTCACCGCGAGCCGGCTGACCGGATCGCTGGCTGCGATCCGTCTGGAGGCCCCCACGGTCGTGGTGGGCCTGCTGCTGTCGCTCTATTCGCTGGCGCCGATGCTGCTGTCGATCGCGATGGGTCGCTGGATCGATCGGGTCGGCACCCGGGTGCCGATGCTGGTGGGCGCGACGACCATGGGGATCGGCCTGCTGGTTCCCGCGCTGCTGCTGTCGATCGCGACGCTGTGCGTCAACAGCGTGCTGGTCGGCCTGGGCTTCATCGTCTTCCACATGTGCGTCCAGAAGATGACCGGCGAGCTTGCCGACGGCGCGGAGCGGGTGCGCAACTTCGGGCTGCTCGCGGTTGCACTGTCGGTGTCCGGGTTCAGCGGCCCGGTCATCGCCGGCTTCATCATCGACCATGCAGGCGAGGGCGCCACCTTTGCCGCCGCCTTCGCGGCGTCCTCGGTGATGGTCGGCGTGGCGCTGGCGCTGCTGAAGTGGCGCTGGCGCTTCGACGGACGCACCGTGTCGGTGGCGCCGCCGGCGCCCGGGGCGCGCGCCTTCGACCTGCTGCGCACGCCGCTGATGCGGCGCATCTTCATCGCGGTGACGCTGCTGGCGGCGGCCTGGGACGTGCACATGTTCCTCGTGCCGATCCAGGGCTCGCGGATCGGCCTGTCTGCGAGCCAGATCGGCATGGTGCTGGGGGCCTTCTCGGCGGCCACCTTCGTGGTGCGGCTGGGAATGCCGATCTTCGTGCGCCACCTCTCGGAGTGGCAGATGGTGGGCGGTGCGCAGGCGATCGCGGCGCTGGTCTACTTCGCCTTCCCGCTGCTCGACAGCCACTACGGACTGATGGGACTGGCCTTCGTGCTCGGCCTGGGGATCGGGCTCGGGCATCCCGCGGTGATGGCGATGGTCCAGGGGGCCACTCCTGCGGGGCGCACCGGCGAAGCCGTGGGGCTGCGGATGATGGTCGCCAACGCCTCGCAGACGATCCTGCCGGTGCTGTTCGGCAGCGCCGGAAGCGTGCTGTCGGTGTTCCTGTCGGGGTCGATGACCTTTGCGCCGCTGTTCTGGGGCGTGGCGCTGGTGCTCGGCTTCGGCGGCTGGTCGGCGCTGCGCGGCGGCGCTGCGCGCGACGAGGACGGCTGCGGCGCGCAGAATTGAGCCTTGCTGCGTCCATCCTGTCGGGCGGGATGGGCGGAAATGATCGTGCCAGGCGCGCGGGCCGAGCCGGCAGCCCGGTCCGGGCGGCGCACGCCCACGGATCCGAAGGAGAGGAAACGATGCATCCCGATTACCGATTCTGTCCCCGCTGCGCCACCGAACTGGTGCTGCGCGATCTCGGCGACCGCGAACGCGCCACCTGTCCGGCCTGTGGCTTCGTGCACTGGAACAACCCGGCTCCGGTCGTGGCCGCGCTGATCCAGATCGGCGACCTGATCATGCTGGCGCGCAACGCCGCCTGGCCGCCGCGCACCTTCGCGCTGATCACCGGCTTCCTGGAGGCTGGCGAATCGGCCGAGGAGGGCCTGGTGCGCGAGATCAAGGAGGAGACCAACCTCGAGGTCGATCGCGCCGAACTGATCGGCGTCTACGATTTCAAGCGCAAGAACGAACTGATCGTCGCCTACCACGTGGTCGCGTCGGGCGAAGTGAGGCTGTCCGAGGAACTGGTCGAGTACCGGATGGTCGAACCGGCCCGCCTGAAGCCCTGGCGCGCCGGCACGGGCCTGGCAGTGGCCGACTGGATGCGCAACCGCGGCCTGCCCTTCGAGTTCGTCGATCTCCCCGGGGCGCGGCCGCGACCGCCCAGGCCGGAGGGGGTCGAGGGCTGAGCGCGGGGCCTGGCGCGCAGGCTGCTACGATCGCCGCCTGCCGGCGCCCCGTGGGCGCGACACTGCCGACGAACCGGAACGAACGATGAGCGACACCGACACCCCATTCGACCGCGAGATCGATGCCCGCGGCCTGAACTGCCCGCTGCCGATCCTGCGCACCAAGAAGGCGCTGAGCGGGCTGGAAAGCGGCCAGGTGCTCAAGGTGGTCGCCACCGATCCCGGCTCGCAGCGCGACTTCCAGGCCTTTGCGCGCCAGACCGGAAACGAGCTGCTGGTCAGCGAGGCCCGGGACGGGGAGTGGGTCTTCTACCTGAGGCGGCGCTGAACGCCCGCCGCCCCGGGTGAGCCTCAGAGGCCCTCGTCGGCCTGCTGCCCCTTGCGGTAGGTCTCGTACACGATCACCGGGATCTTCAGCTCGCCCAGGTGACGCTCGACCAGCGGCTTGACCTCGCTCCACTCGAGGCCGCCCACGCCGGTGGCCAGCCGCGGCAGCGCCACGCTGCCGATGTTCTCCTCGGCGATCAGCTTCGCGAGCGCTTTCAGCGCACGGCTGACGTTCTCGGTGGTGGCCTTGCCGGGCTTGCCGCTCGGGCCGCTGTGCAGCATGCCCTGCGTGAGCAGGTTGACGATGCCGCGCGTGCTGCCGTCCTCGTCGACTCCGCGCCAGATCCAGATTTCGCCGGAATCCAGGGGCTTGCCGTGGATCGCGTGACGGTAGTCGCGCACCATCGAGGGCCAGCGCTCGCGCAGCGCCAGCGCCAGGCCGGTGTCGAAATGGTCCTGGGGAGCGATGCCATGCGCGATGACCTGCGCGCGGCTCAGGAGGATGTCGCCTTCGACTTCACGGATCACGTTCGGGTTCCTTCAGGAGGAGTTGCGATGCCCGCATCGGGTGCGGGTCGGTTTTCGAGACGACGAAGTGTCCGGCAAGGCGGCGCACGCGCCAATGAGGAAAGTCAAACCGCAGCAGTGGCTCAGCCGAGTCGTGCGCGCTGCTCCTGCAGCCGCTGCAGCGTCGTGCCGAAGGCCTCCAGCCGTTCGCGTTCCTGCGCGACCACGGCCGCCGGCGCGCGCTCGACGAAGCTGGCGTTGCCGAGCTTGCCCTGTGCCTTGCGCATCTCGCCCTCGACGCGGGCGATCTCCTTGCCCAGTCGCTCGCGCTCGGCGGCGAGATCGATCTCCACCTTCAGCATCAGGCGCGTGCTGCCGACGATCTGCACCGGCGCGATCGAGCCCTCGGGAAGCTCGTCGGCAATCTCGACCTCGGCGAGCCTGGCCAGCGCCTGCAGGTAGGGCGCCTGGCCGGCCAGGCGCGCGCGCGCGCCGGTGGCGACCAGCGGCAGCCGCTGCGCGGGCGAGATGCCCATCTCGCCGCGCAGTGCACGGCAGGCGTCGACCAGCCCCTTGAGCTCCGCGACCCAGGCCTCCGCGGCTTCGTCGATCTTCGAGGGCTCGGCCGCCGCATGGCGCTGGGTCATGATCGAGAAGCGGCGTTCGGCCAGCGCCTGCGCGAGCGCGGCGCCTTCGAGCGTCTGTTCGCCGCGCTCACCGTAGCGGCCGGCCAGCGGCGCCACCTTCTGCCAGAGCTCCTCGGTGATGAAGGGAATCACCGGGTGGGCCAGCCGCAGCACGGCCTCGAGCACGCGGATCAGGGTGCGTCGGCTCGCGCGGCGCTGCCCCTCGGCGCCCGACTGCAGCTGCACCTTGGCCAGCTCCAGGTACCAGTCGCAGTACTCGTTCCAGACGAACTCGTAGATCGCGCGCGCGGCGAGGTCGAAGCGGTACTCGGCGAACTGCCGCTCCACTTCCGCCTCGGCGCGCTGCAGCGCCGAGACGATCCAGCGGTCGGCCTGGCTGAAGTCGAGGTGGCCTCCCGGCGCGCACTGCGCGCCTGCGGGCAGCGCCAGTCCGCAGTCCTGGCCCTCGCAGTGCATCAGCACGAAGCGCGTGGCGTTCCACAGCTTGTTGCAGAAGTTGCGGTAGCCCTCGCAGCGGTTCAGGTCGAAGTTGATGTTGCGCCCGGGGCTTGCCAGCGATGCGAAGGTGAAGCGCAGCGCGTCCGCGCCGAAGGCCGGGATCCCGTCGGGGAACTCCTTGCGGGTGCGCCTGGCGATCGACTCCGCCTGCTTCGGGTTCATCAGGCCGGTGGTGCGCTTGGCCACCAGCGTCTCGGTGTCGATGCCGTCGATCAGGTCGATCGGGTCGAGCGTGTTGCCCTTGCTCTTGGACATCTTCTGCCCTTCGGCGTCGCGCACCAGCGCGTGGACGTAGACGTCGCGAAAGGGCACCTTCCCGGTGAAGTGCACTGTCATCATCACCATCCGGGCCACCCAGAAGAAGATGATGTCGAAGCCGGTGACCAGCACCGACGAGGGCAGGAACTGCCCGAGTTCCGGGCGCAGGTTGGGGCGTCCGTCGACGAAGGGGCGCTGCGGGTCGGCGAGGGTGGAGAAGGGCACCAGCGCCGAAGAGAACCAGGTGTCGAGCACGTCCTCGTCGCGCACCAGCGCGCCCTGCCAGCCGGCGGCGCGCGCCTGCGCGAGCGCCGCCTCCTCGCTGCGCGCGACGAAGACGCTGCCGTCGTGCAGCGCTCGACCTTCGGGGTCGGCCTTGTACCAGGCGGGGATCTGGTGGCCCCACCACAGCTGGCGCGAGATGCACCAGTCCTGGATGTTCTCGAGCCAGTGGTTGTAGGTGGCGGTCCAGTTCTCGGGAACGAAGCGGATCGACCCGTCGGCGACCACCTCGAGCGACTTCTGCGCGATGCTCCTGCCCGGGAACAGCGTGCCCTCGGGGGCGGGCTTGCTCATCGCGACGAACCACTGGTCGGTGAGCATCGGCTCGATCACCGCGTTGCTGCGGTCGCCGCGCGGCACCATCAGCCGGTGCGGCTCGACCGACTCGAGCAGGCCCAGGGTCGTGAGGTCGGCAACCACCCTGTCGCGGGCCTCGTAGCGATCCAGCCCCCGGTAGGCGGGCGGCGCGGTGTCGTCGATGCGCGCGTCCAGCGTCAGGATCGCGATCATCGGCAGGCCGTGGCGCTGCCCGACCGCGTAGTCGTTGAAGTCGTGCGCGGGCGTGACCTTGACCACGCCGGTGCCGAACTCGCGATCGACGTACTCGTCGGCAATGATCGGGATCTCGCGCCAGCCCTTCGGATCGAGCGGATCCTCGCCCGCCAGCGGCAGGCGCACGGTGCCCCCGACGAGGTGCGCGTAGCGCTCGTCCTCCGGGTGGACCATCACCGCAGTGTCGCCCAGCATCGTCTCCGGGCGCGTGGTGGCAACGGTGAGGTGGCCGCTGCCGTCGGACAGCGGGTAGCGGATCTTCCAGATCCTGCCTTCCTCCTCCTCGCTGACCACCTCGAGGTCGGAGACCGCGGTCAGCAGCTTCGGGTCCCAGTTGACCAGGCGCTTGCCGCGGTAGATCAGCCCCTGCTCGTACAGGCCGACGAAGACCTCCTTGACGGTCTCCGAGAGCTTCGGGTCCATCGTGAAGTACTCGAGCGACCAGTCGGTGGACGCGCCCATGCGGCGCATCTGCCGGGTGATCGTCGAGCCGGACTCGTGCTTCCAGTCCCAGACCCGCTCGATGAACTTCGCCCGGCCGAGGTCGTGGCGCGAGACGCCCTGCGCGTCGAGCTGGCGTTCGACGACCATCTGCGTGGCGATCCCGGCGTGGTCGGTGCCCGGCAGCCAGAGGGTGTTCGCGCCCTTCATCCGGTGATGGCGGGTGAGCGCGTCCATGATCGTCTGGTTGAACGCGTGGCCCATGTGCAGCGTGCCGGTGACGTTCGGCGGCGGCAGCTGGATGCTGAAGGCCGGAGCGTCGGGGCGTGCGCCCGCCGAGAAATGGCCGCGCTCTTCCCAGAGGGAATACCAGAGGGCCTCGATGTCGCGCGGCTCGAAGCTCTTGGCGAGCGCGCCCTGGTCGCCGGGAGCGGAAGGGGAATTCATGGGGGAGGGCCGTACGAGTGCCTGGACGAGCGGCGGATTATATCGGCGCCTCGTCCTGGTCGGCCCGGCGCGCAGGCTGCGCCTGCAGCGCGGCGAGCTCCTCGGCGAGCGCGCGCGCGATCAGCTCGCGTGCGAGCTGCGTGAGCGCCGGCTGCAGTTCCGCCTGCAGTTGCGCAGCGGCGCGCGCGACGATCGCGTCCAGCGTGGTGCGCAGCGACTCCTCGAACAGGGCATCCGTGCGGCCCAGCAGGCGCTCGAGCATGTCGTCGTGCACCTGTCTGGCCAGCACCGCCCGGTCGGTCCCGGGCAGCGGAGCGGGCTGCTCCGCGGGCGCCGCGTCCGGAATCGCGATCACCTCCGTCAGCAGGGGGATCGGATCGTCCTCGGGCAGACCCGACGGGTCGGAGAGGGGCGGGTCGGTCGGTGCCGTCATCGGGCGTTCCTGGTCGCAGCGACCCCGTTCATCCCGACGCGAGCTGGTGCCCCGCCAGCGGATAGCCGCGATCGCGGTAGAAGCGCCAGCGCTCGCGCGCCAGGGAACGGTCGCGCGCGTCGCAAGACACCACCTCGAACAGCCGTTCGAAGCGGCTGAAGAAGGGCGGCGTGCCGTGCGACAGGTTGACCAGGACGTCCGAGTGCGGCGTCTCGCCAGCCTCGCTGCACAGGATCACCGGCGTGCGCCCGGCGAGCGGGTCGCCGGCATGCACGTGCGGGATGAAGTCGAGCTGGGAGAAGGTCCAGAGCAGGCGGTCGAACTCCGCGAGGGTCAGCGGATCGCCGAACACGACCACCCGCGGGCCGGTGCGGCGGATCTTGCGCACCAGCCGGCACGCGTAGCCGAGCTTGTCGGTCGCGTTGAAATGGAAGTCGACCCGGGTCATCGGCTCCCGGCGCGGGCGGCGAGGAAGCCGGTCAGCAGCGGCACCGGCCGGCCGCTGGCGCCCTTGGCGTTGCCGGAACGCCAGGCGGTGCCGGCGATGTCGAGGTGGGCCCAGTCGTAGGCCTTTGTGAAGCGCGCGAGGAAGCACGCGGCGGTGACCGCTCCGGCAGCGCGTCCACCGACGTTGCCGACGTCGGCGAACGGCGATTTCAGCTGCTCCTGGTATTCCTCGTCCAGCGGCATGCGCCAGCAGCGGTCGCCGCTCTCGCGGCCGGCGGCCAGCAGCTCGTCGGCCAGCGTGTCGTTCGGACTGAACATGCCGCTGTTGTGATGCCCGAGCGCGATCACGCAGGCGCCGGTCAGCGTGGCGATGTCGATCACCGCAGCCGGCTTGAAGCGCTCGACGTAGCTGAGCGCGTCGCACAGGATCAGGCGCCCTTCGGCGTCGGTGTTGAGGATCTCGATCGTCTGCCCCGACATGCTCGTGACCACGTCGCCGGGTCGGGTGGCGCCGCCGCCGGGCATGTTCTCGGCCGAAGGGATCACGCCGACCACGTTGATCGGCAGCTTCATCTCGGCGACCGCGCGCAGCGTGCCCAGCACCGAGGCGGCGCCGCACATGTCGTACTTCATCTCGTCCATCTCGGCGGGAGGCTTCAGCGAGATGCCGCCGGTGTCGAAGGTGATGCCCTTGCCCACCAGGACCACGGGCGCCTGCTTCGCAGGCCCGCCGCGGTACTGCAGGACGATCAGGCGCGGTGGCTGCTCGGAGCCCTGGGCCACTGCGAGCAGGGCGCCCATCCTGAGCGCTTCCATCTGGCGACGCTCGAGGACCTGCACCTTCAGCTTGTGCTCGCGGGCGAGCTTGCGGGCCTCGTCGGCCAGGTAGGCCGGCGTGCAGACGTTGCCCGGCAGGTTGCCGAGATCCTTGGCGAGATCGACCCCGTTGGCCAGGGCCACCGCCTCGCCGACTTCGCGCTGCGCATCCGCCGCGCCGGCACGCTCGACCAGGAAGGCCAGCCGTTCGGGTTTCACCGGCTGCGCTTCCTTCTTCGACTTCATCCGCTCGAAACGGTAGGCCGCCTCGCGCGCAGCCCCGACCTGCGCGCGCAGCCGCCACGCGAAGCTGCGCCCGTCGACCTCGGCCTCCTGCAGCAAGGACACTGCATCGGCGCCGGACAGGGTCCCCAGGTGGCGCAGCGCGCCGCGCACGGCCTCGCCGAAGCTCTTCTCGGAAACCGGAGACTCCTCGCCCATCGACACCAGCAGCACCCGCGCAGCGCGTCGGGCCTCGCCGTACAAGAGCAGGGTGGAGCCGGCCTTGGCCGGGAGGTCGCCGTGCGCGAGCGCAGTGCCCAGCGCGCCCGACAGCGCCTGGTCGAGCGCGGCCCCGGCCGGGCCCAGCTTGCGCCCGGGCAGCACCGGGACGACTGCACAGGCGGTTTTCAGCGATTCGGCGGTGGAAGTCTTTATACTGAATTGCATTGCAGCATCCCGTTGGGCGACCGGCCGATTATACGGTCCGGCCCCTCACGGGCCGGGCGTCGGGCCCGCCCGGGATCCGTTTCCCTGGGGCCGCGCTGCGCGCAACGAGCCGCCTGCGTCCATGCTCTTCACCAAAGCCCTGCGCCGCGATCTCGCCAACCTGGCCGGAGTGGTCTTCGCCACGCTGTTCACGGTGATGGTGACCACCACGCTGATCCGCATGCTCGGACGCGCCGCCGGTGGCAAGGTCGACACCGCCAGCCTGGTGCCCCTGATCGCGTTCAGCGCGATCAACGCGCTGCCGATCCTGCTGGTGCTCACGCTGTACATCTCGGTGCTGCTGGCGATCACGCGCGCCTATCGCGACTCCGAGATGGTGGTGTGGTTCGCCAGCGGCCGCAGCCTGGTCGACTGGGTGCGCCCGGTGCTCGGCTTCGCCACGCCCTTCGTCGTGCTGATCGCGCTGGTCGCCTTCTTCGCAGGGCCCTGGGCCAACCGCCAGACCGCCGAGTACCGCAGCCGCTTCGAGCAGCGCGAGGACGTCTCGCAGGTCGCTGCCGGGCAGTTCCGCGAGTCGGCTTCGTCCTCGCGCGTGTTCTTCGTCGAGGCGATCAGCGACGACCAGCGGTCGGTGCGCAACGTTTTCGTCACGCAGCAGCAGGCAGGGCGGCTGACCCTGGTGGTGGCGGCCGGCGGCAG
Source organism: Pseudomonadota bacterium (assembly GCA_963204785.1). Taxonomy (GTDB): domain Bacteria; phylum Pseudomonadota; class Gammaproteobacteria; order Burkholderiales; family Burkholderiaceae_E; genus Quisquiliibacterium. Next base: position 5,047 of record CAUJHG010000047.1, on the reverse strand, counting down.
CATCGAGGGCGACGAGACCGGCGAGCGATTCCTCGTCCTGGACAAGGGGCGCCGCTACGACGGCGACGCCGCTGCCGCCGCGTTCCGGCTGATGGAGTTCGAGCGCTACGGCCTGCGCCTGGAGCCGAAGGCGGTCGCAGTGCGCGACGAATCCTCCAAGGCCAAGAGCACGCTGCGGCTGCTGACCGACCGGTCCCGGCGCGACCTGGGCGAACTGCTCTGGCGCATCGGCCTGCCCGTGTCCGCGGTCGTGCTGGCGCTGCTGGCGATCCCGCTGTCCTCGTTCAACCCGCGCGCGGGCCGTTCGGTGAACCTGATCGTCGCGCTGCTGATCTACGTCACCTACAGCAACCTGCTGTCGCTGAGCCAGGCCTGGGTCTCGCAGGGCCGGGCGGACTTCACCGTGGCGGTCTGGATCACCCACGCAGTGCTGCTGGCGATCGCCGGCTGGCTGTTCTGGCGGCGGCTGCGCCTGCCGCGTCGCCGCTGGTCGCTGCGCAGGAGGGCGGCATGACGCTGATCGGCCGCTACCTCGCCCGCGAGATCGTCGGCGCGATCGTCTTCGTGCTTGCGGCCTTTCTCGCGCTGTTCACCTTCTTCGACTTCGTCAACGAGCTCGACGACATCGGCCGCGGCGGCTATCGCGTGCAGCATGCGCTGGCCTTCGTCACGCTGAACGTCCCGGGCCACGTCTACGAGCTGATGCCGATCGCGGCGCTGATCGGCACCATCTTCGCACTCGCGCAGTTCGCGTCGCACTCCGAGTACACCGCGATGCGCGCCGCGGGGCTGTCGCGTCGCCGGGCGCTGGTCTCGATCACCTCGGTGGGCGCGCTGATCGCGCTGGCCACCGTGCTCTTCGGCGAACTGCTCACCCCGCCGGCCGAGCGCCTGGCCCAGCAGATCCGGCTGGGCGCGATGGGCGGAACCATTGGCGCCCAGTTCCGCTCCGGCGTGTGGATCAAGGACACGCTGAAGGACGCCCAGGGCACCGTGAAGCGGCTGCGCTTCGTCAACGCCGCCGAGGTCATGCCGGACACCTCGATGCGCGCAGTGCGCGTATACGAATTCGACCCGGAGTTCCGGCTGGTGGAAATCCTGAATGCCGACAGCGCGAGCTTTCGCCCGCCGTCGGCCTGGCGGATGCGCTCGGTGCAGCGCACCGTCTTCGAGCCGATGCGCGTTGCCGACAGCACCGTCGCGCTGGCCGCCCATCGCACGCAACTGGCCGAGCACGACTGGAGCTCCGAGCTCACTCCCGAGATCCTCGGCGTGCTCACGCTGGTGCCCGAGCGGATGTCGGCGTGGTCGCTGTTCCGCTACGTGCAGCACCTGCGCGAGAACCAGCAGCGCGCCGACCGCTACGAGATCGCGCTGTGGAAGAAGGTCTTCTATCCGGTCGCGGTGATCGTGATGATGGCGCTGGCGCTGCCCTTCGCCTATCTGCAGTCGCGCGCCGGCGGGATCGGCTACAAGGTCTTCGCGGGCATCATGCTCGGCGTGGCCTTCCACTTTCTCAACGGTCTGTTCTCCCACCTCGGCCTGCTCAACACCTGGCCTGCCTGGCTGGCCGCGGGCGTGCCCAGTGCGATCGCGCTGGTGATGGCGATGGGAATGCTCGCCTGGGTCGACCGGGCACGCTGAGCGGCGATGCAGACCTTGCCGAAGTCGCTGTGCGTCCCCGCTTCCCGGGGTTCTCCGGCATCGCAATCAGGGATGTCCAGTAGACGCAAACCGTGGACGCGTGCCGCCCGATTGGCTAGGATCGTTTCGTTTCGCGGACCGTGCACCGTCACGGCGCGCGCGAAGGATCGAGGAGGAGGAGAGGCAGCAATGCTGCCGTTTTCGGGCGCACGGCGACGTGCGCCTTTTCTTTATATGCTCCCCGCCTGGCGCGCTCCGACCCTCCCCCGATGACCCGCACTCCCGAATTCCGACGATTCCTCGCGGTGGCCGCCGTCAGCCTGGTGCTGCGCGGCGTGCTGGCCGCCTGGCTGCCGATCACCGGCGACGAGGCCTACTTCCACACCTGGGGCAGGAAGCCCGACTGGGGCTTCTACGACCACCCGCCGATGGTGGGCTGGTGGCTCGCGGCGCTGTCGGCGGTGTCCGACCACCCCTTCGTGCTGCGCCTGCCCGCGCTGCTGGCGCCGCCGCTGATCGGGTGGCTGGTGGCCGCGACGCTCGCGCGCCACGGGGCGGCGCTCGCCTGGAACGCCGCCACGCTGGTGCTGCTGGTTCCGCTGAACGCCTGGAACGTCGCGATCACCACCGACGTGCCGCTGATGCTGTTCTGCGCGGCCACCGTGGCCGCCTACCTGCGCGCGCTGCGCACCGGGCGCGCCGCGGCCTACCTGCTGACCGGGGCGCTGCTGGGCGGGGCGCTGCTCTCCAAGTACTTCGCCGGGCTGCTCGCGCTGGCGATCTTCGCGCACGCGGTGACGCGCCCCGGCGGACAAGGGCTGAAGGGGCTCGCGCTGATCGTCCTGGCCAGCCTGCCCGCCGCGCTGCTGCAGATCGCCTGGAACGCGCAGAACTGCTGGCCCAACCTGATGTTCAACCTGGTCAACCGGCACGACAACGCCGGGTGGTCGCTGGGCACGCCGCTGGTGTACCTGGTCTCGGTGGTCTACGTGCTCACGCCGCCTGTGGCCTGGGCGCTGGCGCGCCGCGGGCGCGGCTGGCTGGTGACTCCCGAGCGCATTGCGCTGGCCTGGCTCGCGGGCCTGCCCTTGCTGCTCTTCGCGCTGATGTCTGCGGTCAAGACCATCGGCCTGCACTGGCTGGCGAGCTTCGTGATGCCCGCGGTGATGCTCTTCGCGCTGGGCGCCGGCGGGGCGGGGCGGGGTGGCGCGATGAGGGGCGCGCTGCGCTTCGCTGCCGCCTTCGCCGCGCTGCACTGGCTGGCGATCGCCGTGCTGGCCGCGGCGCCCATCGAGTGGTTCGAGGGCTCCAGGCGCTACCCGGGCATCGTGATGACGCTGCGGCCCCAGGCGCTGAACGCGCGCATCGAGCCGCTGCTCGACCGCTTCGTCGTCACCGCGCGCGGCTACTCGCCCGCGGTCACCCTCGGTTTCAACCTTGGTCGCCACGTCCCCGTCTTCGGCGCCGGCTCGAGCCACGCGCGTCACGACGACATCCTCACCGACTTCCGCGCGCTCGCCGGCCGCGACCTCCTCGTGGTGAGCAAGGAGGCGCCGATCCGGCAGGAATACGATCCCTTCTTCGAGCGCGTGGTCTATCGCCAGGAGAAGGTGCTGGGCGCCACCTTCCACTTCGTCGAAGGCTACGGCTTCCGCTACGAGCCCTACCGCGACCGCGTGCTCGAGGAGATCCGCCAGCGCTGGTACGCGGTGCCCACCTGGCTGCCGCGGGGCCCGTGCTATTTTTGCGACCGCTACTTCCCCGAGCGCGCCTGCCACCGATGAACCTGCAGCAACTGCGCTTCGTGCACGAGACGGCGCGGCACAACTTCAACATCACCCACGCGGCCCAGGCGATCGGGACCTCGCAGCCGGCGCTGTCGCGCGGAATCCTCGAGCTCGAGGCCGAGCTCGGCGTCGACATCTTCGTGCGCCACGGCAAGCGCATGCTCGGCCTCACCGAGCCCGGCAAGGCGATCCTCGCGCGCGCCCAGCGGGTGCTCGCGGAGGTGCAGGGCATCGAACGGGTCACCGCCGACTTCCGCGCTCGCGACTCCGGCGAGCTGCGCATCGCCACCACCCACACGCAGGCGCGCTACGTGCTGCCCTCGGTGATCCGCGAGTTCCGCAAGCGCTACCCCGCGGTGCGGCTGACGCTGGTGCAGGGCAACCCGCGCCAGATCACCCAGTCGCTGCTGGGACGCGAGGTGGACTTCGCGATCGCCACCGAGGTGCCGGAGCAGCAGACCGAACTGCTGGTCATCCCGGCGTTCGAGTGGGAGCACGTGGTCGTGGTCCCGAACCGGCACCCGCTGCTCGACAAGCCGCTGACCCTGCAGACGCTGGTGCGCCACCCGATCATCACCTACGTGCACGAGTTCACCGGCCGCCGCCGCATCGACAAGGCCTTCGCCGATGCCGGCCTGGAGCCCGACGTGGTGCTCGCCGCGATCGACTCCGACGTCATCAAGACCTACGTCGCCCTCGGGCTGGGCGTGGGCATCATGGCCGATCTGGCCTACGACGCGGGCCGCGACCGCAGCCTGAGCGTGCGCCCGGTGGGACACCTGTTCGGCGCCAACCACACGAAGCTCGCGGTGCGCCGCGACGCCTTCCTGCGCGGCTTCGCGCTCAGCTTCATCGAGCTCTTCGCCCCGACCGTGGACCGCAAGCTGCTCGAGCGGCTGATGCGAAAAGACGATTGAGCACGACTGGCGCGGGACTGGAGAAATCTGCTATAGTCGCGCCCTTGTTGGGGCGGTAGCTCAGCTGGGAGAGCGTCGCGTTCGCAATGCGAAGGTCGGGAGTTCGATCCTCCTCCGCTCCACCACCATTCGACGCCCAACCGTTCTCGGTTGGGCGTTTTCCTTTGCGGGTTCCGCACACTGCGCGGGCTTCCGGGCCATTCTGCGTGTGCCAACCGTGTCGGGCGTGGGCGGCATGACTCGCCCAGTTCGCCCCTGTTCTGCCCTATCTTCTCTCGAAACCTGCGCCAACTTCTTCGCCGTGGCACACGCAGGCGGCGTTCTTCGTCAATGGATTGTGCATGTGCCGATGGGAACGGTTGCCTCGCGGGTTTGCTGCTCCACATTGCCCGTGCAAACCCGCGAGGCCAGCCGCAACGTCAGCCCTTGGGCGGGAACGGATCATGACCGTAGCTGTTGCGCTCACGGATCTGGCCGTCACGACCTTGGATGAACATCTCGCTCTGCTGGTTGATGGCGATGTCCCGCGCACGGTCAATCGCCTGTTGTTGCGTACCGTGGACGGAGGTAAGACGACCGTTGCCTTCACCGCGCACGCCCCACTGATCACCGCCGTTGACGGGTACGACCCATTGGTTCTTTCCGCTCATTTCAAACACTCCAAAAATTGAAAAGGTCAGGCTCTTGAAGTTGCGCGAG
>CAUJHG010000046.1 GCA_963204785.1 Pseudomonadota bacterium | reverse complement strand
AGGACAGCTTCTCGGACTTGACGTGCTTCTTGTCCTTGCTCTCCGCGGGCGCCGGGGCGCCGGGCTTCGCGGTGGCGGGACGGTGCAGCGTGCCCGTGGCGGCAGGCTTTGCCGCAGCAGGCTGTGCGGCCGCCGGCTTCGCGGCCGCAGGCGCGGGCGGCGGCGCCTCCGCGGGCTTGGGCTGCGGGCGGCGCTGCATGCTCATCAGGCGGTTGATCTCGGCCACCTCGGCCTCGACCGCGCGGCGCGCGGCCGCCTGTGCCGCGGCTTCCTGCTGCGCCGTGCGCGCCGCCTCCGAGGCTGCCGCAGCCTCCGGGTCGGCGCGCGCGCGCTCGGCGGCCTGGTCGGCAGCCTTCATCGCCTCGGCCTTCTCGCGTTCGCGACGAGCCTCCTCTTCGCGGCGCGCGGCCGCGGCGGCAGCTTCGGCCTCGCGCTGCCGTTCGAGCTCGAGGCGCTCCTGCTTCTCGCGCAGTTCGGCGGCCTGGCGTTCGAGGAGCTCGCGCTGGCGCTGCTCCTCCTCCTGGCGCAGGCGCTGCTGCTCGAGCTCGACTGCCGACAGGACCGGTTCGGCCGCCGGAGCCGGCGCGGGCACCTCTGCAGCCACCTCGCCGTGCTCGCGTTTGACGAACACGCGCTTCTTGCGCACCTCGACCTGGATCGTGCGCGCCTTGCCCGTGCCGTCGGCCTGCTTGATCTCGGAGGTCTGCTTGCGCGTCAGCGTGATCTTCTTCTTGGAGGCATCGTCGGCCCCGTGGGCGCGACGCAGGGCTGCGAGAAGCTGCTCCTTGTCGGCCTCCGTCAGCGGATCGTCGGGCGAGGACTTGTTCACGCCTGCACCGCGCAGCTGCTCGAGCAGGGCCTCGGTCGGCATCTTCAGTTCGGCCGCAAACTTCTCAACGTTCATAGACATCGTCATCCTTCCGCTCGCCCTCTCGCCGCAATCCCAGTCAAGCCGACTCGCCGGCGGTGAACCAGTGCTCGCGGGCCTTCAGGATCAGCGTCCTCGCGCGCTCCTCGTCGATTCCGGTGGCCTCGACCAGCTCGTCGACCGCCAGTTCGGCCAGCCCGTCGCGCGTGTGCACGTCGGCATCGGCCAGCTTCGCCGCGAGTGCCCGGTCCATGCCCTCGAGCGTGAGCAGATCCTCGGCAGTGCCGCCGATCTTCTCCTCGGTGGCGATCGCCTCGGTCAGCAGCACGTTGCGCGCGCGCGTGCGCAGTTCGTTGACCGTGTCCTCGTCGAAGGCCTCGATCTCGAGCATCTCGTTGATCGGGACGTAGGCGACCTCCTCGACGCTGGTGAAGCCCTCGTCGATCAGGATGTCGGCAACCTCCTGGTCGACGTCCAGCCGGCTCATGAAGACCTCGCGGATCGCGGAGCGCTCGCCCTCGGCCTTGTGCTGCGATTCCTCGGCCGACATGATGTTGATCTGCCAGCCGGTGAGTTCGGAGGCCAGGCGCACGTTGCGCCCGCCGGTGCCGATGGCCAGCGCGAGGTTGTCCTCGTCGACCACGACGTCCATGCTGTGCTTGTCCTCGTCGACGACGATCGAGGAGACGTTCGCCGGCGCCAGCGCGCCGATCACGAACTGCGCCGGGTCCTCGGACCAGAGCACGATGTCCACGCGCTCGCCGCCGAGTTCGCCCGTGACCGCCTGCACCCGCGAGCCTCGCACGCCCACGCAGGTGCCGATCGGGTCGATGCGGCGGTCCTGGGTGTAGACGGCGATCTTCGCGCGCACGCCAGGGTCGCGGGCGGCGGCCTTGATCTCGAGCAGGCCCTGCTCGATCTCGGGAACCTCCATCGCGAACAGGTGCTTGATGAACTCGGGCGAGGTGCGCGAGAGGATCAGCTGCGGGCCGCGACCCTCGCGGTTCACGCGCAGCACGTAGGCGCGCACGCGGTCGCCCAGGCGCAGGTTCTCCTTGGGGATCATCTGGTCGCGCGGCAGCCGGGCCTCGACCTTGCCGGACTCGACGATGACGCCCTCGCGATCCAGCCGCTTGATGGTGCCCGACATGATCGACTCACCGCGCTGCAGGAAATCGGTGATGATCTGCTCACGCTCGGCGTCGCGGATGCGCTGGAGGATCACCTGCTTGGCGGCCTGCGCGCCGATGCGCCCGAGCTCGATCGCCTCGAGCTCCTCCTCGATGTAGTCGCCGACCTGGATGTCGGAGATCTGCTTCTGCGCCTCCGACAGGATGATCTGCAGGTCGTGGTCCTCGAGCTCGCCGTCGGGGACGACCTGCCAGCGACGGTAGGCTTCGTAGTCGCCGGTGGAGCGGTCGATCGACACACGGGCGTCGACCTCTTCCTTGAAGAGTTTCTTGGTCGCCGAGGCAAGGGCGCTCTCGAGCGCCTGGAACACCACTTCGCGGGGTACGTTCTTCTCCCGCGCAAGCGCTTCGACCAGATCGAAGACGTCACGGCTCATCGCCAGTTCTCCTAGAACTTCACTTTCGGTACGAGTCGCGCACGATCGATCTCGTCGAGCGCGAACACGAGTTTCCTCGTCGCCCCGGGGCCGGCCCCCTGCGCCGGGACGGGCTTCGCGGGCGCAGTCCTGGGCACCCTGCGTGCCGCCTGCCCCTTGCCGGGAACGCCGATGCGCGCGGCTTCGTCGATCAGCTCGAGCCCGAAGCGCCCGTCGGTCTCGACGGTGAGCACTCCCTCGAAATTCCGACGCCCCTCCAGGGGCCGCTTGAGCCTCACCGTGACCTCCTCGCCCGCGAAGCGGACGAAGTCGGCGGCCTTCTTCAGGGGCCGGTCCAGTCCGGGCGAAGACACTTCGAGGCGCTCGTAGTCGACGTCCTCGACGGTGAGCACGTGCGAGAGCTGGTGGCTGACCTTCTCGCAGTCCTCCATGCGGATGCCCGCGGGAGCGTCGATGAACACGCGCAGCAGCCCGCGCGCCGCAAGCTCGAGCTCGACCAGCTCGTAACCCATCGCGGCGATGGTTCGTTCGACGATTTCCTGCAGTGCTTCCAAACGGACGGCGCCCTTCTCGAGATACAGGCCCGCAGGGAGCCGGGGCGCGCACAAATGAAAAATGGGCTGTGCCAGCCCATTTTCTTGAGCACGCCCGGCAGTAATCCGCTGAACGGGCGCTTGGAACCGAAAATTATAGCGCGAGATCAGCCATTTGGCGAGCGCTTGCGTCCCCGCCCGCGCTGGCCGCCCTGCGGCTTGCCCGCACCCTGCCCCTGGGGCTTGCCTGTGCCATGGCCTTGCCCGCGCCCGGCGCCGGGACCGCCACCCCGGTTGCCGGCTGCCTGTCGCGCGCCCCCCGGGCGCTTGCCTCCGGGGCGGCCTGGCGCACCACCGGGTGCGCCGTACCCGCGTGCGCTGCCCGCCACCGGCGGCAGCAGCGCGAACCCGCTCGCGCCACGGCCGCCGCGCCCACCGCCGCGACCCGTCGGCCTGGCCGCACCTGGTTCGCCCTTGCGCACCAGTCGCGTGATCCCTTCCAGGTGCGCGTTGGCCGACTTGGGCTGCCAGTCGTCGTCGAGCATCGGATCGAACTCGTCCTCCGGCTCGCGCGGCGCAGGCCCGAGCATCGCCGCCTGCGTGTCGTCCTCGGACTCGAAATCGTCGTCGAAGTCCGGATCCCGGTAGCCGTCAGGATCGGCAGCATCCCGATCCGCATCGAGGCCGCCGTCCGCAGTCCCTGCAGGCGGCTCGGCCGGACGCAGCCCGGAAGGCCCGTTCCTGGAAGCCTGCAGCAGCGTGGCGACCTCTGCCTCGCCGAGCTCGACCCAGCGGCCGCGCGGCAGGTCGCGCGGCAGCGCGACCGGACCGAAGCGGATCCGCACCAGCCGGCTGACCGTGAGGCCCACCGCCTCCATCATCCTGCGCACTTCGCGGTTGCGCCCCTCGGCAAGCACCACCCGATACCAGTGGTTCGCCCCCTCTCCGCCGACGTCCTCGAGCCGCAGCAGCGCCGCAGGCCCGTCCTCGAGCGGGATTCCCGCGAGCAGCTTCTCGCGCGCCTCCTCCTCGATCCGGCCGAGCACGCGCACCGCATACTCGCGCTCCCAGCCGTAGCGCGGGTGCATCAGCCGGTTGGCGAGATCGCCGGAGGTGGTGAACACCAGCAGCCCCTCGGTGTTGAAGTCGAGCCGGCCGACCGAGACCCAGCGTGCGCCCTTGAGCCGCGGCAGGCGCTCGAAGACCGTGGCCCGCTGACCAGGGTCGTCCCGGCTGGTGATCTCGCCGGCGGGCTTGTGGTAGAGCAGCACGCGCGGCGCCTGCCGGTCGGGCTTGCGCACCAGCAGCCGCCCGTTGACCCGGATCTGGTCGTTGGGACCGATTCGCTGGCCGACGTGCGCAGGCTGTCCGTTGACCGACACCCTGCCAGCGACGATGTACTCCTCCATGTCGCGACGCGACCCCAGGCCGACGTCGGCCAGCACCTTGTGCAGCTTGGGCAGCGACTCGTCGTCCTGGGTTCTGGCGCCCTTGCCCGAAGCGCGCCCGGCGCCCAGCCCGATCACCGCATCCTCGGCGTAGACCGGGATCGGCTCGGCCTCGGTCGATCGCGAGGAACGGCGCCGGCGCCCGCGACCGGCCGGCGCGTCGCGCTGCCCGGTCGATCCTCCCTCACCGTCCGGCCCACCGTCGCCCGTGCGCCGCCTGCCCTCCTGGGTCGCCCGGGGCGCTGCGTCCGCGCCCGGCCGCTCTGGCTGGTCCGCTTGCTCCGCCTGATCCGAACGCCCCTGCCCGGGCTTGCCGCGCCGGCGTGCATTGGCACGAGGCCCTCGCCTGCGCGGGCCTGCGGAACGAGGCTGGCGGGCGTCGGGCTGGCTGCCGTCGTCGGGGGCGGCATGCCGGGCCGACGAAGTCTCTGCCTCGGCCGCCTGGGCCGGAGCCGGTGAACGGGTTTCGTCGTTCAAGGGGTGTTTCCTTCTTTCACTTCTTCGGTGTTGCAGCGCAGCGACATCGGCTCGACCGGTGGGTCGCCGGCAGTCGTCGGTGCCCGTTCGTCTTCGGGGGGCGCAATGTCCGGCAGGTCCGGCGGTGTGCCCGGAACCGCCGGCGCAGAGCCGAGCAGGTCCGGTTGCGTGCCCTCGAGGAGCAGCCTGCCGCCTGCCTCGACGACACCGAGAGCATCCGGCGTCACCGAACCCGGATCGGCGAGCGCCGGGAGTTCGTCGAGCGAGCGCAGTCCGAGGTCATCCAGGAATTGACGCGTGGTGGCGAGCAGTTCGGGACGACCGATGACGTCGCGATGCCCGATGACCTCGATCCAGCCGCGCTCCTCGAGCGTCCTCACCACCTGCGAGGAGACGGTCACGCCACGGATCTCCTCGATGTCGCCGCGGGTCACCGGCTGGCGATACGCGACGATCGCAAGCGTCTCGAGCACGGCCCTGGAGTACCGGGGAGGCTTCTCCGGATGCAGGCGTGCAATGAATGGGGCCAGTTCGGGAGCGGTCTGGAATCGCCACCCGCCGGCCAGTTCCACGAGCCGGACGCCGCGATCGCTCCAGTGCGCCTGCAGGCTGGCGAGCGCCGCGCGCACCTCGTCAGCGTCGATCTCGTCGTCGAACAGGCGACGCAGTTCGCCGAGCGACAGCGGCTCGGAGGCCGACAGCAACGCCGCCTCGATGACCATGCTTGCCTGCGCGGTAATCATCCGCGTGCGCGAGACCTGTGGGTGGACCCTGAAGTCGATTTCGAACGATCCCCGGCGGGGAGGTCGGATTTTGCCGTGCAGACCCTGCGCAGATTTCCGGGCCGACGCTGGTCGGGATCGTGACCATATGCTTCGGCGGGAAAGCTCGCACGCCTGGAACACAGGCCCGCGAAGGAGACGGAAAGCGCGACTGGCCGCGCAAGCACGCCGGCCCAGGCGCTTCGTGTCTGCCCTGCGCGAAACGCGGCAAGCCGGCGAAGCGCGCGAAACGGGCTGAACTGCTGGAAATCCTGGTTGCGGGGGCAGGATTCTCGACTTGGAGACGAATCCGCATCCGCTAAGCGGCGGATACTAACCGGGTTTCGGACCGGCGCGCAAGCCGGGGCGCTACCGGGCAGCCTCTCTCTGGACCCGTCGCACTTCCTTGTTCAACGCGCCCATCACCCCGCCGATCTGCTCGTTGATCTGCCGCACCTGAGCCTGGTAGCCAGGTGCCGCCTCCCGCGCGACCTCGCGGCGCAGGTCCCGCAAGGCCTTGATCTGCTTGTCGGCGGCCTTGCCGGCCCCCAGGATCTGCGCGAGCGGTTCGCTGCGCAGGACGGCCTGCACATCCTGGCCCGCCTTGGCCCGGCCCTGCAGCTCGTTCTCGATCTCGTTGAGCTCGCGGATGTTCTCGTAGTAGCGCTCGGATTGGCCAGACGGTCCGCGGGTGTTGCCGTAGACCCTGCTCAGCAGCGGCACCTTGTGCGCCGGCAACTCGTCGCCCGTGAAGGGTGCCGCAACCGCGGCGCTGGCCCTGAGCACTTCGCGGCCCAGCCCACCGGTCAACTGGCCGAACACGTAATCGAGCTGATCCGGCGTCCAGCTCAGCAGGCCTGGACGGTAGTCCGTGCCGCCGGTCAGCCAGTTCAGGCCCTTGGAGATGATCACGCTTGGCGTGGAGGCAGAATCCTTCGCGCGCTGATGTCCGGGGGTTGGATCCAGTGAGTTCCTGTCCTCCCGGTAGATCTGTCGACCCGTCCAGTCCTTGTTCTGCATCAGCGCAACGACCGGGTCGAGTACGCTGGGCGCGACCTGCTGCGCGAGATCCCCACTACCCCCCAGGGGGTCGAACGCGTCCACCAGGGTGAGCAGTAGCGCGCCGATCTGGCGGCCCGCGCCCTTCTCCGGGCCGCCCAGCGCGAACTCCACCGCCAGTCGGCCAATGTTGGGGAGCACGTGAAAGCCCAGCGGCATCGGGATCGTCGCATAGTCCTCACGGCCCAGCGGCACGATGATGCTGCGCTCCTTGATGAACTCGGGGATCTTCTCCCAGTTGTCGTCCCCATCGTCCCCGCCGCCCATGACGAGCATGCCCAGCAGCGTGTTGACGACGCCGACCATCACGCCACCCAGCATGATCTTGCGGCCAGCCGGTCCACGCAGCGCCTGGAACACACGGGCGTTGCCCTGCACTGCCGCATTGAAGAAGGCGTAGAGCGCGCCCAGCTCGCGGGTCTGCCGACCCTTGCGGTTGAAGTTCACGGTCAGGTTCTTGGCCAGGCTTGCCGCCCGCGGGCGGCTCATGCCGGCGTCCAGGGCCTGCTTGCAGGCCGCCAGACGCACGGCATTCTCCATCGTCTCGTTGTAGTCCGACAGCCAGTCCACGATGGCGTGCGCCTTTTCACTGACCTGGCCACGATCCAGGGACGCAAGCTCCTTCTGCAGTTTCCTGGCGCGATCTTCGGCGTCCACGAAGAGATCACGGTATCCCGTGGTGCCGCCGTCGTCTTGCATCTGCTGCCACAGCCGCGTCCACTCGGTGTTCTTCGGGGCCTTGCCGCGCACGTCCCTGTAGATGGCTCGCATCGCCGCCACCGTGTCCCGGCCAACCTCCCTCTGCTTGCCCGCCAGCGGCGTGGTCGACAGGTTCAGCAGGCCCGCTTGCACATCGCGGATGAAGTTGATCACGCCGAACACCGGGTTGTACTGCGTGTTCACGCTGGAGAACCAGCGGGTGGCCTTGGACGTCAGGCCCAGCACCACGTGCAGGTCACCCACATCCAGGTTCTTCAGCGCCTCGGCAACCCGCATGGCCTGCGCGTTGCGCTCGTTGAACACGATTGCCACGTCCTTGCCCGCGAGCTTGAGCATGAGCACGTTGGGCTTGCTCTTGTAGAGCGGGTCGACGCCTCGCACGACCAGGCCGGTTTCGTTGTCGACGTAGCTGCGCTTGGGGGCCTCCAGCGACCAGAGGTTGCGATCCGGGTTCTGGCTGGCCAGCAGGTACAGTCGCTTGGCCACGGCGTTCTTCTCGCCTCGGGTCAGCGCAGCCTCGCGCTGCATGACGATGTGCCCGAGGATGTTCGTGACCTCGGCCGTGCTGCCGGTGCGCCGCTTGGCAGCGTCCCCTTTGACGCTGAAGCCCTGTCCGATCGGATGGCTCGCGCTGCCGGCATGTGCCTCGTCGCGGTGCAGCGGCACATAGTGCTGGTAGGCCGAGCGCCACGCGTCCAGGGTGGCGCGATCGGCCAACCCGTAGCGCTGCAAGGTGTCCAGCGTCTTGGAGTTGATCGCATCGACCCGCGCGGCCAAGGCCTCGAAGTGCTGACGCCGGCCCGCTGGGATCGCATCCATGATCGCCTGGGCCTGCTCATCGGACATGCCGGACAGAGCCAGCCGCTCGTCTTCGGTGCCGCGGAACGCCTGCGCACGGCCCCACTGCCGCTGATCGGCACGCGCCGCCTCGAGCGCCTCCAGGATCGCCTTGGTTGCGGTGCCACGCGATTGCGCGCGCTGCAGATCCAGCTCGAGCTGGCGTACGTCGGCTGCCAACTGCTGCTGGCGGACATCGATCATCGCCTGGGTCGGGTTGCGCTCGGCCATGGCAGCGTTGGCCTCCGGGGCATGGCGCGCATGCAGGTAGCGCTCCAGCTCAGCCATGCCGACGCCCGCGGCCCGCATCTGCGCCAGCAGCGGCTTGACCTCCTGCGCGAGGAAGTCCTCGCTGCGCTTGGCCAGCCGCTTGTGGTACAGCTCCTCGCCAAGGTAGGCGTCGTTCAGATCGGTGACGGTGCCC
>CAUJHG010000045.1 GCA_963204785.1 Pseudomonadota bacterium | reverse complement strand
GTGCGGCGCATCCGCTTCCTCGAGCCGATGACTGCCTCGATCCTGGCCAACGGCCGCATCCACCCGGCATTCGGCGCGCGCGGCGGCGCCCCCGGGGCCCCGGGGCGCGACTGGGTCCAGCGGGTCGACGGCCGCATCGAGCGCCTGGCCCACGCCGACCGGGCGCAGTTGCAGGCGGGCGACGTCTTCGTGATCGAGACGCCGGGCGGCGGAGGCTTCGGCGCCCCCTGAAGGGGGGCGCGCGAACCGGCTGCGAATCCCGCCCGCGGTGGTGCGAGAATTGCGTGCCACCCAGCCCGGAGCCGCCGATGTCCGACCCCTTGACCCCCGCCGAAGAAGCCCTGCGCGAGGCCGCGCTCGAATACCACCGCAGCCCTACGCGGGGGAAGATCTCGATCGCGCCGACCAAGCCGCTCGCGAACCAGCGCGACCTCTCCCTGGCCTACTCGCCCGGCGTGGCCTACGCCTGCACCGCGATCCACGAGAATCCCGCGCTGGCCGCCGACTACACCTCGCGCGCCAACCTGGTCGGCGTGGTGACCAACGGCACCGCGGTGCTGGGCCTGGGCGACATCGGTCCGCTGGCGGGCAAGCCGGTGATGGAGGGCAAGGGCTGCCTGTTCAAGAAGTTCGCCGGGATCGACGTCTTCGACCTCGAGCTCGCCGAGACCGACCCGGACCGCCTGGTGGAGATCGTCGCTGCGCTCGAGCCCACCCTGGGCGGGGTGAACCTCGAGGACATCAAGGCGCCCGAGTGCTTCTACGTCGAGCGCAAGCTGCGCGAGCGGCTGAAGATCCCGGTCTTCCACGACGACCAGCACGGCACGGCGATCATCTCCTCGGCGGCCCTGGTCAACGGGCTCGAGCTCGTGGGCAAGCGCATCGGCGAGGTGCGCATCGCGGTCTCCGGCGCGGGGGCGGCCGCGATCGCCTGCCTGGACCTGATGGTTGCGCTGGGCGCCGACCCGCAGAAGATCCTCGTGTGCGATTCGCGCGGTGTGATCCACGAGGGCCGCGAGGGTCGGCTCGACGAGTCCAAGGCCCGCTACGCCCGACGCACCGACGCGCGCACGCTGGCCGACGCGGTGCGCGGCGCGGACGTCTTCCTCGGGTGCTCCGCGGCAGGGGTGCTCAGCGGCGAGATGGTCGCGACCATGGCCGAGCGGCCGATCGTGCTGGCGCTGGCCAATCCGGAGCCGGAGATCCGCCCCGAGCTCGCGCATGCGGTGCGCCCCGACTGCATCGTGGCCACCGGACGCTCCGACTACCCGAACCAGGTCAACAACGTCCTGTGCTTCCCCTACATCTTCCGCGGGGCGCTCGACAGCGGCGCCACCACGATCACCGAGGAGATGAAGCTGGCCTGCGTGCGCGAGATCGCCGCGCTGGCCAAGGCGGAGGTCAGCGACGAAGTCGCTGCCGCCTACGCAGGGCAGGAGTTGAGATTCGGGCCCGACTACCTGATCCCGAAGCCCTTCGACTCCCGGCTGATCATGCGGATCGCGCCCGCGGTGGCCGAGGCCGCGATGAGCTCGGGCGTTGCCGAACGGCCGATCGCCGACCTGGCTGCCTACCGTGCCTCGCTGGCCCGCTTCGTCACGCACACCGGAATGATGATGCGCCCGGTGTTCGAGGCGGCGCGCGCGCGGCCCCGGCGCGTGGTCTACGCCGAAGGCGAGGACGAACGCGTGCTGCGCGCCACGCAGATCGTGGTCGACGAAGGGCTGGCCCGGCCGATCCTGATCGGACGCCCCGAAGTGATCGCTTCGCGGATCGCGCGCTCGGGCCTGCGCATCGAGCCCGGGCGCGACTTCGAGCAGATCGACCCGGAGAACGACGCACGCTTTCGCGACTACTGGCTGGACTACCACCGGATGATGGGTCGCCGGGGCGTGTCGCCCGAGCTTGCCAAGGCGACGATGCGCCGCTCGCTCACCACGATCGCCGCGATGATGGTTCGCCGCGGCGACGCCGACGCGATGCTCTGCGGGCTGGTCGGGCAGTTCGACAACCACCTGCAGCGCGTGGCCGACGTGATCGGGCTTGCGCCGGGCGCACGTGCCTTCGCGACCGTCAACGCGCTGATGCTGCCCGAGCACACGCTGTTCATCGCCGACACCTTCGTCAACGAGGACCCGAGCGCCGAGCAGCTCGCCGAGATCGCGCTGCTGGCGGCGGCCGAGGTGCGCCGCTTCGGCCTGCCGCCACGGGTCGCGTTCATGTCGCACTCCACCTTCGGGTCGAGCGACAGCGCATCGGCACGCAAGATGCGCCGGGCGCGCGAGCTCTTCGCCGCCGCGGCGCCGGACATCGAATGCGAGGGCGAAGTGCAGGGCGACGCGGCGCTCTCCGGCGAGGTGCGCCAGCGCTTCCTGCTCGAGGAGGGCGGGATGAAGGGCGCAGCGAACCTGCTGGTGATGCCCAACCTGGACGCCGCGAACATCCTGTTCAACGTGCTGAAGATGACCGGAGGCAAGGGCATCACCGTCGGGCCGATGCTGCTGGGCGCGGCCGAAGCGGTGCACATCCTCGAGCCCTCGTGCACGGTGCGCCGGGTGGTCAACATGACCGCGCTCGCCTCGGCGGATGTGCGCGGGGCGCCCCGGCAGGGCTGAGCGCAGGATCAGGGGCGCGCCCGACGGTCAGCCTGCCGGCGCCCCTTGCGGCCTTCGGGACCGGTCGGGTTCCCCGGGGCGCAAACGGGTGGACCCCGTATAATCCGCGTTTGCCCGCGCCGCCCGCGCCTGCCTCCCCTCCGAGCCCCGATGCCCGCCTACCTCACGCTGCCGGGCCAACCGGCACTTTCCGATTTCCGCCGCCAGCGCCTGCTCGAACGCCTGCAGGCAATCGACGAACGCGTCGCATCGGTGCAGGCGCATCACTTCCACGTGCTCTGCGCCCAGGGTGAGCTCTCCGGCGACGAGCAGGCCCGACTTGCCGCGCTGCTCGACGTCCCGGCACAGGGCCCGAGCGGCCCTCAGGGGCAGTCGATCTGGGTGATCCCGCGCCTGGGCACGATCTCGCCCTGGGCGAGCAAGGCCACCGAGATCGCGCACAACTGCGGGATCACCGGGCTGCTGCGGATCGAGCGCGGAATCGAGTTCCGGATCGGATTGCGCACCGGCCTGCTCGGCAGCCTGCTCGGCGCAGGCCGCGCGCTCGACGAGGCAACGCTGCTGCGCCTGGCGGCCGTGCTCCACGACCGCATGACCGAGACCGCGCTGCTCGCCGCACCGGACCCGGCAGCCATGTTCGCCTCGCTGCCCGGCAGGCCGATGCAGCGCATCGCGGTGGGCGCCCGGGGGCGCGCCGCGCTCGAGGAGGCGAACGTCTCGCTCGGGCTGGCGCTCTCCGACGACGAGGTCGACTACCTGCTGGACGCCTTCCGCGAGGAGGGCCGCGACCCCACCGACGTCGAGCTGATGATGTTCGCGCAGGCCAACTCCGAGCACTGCCGGCACAAGATCTTCAATGCCAGCTGGACGATCGACGGGGAAGCGCGCGACGCGACGCTCTTCGGCATGGTGCGCAGAACCCACGCCGCGCATCCGAAGGGCACGGTCGTCGCCTACTCGGACAACTCCGCCATCCTCGAAGGCGGGCCGGCGCGCCGCTTCTTCCCGCGCCAGCAGGGCGCCAACGGCCGCTACGAGACGGTCGAGCAGCATACGCACGCCCTGCTCAAGGTGGAGACGCACAACCACCCGACTGCCATCTCTCCGTTCCCGGGCGCAGCCACCGGCGCCGGCGGCGAGATCCGCGACGAGGGCGCCACCGGCCGCGGGGCCAAGCCGAAGTTCGGGCTCACCGGCTTCACGGTCTCCGACCTGCGCATCCCAGGTTTCGAGCAGCCCTGGGAGATCGCCCAGGACGTCACCGAACCGCTGGCGCTGCGCGACCCGCTGGCCGCCCCCTACGGCGTGCCCGAGCGAATCGCCACGCCGCTGCAGATCATGCTCGAGGGCCCGATCGGCGGCGCCGCCTTCAACAACGAGTTCGGCCGGCCGAACCTGGTCGGCTATTTCCGCACCTACCAGCAGAACGTCGCCGGGACGGTGCGCGGCTACCACAAGCCGATCATGATCGCCGGAGGCGTGGGCGCAATCGACGCGGCGCACTGCGACAAGCTCGGGCTGCCCCCCGGCACGCTGCTGATCCAGCTCGGCGGGCCCGGAATGCGCATCGGCCTGGGCGGCGGGGCCGCCTCGAGCATGGGGGCGGGCGCCAACACCGAGTCGCTCGACTTCGACTCGGTGCAGCGCGGCAACCCCGAGATCCAGCGGCGCGCGCAGGAAGTCCTCGACCGCTGCTGGGGCGCGGGCGAGGCCAACCCGATCCTCTCGATCCACGACGTGGGCGCGGGCGGACTGTCCAACGCCTTCCCCGAGATCGTCCACGGCGCGGGCCGCGCGGCGCGTTTCGAACTCGCGAAGATCCCCCTGGAGGAAAGCGGGCTGTCGCCGGCCGAGATCTGGTGCAACGAGGCGCAGGAGCGCTACGTGCTCGCGATCGCGCCGCAGTCGCTGCAGGTCTTCGACGGGTTCTGCCGGCGCGAGCGCTGTCCCTACGCGGTGGTGGGCGAGGTCAGCGCAGATCATCAGCTGATCGTCGAGGGCCCGGACGGCGAGCGCCCGGTGGACATGCCGATCGACGTGCTGCTGGGCAAGCCGCCGCGCATGCACCGCGAGGGCGTGCGCGCGATCCGCGACCTGCCGCCGGTGGAGGCGGTCGGCATCGCGCTCGCACAGGCCTGCCGCTTCGTGCTGCGCCTGCCTGCAGTGGCGAGCAAGTCCTTCCTGATCACCATCGGCGACCGCAGCGTCGGCGGCCTGTGCTCGCGCGACCAGTTCGTGGGGCCCTGGCAGGTTCCGGTGGCCGACTGCGCAGTGGGGCTGCGCGACTTCTTCGGCCATGCGGGCGAGGCGCTGTCCATGGGCGAGCGCACGCCGCTTGCCGTGATCGACGCCGCGGCATCGGCCCGGATGGCCATCGGCGAGGCGGTGACCAACATCGCCAGCGCCCCGATCGACGGCCTGGGCCGGCTGAAGCTCTCGGCCAACTGGATGGCCGCCTGCGGCGAGCCCGCCGAGGATGCCGACCTGTTCGATGCGGTCGAGGCGGCCACTGCGCTTTGCATCGAGCTTGGCGTCAGCATCCCGGTGGGCAAGGACTCCCTGTCGATGCGCACCGTCTGGCGCGATGGCGACGTGGAGAAGCGGGTGAGTTCGCCGCTGTCGCTGATCGCCACTGCCTGGGCGCCAGTCACCGACGTGCGGCGCGCGCTCACGCCGCAACTGCAGCGCGAGGTCGATTCGGCGCTGATCCTGATCGACCTCGGACAGGGCCGGCATCGCCTGGGCGGCTCCGCGCTGGCGCAGGTCACCGGGCAGATCGGCAACGAGGCCCCGGACCTCGCCGATGCTTCGCTGCTGCTGCGCTTCTTCGAGGCGATCCAGCGGCTCAACGCCGAGGGACGCCTGCTCGCCTACCACGACCGCTCCGACGGCGGCCTGTTTGCGACGGTGTGCGAGATGGCCTTCGCAGGCCGCTGCGGCGTGGCGCTGAACGTCGATCTGCTCACGATCGACCCGCACAGCGCCGACTGGGGCGACTACAAGATCCGGCCCGAGCAGGTCGCCGTGCAGCGCGAGGAACTCACGCTGCAGGCGCTGTTCAGCGAGGAACTCGGCGCGGTGATCCAGGTGCGCGCCAGCGAGCGCGACCTGGTCATGGGCGTGCTGCGCGAGCACGGGCTGTCGGGTTGCTCGCACGTGGTCGGCAAGCCGCAGGCGCGTGACCGCATCGAGGTCTACCGCGACGCGAAGTGCGTCTACGCGGAAGATCGGGCAGTGCTGCAGGCGATCTGGAGCGAGACCAGCCATCGCATCGCTGCGCTGCGCGACGACCCCGAGTGCGCGCGCGAGGAGTACGAGCGCCTGGCGATTGCGGACGACCCCGGGCTGAGCGTGGCGCCCAGTTTCGATGTCGAGGAGGACATCTCCGCCCCCTTCGTGGCCACCGGGGCGCGCCCGAGGATCGCCATCCTGCGCGAGCAGGGCGTCAACGGGCAGGTCGAGATGGCCGCGGCCTTCGATCGCGCCGGCTTCGAGGCCTACGACGTCCACATGACCGACCTCTTCGAGGGGCGCCACCGGCTCGACGACTTCAAGGGACTGGTCGCCTGCGGGGGCTTCTCCTACGGCGACGTGCTCGGCGCAGGCGCCGGCTGGGCGCGCTCGATCCTCTTCAACGCACGGCTGGCCGAAGACTTCACCCGCTTCTTCCAGCGCACCGACAGCTTCACGCTGGGGGTGTGCAACGGCTGCCAGATGCTGTCGGTGCTGGCCGACATCATCCCCGGGGCGCAGCACTGGCCGCGCTTCCTGCGCAACCGCTCCGAGCAGTTCGAGGCGCGCCTGACGATGGTCGAGGTGCTCGACTCGCCGTCGATCTTCCTCACGGGGATGGCCGGCAGCCGGCTGCCGGTGGTAGTGTCGCACGGCGAAGGTCGGGCCAGCTTCGACGACGAAGCCCGGCAGGCCGCCGCGATCGCCGCGATGCGTTTCGTCGACAACGACGGCAGCGTCGCGCGCAGCTACCCGGCCAACCCGAACGGTTCCACCGAAGGCCTGACTGCGTTCACCACCGCGGACGGCCGCGCCACGATCATGATGCCGCACCCGGAGCGGGTCTTCCGTTCGGTGCAGCTGAGCTGGCGCGCGCCCTCGCTGGGCGAGTACACGCCCTGGATGCGGATGTTTCGCAACGCCCGGGCCTGGGTGGGCTGAGCGCACCCGCAACCTGGTCGCGGGCCGGGGCCGATGCCCCGTCGCCGCGACCCCACCCGGCACGCGCTGCGGCGCGCGCCGCTTCATGAACCTGATTTCGCCGGCCCCGCGCGGGCCGGCCTGGTGACACCATGCTATCGACCGTCGGTCTGACCATGCAGTTCGGGGCCAAGCCCCTGTTCGAAAACGTGTCCGTGCGCTTCGGCGAGGGCAACCGCTACGGGCTGATCGGCGCCAACGGCTCGGGCAAGTCCACCTTCATGCGCATCCTCGGCGGGGATCTCGAGCCGACCGCGGGGCAGGTGGTCCTCGACCCGAACGAGCGCCTGGGCAAGCTGCGCCAGGACCAGTTCGCCTACGAGGACCAGCGGGTGCTCGACGTGGTGATGATGGGCCACGAGGAGATGTGGGCCGCGATGAACGAGCGCGACGCGATCTACGCCGATCCGGACGCCTCCGAGGAAGACTACATGCGCGCCGCCGACCTCGAGGCGCGCTTCGCGGAGTACGGGGGCTACACCGCCGAGGCGCGCGCCGGCGAACTGCTGCTGGGGGCGGGCATCCCGACGGCGCAGCACCAGGGGCCGATGCGCGAGATCGCCCCGGGCTGGAAGCTGCGGGTGCTGCTTGCGCAGGCGCTGTTCGCAGACCCCGACGTGCTGCTGCTCGACGAACCCACCAACAACCTCGACATCAACACGATCCGCTGGCTGGAAGGCGTGCTCGAGGAGCGCGACTCGACGATGGTGATCATCTCGCACGACCGGCACTTCCTGAACGCGGTGTGCACGCACATGGCCGACCTGGACTACGGCGAGCTGCGCATCTACCCGGGCAGCTACGACGAGTACATGTTCGCCGCTGCCGAGGCGCGCGCGCGGATCGCCGCGGCCAACGCCCGCTCGAAGGAGCGCATCGCCGAGCTGCAGGAGTTCGTCCAGCGCTTCGCGGCCAACAAGGCCAAGGCGCGGCAGGCCACCTCGCGCCAGAAGATGATCGCCAAGATCCGCTCCGAGGCAGTGGAGGTGAAGCCGTCGTCGCGCCAGAACCCCTACATCCGCTTCGAGGTCGCGCGGCCGCTGCACCGCGTCGCGCTCGAGGTCGAGCGCCTGGGCCACCGCTACCCGGACGCGCCCGCGGCGGTGTTCGGGGATCTGTCGCTGATCGTGCAGGCGGGCGAGAAGATCGCGATCGTCGGCGACAGCGGCGCGGGCAAGACCACGCTGCTGCGCACGCTGATCGGCCCCGAACGCGGCGGGCTCGCGCCGTCGGCCGGCACCGCGAAGTGGGCCGAGAACGCCGACCTCGGCGTGATGGCGCAGGACGTGCACCCGGACTTCGAGTCCGACGCGACGCTCACCGACTGGATCGGCCGCTTCACGCAGGCGGGCGACGACGAACAGGTGGTACGCGGCGTGCTGGGCCGGCTGCTGTTCTCCGGTGATGAGGTGCGCAAGCCTGTGAAGGTGCTCTCCGGCGGCGAGATGCACCGGATGAGCTTCGGGCGCCTGATGCTCGGCAGGCACAACGTGCTGCTGATGGACGAGCCGACCAACCACCTCGACATGGAGTCGATCGAGTCGCTGCAGCTCGCCCTCGAGAAGTACACCGGCACCCTGTTCGTGGTCTCGCACGACCGGCAGTTCGTCAACGCGGTGGCCAATCGCGTCTGGATCCTCGAGGACGGCAAGGTGTTCGACTGGCAGGGCACCTACGACGAGTACCTGACCAGCCAGGGGTTGGGCTGAGGCTGGGCGGCGGTGCAGCGGCGCGGTGACGATGCTCCGCACCGAAATGGAACGCCCCGGCACGGATCTAGGGTGAAACGCGAACTTGCCGACGGGGTAGGTGCGTTCTAGCCTCCCGAAATGCCCATGGGGCAACGGACGCGCCATCCGGGCGTCGACGACGGGAGGAGAGGACATGGAACGCAGAAGCATCCTTCGCGCCGGCGCAGCGCTGGCGGGCGCAGCGCTTGCAGCCCCGGCAAGCGGGCAGGCGAAGTGGCCCAGCCGCGAGATTGCGTTGATCAACCCGAACGCCCCGGGGGCGTCCACCGACCTCACCGCGCGCATGATCGCGCAGGGGCTCGAGAAGCGTCTGAACACCCCGGTGATCGTCAAGAACGTGGTCGGCGGGGCCGGTGCCCTCGGCCCATCGACGCTCGCCGCAGCGGCGCCCGACGGCTACACGATGGGTCTGGTGGCGATCTCCAGCCAGATCACCGTCCCGAGCATGATGGACGTGAAGTACAAGCCCTGGGAGGCCTTCGACTTCATCGGCCAGGTCGCGATGCTGCGCTACGGGATCGGCGTCGGGGTGGACTCACCGATCAGGACGATCCAGGACCTGGTCGCGGAGAGCCGCAAGCGGACGGTCACCTATTCGTCGAACAACGTCACCAACGTGGTCGGGATGTACCAGCTCGCGAAGGTCACCGGCGGAAGCTTCCGCTGGGTGCGCTTCAGCGGCGGGGTGGAGGCGGTCACCGCGGCGGTCGGCGACCACGTGGACGCGGTGATCCAGTCGGCCGCAGAGATGCGGCCGCAGATCGACGCCGGCAAGCTGCGCTTCCTGGCGGCAGCGGCGGTCGAGCGCTGGCCGTACTACCCGGAGGTCAAGACCCTGCGCGAGGAAGGCTACGAGGCGGTCACCCACGGACCGTTCGGCTATGCCTTTCCCGCGGGAGTCGACAAGGGCACCCTGAAGACGATGGAAGCCGCGCTGGCCGATTGCATGAAGGACCGGACGATCCTCGACGGCATCGAGAAGCTCGGCATCATGGCCACCTATCGCGACGGCGCCGCCTACAGGGCCTTCCTGAAGGACCTGGAAGCCCAGTTGCTGCCGATCCTGCGCGAAACCGGGATGCTGAAGAAGACGGCATGACCCCGCGCAGCGCAAGCCGGGCAACTGCGCTCGGCCTCGCCGCGGTCGCAGCGATCGCGCTGTGGCAGGCGCTTGCGCTCGATCGCTGGGGTTTCGACGGGCCGGACGCGGGCTTCTTCCCGCAGATGATGGCGGTGGTCTGCATCGTGCTCGCGCTCGTAGTCGCGATCTGGCCCGGCCAGCCGAACGAGGGCGAGGACGGGGAGGGCGATGCCGGCGACGAAGGGGCGGTCGTCACGGTGCGCAGCTTCGCGGTCTACTCGCTGGCCCTGCTGGTGATGGCGGGCGGCGCGATGAGCGCCGGGTTCGCCCCCACCGCGCTGCTGACCACGGTGCTCGTGATGCGCGTGGCCGAACGCCGATCCTGGTTCGCGTCGATCGGCTTCGGCCTGGTCGTGGTCCTGGTCTGCCTGGTGCTGTTCGGCTGGCTGCTCCGGGTGGATCTCCCCGAAGGGCCGGTCGAGCGCTTTTTCCACTCGCTGGTGCGCTGAGCCGGAGCCGCCCGCGCGCCGGACCCCTGCAGAGGCCCTGATCCCCCATGGAAGCACTGCTCGGCGGCTTTGCGGTCGTGCTGACCCCCGCCAATCTGCTGTACTGCTTCATCGGCGCACTGCTCGGTACGGTGGTGGGAATCCTCCCCGGGCTCGGGCCGCTGACGACGATCGCGATCCTCCTGCCGATCACGTTCAAGATGGGCGTGACCTCGGCAATCATCATGCTCTCCGGCATCTACTACGGAGTCGCCTATGGCGGCACCGTGACCTCGGTGCTGATGCGCATCCCCGGCGAGGCGTCGTCGGTGGTCACCTGCCTCGACGGCTACGAGATGGCGCGCAAGGGCAGGGCAGGAGCGGCGCTGGCGATCGCCGCGATCGGCTCCTTCGTGGCGGGCACGGCGGGCGTGGTGGCGCTGACCTTCCTGTCGCCCCCGCTCGCGAAGCTGGTCTTCGCCTTCGGGCCGGCCGAGTACGCGATGCTGATGCTCGCAGGCCTGTCGATGGTCACCTACATGTCCGGAGGCTCCCTGTGGCGTGCGCTGCTGATGGCGGGTTTCGGCCTGCTGCTGGGCAGCGTGGGCAGCGACCCGATGAACATGACCATGCGGATGACCTTCGGGCTGCTCACGCTGGGCGACGGATTCAACCTGGTGCCGCTGGCGATCGGCCTCTTCGGGCTGTCCGAGGTGCTGTTCCTCGCTTCGCGCGATCCCGACAAGGTGGACATGGTGGCGCCGCCAAAGGGCTGGCTCGGCTTCATGCCGAACCGTGAGGAAGCACGTCGCTCGGTGGCGCCCGTGGCACGCGGCACGGTGCTCGGTTTCCTGATCGGCCTGCTGCCTGGGGGTGGCGCGGTGATCGCGTCCTTCCTGTCGTATGCGGTCGAGCGGAAGCTGTCCAGGAACCCCGAGGAGTTCGGCAAGGGGGCGGTCGAGGGGCTCGCCGGCCCGGAATCGGCGAACAACTCGGGGACCTCGGGCGCCTTCGTTCCGCTGCTCACCATGGGCATCCCGGCCAACGCGGTCACCGCGCTGCTGCTGGGCGCGTTCATGATCCACGGAGTGACGCCCGGGCCGATGATCCTGGAGCAACAGCCGGAGGTGTTCTGGGGCGTGGTGGCCAGCATGTACGTCGGCAACCTCATGCTGCTGGTGCTGAACCTGCCGCTGATCGGGCTGTTCGTGAAGATCCTGCTGATCCCGAGGGCCTACCTGGCGCCGCTGATCCTGGTGATCTGCCTGATCGGGGTCTACTCGTCCAGCGGCAACCCCGCCGACGTGCTGGTCGCGGTGATCTTCGGCTTCGTCGGCTGGTGGCTGCGGCGCACCGGCTTCGATCTTGGGATCGTCATCCTCGCCTTCGTGCTCGGGCCGATCTTCGAGCGTTCGGTGCGCCAGGCGCTGGCGATCTCCGACGGCGATCCCAGCATCTTCCTGCGCAGCGGAATCTCCACCGGCTTCGCGGTGGCATCGGTGCTGATCCTGATCGCCGGCCTCTGGCCGAAGCGCGTCGGGCGCGGTTGAAGATCAGGGTCACGCTGGCGCGGACGCCCGGCGACGACATGGTGGAAGTGCGCTCGCGCGCCATCGTCCCTGGGTACGCGCCCCTGCTCGCAGTGCAGCCCGCGCCCCGGATCAGCTCAAGGGAATGAACTCCGGATCATCCTGGTGCTTGCGCTCGAAGCTGACGAAGTCGTAGTACCCGCATCGCGTGCCGTTCGGGTAGTCGCGACACACGTCCGGGCGCGCAGCGTAGACGGTGCAGCGGCGCGCCTTGCGGTCGAAGAAGCGGCAGATGCTGCCGTAGATCTCGTCCTTGTTGTGGCGCAGGATGCGTTCGCGGCCCTCGTCGGACTCGTACCAGCGGGTGAACCTGCGCCCCGCCTCCTCGGGAGTGAGCGAGAAGTGGCGGGCGAGGCGGCGCAGGTCGGCCTCCTTGACCTCGATGCGCGGATAGCTGCAGCAGTAGCCGGGGCACTTCGAGCAGTCGTAGCGGATCCGGGCGGGTTTCTCGGGCATGGTGCTGTCCAGCTTCCAGGTTGGGGGCGGGCGGGCCGGCGGTGATCGGGCGGGAAAGTGCGCGGCCGCAGCCGATGTGCGAGTCTAGCGGTTCGCCATGGGCGAGCGGCATTCAGCGCAGCTGCCGGCGTCGCAATTGCTGCTTCAGGAAACGCGCGGGCGCGAGCGCGGCCAGCAGATCGGTCTCGACCGGCGGCGCGTCGCCGTCGATCGTCGCAGCGAGGATCTCCGCGGCGAGCGTGCTCCAGAGCAGCCCGCGCGCCCCGAACGCGAAGGCGCCGTAGACGCCGGGCATCAGCGGCAGCGGCAGCCGGTCGTTGCGCCCGAGTTCGGCGGCGCACGCACGGGTCGCCGCCTCGTCGGGAAGCGGGCCGATCAGCGGCAGGCGGTCGCGCGCAGTGAAGCGGAAGCCGCAGACGCCCGCCCGGGCCTGCAGCAGCGCCGTTTCGGGATCGACGACGGCAGGGGCGAGCATGCGCGCGAGTCGCCGCAGGTTGCTGCGATCGGCCTCGGGATCCGGGACGAGCGAATCGCCGTCGTCGAAGGTCGATCCGACCAGCACGCCGCCGTCAGGCATCGGACAGGCGTAGGCGTCGCCGCCGAGCACGGTGCGCAGCCCGCCAAGCATCTGCGCGGGCAGCAGCGTGGTCTGCCCTCGCACGCGGCGCAGCGCGTGCGCGCTCTGTGCGGCCAGGCGCATCGCCTCGCCCGCGTTGGCGAGCACCACCACCGGCGCGGCTGCGAGCACGCGGCCGTCGGCGCCCAGCGCCTGCCAGAGTTCGCCGCAGCGCTCGAGTCGCAGGACCTCGCTGCGCGGCCGCCATGCGATCGAGCCATCGCCGCCGCCGGCATCGGGCGCAGGCGCCGGGGAGGGCAGGCGGGCGTCGCCTGCGCAGGCCCCGGCCTCGCGTGGCCCCGGGTTGGCGGGCGCGGGGGGCGGCAAATCCAGCAGGCCCCGGCAGCGCTCGAGCGGGTCGACCGCGCCGCACAGCGGCAGCCACAGCCCACCGCGCCGCACGCGGACTCCCGCCAGATCGGAGGCGGCGTCGGCCTCGAGGACGCTGGCGAACTCCGCGGGGAAGGCGAGCGAAGCGAGGCTGGCGCGCTGCCGCTGGAACTCGGCGTCGGTGTCGGCCACCTGCAGCTTGCCGATCGGTGCCTGCCCGGGGTAGCGGGCCGTCTGCAGGAGGAGCGCCGCGCGCGAGAGCCGGGCGAGCGGGTTGTCGTCCGGCGCGAGGTGCAGGTGGTCGGCGACCAGCGGCTGCGCCGAGCCCTCGGCGCAGACCGCGGAGCGCCGCTCGAGCAGCGCGACCCGCCAGCCGCGGCGCGCGAGCGCCGATGCGGTTGCGGTTCCGGCCAGCCCCGCCCCGATCACGATCGCCTCGCGCCACGGCCAGGCAGGCGGGGCAGGCGGCGCCGGATGGGTGCGCCAACGCGGCGCGTAGATCGCCTCGATGCGCTCGCGCTTGCCGCCGAAGCCGGGCACGAGCGCGAGCTGGAAGCCGGCCAGCGCGAGCGCATCGCGCACCGCGCCGGCTGCCGTGTAGGTCGACAGCGTGGCCTGCGGGCGCGCGAGCCGGGCAAGCGATTTCATCAGCCCCGGACTCCACATCGCAGGATTGCGCGCCGGCGAGAAGCCATCCAGGAAGAAGGCGTCCGCGGCCACCGGCAGCCGTGCTGCCAGCGACGCGGCGTCGCCGATCGCAAGGGTCAGGGTGACGCACCCATCGGCAAGGCGCAGCCGATGCAGGCCAGGCAGGGCCAGCGGCCAGTGCGCGCGCAGCGCCTCGGCATCCGCCCCCGTCGCGCCGATCGCCTCGTGGGCGCGGGCCAGCTCGCTGCGGGAAAGCGGATGCGCCTCGATCGACACGAAGTCCAGCCGCTGCGAACGCTGCGGGTCGGCCCGCCAGGCCGCGAGGGTGGCCAGGAAGTTCACCCCGAGGCCGAAGCCCAGTTCGACCACTGTGAAGCGCTGGCGCGAGCGCCAGCCCTGCACGAGCCGGCAGCCGTCCACGAAGACCGTGCGGGCCTCCTCGAAGGCGCCAGCCCGGCTGCGATAGACGTCGCGGTAACGCGGGCTCCAGGGTCGTCCGGCCTCGTCGAAGGCGAGGTTCCCGGGCGCGGGCGGACCGGAAGCGGCAGCTGACATGGAAACGGCGAGATGCTCCTGGGGTGGGAGGCCGGGCAGGGCGCCCGTGCCTGCTGCCTGCACCCTCCGCCCGGGCGCAGGGCGCCGGGACAGGGGCCGCAGCGCGTGGCAGGGCCGGCACAGTAGCATCCGCGCGAGGCTCGATTCAAGCGCGGCGCCCCCCTATACTGGGTTTCCAGGCACGCGCATGGGGGCGTCATGGCTGATGCTGAGGTCGACTACATCGTCGTCGGGGCCGGTTCGGCGGGCTGCGTGCTCGCCAACAGGCTCACCGCCGACGGCAACTCCACGGTGCGGCTGCTCGAGGCGGGCGGTTCCGACCGCACGCCCTTCGTGCAACTGCCCGCAGGCGCGGTGGCGACGCTGCCGCGCAAGTTCCACAACTGGGCCTACCAGACGGTGCCGCAGCCCGGGCTGAACGGGCGGCGCGGCTACCAGCCGCGGGGCAAGGTGCTCGGCGGGTCGAGCTCGATCAACGCGATGGTCTACGCCCGTGGCGTCCCGGAAGACTACGACCGCTGGGCCTCGGCCGGCAACCCCGGCTGGAGCTGGGACGAAGTGCTGCCCTACTTCCTGCGCGCCGAGGACAACCAGGTTTTCGGCGCCCCCTACCACGGTCGTGGCGGCCCGCTGACCGTGTCACCGCTGCGCACCGGCAACCCGGTCGCCGAAGCCTTCGTGCAGGCGGGCGAGCAGTGCGGGCACGCGCGCAACCCGGACTTCAACGGTGCGCAGCAGGAAGGCGTCGGCCACTACCAGGTCACCCAGCGCGACGGACTGCGCTGCAGCGCAGCCAAGGCCTACCTCGACCCGGTGCGCGGACGCGCGAACCTGCAGGTGTGCACGGGCGCACATGCCACGCGCGTGCTGTTCGAGGGCCGGCGCGCAGTCGGTGTCGAATACCTGCAGGCCGGGCGGCGCGAGGTGGTGCGCGCCCGCCGGGAGGTGCTCCTGTGCGGCGGCGCCTTCGGATCGCCGCAGTTGCTGCTGCTCTCCGGCGTGGGGCCGGCCGATGAACTCGCTCGCCATGGGATCGCGGTGGTCCACGCGCTGCCGGGCGTCGGGGCGAACCTCCAGGACCATCCCGACTTCGTCTTCGGGTGGACCTCCGACTCGACCGAGCTGATCGGCTTCGAGTTCCGCGGCGTGCTGCGGCTGGTCAAGGAGATCGGCCGCTTCAGGCGCCAGCGCGCGGGAATGTTCACCAGCAACTTCGCCGAGGCCGGCGCCTTCCTGAAGACCTCAGCGCAGGAGCCGGTTCCGGACATCCAGTTGCACTTCGTGGTCGCGATCGTCGTCGATCACGCACGCAAGCTGAACTTCTCGCTGGGCTTCTCCTGTCATGTCTGCGTGCTGCGCCCGCGCAGCCGCGGCAGCCTGCGCCTGGCCAGCCGCGACCCGCTGGACGACCCGCTGATCGATCCGGCCTTCCTCGCCGAACCGGAGGATGTCGAGCGGCTGGTGCGCGGCTACCACATCACGCGCTCGATCCTCGAGGCGCCGGCGCTCGCTCCCTACCGCAAGCAGGAGCTCTGGACCGCCGGAGTCACCAGCGACGACGAGGTGCGCACACTGCTGCGCAACCGTGTCGACACCGTCTACCACCCGGTGGGCAGTTGCCGGATGGGCGCCGACGAGGCGGCAGTGGTGGATGCCGAGCTCAGGGTGCACGGGCTGGAATCGCTGCGGGTGATCGACGCCTCGGTGATGCCGGACCTGATCGGCGGCAACACCAATGCGCCGACGATCATGATTGCGGAGAAAGCGTCCGATCTGCTGCTCGGCAGGCGCGGCTGAGGCGCGCGGGGCCCTCGGGCGCGAGGCCGCTGCCGACGAAGTCGAACCAGGCGGCGCGAACGTCGGCCGGCAGCTCGCGGATCTCCTCGCCATCGAGGAGGAAGCGGGTGGCCAGATGGTGTCGGGCCGCCATCAGGATCCACGCGAGCACCTCGAGTTCGCGGTCCTCGTAGATCCGGAGCTCGCCGCGCCCGCGGAAGCTGCGCAATGCCGCGACCCAGTCGGCGGCGATCTCGCGAAAGTGCCGGATGTAGCTCTGCGGCGCCCACACCGCCGCTGCGGTCTCGATGCGCGTGAACCAGGGATTTGCCCGCAGGTGCGCGAAGAAGGCGTCGAAGCTGCGGTGCTCCAGTTCGAGGACGTCGCGGCTGCCGGCAGTGGCCGCATGGACCTCGGCCTGCATCCGCCTGCGCACGTGATCGATCAGTGCGTCGAACATCTTCGCGCGGGACTGGAAGTGCCCGTAGAAGGTGCCGACCGCGATCCCGGCCTCGGCGCAGATGCCCGAGACGGTGGTGCCGGAATAGCCGTCGCGGTGCATCCGGCGGGCCGCCGCCTCGAGGATCCTGGTGCGGGTGTCGATGCGGACTTCCCCGGAAGCCGGCCCGCGGGCGATCTGGAGCGCGGCAGGCGAGGGCTGCGGCGCCCGCGGCCGATCCGCGCAGTCGAGCCCGTAGCGCACGAAGCGGACGTAGGCGGCCGACACCCAGGCTTCGACCGGGGGCGGATGGAAGAGCCGGCGGGCATCGTGCGCACACAGCCCGATCCCGATGTAGCCGCGCGACGAGGACAGCACTCCCGCGATCATCCGGTAGGCCTCGTCGGGCAGCGCGCGCACCTCGCCCGCGGCGCGCGCACGCTGCAGGGCGCGCAGGTAGCGGTCCTCGATGTTGCGCGCATGCTGCAGATAGCCCTGAGGGGTTGCGATCTCCGCCTCGGTGAGCAGGCGCAGGAAGTAGGGCTTGCGGCGCAGGTACTCGAACAGCGCCTCGAAGGTGCGCCGCTCGTTTCCGAAGAACCCCGCCGTGCGGTCGACGCTGTGCCCGAGCGCGCGCAGCAGCAGGATCCCCTCGTGCGGCAGCAGTTCCTCGAGCAGCTCCCGATGCGAGGCGAAATGGGTGTAGAGCGAGCCCTGCCCGATGCCGCAGGCCCCGGTGATGCGCTGCACCGAAGCGCCGGCGATGCCATGGCGCAGGACCACGCGCAGCGCCGCCCGCAGCAAGGCTGCACGTGTCTGGCGGTTCCGGTCGATCCGGCGGATCGGGGAAGGGCGCATCCTCTCCATTCCGGCAGCTGGGGGCGATCCGGACAGGCATCGTCCCCGACCCGAATATCGAATCGACATTCGATTGACACCCGAATCCTTGCACGGTTAACGTGCGCCGATCAACCCGCTCGCCTGGGCAAGCGAAGCGCAGCAGTTTCGCGGGGCGAACCCGACACCGACGACCGACGCAGACGGAGAATCACATGACCCGCAACACGAGACGCGATCTGATCAAGGGCGCAGCCGCGGCGGCGGCCGGAGCGAGCTTCACCGGGCTCTCCGGCGCTGCGTGGGCGCAGGGCAGCGGGCCGATCCGCATCGGCCTGATCACGCCGCTGTCCGGACCCCAGGAATTCCTCGGCAGCTTCGCCAAGAACGGCGCGATCGTGGCCGTCGAACAGATCAACAAGAACGGCGGAATCCTCGGGCGCCAGGTGGTGCTGGAGATGCGCGACGACAAGGCCAATGCGGCCGCGGCAGTGGCAGGGGCCCGCGAACTGCTGGCCTCGGGCGTGAACCTGTTCATGGGCAGCATCGCCAGCCCGACGGTGCTGGCGCTGGCTCCCGTGATGCAGCAGGAGAACGCGGTGCTCGTCAGCTCCGGCGCGGGCACCGAGAAGATGAACCACGAGGCGTATTCGCCGAACGTGTTCCGCGTTGGCGACTCGCCCGACACGCGCGGGCGCGGCGAGGCCCGCCTGATGGCGCAGCGCTACCCGAACGTCACCCGCTGGACCGGGCTGATCCCCGATCACGAATACGGCCGCACGATGTGGGGCATCTTCGTCGACGGGCTGCTCGAGTACTACCCGGCGATCGCCGGCAAGAAGCCCGAGATCCTCGACCCGATCATCACGCCCTACGGAGTGTCGGACTACCGCAACTCGATCACCCAGGCGCTGCGCCAGACCGCCGACGGGGTGTTCAACTCCACCTACGGTGGCGATGCGATCACGATGTTCCAGCAGGCGCGCGGCTTCGGGCTGACCAAGCGCTACAAGGTGATCGTCGATGCCGCCAACGAGTTCCTGATCGCGCGTGGCATGAAGCAGCAGGTGCCGCCGATGTGGACCGGAATGCACTACTACCCGGCGGCCAACAAGGGCAACCCGATCAGCGACCAGTTCATCGCCGACTACACCGCCAAGACCGGAGACAGCGAGCCCCTGGGCTGGGCGGCCGAGGCGCACGCCGGCGTCTATGCGCTCAAGCACGCGATCGAGAACGGCAAGAGCTTCGAGACGAAATCGATCATCGCGAACCTCAAGGGCCTGACCTGGGACACGGTCACCGGCAAGCGCACGATCCGTCCCGAGGACAACCAGGCGCTCAAGGACACCGAGCTGGTCTTCATCGAGCCCGCGGACAACGCGAAGGGCTATGCGGTCAAGGAGTACGTGAAGGTCGACGGCAAGAGCGTGATCTTCCCGCCGCGCCCGGGACAGAAGCTCGAGCTGCGCAAGCCCTGAGCCCGAGCCGCAGCCACGATGCCGCTCGCCGAGCTCGCCACCGCCCTGGTCAACAGTCTGACCTGGGCGATGTCCACCTTCCTGGTGGCCGCCGGACTCACGCTGATCTTCGGGATCCTCCACATCCTGAACTTCTCGCACGGCGGCTTCTTCATGATCGGTGCCTACGTGGCGTTCTCGGCGCTGCGCCTGCTCGGCGGGGAAGTCCCGCTGTGGGCCTACCTCGGCGCGGCGGCCGCGGGCGCGGTGCTGGTCGCCGCTCTCGGCGTGCTGGTCGACCAGTTCATCCTGAAGCGGCTTCGGCAGGTCGAGGACGCCTATGTGCTGATCGCCACCTACGCGCTGCTGCTCGTCTGCGAGGGCGGCACCAAGCTGGTCTGGGGCCTGGGCTACCACAGCGCCTCGCCGCCCACGGGTTTCGACGGTGCGCTGGTGGTCGGTGACTTCGTCGTCCCGCAGTTCTCGCTGTTCGTGATCGCCGCAGGCGTCGCGGTCTACGCGCTGATCGAGTGGATGCTCAACGGCACTGGGGTCGGCCGGCTGATCAAGGCGGTCGCGATGGACGCCTGGACGGCGCGCCTGCTGGGAGTGAACGTGACGCTCGTGTTCGCGCTCACGGTGCTGATCGGCTTCGCGCTCGCCGGCCTCGCGGGCGGCCTGCTGCTGGCCAACCAGAGCCTCTCGCCGGAACTGGCCGGCGTCTTCATCATCCAGGCCTTCGGCGTGATCATCGTCGGCGGCATGGGAAGCGTGCGCGGCGCCTTCCTGGCCGCGCTGCTGCTGGGCCTGTTCGAGTCGATCGGCTCCTACCTGCTGCCCGAGCTTCCCGGGCTGCTGTTCTTCGCGGCGATGGTGGCGATCATCCTGGTGCGGCCGCAGGGGCTGTTCGGCAAGGAGCAGCTCGCATGACCCCCGAACAGGCACGCGCCGAACTGCTGCGCATGATCGCAGTGCTCTGCGCCGCGCTGGTCGCCGGCGCGCTGTTCCCCCAGGTCGCGCACCGAGGGCTGGTCTTCATCGCCGGCGTGTTCTGGATCAACGTCGTCTTCGGCATGTCCTTCAACCTGCTGTTCGGCACCAGCGGCATCCTCAGTTTCGGGCAGGCGATGTTCTACGCCACCGGCGCGTACCTGCTGGGCGCGGCGACGGTGCACCTGCCCGAACTGCCCTTCCTGCTGGTCTGGCTGGTGGCCGGCCTGGCCGGGGGCCTGCTCGCCCTGCTGGTCGGAGTGGTCGCCCTGCGTCGGGCCGAAGGGGTGTACTTCGCGGTGCTCACGCTCGCGTTCGCGGCGCTGCTGAACATCGTGATCACCAAGAGCACCGTGCTGGGCCGCAACGACGGCCTGGCCGGCGTGCGCCGACCGCTGATCGAACTGGGCCCGATCCGGCTCGACCTCGCCAGCGGCGACAGCTACTACTACTTCGTGATGATCGCGTGCATCGCGATGGTCGCGGTGCTCTGGTTCCTGAGCTACGGCCGCTTCGGTCGCACGCTGCGCGCGATCAAGCAGGACCCGCAGCGCGCCGCCTTCCTGGGGATCCCGGTGCAGCGCCACCGCCTGCTCGCCTTCGTGGTGTCCGGCGCGATGACCGCCTGGGCGGGAGCGCTGATCGGGCCGTGGTCGCAGATCGTGACGCCGGAGCTGGCGCACTGGACCAACTCCACCAACCCGATCCTCTACACGCTGCTGGGCGGCAGCGGCTCGTTCTGGGGCGCCGGGCTCGGGGCGGCGATCCTCGCTGCGGTCTTCTACGTGACCCGCACGATGGTGGGCGTGGCCGACATCGTCACCGGAGCGATGCTGCTCGCCGTCGTGCTGGCGCTGCCGGGCGGGGTGATGGGGCTGATCATGAGCCGGCGCGAGCGCGAGGCCGCCTCGGGCACGAGCAGGGGAGCCGGACATGGCTGAGGCCAGGCCGCTGCTGGAGGCGCGCGGCATCACCCGCGGCTACGGGCGCATCCCGGTGCTGCAGGACGTCGACATCACGATCGGCGAGCGGCAGGCGCACGTGGTGATCGGGCCCAACGGCGCGGGCAAGAGCACGCTGTTCAAGAGTCTCAGCGGAGAGATCTTTCCCGCTGCAGGAACGGTGCGCTTCGACGGGGTCGACGTCACCCGCGTGCCCGCCTGGAAGCGCACCCGGCTGGGCTTCGGGCGCACCTTCCAGGTCGCACGGGTCTTTCCCCAGATGACGGTGCGGGAGAACATGCTGGTGGCAGTCGAATCGGCCGGCGGCGGTGGCGGGCGCTGGTCGCTGGCCACGCCGCGTGCGCTCGAGGACGAACTGGAAGCGCTGCTGGCCGACGTCGGCCTGGCGGCCCAGCGCAGCGCACAGGCGGGCGCGCTCGCCTACGGCGACCGCAAGCGCCTGGAACTGGGAATGACCCTGGCACTGCGCCCGAAGCTGCTGCTGCTGGATGAACCCACCGCAGGGATGTCCCAGTCGGACCGGCATGCGTCGGTCGAACTCGTGGCGCGGGTGACCCGCGAGCGCGGGATCGCGCTGCTGCTTACCGAACACGACATGGACGTCGTGTTCGGCCTGGCGACGCAGCTCACGGTGCTCCACTACGGGCGCGTGATCGCCAGCGGCGATCCCCAGGCGGTGCGGGCCGATCCGAAGGTCCGGGAGGTCTACCTCGGCCATGAGTGAGGCGCTGCTGGAGATCGAAGGGCTGGACGCCTGGTACGCCGACAGTCACGTGCTGTTCGGGGTGGGGCTCGAAGTCAGGCAAGGGCAGGGCGTTGCGCTGCTCGGGCGCAATGGCGCAGGCAAGTCGACCCTGCTCAAGAGCGTGATGGACGCCGGTCCGCGCGCGGTGGGGCGCATCGAACTGGCTGGCCGGCCGCTGGCCGGGCTGCCCACCGAGAAGCGCGCGCGGCTCGGCCTGATGCTCGTGCCCGAGGACCGGCGCATCTTCCCGCACCTGACGGTCGCGCAGAACCTCGAGCTCGCAGCGCACGCCGCGCCGCGTGGCGTGACGGCGCTGAGCGTCGCCGAGATCTGCAAGCGCTTCCCGATGATCGCCCCGCTGATCGAGCGCCAGGGCTACCAGCTCTCGGGCGGCCAGCAGCAACTGGTCGCAGTGGCGCGTGGCGTCGTCGCACGCCCGCGGCTGATGCTGCTGGACGAGCCTGCCGAAGGCCTGGCGCCGCTGATCGTCCAGGAACTCGCCGAGGAAGTCCGGCGCATCCGCGAACGCGAGGGTGCGGCGCTCCTGCTGGCCGAACAGAACGTGTCCTTCGCGCGGCATTGCACCGACTACGTCTATCTGCTGGACAGCGGGCGCGTGGTCTTCTCGGGGAGCTGGCCGGAGTTCGACGCCAGGCCCGAGCTCAAGACCCGCTACCTCGCAGTGTAGGCGCGCAATGAAGGCCGACATCGGCGGCTGGCAGGTTCGCCTGGACGAACAGGCACGACGCCGCTGGGTCGAGCAGGGCGTCTGGCCGGATCGCACCGTCTTCCAGGCAGCCCTCGCGATCGCCGAGCGCGAACCGGACCGGATCACCCACGTCACGGGCGATGCGCAGCACCGGGTGGACGCGCTGCTCGCACAGGCACGGGCACTGGCCGCCGGGCTCGCTGCGCGCGGGCTTCGTGCCGGCGACGTGGTCAGCTTCCAGCTGCCGAACTGGCACGAGGCGATCGTCATCGACCTCGCCTGCGCGATGCTGGGGATCGTGGTCAACCCGATCGTGCCGATCTACCGCGACGCCGAAGTCGGCCAGGCGCTGGCCGATTGCCGCGCGAAGGCGATCTTCGTTCCGGAGAGCTTCAGGGGCTTCGATCACATGGCGATGGTCCGGCGGCTTGCTGCGCATCTGCCCGAGCTGCGGCTGGTGGCGGGCGTGCGTGCCGCCCGTCCCGACACCGACAGCTACGAGGCGCTGCTGGGCGCCGATGCGCCGGCACCTGCGCTGTCGCGCGTGGATCCCGATGCGGTCAAGATCCTGATGTACACCTCGGGAACCACCGGCCGGCCCAAGGGCGTGCTGCATTCGCACAACACGCTTGCGCGCGCGCTGGTGGCGGCAGTCGGCCACTGGGGAATCCGCGAGGGCGAGACCTTCCTGATGGCCTCGCCGGTGACCCACGTAACAGGCTACGGCTGCGGCATCGAGCTTCCCTTCCAGTGCGGCACCCGCACGGTGCTGATGGAACGATGGGATGCGGCCGAGGCGGTCGGGATCATCGAGCGTCACGCCATCAGGGCCACCGTCAGCGCAACGCCCTTCCTGCAGGAACTGGTTGCGCAGGCGCAGGCGCAGGGCCGGCGGCTGCCCTCGCTGCATGTCTTCGCCTGCGGGGGCGCATCGGTCCCGCCGGAGCTGATCCGGCGCGCGCACGAGGTGCTCGAGAACTGCCGCGCCTTCCGCGTCTACGGCTCGAGCGAGGCGCCCTTCATCACCCTGGGCTTCCTCGGCGACGACGAGCGCGATCTCGCCGCCGACACCGACGGGCAGATCGTCGACTACGAGGTGATCGTCACCGACGACGCGGGGCGCAGGCTTGCGGCCGGCGCCGAAGGCGAGATCTGCGCCCGCGGGCCCGCGCTCTTCCTCGGCTACGCCGATCCCGAGCAGACCGCCGAGAGCTTCGACCCCGACGGGTTCTTCCACACCGGAGATCTCGGCCATGTGAGCGCACAGGGCACGGTGGTGATCACCGGGCGCAAGAAGGATCTCGTCAACCGGGGCGGCGAGAAGATCAGCGCCAAGGAAGTCGAGGACCTGATCCACACGCACCCGGCAGTGCAGGAGGCTGCCGTGGTGTCGATGCCCCATCCGCGGCTCGGCGAGACCGTCTGCGCCTACGCGATTCCCCGTCCGGGCGCGAGCCTGGCCCTCGAGGATCTGCTCCAGCTGGCCGAATCCGCCGGGGTCGCCCGCCAGAAGCACCCGGAGCGACTGGTGCTGGTCGAGCAGTTGCCGCGCACCGCCTCGGGCAAGATCCGCAAGGACCTGCTGCGCGAAGACATCCGTCGGCGACTGGAGTCGGAACGCGGCTGAGCGCAGGCTCGGGCCCGACACGGTAGCATTGCCGGATGAACGCAATCCTGCAGACCCATCAGATCCAGCGCGCCGACTTCGGTCGCGTCTCGGTCCACTTCGGCGACAAGAACGGCAAGTATCCCGACGGCAACCAGGTGATGGTGCGCGGCTCGGACACCCTCGTCGCCTTCGACACGCCGATCGTCTCCAACCACATCGGTGCGGAGTTCGACGCCACCGAACTGGTGGTCATGGGCCACGTCCACGAGGACCACATGGCCGGGCTGCATCGCCTGCCGCGGGCCGAGGTCCACGTCCATGAACTCGACCTTGCCGCGGCCCGCAGCTGGGAGGGGCTGGCCGATGCCTACGGCACCCCCGCCGAGCGGCGCGCGGAGATGCTCGCAAAGTTCCAGCAGCAGTTCTTCTACGCCCCCCGTCCGGATGCGACCGGCTATGTCGACGGGGCAGTGTGGGAGCTCGGACGCTCGCGGGTGCGGGCCTGGCACATGCCCGGGCACACTGCCGGGCACACGGTGCTGGTGGTCGAGCCCGAGGGCGTGGCCTTCATCGGCGACATCGACCTCAGCAGCTTCGGGCCCTATTACGGTGACGCATCGTCGAACCTGGCGGACTTCCGGCGCACGCTGGCCCGGCTGCCGGAGATTCCCGCCCGGGTCTGGGTGACCTCGCATCACCGTGGCGTCTACACCGACCGGGACCGCTTCCTGCGCGACCTCGCCGCCTTCGCCGCGAAGATCGATCAGCGCAGCCAGCGGCTGCTCGAGCTGCTCGACGAGTCCCCGAAGACGCTCGAGCAGCTGGTCAGGGCGCGGATGGTGTACCCGCCCGATTACCAGGAACTGTGGGTCGACGACTGCGAACGGCGCTCGATCTCCCAGCACCTCGAGGAGCTGCTGGCAGGCGGCGCGGTCCGCGAGAAAGGCGGGGTCTACCGCGCAGCCTGAGAGCGCCGGGCGACGCTCAGCGCACGGTGAAATCGATGACGATCTCGCCGGGCGCCCGTGCGACGTAATTCACCGAGACCGAGTCGCCGAAGTGCTGCGCGATCTGGTTCAGCAGCGGGATCGGGTCGTGGTCGTTGACGAAGCGCATCGTCTCGCCGCTGGTCAGCGAGCCGAGCGCCCCGAAGATCGCCGCGTGGCGGAAGCGCTTGGCGACGCCTCGGGCGTCGAAACCGTAGGTGCCCTGGCCGAGGATAGGGAGGCTGCAATCGTGCACGTTGTGCTCCTCTGTGGGGTGCAGGCGGCCGGGATCGACCGTTGAAGTTGAATATAAAATGCATCTTTGGAAGATGCAACGGAAATGCATCTTTCGTGGATGCAAGGTCCCGACTGGGCCATACTGGACGCTCGAGCCGAAAGGGGTGCGCCAGATGCCCACGGATCCCGCCGAGCGAGCCCGCCACCTGCCCGACGCCATCAGGACATGCACATCACCCAGCACACCGACTTCGCCCTGCGCGTGCTCCTGCACGTGGGAAGCAACCCCGGCAGGCGCGTGACGATCGCCGAGATCGCCGAACGCTTCGACATCTCGCGCAGTCACCTGATGAAGGTGGTCAACCAGCTCGTGCGCGAAGGCATTCTGGAGGGGCAGCGCGGCAAGGGGGGCGGGCTCAGCCTCGTCAGGCCTGCGGCCTCGATCGTGGTGGGCGACGTCGTGCGCAGGATGGAGCCCGGGATGGTGCTGGTCGAGTGCTTCGGCACCGAAGGGCGCTGTCTGCTCAACCCCGCGTGCAAGCTCAAGGAGGCCCTGGGCAAGGCGCTGGACGCCTTCCTGCGGGTGCTCGACAGCTACACGCTCGAGGACCTGCTCGACAATCCGGCCACCATCGGCACGCTTCGCCTGGTTCCCGTTCCGGCACCGACCCGCCGCGCAGCGCCGAGGCCGCTTTCCCGACCCAGGGCCGGCTGAGCGCCCCGCGGGGCGCTCAGCGGGCCGCTGGAGGCCCGATTTCGCGGATTCAGACCGACTGCGGGTTCAGACCGGCCGTCCTGGCGCAGCGCGACCGACGCCCTTGCCGGCATCCACGCGCAGGAGCTGGCCCGTGACCTTGCCCGCGCCGGCCAGGGCGATGATCGCCTCGGCGACGTCCTCGGGGCTCATCACCGCTTCGAGCGCGCTCTGCGCCCGATAGGCATCGTAGGCCTTCTGGTAGGAGTCGCCGAGCCCGTTGCGCAGCCATTCGGTCTCGATGAAGCCCGGGAGCACTGCGTTGACGCGGACCTCCGGACCGAGCGCGCGGGCCAGCGCGATGGTCATCGCGTTGAGCGCGCCCTTGGATGCCATGTAGGGGATCGACGAGCCGACCCCGTCCTGCCCGGCGATCGAGGAGACGTTGACCACCGCGCCGCGCGAGGCGCGCAGCGCTGCCTCGCAGGCGCGCACCATCTGGAACACGCCGATCGTGTTGACCGAGTAGATCGAGTGGAAGTCGTCGACGGACACCCCTGCGAGGTTCTGCAGGGCGATGAACTTCGTGGTGCCGGCGTTGTTGACCAGCAGGTCGATCCGACCCCAGCGCTCCATCGCCGCGGCGGCCAGCGCGCGGCAATCCTCGTCGCGCGCGACGTCGGCGCGCACGACGAGAACGTCTGCACCGGCCTCGCGGCACTGCGACGCCACCGCCTCGGCAGGAGCGGAGCTGCGGCTGTAGTTGATCACCACCGAGGCGCCCATGCGGGCCAGCGACAGCGCAGTGGCAGCGCCG
Source organism: Pseudomonadota bacterium (assembly GCA_963204785.1). Lineage (GTDB taxonomy): Bacteria > Pseudomonadota > Gammaproteobacteria > Burkholderiales > Burkholderiaceae_E > Quisquiliibacterium. The sequence goes on along the minus strand of CAUJHG010000045.1, from coordinate 82,486 downwards.
ACGCCTGCCGACGAACCCGTGACGATGCAGACCTTGCCCTTGAAATCCATGGACGAACCTCTCGAGTTTGATGGGGGGATCGGGACGGTGGGATCCTACACAAGCGGGCTGCCCGGATGTTCCGCTATCGCTGCGGGCGCGACCGCGATGGAGACCCGTTCCGGGGCAGACGCCGGCGTTACCCGTTATCCTGTGCGCCCGCCCCGGCGACCGACAGGGCTGCCGCACGCCGGGGAATGGCCGGTTCGCTGACGCTCGAACCCGGCCCGATCCCACCGACCGAACCTGGGGAGCTGCCCGCTTGAACCGCCTGAACGAACGCCTGCGCCTGCTGCCGCCCGACAGCCTCGGGCAGCTGATGCGTGGCATCGAAAAGGAGAGCCTGCGCTCGCGCCCGGATGGTGCGCTCGCCGACACCCCGCATCCGCCGGCCCTGGGCTCGGCGCTCACGCACCCGAGCATCACGACCGATTTCAGCGAATCGCAGCTCGAACTGATCACCGGCGTGCACGCCTCCGCCGCAGCATGCCTGGCCGAACTCACCGAGATCCACCAGTTCGTGCTGCGCAACATCGGCGACGAGGTGCTGTGGGCCTCGAGCATGCCCTGCGGGCTGCCCGCCGACGAGCTGATCCCGATCGGCCGCTACGGCAGCTCGAACGTCGGCCAGGCCAAGACCGTGTACCGCAACGGGCTGTCCTGGCGCTACGGACGCCGGATGCAGACGATCTCCGGAATCCACTACAACTTCTCGCTGCCCGAGAGCGCCTGGGATGCGCTGGGGCGCGAGGCGGGCCGCGACGGCGCCGAGCACGCGCTGCGCAACGAGACCTACTTCGCGCTGATCCGCAACTTCCGCCGCCAGTCCTGGCTGCTGCTCTACCTGTTCGGCGCCTCGCCGGCGGTCTGCAGTTCCTTCCTCGCAGGCCAGCCGCACACGCTGCAGCCGCTCGGCAACGGCAGCCTGTACCTGCCGCACGCGACCTCGCTGCGCATGGGACCGCTCGGCTACCAGAGCGATGCGCAGGCGGCGCTCGCAGTGAGCTTCAACTGCCTGGACAGCTACTCCGCCTCGCTGTCGCGCGCGCTGACGCAGTCCTACCCGGCCTACGAGGCGATCGGCCTGCGCGACGGAAACGGCTACCGCCAGCTCGCCACTTCGCTGCTGCAGATCGAGAACGAGTTCTACGGAACCATCCGTCCGAAGCGCACGATCCGCAGCGGCGAGCGGCCGCTGCGCGCGCTGGCCGCCCGTGGCGTCGAGTACGTCGAGGTCCGCTGCCTGGATCTGGACCCCTTCCACGCGATCGGGGTCGACGAGCGGATGCCGCACTTCCTGGACGTCTTCCTGCTGCACTGCCTGCTCGCCGACAGCCCGCCGGACACGCCCGAGGAGATCGCGGCGATGTCGCGCAACCAGCACCTCGTCGCGCAGCGCGGCCGCGAACCTGGCCTCGTGCTTCGCCGCGGACAGCAGGAGCTGCCGCTGCAGGACTGGGGCAGGGCGATACTGCGCGAGTGCGCACCGATTGCCGAGGCGCTGGATGCAGCCACCGGCGGCGCAGGCCTGCACCGCGGTGCGCTGGCCGAGGCCCAGGCACGGCTCGACGATCCCTCGCGCACGCCCTCGGCCAGGGTGCTGCGGGAAATGACGCAGCACTACGCAGACTCGTTCCCGCGCTTCGGACTGGCGCGTTCCCTCGCGCACCGGCGGGAACTGCTGGCGATGCCCGCCAGCGCGCAGCTCCTGGAACGCTACGCCCGGATCGCAAAGGAATCGCTCGAGGAGCAGCGCCGCATCGAGGCTGCCGACACGCTGCCCTTCGAGGAATACCGGCGACGCTACATCGCAGGCGAGCTGGCGCCCGGAAGCTGAGCCGCCCGCAGGCGCCGGCCTTGCCGCAGCCCCGGCCCGCTCAGCCGGCCGGGTTCGGGAAGCGCTGCTGGATCTCGGCGATCGCGGCCAGCGTCGGCGCGTCGAGCTCGAAGCGGGCGGCGTCGATGTTCTCGCGCAACTGCGCCATCGTGGTCGCACCGATGATCGAGGCGCCCAGGTGCCAGCGACTGCGCACATACCCGAGCGCCAGCTGCACCAGGCTGATTCCGCGCTCGCGCGCCAGCGCGGCGTAGGCGGAGATCGCCTCGGCGACCATCGGCTTGCGGAAGCGCTGGCCCAGGGTGTCGAAGAGCGCGAAGCGGCTGGCCGGCGGCAGCGCACCGTCCAGGTATTTTCCCGAGAGCATTCCGCCGGCCAGCGGGCTGTAGGCCAGCAGCGACATCTGCTCCCGGAACAGCGCCTCGGCCAGGTCGCCATCGGCGCTTCGCGACACCAGGCTGTAGCTGTTCTGCAGCGTGACCGGCCCCGGCACGCCCAGTGTCCTGGCGGCGCGGTGGAATTCGCAGACACCCCAGCTGGTTTCGTTGGACAGTCCGTAGTGGCGGATCTTGCCGGCGCGGATCAGCTGCGCCATCGCCTCGACCTGTTCGGCGATCGCCGGACCCTCACGCTCCCTGGAGGGGTCGAACTCCACTGCACCGAACATCGGCACGTTGCGCTGCGGCCAGTGGATCTGATAGAGGTCGATCCAGTCGACCTTCAGGCGTTCGAGGCTGGTGTGCGCCGCTTCGATGATCACCTCGCGGCACAGATCGGTGCGCCCGTTGCGGATCCAGTCACGCCGCCCAGGGCCGGCCACCTTGGTGGCGATCACCAGGTCGCCGCGCCCGCGGCGTGACAGCCATTCGCCGAGGATCGTCTCGGTGCGGCCCTGGGTGCGCGCGTTCGGCGGCACCGGGTACATCTCTGCGGTGTCGATGAAGTTCACGCCCTGGGCCAGCGCGTAGTCCAGCTGCTCGAAGGCCTGCTCGGGGCTGTTCTGCTCGCCCCAGGTCATGGTGCCCAGGCAGACTTCGGAGACGGCGAGTCCGGTTCCGGGAAGGACGCGTCGTTTCATCGCTGCGCCTCCCTGGGGCTCAGTGCTGCCCGCCCGTCACGGCCGGGGCGCTGGCCAGGACTGCGGCAGGTTCGGGCGCGAGCAGGAACTGGGCCCGCGCCACCGCGATCGGCTGCGCGGGATTGCGCTGCCACAGGCGCACGTGTACCAGCGCGACGCGCGCGCCCACGCGCACCACCTCGCAGCTTGCGAAGGTCTCCTCGGGCCGGCCGGCGCGCAGGTAGTCCAGCGAGAAGTCGATCCCCTTGGGCAGCTTGGCCCCGGCGAGCGTCTGGTTCAGGTGCAGGATCGCCGCGGTCTCGGCAAAGCCGGCGACCACGCCGCCGTGCAGCGCCGGCAGGAAGGGGTTGCCGATCATCTTCGGATCGAAGGGCATGCGAAACAGCGGGCGCTGCGGGTCCGGCGCAACCCGGATGCCCAGGTAGTCCAGGTAGGGGATCGCACCCGCGGGCATTGCCGCCTCGCTCGCCTGCGGCGCACTCCAGCCGGCAGCACGCTCGGCACCGGCGCCGCCAGCGCCTGCCGCCTGGCCAGGCGCGAGCGCCGCGACTGCCGCGCTGGCCGCCGCAGTGAAGGTCTCGCTCGCCTGCGAGGCGCTGGTCCCTGCGGCCAGCTTCGGGCGCCCGCCCGACGGGGTCGACAGCATGAAGGCTGCCTGCGCGGTGGCGACCGGCTCGTCGGCGTCGCCCTGGCGGGCCTCGGCGCGCACGAAGGCGATGCTGCCGGTGAGCCGGTAGCAGTGCGCGTCGCATCGCACCTCCTGCAGCGGGCTGGCCGGGCGCAGGTAGTCCATGCGCAGGTCGAGGGTCGCGTAGGTGATGTCGCGCTCGAGCGCGGCGCCCACCGCGAGCCCGCAGCAGGAGTCCGCGAGCGCGGTGATCGCGCCCGGATGCATCAGGCCGCGGGCAGGATCGCCCATCCAGTGCGGGCTCGCGGGCAGCGCCATCGAGCCGCGGCTCGGCGTCACACCGGTGACGCGCATCCCGGTGGCCTGCATGTGCGGCGTGCGCTGCACGAAGGTGGTGCGGAGAAATTCGAGGATGTCGGACATGATGGGCTGGCAGGGTAGGGCGGGCGGCCGGGGTGCGGCGGACCCGACCGAGGTCCACGGCGATCGATGGTTGGCGTGGAAGTTAGCACAGCCTCCGCGCCCGTCGGCGGGCGCAGCCGCGCGTAGCGCAATGCCTTGCGCCGCTCGCGGCAACTGCCGAATCGCCCAAAGCGAAACGCCCCCGACGCGGGGCCGCTGGGCGATGGAATAGTCTTGCCGGCCAGAAACGGACTGCAGCGGCGATGTCCGTATCGGAGGAGCGAGATCATGAGAAGCCGGGACCCGATCGCACCCGATGCGTTCATCCACACGGGCTACGCACTCGACGGGCATGTGCTGACGGTGACCCTGGACCGGCCGCAGCGGCGCAACGCGCTGAACTGGCGCGCTTACGACGAACTCGAGTGGGCCTTCCGCAGCGCCGACGCCGACGATCAGGTCCGCTGCGTGATCGTGACCGGCGCCGACCCCGCCTTCTGCTCGGGCGACGACGTCGCCGAGATCATGGCAGGCCCCGACGGCGGGATCGCCAGCCGCAAGGACTCGCTGATCCACCGCCCGGCCAACCCGACCGCGATGGCCGCGCTGGACTGCTCCAAACCGGTGATCGCGGCCGTCAATGGCGCGGCGATCGGCTGGGGCGTCGAGCTGGCGCTGTTCGCGGACTTCCGCATCGCCTCCGACCGGGCGAAGTTCTCCGAGATGTTCGTCAGGCGCGGCCTGAGCTGCGACGTCGGGGGCTTCTACCGACTACCGGCGCTGGTCGGTCCGGAGAAGGCCGCGGAACTCCTGTTCACCGGCGACCTGATCGACGCGGCCGAAGCGCAGCGCATCGGCATGGTGGGCCGCGTGGCAGCGCACGACTCGCTGATGGACGAGGCGCGCGCGCTGGCGGCGCGGATCGCAGCGAACCCGCCGCTCGCGGTGAAGGCGCTGAAAGCTGGGCTGAAGCGCTCCGCCTTCGGCGACCCGCGCGAGATCGGCGCCTGGGCGATGGACACGATCTACCGCCTCGCCCGCACCGACGACCACCGCGAGGGCGTCGCCAGCTTCCTGGAAAAGCGCACGCCGGTGTTCACCGGCGCCTGAACGACACCCTGACTTCCAACCTACGAGACACCCCCACGAAAGGAGCAGTTCCGATGAAGCAGTTGTGGAAGCTGGCTGCCGGCGCGATGATCGTCGCCGCGAGCCTGGGCGGCGCGCACGCGCAGAAGAAGTACGGCCCGGGCGCCTCCGACACCGAGATCAGGATCGGGCAGACCATGCCCTACAGCGGCCCGGCCTCGGCCTACGGGTCGCAGGGCAAGGCCGCGCTGGCCTACTTCAAGATGGTCAACGCCCGCGGCGGGATCAACGGGCGCAAGGTGACCCTGCTCTCGCTGGACGACGGCTACAGCCCGCCCAAGACCATCGAGCAGACGCGCAAGCTGGTCGAGCAGGAGGAAGTGCTGGCGCTGATGAACTCGCTGGGCACGCCCACCAACAGCGCGATCCACAAGTACCTGAACCAGAAGAAGGTGCCGCACCTGCTGGTGTCCACCGGCGCCTCCAAGTGGAACGACCCGAAGAACTTCCCCTGGACCACGCCCTTCTACCCGCCCTACATCCAGGAAGGGATCATCTACGGCAAGCACATCGCGCAGAACCTCCCCAACGCGAAGATCGCGATCATCTCGCAGAACGACGACGCGGGCCGCGACTACGTCAAGGGCTTCAAGACGGGCCTGGGCGCCAAGGTGAGCCAGGTGGTCAAGGAGGTCACCTACGAGGTCACGGACGCAACCGTCGACTCACAGGTCATCGACCTCAAGGGCACCGGTGCCGACACCTTGTTCACGATGGCCACGCCGAAGTTCGGCGCGCAGGTGGTGCGCAAGGTCGCCGAGCTCGGCTGGAAGCCGAACCACTACATCGTGTCGGTGTCCGCGTCGCAGGCGCAGGTGCTCGAGCCGGCCGGTGTGCAGAACGCCGTGGGGCTGATCACCGCGATGGCGCTCAAGCTGCCTGATGACCCGAGCTGGGCCAATGACGCCGGGGTGAAGGATTACCTGAAGTTCATGAAGGAGTGGTTCCCCGAAGGCAACCCGCTGGACTCGGGGATCGTGCTGGGCTACACGACCGGGCAGATGATCGAGCACATCCTGAAGACCTCGGGTGACAACCTCACGCGCGAGAACGTGCTGAAGTCGGCGACCAACATCCACAACCTCACCTTCCCCATGCTGCTGCCGGGAGTGACGGTCAACGTGACCCCGGACGACTATTCCACCTTCAACACCTTCCGCACCGCCCGCTTCGACGGCAAGCGCTGGGTGATCTTCGGTGACCCGATCGTCGCCGACGTGAAGTGACGTCGCCGGCGCGGGCTGCGCACGCGCGCGCCGGCCCCGCGCCCGTTCGCCGGCAGCGCAGCCGGCGCACAGCCACGGCCATCGAGGGCCGCAGGTTCGGGAGAGCCTGCGGCCCTTGTTGCGTTGGCGGGCACATGGGAGAACAATCGACCGACGATCCCGCACGGGACGGCTCCGCAGAGAGCCGCGGGGTCGCCCTTCCAAAGGAACTGGAGACACAGGATGATCGGAATCCGCAGCCTGGCGGTGATCGCCGCCGTCGGCCTTTCGGCCGCAAGCCTCGCCTACGCGCAGAAGAAGTACGACCCGGGCGCGAGCGACACCGAAATCAGGATCGGGCAGACGATGCCCTACAGCGGCCCGGCATCGGCCTACGGCGCGCAGGGCAAGTCGGAGATCGCCTATTTCAGGATGGTCAACGCCCGCGGCGGGATCAACGGGCGCAAGATCAACTTCATCTCGCTGGACGACGGCTACAGCCCGCCCAAGACCGTGGAGCAGACGCGCAAGCTGGTCGAGGAGGACCAGGTGCTCGCGCTGGTCAACTCGATCGGCACGCCGACCAACTCCGCGGTCCACAAGTACCTGAACCAGAAGAAGGTGCCGCAGCTGCTGGTGTCCACCGGCGCGGCCAAGTGGAACGACCCGAAGAACTTCCCCTGGACCACGCCGGGCTACCCGCCCTACGAGCAGGAGGCGCGGGTCTACGCGAAGCACATCCTCGCGAACCACCCGGACGCGAAGATCGCCCTGATCTACCAGAACGACGACTTCGGCAAGGACTACCTGAAGGGCTTCAAGGACGGCCTGGGCGCATCGGTGAACAGGATCGTCAAGGAGGTGAGCTACGAGATCTCGGATCCGACGGTCGACTCGCAGGTGATCGACCTCAAGAGCTCGGGAGCCAACGTGCTGTTCACGATCACCACGCCCAAGTTCGGGGCGCAGGTGATCCGCAGGGTGGCCGAACTGGGCTGGAAGCCGGCGCACTACATCGTGTCGGTGTCCGCCGCACGGTCGCAGGCGCTCGAGCCGGCCGGACTGCAGAACGCCGTGGGGCTGATCACCGCATCCACGCTGAAGGAGCCCAGCGACCCCACCTGGGACAAGGATCCCGGGATGATCGAATACCGCAAGTTCATGAAGGAGTGGTTCCCCGATGGCGACCCGAACAACACCGGGATCGCGCTGGGCTTCGTGATCGGGCAGCTGGTCGAGCACATCCTGAAGGGCGCCGGCGACGAGCTCACCCGCGCCAACCTGATGAAGCAGGCCACGAACATCCACGATCTCTCGTTGCCGCTGCTGCTTCCCGGCGTGACGCTCACCGTCACGCCCGAGGATCTCAACCCCTTCCACACCTTCCGCACGATGCGCTTCGACGGCACGCGCTGGACGCTCTTCGGCGACCCGATCGCCGTCGGGCGCTGAGCCGGCCAGGTGCGGCCAGGCGCCGCAGCAGTTCGTGGCGCCTGCCGGGGCCGTCTCACCGAGACGCCCCGGCTGCTCCTATAATTCCCGTTCCCCGGCACCCGGTCGGACAGACTGCACAGCCTGGCCGACCGGACCACCCCCACGGCGATGTTCCCGCCTCGATGCCGATTCCCCGCCCTCATGGAGTGAAGATGTCCAACGAGAAATCCGGTCTGCCGATCTCCGGCGTGCGCGTGCTCGACCTCTCCCGCGTGCTCGCGGGGCCGATGTGCGCGATGGTGCTCGGCGATCTCGGCGCCGAGGTGATCAAGGTAGAGCATCCCGGCCGTGGCGACGACACGCGCGACTGGGGCATCCGGGTGGGCAAGACCGAAACCGCCTACTTCAACAGCGCCAACCGCAACAAGCGCTCGATCTGCCTGGATCTCGGCACCCCGGAAGGCCAGCAGATCGCCCGAGATCTGGCGGCCAAGAGCGACGTGGTCATCCAGAACTTCAAGTTCGGCGGCGCCGAGAAGTTCAACGTGGGCTACGAACAGCTTCGCGAGATCAACCCGAACCTCATCTACTGCTCGATCTCAGGCTACGACCGCACCGGCCCCGAGGCGGCCCGGCCCGGCTACGACCTGGTGGTGCAGGGCGAGGCGGGGCTGATGGCGATGAACGGCGAACCCGGGCAGCCGCCGCTGAAGTTCGGCGTGGCCGCGGTCGACATGTTCACCGGCATGTACTCGGCGCAGGCGATCCTCGCAGCGCTCTACGATCGCCAGCGCGGCGGCCCCGGGCGTCACATCGAGATGGCGCTGTTCGACTGCGGGCTGATGATCACCGCCTACTACGGGCTCGAGGCGCTGCTGATCAACTCCGATCCGCCGAAGTACGGCAACGCGCACCCGTCGATCATCCCCTACGGCGTGTTCGACGCCGCCGACGGCCCACTGGTGGTGGCGGTGGGCAACAACGCGCAGTTCGACCGCTTCTGCCGCAACGTGATCGATCGCCCGGACATCGCCGACGACGAGCGCTTCCAGACCAACCTGGGCCGCGGCAAGAACCGCGACGCGCTGGTGCCCCAGATCGAGGCCGAGATCGGACGCCGCAAGCGCAAGGACCTGCTCGGGCGCCTGTCGGCCGCCGGCATTCCCTGCGGCGAGGTGTTCGGGCTGCTCGAGGCGCTGAAGTCCACCCGGGCGATCGAGGGCGGGCTGGTCACCGAGCAGCCGCATCCACTGGCCGGCAGCACCCATGTGCTCGCGCCTCCGTATCGCTTCGACGGCGAGCGCGCCCCGATCCGCCGTCCGCCGCCGCAACTCGGCCAGGACACCGAATCGGTGCTGCAGGAGGTGCTCGGCCTGCCGCAGCAACGCCTGGCGGAACTGCGCGCCAAGGGCATCCTGTGAACCTGCACGGAGACGGCGCGTTGGGCACCGGCAGCCATGGAACGAAGATCGCGGACGCGAGGTCGACGGTCCACTTCCGCATCGACATGGTCTCGGACATTTCCTGTCCATGGTGCGCGATCGGACTGGCGTCGCTCGAACGCGCGCTGGACAGGCTGAAGGGCGAGATCACTGCGTCAGTCCACTTCGAGCCCTTCGAGCTGAATCCGGGGATGGATCCCGGAGGCCAGGACATCACCGAGCACCTCACGCAGAAGTACGGCTCGAGCCCCCAGGCGCAGGCTGGCTTGCGGGAGCAGATCCGGCAGCGCGGGCTGGAGGTCGGCTTCGAGTTCGGCCAGCACGGGCGCAGCCGAATCTGGAACACCTTCGACGCGCACCGCCTGCTGCACTGGGCCGCCGAGGAGGGCCGCCCCGAGGGCGCCGACGGCTCGCCGGGCCAGCAGCGGCTGCTGAAGAAGGCGCTCTTTCGCGCCTACTTCACCCGCGACGAGAGCCCCGAGTCGCACGAAGTGCTGCTGCGCGCGGTCGCCGAGGCCGGCCTGGACGAGGCCCGCGCGCGCGAGATCCTGGCCAGCGACGTCTTCGCCGACGAGGTGCGCGAGCGCGAGGCCTTCCACCGCGCCCAGGACATCCACTCGGTGCCTGCGTTCATCATCGACCGGCAGGGGCTGATCCCGGGCGGGCAGCCGGCCGAGGTCTTCGAGCGGGTGCTGCGCAAGCTGGCCAGCCGCAAGGTGGAGGAGCAGGGCACTGGCGCCGATCGCTGATTCCGGACCGGCGCTGCCCACGATCGCGGCAGCACCCGGCATCCACCGCATTATCCTTCGGCGTCCTGCCTCGGCCCCCCGACCGGAGGCTTCGGCACGCCGGTACCGTTTTTCTAGAGGAGTGTTCCCATGAAACTGAATTCCAGCGTTTCCGCCGTCATCACCGGCGGCGCCTCCGGGCTGGGCCTGGCCACCGCGCGCCGCCTGGCGGCCAAGGGGGTGAAGGTCGCGATCTTCGACTTCAACGAGCAGGCCGGCGAGGCGGTGGCCAAGGAGCTCGGCGGCGTCTTCTGCAAGGTCGACGTCACCAACGAGGCCCAGGTCGACGCGGCTTTCGCCAAGGCCCGCGCCGCGATCGGCCAGGAGCGCATCCTGGTGAACTGCGCAGGCACGGGCCTGGCCGTCAAGACCGCGAGCCGCGACAAGCAGAGCGGCGAGATCAAGGCCTTCCCGACCGACGCCTTCGACCGGATCATCCAGATCAACCTGGTGGGCACTTTCCGCTGCATCGCGAAGTCCGCCGCCGGCATGCTCTCGCTCGACAAGCTCGAGGACGGTGAGCGTGGCGCGATCGTCAACACCGCGTCGGTCGCGGCCCAGGACGGCCAGATCGGCCAGGCCGCCTACTCGGCGTCGTAGGCCGGCGTCGTCGGCATGTCCCTGCCGATCGCGCGCGACCTGATGGGCGACGGCATCCGCTGCAACACGATCCTGCCAGGCATCTTCGACACGCCGCTGCTGGCGCGCGCGCCGGAGAACGTCAAGGCCGCGCTTGCCGCGTCGGTGCCGTTCCCCAAGCGCCTGGGCGATCCGGACGAGTTCGCCGCGCTGGCCGAGCTGATGATCACCACCGGCTACTTCAACGGCGAGAGCGTGCGCCTGGACGGCGCGATCCGCATGGCGCCGCGCTGACGCGCATCGCCCCGGCTGCGGGGGGGGGTGCCGAGGGCCTGGACGGCGCGCGAATCGCGCGGATCCCGGCCCCTGTGCAGGGCCGCCGGCCACAGGCTCGGCGGCCCTTGTTTTTCGCATCGAAGCCGCAACGAAAGAGAGAAACGAATGAACCGCAGAGGAATCCTCGCGCTGGGCCTCGCGCTCGCAGCGAGCTGGCTTGCGCCACAGCCAGCGTCCGCCCAGACCGCCGAACCGTGGCCGACGCGTCCCATCTCGCTGGTGGTGCCCTATCCCCCGGGAGGGACGAGCGACGTGATCGGCCGCTACCTGGCGGAGCGCATGCGCGAGGACCTTGGAGCGACCGTGGTGGTGGAGAACAAGGCCGGGGCTGCGACCGCGATCGGCGCAGCGCACGTCGCCCGCGCCGCGAAGGACGGCTACACGCTGCTCCTGTCGGCGGGCACCACCTTCACGACCAACCCGCACATGAGCGACAAGCCCGGCTACAGGCTCGAGGACTTCGATGCCGTGTCGCTGGTGGGCACCGTGCCCTTCGCCTTCGTGGTGAAGAAGGACCTCCCGGCGAGGGATCTGCGCGAGTTCGTCGCCTACGCGAAGGCCAACCCGGGCAAGGTGAACAACGCGACCAACGGGCAGGGCAGCATGGTCCACCTGCTGGGCGAGCTGATCGGGCAGGGGCTGGGCGTCCAGCTGAACCAGGTGCACTACAAGGGCGCGGCGCCGGCCACCGCGGACATGATCGGCGGCTTCGTCGATTCCAACGTCGAGGCGCTGACCAGCGCGGTGCCCAACCTGAGCGCCGGCCGCTATCGCGCGCTGGCGGTCCTGAGCGCCGAGCGCCTGCCGCTGCTTCCGGAGGTCCCGACCTTCCGCGAGCTCGGCTACCCGTCGATCGTCGGCGAGACCTGGTACGCGGTGTTCGCCCCGGCGGGAACGCCGCGGCCGGTGATCGAGCGGCTTAATGGCTCGCTGCGCAAGATCGTCGGCTCCCAGGGCTTCGTCGAGTTCATGCGCAAGCACGGCAACGAGGCGCGCGCGAGCACGCCGGCGGAACTGCTCGAGCTGGCCCGGCAGCAGAGCCGCAGCTGGGGCGAGCTGATCTCCAGGCTGAACCTGAAGACGCAGTGAGCGCGTGGACGGCGCGGATGTGCCGGGCGGCGCTTCAGTCGCCCCGGCCTCGTCCGCCGGCCAGCAGTCGGCGAAGCCAGCCCCCCGCGGCGCGGGGACCGCGGGCAAGCAGGTCGTCGCTCGCGCGATAGGGCGTTCTCCTTTCGCGGATCTTGCGCTGCAGCTGCATCGCGCCGTACAGCAGCGCCTCCGCAGTCGGCGGGCATCCGGGGACGTAAACGTCCACCGGCACGATGCGGTCGACCCCGCGCAGCACCGAGTACGCATAATGGTAGTAGCCGCCGCCGTTGGCGCAGGATCCCATCGAGATCACGTAGCGCGGTTCCGCCATCTGGTCGTAGATTCTGCGCAGCGCTGGCGCCATCTTGTTCGTGACCGTGCCAGCGACGATCATCAGGTCGGCCTGTCGCGGACTCGGCCTCGGCATCATCCCGAACCGGTCGAAGTCGTAGCGCGAGGCTGCGGCGTGCATCATCTCGACCGCGCAGCAGGCAAGGCCGAAGGTGAGGTACCAGAGGCTCCCGCTGCGGGCCGCGTCGACGAGTTCATCGACGGTGGTGAGCAGGTGGCCGTGCTGGCCCAGGGCTGTGGCGGCGGCGCCGAGGTCGTCGTGGAGTGCCTTCATGGGGAGCCACTCTAGCCATCGCCACGCCCGCGGTCTTGAACGAATCCGACACGCACGGGGCCAAATGCCCAGTAGCCCGGTGCCTCGCTGGCGAGCGCGGCGCGCAGCCTGCCCGGGGTGTGGTCGGCGAACTCGCGGAACTCCCTCGTCATGTGTCCCTGGTCCGCGTAACCGGTCTCCGCTGCCAGCGCAGCGAGGGAGGCGGCTTGCGCCCGTGGCCCGGCGGCCATCCGCACGAGGCCTTGCTCGAAGCGCGTGATCCGCAGCCAGCGCTTCGGCGCGAGACCGTGATCGAGCGCGAACCTGCGCTCGAACTGGCGCTCGCTGAGGTCGGCGACGCGGGCGGCATGCCGGACGCTGCCGTGTTCGCGAAGCAGTCGGTCGAGTCGCGGGCGCGTGCGGCGCGTGGGCCTGGTGCCTGCCGCGGCGATCTCGCCGAGCGCGGCGGAGAGGGCCACTGCGCTCGAGGCGCCCGTGGCGAGCCGGTCGCAGAGCTCCATCGCCCACGCGGTGCGCATCCTGTCGCATGGCCCGCAATCGGCGCAAGGGCCTTGCCCGGATCCTGCGGGTCGCGTCGCGTCGGCGACGCCCGACGGGCGCTGCAGTGCGCGCACCACGTCGACCATGCGGGCCGGCACGAGGCCGAACCAGTCGGCGAGAAGCCAGGGCTGGAGGACCAGGCTCACGGAGCGCAGCCGAATGCTCGCCGCGGTCCGCAGCGGTGCGCGGAACGGACCCGTGACGAAGGCCGTCGGCAGCTGGAATCCGTGCGTAGCCTCGACCCGGACCCACCCTGAGAGCACGAGGTTCAGGCAGGCGTAGACGTTCGCGGGCACGACACCGGCCACGGGACTGGCATCCGGGGGCACGGCGGCCCCGGCCGCAGCGCTGGCCGGCGCTGCAGGATCGACCTCCTCGAAGCCATCGGGATCGATCTCCCGGAGGATGCAGCAGACGACCTCGTCGGCGAGCGCTGCCGGGGGCGGCAGGACCTGCACGCGCTCGGAGGGCGGGACCTGCGGCCCGGAGTCCGGGCGTGCGGCGCGGCTCACCCCTGGCCCCCGGTGAAGAGCGCACTGCAGACCCCGACCGAGGCCACGACCGCGACCGCGTCGGCGATCAGCGCCGCCGCGACCGTGTGCCGCACCCGCCGCACCTGCACCGCGCCGAAGTAGACCGCGAGCACGTAGAAAGTGGTCTCCGACGAGCCCTGCAGCGTGCTGACCAGGACGCCGACGTAGGTGTCCGGGCCGGTGGCGGGGTTCTCGATGATCGAGACCATGACCGCGTAGGCGCCGGAGCCCGAGAGCGGGCGCAGCAGCGCCATCGGCAGCGCCTCGGCGGGCAGGCCGAAGCGTCCGGTGAGCCCGCCGATGGCGCCGGTGATGGCGTCGAGCGCGCCGCTGGCGCGCAGCATGCCCACGGCCACCAGGATCGCGACCAGGTAGGGGATGATGCGCAGCGCCACCTCGAAGCCGTCCTTCGCGCCCTCGACGAAGGCCTCGTAGACCCGCACGCCGCGCAGCGCGCCGAACAGCAGGAAGCCGACCATCAACCCGGGGACGATCCACGGCGAGAGCGCGCGTCCCCAGAGGATCGTGACCGGGATCGCTGCGGCGAGCGCGGCAAGCGCCAGCAGCGAGACCCACAGCGGATGGCCGTCGTCGCCGGCGGCGGGCAGCGGGATCGAGGAGTCGTCCGAGGGCGGCCCAGGGATGGCGCTGGCGTCGGCTGCGTCTCTGGTGGGCGCCGACCCGACAGCGGTCGCCGGACCCGCGGGAAAGAACCTGCGCAGCGCGAAGGCAGCGACGATCGCCGCGACCGTGCCGCAGGCGGTCGCGAACAGCGTGGTGGGCAGGATGGCGGCGGGGTCGGCCGAGCCGACGGCGGCGCGCACCGCGATCACCCCGGTGGGCAGCAGGGTGATTCCCGAGGTGTTGATCGCCAGGAAGAGCGCCATCGAGTCGGTTGCGGTGCCGGGGCGGGGGTTCAGCCGCTCGAGCTCCTGCATCGCGCGGATGCCGAAGGGGGTGGCCGCGTTGCCCAGCCCGAGGGCGTTGGCCGACAGGTTCAGGATCATCGCGCCCATCGCCGGGTGGTCCGGCGGCACCTCCGGGAACAGGCGCACCATCAGCGGCCGGATCAGGCGGGCGATGAGGGTGAGCATTCCGCCGGCCTCGGCGACCTTCATCAGCCCGAGGAAGAGCGTCATCACGCCGACCAGGCCGATCGCGAGCTGCACCGCGCTGGCGGCCGATGCGATCATCCCGGCCGACAGCGCCTCCATCGGCGCCGGCACGCCCGCCTGCGGCAGATGACCGAGCTGACGCCAGGCGGCGGTGCCGAAGGCGACGAGGACGATCGCCAGGAAGACCGCGTTCATCCGCGCACGCGCATCGGGCGCCTTCAGGCAGGGCTGGCGCGGCCGCCGGTCCCCGCGCCAGGGCCTCGGCGCAGCACGCGGCGCAGCAGCTTGCGCAGCTCGATCACCCAGAGCACGGCGCTGGCGATCGCGATGCAGCCCAGCCACTGCCCGAGGTCCAGCGGGGCGGTGCCGAAGGCCGTCTGCAGGGGCCCGAAGTGCACGACCGCGACCTGCAGCAGCGCCGACACGCCGATCGCTCCCCACAGCCAGCGGTTGGCGAACAGCCCTGGCGCGAAGGCGCTCACGGACTCCGAGCGCGCGTTCAGGCAGTTGAAGAGCTGCGCGAGCACCAGGACCGTGAAGCCCACGGTGCGCGCGGTCTGCAGGTCGCCGTCGCCTTCGATCAGCCCGCCGGGCAGATGCAGGTCGATCGCCAGCAGCGCGGCCGCGGCCATCACCAGCCCGGCTTCGACGACGCCGATCCACATGCGCGCATCGATCACCCGCTGGGTGACGCGCCGCGGCGGGCGGTCCATCACGTCCCCGGCTTGCGGTTCGATCCCGATCGCCAGTGCCGGCCCCGCGTCGGTGACCAGGTTCACCCACAGGATCTGGGTGGCCAGCAGCGGGAGCGCGGCCGTGCCGTCGGCGCCGGCCAGTCCCAGCGCGCCGGCAAAGACCACGCCCAGGAAGACCGTGAGCACCTCGCCCATGTTCGACGAGAGCAGGTAGCGCAGGAACTTGGCGATGTTGTCGAAGATCCGCCGGCCTTCGCGCACCGCCTCGACGATGGTCGCGAAGTCGTCGTCGGCCAGCACCATGCGGGCGGCCTCCTTGGCGACCTCGGTTCCCGAGACCCCCATCGCGACGCCGATGTCGGCGGCCTTCAGCGCAGGGGCGTCGTTGACTCCGTCGCCGGTCATCGCGACCACGTTGCCCTGCGCCTTCAGGGTCTGCACGATGCGCAGCTTGTGCGCCGGGGCGACCCGCGCGTACACGCTGGTGCGGCGCACCGCGGCCTGGAAGGCCGCATCGTCGAGCCGGTCGAGCTCGGCGCCGGTGAGCACCGGGTCGGCGGGCGCAGCGATTCCGAGGTCTGCCGCGATGCGCGCTGCGGTGCGGGGGTGGTCGCCGGTGATCATGATCACGCGGATCCCGGCGCGCCGGGCATCGGCGACCGCCACCGCGGCTTCCTCGCGCGGCGGGTCGATGATGCCGACGGTGCCCGCGAAGATCAGGTCGCGCTCGAGCGCCTCGCCGTCCTCGACGCGCTCGTGCAGCTCCAGCGGCCGATAAGCGACCGAGAGCGTGCGCAGCGCCGCGTCGGTGAGTTCGTCGACCGTGGCGAGGATGCGCGCGCGTCCGCTCCCGTCCAGCGGCAGCGCCTCGCTGCCGACCCGCATCCGCGTGCAGCGCGACAGCAACACGTCCGGCGCGCCCTTGCTCACCAGCACCAGCGTGTCGTCGTGCTCGTGGTCGCGCTCGATGGTCGACATCATCTTCCGGTCGGAGCTGAAGGGCAGTTCGGCGACGCGCTCGAAGCGTCGCTGCCGCCGCTGCTCGGTCCCGAGCTTGCGCTCCGCGACGAGGAAGGCGGCCTCGGTCGGATCCCCCTGGATCTCCCAGTCGCCCAGCTCGTTGCGGCGCAGTCCGGCATTGCCCGCGAGACTGCCGCCGCTGAGGACCACCGTCTGCTCGGCGCGCAGGGCTCCCGAAGGCAGGGCGACGCCGTCGTGCTCGACGCGCCCGACCGGCGCGTAGCCGACCCCGGTGACCTCGGCGCTGCCCGAGGCGCTGACCACGCGCCGGATCGTCATCTCGGAGCGGGTCAGGGTGCCGGTCTTGTCCGATGCGATCACCGATGCGCAACCCAGGGTCTCGACGGAGGAGAGGTCCTTGACGATCGCATTGGACCTCGCCATCCGCTGCACGCCCAGCGCGAGCACCACCGAGAGGATCGCCGGCAGGCCCTCGGGCACCGCAGCAACCGCGAGCGACACGCCCAGCAGCAGCACCGGGAGCAGGTCCGCGGGGGTGCGCACGCCCTGCAACAGGACCACGCTGGCCATCACGACGAGCGCGACCAGCGTCACCGCCACCGCGAGCACCCGGCCGATCCGGCGCACCTCGATCTGCAGCGGGGTGGGCTGCTCGTGCGCGGTGTCGAGCATCCCTGCGATGGCGCCCATCTCGGTGCGCATCGCGGTCGCGGTGACCAGCGCCCGGCCGCTTCCCTGCACGACCGCAGTGCCCTTGAAGACCATGTCGAGCCGGTCGCCCAGGGGCGCCGCGGCAGGCAGGGTGGCAGGATCCTTCAGCACCGCCTCGCTCTCGCCGGTCAGCGAGGCCTCCTGTACCCGCAACGCAGCGGCCTGGAAGAGCCGCGCGTCCGCGCCCACCGCATCGCCCTCGGCAAGCAGCAGTACGTCGCCGACGACCAGCGTCGCGCTCGGAACCTGCTGGACCTGGCCGTCGCGCAGCACCGTCGAGACCGCCTCGGTCATCCGCGCCAGCGCAGCCACCGCGCTCTCGGCGCGCGCCTCCTGCGCATAGCCCAGCAGCGCGTTGAGCGCGAGGATCGCGGTGATCACGATCGCGTCCACCGGGAGCCCGTCGCCGCCCTCGAAGGCCCAAGCGCCCAGCGACACCGCAACCGCGGCCAGCAGCAGGCCGACCAGCGGATCGGCGAACTGCGCGAGCAGACGGCGCCACGCGGGTCGCGGCGGCTTCGCGCGCAGCGCATTGGGGCCGTCGCGCGCCAGGCGGCGGGCCGCCTCCGCTGCGCTCAGGCCACGGGCGGGGTCGCAGTCGAGTCGCTGCGCGAGCACGTCGACTCCGAGCAGGGAAGGGTCCTGCTCCAGGTTCATTCGGGCTCCAGTTCGACGATGCTCAGCGCTTGCGCGGCGACGCTTGCCTGCGCGATCTCCACCAGGTGGCGATGGTGGGTGAAGACGAGCACCTGCCCGTCGCGCGCGACCTCGGCGAGCGCAGCCAGTGCCAGCCCTGCCCGCCGATCGTCCGAGGTCAT
The DNA here is from genome assembly GCA_963204785.1 of Pseudomonadota bacterium. Lineage (GTDB taxonomy): Bacteria > Pseudomonadota > Gammaproteobacteria > Burkholderiales > Burkholderiaceae_E > Quisquiliibacterium. The sequence goes on along the minus strand of CAUJHG010000045.1, from coordinate 64,462 downwards.
CAGGACGTCGTCCAGGACCAGCGGCAGGTCGACGCCGGCACTGCGACGCAGACCGAGCGCGGCCAGGCGCAAGGCGAGGTAGAGCTGATCCAGCGTGCCCTCGCTCATCGCCTCGATCCGCAGCAGCGCGCCGCCGGCGCGCTCGGCCACCAGCACCGGAAGCTCGCCGGAATCGTCGCTGGCCAGTCGCACGAAGGCTCCGCCGGTGATGCGCGCGAAGTGCGCCGAGGCCGCGCGCAGCATCGGCGCCTCGGCGCGCTCGCGAAAGCGCGCGAGCGCCTCGCTGAGCAGGGCGTGCGCCAGGCGCGCGCGCGCCCACGGCGCGATCGCGGCGCGCACGGCAGCGAGCGCGCGCTCGCTGGCCTCGGCAGCGGCAGCGGCGGCGTCGGCGCCGTCGATCGCCTGCAGTGCGTGCCGTGCGCCTTCCTCCTGCGCGCGGGCATCGCGCAGCGCGGCGTCGAGCTGCGTCTGTTCGTGGGCCAGCGCTGCCTCTTCGGCGTCCAGTGAGGCCGCGTCGCGATCGGCGAGCAGTTCGCGCAGCTCGTCGGCGCTGCGACGCGAGGCCTGCGCGAGCTGCGCGCCGACCCGGTCGATCGTCGTCTGCGCCTCGCGCCTGCGTCGGGACCGTTCCTCGGCTTCGGGCAGGGCATCCGCGGTGGCCACTCCCGCGGCAGCACAGAGCTGCGCGAGGCGCTGCTCCTGCAGCGAGACGGCCTGGGCGTGCTTGCGCTGCGCCTCCAGCGCGCGCGCGTGCGCCTGCAGCGCCAGGGCGCGCTCGCTGCGTGCGCGCTCGGCCTGTTCGAGCCGCGCGATGCCCTGGTCGACGAACAGCCGGGCGTCGCCGTCCCAGTCCCGCCCGAGCCGCCCGGCGATCGCGCGCGCGTCCGCTTCGAGCGCATCGAGCACGGCCCGGGAACGCATCGCACGCTGCTGCGCGTCGTCGCGCTGGACTTCGAGCCGGGCGAGTTCATCGAGTTCGTCGAGCCGCGCGCGGATCACCTCGACTCCGGCCTGCGGGCCCAGTGCGAGCGCTGCCAGCACCGGCGCCAGCGCCTCGCGCGCAGCCTGACGTTCCGCGTCGAGATGCGCCTCGCGAGACTGCAGCTGCGCCCGGCGGCGCTCGGCTTCCTTGCGCCGTGCCTGCGCGGCGATGTACGCGGTCTCGCGCCCGCCGAGATCGGCCTCCATCTGCCGTGCGAGCTCGACGAGCAGGCCGAGCGGCGCGTCCGGCGCCGGCGCAGGCGCACCGGCCGCGCACAGGGCCGAGCGCAGCGCCGCTGCCAGCTCCCGGGCGCGGGCATCGGTGCGTTGCAGTTCGTCCTGCAGCGCGCACAGGGTCTCGCGTGCGGCGCGCGCGTGCGCAAGCATCGCCTGCCATTCGCGCAGCGCCGCCGGCGTCATCTCCGGCAGCCTTGCGGCCCGCAGCGACTGCGCCCAGGCGGCGCGCCGGCGCGCCTGCGCAGCCGACAGCTCCTCGCGCTCGGCGCGCAGCGCCTCGCGTTCGCGATCCAGTTCGGCGAGCCGGCGCGCGCATGCCTGCAGCTGCGCGGCGCGCGTGCTGTCCAGCGCGAGCGCATCGGCGAGACGGTCGGCCGCGAGGAGTTCGAGCTCGAAGGCATCGGCCAGCGGCGCGAGCGCAGCCGCAGCCGCGGTGTCGGCGGGCGGGGAGTCGATTCCCGCGGCGCGCAGGCGTCGCCAGCCTGCGTCGCGGCGCTGGCGCGCCGCGTGCACCTCGTCCTGGGTCGGAACCGTTCCCTGGGCAAGCAGGTCGAGCCGCTGCTGCTGCGCGACCGCGATCGCCGCAGCCAGGCGCTCGTCGGCCGCCTCGCGCTCCTCGATCCGCTCGATGTCACGCCGATCCTGCGCGGCCGCCTCATCGATGTCCGCATCGGGCAGCGGGCGCAGCGCCGGCAGGCTTGCCGCGTCGACCGATCCCAGCGCGGCCAGGGCATCGGCGAAGCTGCGTCGCGCCTCGTCCAGTTCCTGCGGCAGCGCCGCCAGTCGCGCCAGCGTGGCCTCGTCGCGGACCAGTTGCGCGAGCGCCAGTTGCAGCGCGCTGCGGGCCTGCGGCGGGGGCAACTCGTCGCAGGGCTCCTGCGGGGACTGTCCGAGTTCCTGGCGGGCAGACTCCCGGTGCTCGGCGAGGGCCCGGCAGGCCTGCTCGAAGCGCCGCAGGCGCAGGTCGATGTCCGCGCGCGCGCTCGGTGCAGGGACCCGCGCGAGCACGGCGGCGCCGGGCGCATCGGCGTCGATCCGCGCTGCCAGCGCGGCAAGGGCCGCGCCCCGGGCATCGGCCAGCGCCTGCGCGTCGGCGAGCTCGGTGCTCGAGTGCTCGGCCGCCTGCACCGCGGCGGCGAGCCGGCGCAGCAGCGGCGCTGCCTCGAGCAAGGCCTCGTCGACCTCGATCGCTTCCAGGCGGCGTTGGTGTCCGTCGGCCTCCGCCTCGGCGAATTCCAGCTCCTGGCGCGCGGCGCCCAGTGCCGCCTGGGCCTGGCTGCGCTCGCGCTCGGCGGACTCGGGCAGCAGCGCAGCCTCGCCCAGCGAGTGCAGCACCGCGCCGGCGTGCCGCAGCGTCGCCAGCAGGGGGGCGACCGCACGCAGTTCGCCGATCAGCAGCAGGCGCGCGTGCAGCCTGGCGCGCTGCAGTTCGAGCGCCTCGAGCGTCGCTGCTGCGTCGTGGTGCTGCCGGGCCAGCCTGCCCCAGTCGCCCGGGCGCACGCGCAATTCGCGCAGCGCCTCCTGGTGCTCCCTGTACGCGCGCAGCCCTTCGTTGATCTGCGCATTGCGTGCGCGCACGCCCGGAATGAAGCGCTGGCGCGCATCGGCGTCGAGCTGCCTGAGCACGCCGTCGATTCCGCGCACGCCGGCGCTGGCCTCGAACAGTGCCGCGCCGAGCTCGCCATGGCCGTCGAGCAGCGCCTCGCCCCCCTGGCGCAGGCGGGCGTGGTCGATTCCGAACGCGGTGTCGTGCTCCTCGCGGCTCAGGCCGCAGGTGATCCGGGCCTCCAGCTCCGGGGAGACCGGTTCGCCGGTGTCCGTCGCCAGAAGGGTCGCGCCGCGCCCCTTGCGGCGCACCACCTCGTGCACGCGTCCCTCAGCGTCGACGAAGGCGCCGCCGACCCGCATCTGCGGATGCGGATGCACGAAGTTGTCCCGGCTCTGCTGCGGAATCCCGAAGCGCAGGTCCGAGAGCGCGCGCAGCGCCGAGGACTTGCCGGCCTCGTTCGGCCCGTACAGCAGCACCAGCCGGCCCGCCGGGCCGAGGTCCAGCACCCGGTTGGTGAAAGGCCCGTAGGCGAGCAGGTCGAGGCGTGCGAGTCTCATGCGCGGCCCCCGGCCGCCTGGCGCAGCGCGGGCTGCGGCGGCTTCAAGCCTCACCTCCGCTCGCAGCGAGCTGCGCAAGGCGCGCCAGCACCGTGGCCTCGGCGTCGGCCAGCAGCGCCCGCATCAGCGCAGGCTCGAGCTTTCGCGGGTCCGCGTCGGCCAATGGCTGCGGCAGCACGCCCAGCTCGGCCAGCCGCTCGCCGAACCAGGCTGCGAGCGTCGCGTCGTCGGCCGCGATCGCGTCGACCAGCCGCACCACGTCGCCCAGCGCATCGGCGCGCACTGCCGCAGTCGCGCGGTCCAGCGGCGAACCCAGGGCCAGCCGCACCTCCTCGATCCAGAGGTCGAGGCCATCGAGCTCCTGGCAGGCCGCCTGGATCGCAGCCGCCAGCGTGCCGGGCTGGCGCGCCTCGAGCGCGTGCAGCGGCGACTGGCCGCGCAGGTGCACCCGCAGCGCGTGCAGCCGCTCCGGCGCCTCGGCCGCGAGCGCGCGCGCGGCATCGGCGAAGCGCCGTGCGAGCGCGTCCACCCCGTCGAGCCCGGCTGCGTCGAGCTCCAGCTGGTGCCAGCGCACCACGTCGAGCGCGACGAACTCCGCCGAGACCAGGACGCCGTCCTCGACGCGAACCAGCTCGCAGCCCTTGGGGCCCGTCTCGCGCGCGTGCCGGCCCTGCAGGTTGCCGGGGAAGACGATCCGCGGCGCCGTCTCGCGCACCACCTCGCGCGCGTGGACGTGGCCCAGCGCGAAGTAGTCGTAGCCCTTGGCGAGCAGGGTCTCGACCGTCGTCGGCGCGTAGCTGTCGTGGCCTTCGCGGCCGGTGAGGCTGGTGTGCAGCAGGCCGATGTTGAAGCGCCCGGCAAGCGGCTGCGGGTACTGCGGCACCAGATCCTCGGTGACGGCACGCTGCGGGAAGCTGCGGCCGTGGATCGCCACCCCCAGTCCGGGCAGGTCGACCGTCTCGCTGCGCTCGGAACTGAATTCGTGCATGCCTTCGAGCGCGGGCAACTGCCGGGTGATCTGGCTGGCGGCATCGTGATTGCCCCGGACTGCGAAGACGCGGATGCCGGCCCGGCACAGGCGCAGCATCTGGGCGCGGAAGAAGAGTCCGGTGCGGAAATCGATCCAGTCGCCGTCGAACAGGTCGCCGGCCAGCAGCACCAGGTCCACCCGGCGCTCCAGGGCCAGATCCACCAGGGCGATCAGCGCCTGCCGGGTCGCGCCGCGCAGCCGCGCGACCGGCGCGCCCTCGTAGTCGTCGAGCCCGCGCAGCGGGCTGTCGACGTGCAGGTCGGCGGCGTGGATGAATTGCAAGTGGATCCTCGGTCGGTCGATGCGGCCCTGCGGGCTCGTCAGGTGGGATTATCCACGGCAGCAGTGGGCAAGCCTGTGGAAAACAGGTGACCAGATGGTCGCAAGCCGCGTCCTTGCTGGCTCGCCGGCCGATGGCGAGGATTCGTGCACGGCTGTCGGGAGCAGGGTGGCCAGGGTGCCGGCGCCCGGAGAAGGCCCGGCATCGGGAAGGCCTGGCGTCGGGCCCCTCGCGCGCCGCGACGATGCGTCGGGCGCCACGACGATTAATCGGGTGCTGCGGCGATCAGTCGGTCAGGTAGAGCTCCGCCAACCTGGCGCGCTCGCGCTCGCCGACGCCGATCTCGTGCAGGTAGCGATCGATTCCGCCGTGACGCTCGTCGACCGCCTGCAGCGCCGCCTCGAGGAAATCCGCCTGCACCCGCCACAGCACGTCGAGCACCTCCTGGGGAGTGTCGGTCTGCGCAGGTGCGCTGCGGCGATAGAGCTGATTGGTCAGCAGGTAGTCGTGCATCATCACGTCGCGCGGCACCGACAGCGCCGAGAGGATCAGCGCCGCCGCAAAGCCCGTGCGGTCCTTGCCCGCGGTGCAGTGGAAGACCAGCGGCGCATCGTGCTCGACGAGGTGGCGGAACAGTTCGGCGAAGCGCGGCGCATTGTCCAGCACGAAGGCCCGATAGGTCTGCCGCATCAGGTCGACCGCGTCGCGCGCGGTGAGCTGGTGTCCGGCCTGCAGCAGCGTCTGGATTCCCTGCACCACGGTGGGCTCGATCGGCAGCGGATGCCGTGCGACTCCCGGCAGCGCGTAGGAGGCGGCATCGCTCTCCTCGACGCCGCGGAAGTCCAGCGCACGCGACAGGCCGAGCGCCTCGAGCGCGCGCTGGTCCTGCGGGGTGAGGGCGGCGAGATGATCGGAGCGGAACAGCCGGCGCCAGCGCAGGCTGCGGCCGTCTTCGGTGCGGTAGCCACCGAGATCGCGGAAGTTGCTGGCGCCAGCCAGGTTCAGGGAGCGGGTCGGGGTCGATGACATGAGCGGATCCGGTCTTGCGGGAAGGCAGGGCAGAGGCCCTTCAGACCGCAATTGTGGCCCGTATCCGCCGATTGCAAGCTGCCGGGACCCGGAATGTGGGCATCGCGGGTGCATCGCGCCCGGCCCGGCTGGGCCGCGGGCCGCAGCCGCGCCAGCCGCACCCCGGATCAGCCCGCAACCCGGTTGAAGGGCAGGTCCTTGTCGACGCGGACGTCCCCGGGCAGACCGAGCACCCGTTCGGCGATGATGTTGCGCAGGATCTCGTCGGTGCCGCCCGCGATGCGCCGGCCCGGCGCGTAGAGAATCGCCTCCTGGAACCAGGCGTCCATCGGGGCGATTTCGTGGTCGGTCACTGCCGCGCTCATGCCGAGCAGGTCGGCGCCGAAGGCCGCGATGTCCTGCAGCTTGGTGGCGCCCACCAGCTTGCCGATGGTCGCCTCCGGCCCCGGCGCCCGCCCGCGCGAGAGCGCGGTCATCGTCCGGAAGCGGGTGTACTTCAGCCCCTGCGTCTGCACCAGCCAGTCGGCCAGCCGCTCGCGCACTGCGGCGTTGCGGATCGCCGGCTCGCCGTCGACCTCGAGCTGGCAGGCCATCAGGAACAGGTCCTCGGCGTCGGGGCCGAGCACCTCGCTGGTGGCCAGGCGCTCGTTCTGCAGCGTGGTCATCGCGACCTTCCAGCCGCCGTTGACCTCGCCGAGCCGCTGCGCGTCGGGGATGCGCACGTCGTTGAAGAAGATCTCGTTGAAGTCCGAGGTGCCGGCGATCTGCCGGATCCGGCGCATCTCGATCCCCGGCGCGCGCATGTCGACGAAGAAGAAGGTGAGTCCGGCGTGCTTCGGGACGGTCGGGTCGGTGCGGGTGAGCAGCAGCCCATAGTCGGAGAAGTGGGCGCGCGAGGTCCAGACCTTCTGGCCGTTGATCACCCAGTCGTCGCCGTCGCGCTCGGCGCGGGTGCGCAGCGCGGCAAGGTCGGAGCCGGCGGCGGGCTCGGAGAAGAGCTGGCACCAGATCTCCTCGCCCCGCATTCCCGGCCCCAGGTAGCGGTCGAGCTGCGCCTGGCTCGCGTAGGCGATCAGCGTGGGCAGGTAGATGTCGACGCTGCGCTCGCAGAAGCCGCGCGGGACGTCGAACTGCGCCTCTTCCTGGTGGTAGATCACCTGCTGGATCTGGCTGCCGCCGCGTCCGCCGTGCTTCGGATCCCAGGTGATCCCGACGAAGCCGGCGCGGGCCTTCTTCGCCTGCCAGGCCTTTGCCGCGGCGAGGGCCTCGGCGCCGTCGAGCTGGTGCGGGCGCTGGGAGAATTCGCCGGTCGGGCGCAGCTTCGCGCTGGCTTCGAGGAAGGCGCGCACCTCGGCGCGAAAGGCGGCTTCCTCGGGGGTGTCACTGAAGTCCATGGCTCGGCTTCCGATCGCTGTCCAGGGGCTGGCGATGCGCCAGTCGCGACTGCATCCGCGTCTCGTATTCGCGCACCAGGCGCTCCTTCCACCAGGCCGGTCCGCCCAGCGCGGCCGACAGCACCCTGGCGCGGCGCAGGTACAGGTGGCAGTCCATCTCCCAGGTGAAGCCCATCCCGCCGTGGACCTGGATGCTCTCCTTGGCCGCGAGGTGGAAGGCCTGCGTTGCCGCCACGCGCGCCGCCGCTGCCGCAGCGGTGAGCTCGGGCGCGTCGGTCTGCAGCGCCCAGGCGCCGTAGTAGGCGTTCGAGCGTGCGAGCTCGATCGCGACGAAGACGTCGGCGAGCTTGTGCTTGACCGCCTGGAAGGAGCCGATCGGGCGGCCGAAGGCGATGCGCTGCTTCGCGTGCGCGCCGGCCATGTCCAGGCAGGCAGCGGCCCCGCCGATCTGCTCGAAGGCCAGCAGCACGGCGGCGCGGTCCAGCAGCCGCTCCAGTTGCAGCCAGGACAGCGCGGCCTCGCCGAGCGGCTCGGCGGGCGCGCAGTCGAAGTCGATGCGCACCTGGGGGCGCGCGGGGTCCAGGGTCTGCAGGGGGGTGCGCCGCACGCCCGGTGCGTCGAGCTCGACGCGCGCCAGGACCAGGCCGCCCTGAGGATCCTTCGCGACCACGACCGCGAAGCTGGCTGCGGCGCCGTCGAGCACCGGCCACTTCGTGCCATGCAGCCGGCCGCCCTCGAGCCGCGCCTGCACTGCCGCGGCGCGCGGGTTTCCTGGGCCCTCGGCGAGCGCGAGCGCACCGATCGCCTCGCCCGAAGCGATCGCGGGCAGCCAGCGGGCCTGCTGCGCGGGGCTGCCGTGGCACAGCACCGCCTCGGCAGCCAGGTAGACCGCGGACCCGAAGGGCAGCGGCGCGTTGGCCCGACCCATCTCCTCGGCGAGCACGCACAGCGCCTCGTGGCCGAGCCCGGTTCCGCCCCACTGCTCGGGAATCGCGCAGCCGGTCCAGCCGAGCGAGGCGACCTGCGCCCACAGCCCGGCGTCGAAGGCCGCGTCGCCCTCGAACACCGTCCGTACCACCTGCGCACTGCAGCGCTCGCCCAGGAAGCGACGTGCCTGCTCGCGCAGCAGGTTCAGGTCCTCGGAGAAGTCGAAGTTCATCGCGTGCGCCGATCTGGGAATCGATCGACCCTAAGGCACAGCGTCACGATGCGGCATTGACCTGGCTCAATGCCGCATCGGCAGGCGTTCCGCTTCCGGCTTGCGCCGCCGCGCTGCGCTCAGCGCCCGCCCTGCGCGTCGTCGACCCGCACGCAGGTGCCGGTGACGAACTCGGAGGCGGGCGAGACCAGGAAGAGCAGGGTGCTGTCGAGCTGCGCCGGATCGCCCAGGCGCTGGCGCGGGAAGTGCTTGGAGATGTCGCCCACGCGCGCGAGCATCCCGTCCATCATCTCCGAGGCGAAGGCCCCGGGGGCGATCGCGTTGACGTTGATCCCGGCGCTCGCCCATTCGACCGCGAGCGCCTCGGTCATCCGCACCACGGCCATCTTGGTGGTCGAGTACAGCGCCGCCCCGTTGCCGTTGTAGCTGAAGGCGGCGCGCGAGGCCAGGTTCACGATGCGCCCCGGCTTGCCGGCGGCCATCAGCCGGCGCGCGAATTCGCAGGACAGGATCCAGGGGGCGCGCACGTTGATGTCGAGCACGCGGTCGATCAGCTCCACGCTCATCTTGTGCGCGCGCTGCGCATCCGGGATCCCGGCATTGTTCACGAGGATCGTCGGCGTGCCGAGCTTCTCCTCGACCTTGGCGACCACTGCGAGCAGCTGGTCGGCGTCGGTGACGTCGAGCTGGAAGGGCTCGGCCACGCCGCCGGCAGCACGGATCTCGGCGGCGAGCGCCTCGAGCTTGTCCGCGCGGCGCGCGGCGAGCGCCACCTTCGCGCCGCAGGCGGCCAGCACCTTCGAGAAGCGCAGGCCGAGCCCCGCGGAGGCGCCGGTGACCAGGGCGACCTGCCCGGTGAGGTCGGTGGAGGCGTTGGGAAGGGGGAAGGCGGTCATCGGTCGGGCTCCTCACAGTGGTCGGGATGTCAGGGCCAGTCTATGACAGGCGCGGCGCCCGGCCGGCGCCGGCGTTCCGACATCCGCGCCGGATCGCGCTCAGGACCCGGAGCCGCGCCGCGCGTCGATCTCGCGGATCAGCGCCCGCGCCTCGTCGCCCTCGGGGATCGGTCGGCCGCTGTCGCGCCACTCGACCGCCGCCTTGAAGCCGGACTCCTGGGCAAACCTGCGGAACCACAGGCCTTCCGGATTGTGCCGGGTGATCCCGTCGAACACCGTGGCCAGCATCTGCGTCTGCTCGAGGCCCATGGTGAGCAGCACCTGGTTGACCACGAGCTTGTGCATCGCGAGGTGGCCGCGCGGCACCGCTGCGATGCGCGTCGCGAAGGCCATCGTGCGCGCCTCGAGCTCCTCGAGCGGCACGGCGAAGTTCGCCAGTCCCCACTCGGCCGCCGTCTTCCCGCTGATCACGTCGCCGGTGAACATCAGCTGCTTGGCCCGCAGCGGGCCCAGCCGGTAGGTCCACATCGCGGTGGTCGGGCAGCCCCAGACCCGCGTGGGCATGTAGCCGATGCGGGCGTCCTCGGCCATCACGAGCTGGTCGCAGCACATCGCGATGTCGCTGCCCCCGGCCACCGCGGCGCCGTGGATCTTCGCGATCGTCGGCTTCGGGCTGCGCCACAGGCTCATGAAGTCCTCGGTGTTGCGCTTCATGTAGGCGTAGTCGACCATCGGGTCCCAGGGGTAGGACTCCTGCTGGCAGGGGTGCTCGACATGCTTCTCGGCGGTCTCGCTCAGGTCGTAGCCGCCGCAGAAGCCCTTGCCGGCGCCCTCGACCACGATCACGTGGATGCTGTCCTGCGCGTTGGCCCAGTCGACTGCGGCACGGATCTCGCCCGGCATCGCGCCGTTGATCGCGTTCAGGCGCTCCGGACGGTTGAGCACGAGCCGCGCGATCGCGGGCGCCTGCGGATCCGCGTGGATCCTGACGGTGGTGAATTCGGGCATGGTGCTTCCTTTCGAGGGTGGCGGGTCGATGTGGGCCGGTCCGGACTCCCGGGTCGGCGGATCGCGGGACCGGAAGTCGAGGGTACGATGCCGTGTCCGGGCGGACCAGTCCCCGGAGGTCGGCGGGCGATGCCGGGCGGGCGCCGACCGGGCCGCCGGATGACCTGCAGGCAGCCCTCGCCCTGCTGCGCGCCGACCCGACAGCCGACCCAAGCCCATGCGCCCGAGGCGCGACAGGAGCCACGATGAGCAAGCAAGACGCCCCCGGCGCAGCGCAAGCGCCGCTGCGCTACGCCTACGGCAGCACGGCGCGCGCGCACCTGCACCACCCGCACCTGATGTGCTCCGACCTGCAGGCGACGATCGGGTTCTACCGGCGCTGGTTCGGCGCCGAGGTGGTGCACGACGGCCCCTACGCGGGCACGCGCAACGTCTTCATGAAGATCGGCAACGGTGCGATGCACCTGTACGAGAAGCCGCCGCGGGGGCAGGGGCCGAATGCGGTCCACCACCTCGGCATCCAGGTGGTCGGGCTGCGCGACTTCTACGAGCGGATGAAGGCGGCGGGGCTGTGCGAGCGCAGCGAGCTGCGCGAGTACGACGGCGCCGGCTACTTCATGGTCGAGGCTCCGGACGGCGTGCTGCTCGAGGTCTTCGAGCCGGGACCGCTGCGCGACCGGGCGGTGCTCGAGTACTACGGACTGGCCGGCCCGCAGTGAGCGCGATGCGCCGGTGGCCCAGGCGGCGCGCGTGCGGGCAGACGCGGGCCGACCGGGCGAGGCCGCGCCGATGAGCGGCGGGCAGCCTCGCAGCAGGGTCTTCTACGGCTGGTACCTCGTCGCCGCGGTGTTCGTCGTGCTCACCGTGGTGTCCGGGCTCACGGTCTACGGGCTGTCGGTGTACCTGCACGCCTTCGTCGACGAAGGCAGGTTTTCGCTCGGGCAGGTGTCCTTCGCGTCGGGGGCCTTCTCGGCTGCGGGCGGAGTCGTCGGGCTCGTGGTCGGACGTCTGCTCGATCGCCACGACGTGCGCCTGGTGATGAGCGCAGGGTGCGTGCTGATGATCGGCGCCTTCCTGTCGCTGCCGCTGGTGCGCAGCGTCGCGGCGCTGTACCTGTTCTACGCGGTCCTCGGAGTCGGCTTCGGGACCGGCGCGCTGATCCCGTGCACGACCCTGGTGACGCGCTGGTTCAGCGAGCGGCGCTCGGCGGCGCTGTCGATCGCGTCGACCGGGAACTCGTTCGGGGCGGTGGTGCTGGTGCCTCCGGTGGCGCTGCTGGTCGGGGAGATCGGCCTGGACCGGGCCAGCCCGTGGATCGCTGCGCTGCTGGCCGCGGTGACCTTGCCGCTGATCTGGGGGGTGCTGCGCTCCTGGCCTGCCGAACTCGGGCTCGCGCCCGATGGCAAGGTGCCTGGGCCTGGCGCAGCGGCGGCGAGCGCCGAGGACCGCTCCGACGCTGCCTACCGCCGGGCGGTGCGCACCCGCTTCTTCCGTGGCGCGAGCCTCGCCTTCATGCTGGGGATGTCCGCCCACTTCGGCGGCCAGACCCATCTGTTCAACCTGATGATGGGCCACGGGATGAGCACCGCCTTTGCCAGCGCTGCGATCTCGGCGATGGCCGCCAGCAGCGTGCTGGCCCGCTTCCCGGCGGTCTGGCTGATGGCGCGCATCGGCAACCGGCGCTTCATGGCGCTGCTGCTGATCGTGCAGGGACTGGCGCTGTGGGGCTGCGGCTTCGTCGACCACCCCGCCTGGCTGCTGCTGTGCATCGTTGCCTACGGCAGCACGCTGGGCAACTTCGTGACCGTGCAGTCGCTGGTGCTCGCCGAGGCCTACGGAGTCGGGATCTACGCGCGGCTCTACGGAATGTCCCGGGTATGGGGCGTGCCCGGCGTGATGATCGGCCCGGGGGTCATGGGCCTGCTCCACCAGCACTCGGGAAGCTACCTTCCCGGCTACCTGGTCATCGGTGCGGTGTCGATCGCCGGCGTCGCGGCGCTGCGGCTGGCGGGACGGCCCCAGGCCGCCTGAGACATCCTGTGCCACCCCACCCGCTGCGACGAGGAGTCGGGCGTCGCGGCGGGGGACGGAGTCCTGGGGCGGTCGATCGACCCGTGCCCGCCGGATCACGCGCAGCCAGGCCCCCCCGCGCACGCCCGTTCCGGTTCTTCGATCCGCGTCGTGTGCAATCGGTCGGGCTCGGGCATCGTCGACAGGTGTGCCAGCGCCGAGTCGCCGGCGCGCGCAGGCCCCGGGACGGACCCGGGGGACGCAGCAGGCATCGGCCCGGCCGGCGAGCGGCCGAGGCGCGATCCATCCAACGCAAGCGGCGAGGAGCCGATCGAGGAGTGCGCAGGTGGAGCTCAGAAACAAGGTGGTGGTGATCACCGGGGGCAGCGGCGGGATCGGGCAGGCGATGGCGCGCGCCTTCCTGGCGGAGGGCGCGAAGGCGGTGATGCTCGCCGACCTGGACGAGGCGAAGGTGCGCGCAGCGGCCGCGGCGATCGGCTGCGACGGCATGGCCTGCGACGTCACCGACGAGGCGCAGATCCAGGCGCTGGTGCGCGCGACGGTGGAGAGATACGGCCCGATCGACCTGTTCTGCTCGAACGCCGGCGCCGGCGGACCGGGGGTGCTCACCGACGCCGCCAACGAGGTCTGGCAGAAGCAGTGGGAGCTGCACGTGATGGCCCACCTGTACGCGGCCCGCGCGGTGCTGCCCTCGATGATCGAACGCGGTTCGGGCTACCTGCTGAACACCGCGTCGGCCGCAGGCCTGCTCGCCGCGCTGGGCACCGGCCCCTACACCGTGACCAAGGCGGCTGCGGTCAAGCTCGCCGAGTTCCTGTCGATCACCCACGGCGACGACGGAATCAGGGTGTCGGTGCTCTGTCCGCAGGGGGTGAACACCGCGATGGCCCCGCGCCAGCTCGGCGACGGGCAGACCGACGGGATCATCGAGCCCGAGCAGCTCGCCCGCACGGTCGTGGAAGCGATCCGCGAGGAGCGCTTCCACGTCCTGCCCCACCCGGAGGTCGAGGAATACGTGCGCCGCAAGGGCGACGACATCGACCGCTGGCTGGGGGGCATGCGGCGGCTGCGCAGGCGCTCGCTGCAGGGCTGAAGCCTGCTCACCACGCGCCGCGGTGCTCCGGCACCCGCGCGATCAGCGGCAGCGCGGCCAGCAGCGCCAGCGCCGCGCCCGCGTAGAACCAGGCCTGAGCCGTGCCCGGGGCGCCGGCGCCGGCGAGGATCGCGGTGGCGACCGAGATCGTGAAGATCGAGCCGATCTGCATGCACATCGAGCGCAGCGCCGCGAGCGTCGACGCGTGCTCGGGCGCGAGCTGCAGCCCTGCGTTGCGGCTGGCAGGGTTCAGCACCCCGTTGCCCGTCCCCACGAGGAAGGCCGATCCGGCCAGCCAGCGCCAGGGGTCGATCCCGTCCGGCGACCCGAGCGCGAGCAGCCCGATTCCGGCGGCGGCGACCAGCACCCCGAGGTACAGCGGCGCCCGGTAGCCGGTGCGTCGCAGCACGAGCGCGGCTGCGGCCGAGAAGACGATCGCGGCCGCGCCCTGCGCCACCAGCAGCGTGCCCGCCTGCAGCGCACCGATGCCGTAGCGGTTGGCCGCGTACAGCGGCATCAGCGCAACCACCCCGAACGGAATTCCGCTGAACAGCCCGTTGATCAGGTTCACGGTGCCGAAGCCGGGGCCGTGGATCAGCTGCGGCGCGATGAAGGGATCCGGCGCCCGGCGCACGTGACGGAAGAACCCCCACAGCGCCGCGAGCGCAGCCGTCAGCGGCAGCGCGGCCACCAGCGGCGATGCGTACAGGTGCCACTCCCCCAGCAGCGTCGCGCCGAGCATCGCTGCGAACAGCCCGGCGCCCAGCAGCGCCATGCCGGTGAGGTCGGCGCCGCGGCGCGCCTGTGCAGGACCCGGGCGGTCGCGCGGGACGTAGCGCAGCGTCAGTGCGAGCACCAGCGCGCCGATCGGCACGTTGATCCAGAAGATCCCGCGCCAGCTCCACCAGGTGACGAACATGCCGCCGAAGATCGGCCCGATCATCGCGCCCGCCGGGAAGATGCTGCCGAACAGGCTCACCGCGCGGTCGCGCTCGGCGCCGAAGTGCTCGACGATGATGCCGGTGGCCGACGGCGTGAAGCCGGCGCCCCCGGCCGCCTGGAGCACGCGCAGCGCGATCAGCACCCGGATGTCGTCGGCAAGGCCGCACAGCAGCGAGGCGGCGCTGAAGACGGCCACGGAGGCGAGGAAGACCCTGCGCCGCCCGTGACGCTCGCACAGCTTGCCGCTGAGCGGCAGCATGGTCACGAAGCCGAACGAGTACGCGGTGATCGTCCAGCCCGCCCAGTTGATCGGGGCGTCCAGGTCGCGTTCCAGCGTGGGCAGCGCAGTGGCGACGATGGTCGAGTCGATCGACATCATCATCAGCGCGAAGGCAACGATCGTGAAGACCAGCACCCGGCGCACCGGCGCTGCGGCCGGCGGCGCTGTGGCCGCGGTCTCGCTCATCGGCCGGCGCCGCAGCGCTGCGGCCTGCGGCGCGCCGCCACGCCCGGCCTGGCGCGCGCGCGGGGCCGGATCGCGGGGCAGGGGACACGCACGGTCGCGCCGCTTCGCTCAGGCGCGTGCGAGGGCGGCGATCACCTCGATCGCCTCGCGCGCTTCGGCTGCGATCGTGCGCACCACCTCCGCGGCGGGCACGATGCGGTCGACCTGGGCGACGCTCTGGCCCGCCCACAGCGACAGCGCCTCGATGTCGCCCTGCGCGCCCGGGCCGGGGGTGGATGCGCCGTAGCGCGGCATCGGATGCCGCGGGCTCTGCGCCAGCACTTCCCCCTCGCCGGGGCGCTGCCCGCGCGGCGGGCGTCCCGCGGCCTCCCAGGCGTCGTAGGTGGAGTTGCGCAGCACCCGGTGCGGGGCATCGGGCCAGCCGATGTCGAAGAGCTCGGTGTGCACGGTGTCGGTCTCGCGCGCCGCCAGCACCCGCTCCTTGTACTCGTCGTGGACCGTAGCCTCGGGCGTGGCCAGGAAGCGGGTGCCGATCCAGGCGCCCGCCGCACCCAGCGCCAGCGCCGCGGCCAGTCCGCGCCCGTCGGCGATCCCGCCGGCGGCCACCACCGGCGTGGGCGCCACCGCCTGCACCACCGAGCGCACCAGCGGCAGGGCGCCGACCTGGCCGTAGACGTGGCCGCCCGCCTCCCAGCCCTGCGCGACGATCAGGTCCGCCCCGGCAGCGACCGCCTGCCTCGCCTGCGCAGCGCTGCCCACGGTGCAGGCGGCCAGCAGGCCTGCCTCGTGGACCCGATCGATCATCGTTCCCGGGTCTCCCCAGAAGAAGGACACGACCGGCACGCGCTCCTCGAGGCACACCGCGAGGCGCTCCTCCTGGGGCCAGTCGAGGATCAGGTTCACGCCGAAGGGCCGGTCGGTGCGCTCCCGGGTGGCGCGGATCGCCGCGCGCACGCCTTCGGCAGGGCCCCAGGACAGCGCCAGCATCCCGAGCCCGCCCGCGTTGCTCACCGCGGCGGCCAGTTGCGGGTTGCTCGCGCCGCCCATCGCGGCCTGGATGATCGGCAGCTCGATCCCGAGCAGGGTGCACAGCGGGGTCTTCATCGGCGGGCTCTCCTTTCGTGACATGACGCCAGCCGGGGGAACGCGCCGACCTGGTGGCCTCGCTGGCGTCATCCTTGCAGAATAGGCCGATCCGGCTGCAGATCGTGGGCAGGCGCGTGCGCGCGTTCCGGTTTGCGGCGGCAGCAGCGACGCGACGCGCAGGCCGCGATCCAGGAGTCGACGATGAACCCAGCCCAGCCCCCCGATCTCGCGGCCCTGCAGGCCGCGGTCCGCATCGAGCCGGTGCTCGCCGCGCAGTCGCCGCGGCGCACTCGCGCGCAGCCGCCGCTGACGGTCTCGCTCACGGGGCCCGGGGCCGTTCGGGACGACGACGTCGCCACCCTGACGCTCGAGGACGGTTCGACCGCCTTCATGACCGTGGGCGTGTTCCGCGCGCGATTGGCGCGCACGGCCACGCGCGCCGCGGACGGTGCGCCGGAGAGCTTCGTCGTCCCCGATGCGATCCCGCTGGAGGCCGAGGGCGCGCGCGGTGGGAGCCGGGAGTCGGTGCTCGCGCTCTTCGGCGTCGAGCGGGTGACGCTTCCCGCAGGGGTCGACGCGCTCTGGGAGCACCTGGAACCGGGCGAGCTGATGGCCTGGAAGGACTACGCGCGCAGGCTCGCGATCGGCCTGGGCGCGAGCCTGGCCGCGTGGGGGATCTGCCGCTGGCGCGAGCACGCGACGCTCGAGTTCCGCTTCGATGGGGATCCCGCCGAGCGCGAAGGCATGCTCGTGCTGCGCACCGACGGCGCGGCCTTCGAGGTCGAGCGCTGCCTGGCTCCGGGCGAGGTGGCTGGATCCGCAGCGCAGCCGGTGAGCCCGCTGCTCGTCTTCGTCCATGGCACCGCGTCGAGCACCCGCGGCAGCTTCGCGGAGCTGTGGCGCGAACACCCGGCGATCGTGCGCAGGCTGGGGCGGGAGTACGGGCAGGTCCTCGGCTGGGAGCACCGCACGCTCACGGCCAGCCCCGTGCGCAACGCGCTGGGGCTGCTCAGGTGCCTGCCCGACGGTGCGACCGTGGACCTGGTGTCGCACTCGCGCGGCGGACTGGTGGGCGAGCTGCTCGCGCGCGGGCAGCCGGACGCGAACGGACAAGGCTGGCCCGCCTTCGAGCCGCGCGCGCTCGACGCCTTCGACCAGGCCGGCCACCCCGACGCGCAGGCGCTGCGCGAGCTCGACGCGCTGCTCGCGCGCAAGGCGATCAGGCTGCGCCGCTTCGTGCGCGTGGCCTGTCCCGCGCGCGGAACCCTGCTGGCCAGCGAGCGGCTCGATCGCTACCTGGGCGCGATCAGCCTCGCGCTGCGCTGGGGCACCGGCCTGGCCGGCAATCCGCTGGCCGAGGGGATCGACCAGTTCGTCAAGCAGGTCGCGGTCACGCGCGCAGACCCGCGCATCCTGCCGGGGCTCGAGGCCCAGATGCCGGGGTCGATGCTCACGCGGGTGCTGAACGATCCCACGGCGCGCACCGGGGCGGATCTCCACGCGATCTCCGGCAACGCGGACGCGAGCCTGCAGCGCCCGCTGCACGCGCTCGCGGTGATCCTGAGCAATGCCTTCTACCTGGAGGCGAACGACTTCGTCGTCCAGACCGCGGCGATGACCGCCGGCACGCCCCGATCGGGCCCGGCCTGGAACTTCCCGGTGCGCGGCGCGACCGTCTCGCACTTCGGCTACTTCCGCAACGCCGAGTCGGCGACGCAGCTGGACTGCGCGCTGGCCGGCAACGACACCCGCTTCCAGCGCATCGATGTCCACGCCGACGGCATGCGCGCCCCCGCGGCGGGCATCGAGATCTGCCGCAAGCCGCCCGCGGCAAGGCTTGCCGAGGTCGCCGGCAAGGACCCACGCCCGCTGGTCCTCGTGCTGCCGGGAATCATGGGCAGCGAACTGTCGATCGAAGGCGAGGAGCGGCCGACCTGGTTCGAGCTCGGACGCATGGCCTGGGGCGGGATCCGCGCGCTCGCCGCCGACGCGGCGGCGCCGGCCGTCGCCACCGGCGTGCTGCCGGCCAGCTACGCGCGGCTGCTCGCCTACCTGGACAAGGGCAAGCGATTCCACCCGGTCGCGCTGCCCTTCGACTGGCGCGGCTCGCTGGAGGCGGCGGCGCCGGCCATCCGCTCGAGCCTGGACCGCGCGCTCGCGCTCGCCGAGCGCTGGCGCACGCCGGTGCACCTGGTGGCCCACTCGATGGGCGGGATCGCGCTGCGGGTGGCGCTGCGCGGCCCGCAGGGGCAGGCGCTGCGCGAGCGCTTCGCCGCGGCGGGCGGGCGCCTGCTGATGCTGGGTGTCCCGAACCGGGGTTCGCTCGCGCCGGCCGCGGTGCTCACCACGCGCGACCTCTTCGTCGGGGGCATCGCCCTGATCGACGCCTGCACCAGCTACCGGCAGATCGCCGGGATCGCCGCGGGCTTCCAGGGCCTGCTCGAGCTGCTGCCCGCGGGCGACTGGTCGAAGCAGTGCTGCAACCGCGGCTCGCTGTGGGACGAGCAGACCTGGCGCGCGGTGCGCCAGGCCGACGACCGCGTGGCGATCCCGTCGCAGGCGCTGCTCGAGGCCGCGCGCCGCGTCGCCGATCCGCAGCTGCTCGCGCTGGAGCTCAGGCAGCTGTCGGAAGACCTCCGCGGCGTGTACGTCGCCGGGGTGGCCGACGAGACGCCGGTGCGGCTGCTCGAGCTCGACGACGCGCCTGCGGGGCCCGGCGAAGGGCCCTTCGGCTCGGCCAACACCGCGCGCATCGTCTTCGAGTACAGCAGCGAGGGCGACGGCCGGGTCAGCTACGACTCCGGGGTGATCGACGCGACGCGCACCTGGGTGGCGCCGGTGGCGCACGGCGACCTCGCCGACGCCCCCCACGTCTTCGACGCCTACGCGGAGCTGCTGAGCACCGGGGCCACCGGCCGGATCCCGACGCTGGCGGCGCATCGCCGCACGCGCGCGGGCGAACGCAGGCGCACCGGCCAGGCGGTGGAAGGCGAGCAGATCGCGCGCCTCGCCGCGCTGGCGCCGGCCCGGATCGGCGCGGCGATCGTCTCCGGACACCTGCCGATGACCCGCCCGAGACCCGAGGCCCGGCCGCTGAGCGTGGGCGTGGTGCACGGCAACCTCGAGTACGCGCGCTTCCCCGTGCTCTTCGGGCACTACCTGGACGAGCACCTGTCGAGCGCCGGCCTGCGCATCGACGAGAAGCTCTCGGGGCAGCTCGCGCTGCTGGCCTCGACCCGGCTCTTTCGCGGCGAGACCGGGCAGACGGCCTTCCTCGGCTCGGCGCGCGACCCGCATCCGCCCGAGGCGCCGGGCCAGGCCGACGCTCAGACGCCGGACGCAGGCGCCGAGCAGGGCGCCCGGACCGGGCCCGAGTATCCGGCGGGGCTGCGCTTCGGCGGGGCGGTCGCGCTCGGCCTGGGCCGCTGGGGCGAGCTGACCAGCGAGAAGCTCACCAAGGCAGTGCAGCGGGCGGTGCTGCGGATGGCGGTCGATCGCAGCCACTACAGCGCGCGCATCCCGGGCCAGCCGCTGCAGCTGCGGCTGAGCTCGCTGCTGATCGGCACCGGCACCAGGTCGATCTCGGTGCGCGAGAGCGTGGCGGCGATCGTTCGCGGAGTGCGCTACGCGGCCGACCAGCTCGTCGAGCAGGGGCTGGACGAGCGGGTGGGCATCGCCCAGCTCGAGTTCGTCGAGCTCTACGAGGACAGCGCACACGAGGCGGCGCACGCGCTGAACGCGCTGCTGGAGGCTGCCGCCTTCGAGGGCTGGCTGCGCCCGGCCACCGGCGAGCGCTTCGAGGTCGAGCCGCGCGCCGGAGGGCGGCGCCGGCTCTTCTGGGAACCGGACAGCGCGGTCTTCCAGCGGCTGAGCTTCGCGCGCGACCGGGACGGCGCAGTCACGGTCCGCTACGTGTCCGACCGCGCGCGCTCGGAGCAGTTCTCGATCGAGGTGGCGTCGGCGCTGGTCCAGGGGCTGGTGGAGCGCGCGGCCGCGTCGGCCGACCCGGACGTCGGCGCGCTGCTCTACGAGCTGCTCCTGCCCACGTCGCTGAAGGAGCGCTTCGCGGACTTCCGCGACACCGAGCTCGAGCTGGACGACGACATGTCGGCGATCCCCTGGGAGGTGCTGTGCGACAGCATCGGCCCGGCCGACGGTTTCACCCGGGCCGAGCCGCTGTCGGTGCGCGCAGCGCTGATCCGCCGCCGGGTCCGCAGCGACGGCGGCGGGGCCGCCCGGCTCGCCGGCGGATTCCAGGCCCTGGTGATCGGCGATCCGAGCCTGCAGGGCACGGCCGGCTTCGCGCAGCTGCCCGCGGCCGCAAGGGAGGCCACCGAGGTGGCCGCGCTCCTCGAGGCCTCGGGTTTCGGCGCCACCCTGCTCGAGCGCCCGACGGCCAGCCGGGTCTTCTCGGCGATCCTCACCGGGCGCCACAGCGTCCTGCACGTCGCGGGCCACGGCACGCTCGAGGCGGAGGCCGACGCCGACGGCGAGGGCAGGGGAGTGCGGGCCGGGATCGTGCTGAGCGACGATGCGCGCTTCACCGCCGACGACGTAGGGCGCATCCGCCGCGTGCCCGACCTGGTCTTCGTCAACTGCTGCCACCTCGGGCGCGACGCCGGCGGCGCCGGTCCGGGCCCGGCCGCAGCCGCGGCGCCGATCGCGGGCGGGCCGAAGGCAGCCACGTTCGCGGCGAGCGTCGGCACCCGCTTCATCGATCTGGGCGCGCGCGCAGTGGTGGTCGCCGGCTGGACCGTCAACGACCAGGAGGCCGCGCAGTTCGCCAGGGTCTTCTACCAGCAGATGCTCGCCGGCGAGTGCCTGGCGCGGGCGGTGCACGCAGCGCGCGCGGCCGTCTACCGGAACAACCCGCGGGGCCTCACCTGGGGCGCCTACCAGTGCTACGGAGACCCCGAGTTCCGGCTCCAGGTGCGCACCGCACGCGAGCCGGCGCGCGCCTACGTGTCCGCGCGCGAGCTCGCGCAGGAGATCCGCAACCGCGCGGCCAACGTCACCGCGCGCACCGCCCAGGAGGATCGCAGGCAGGTCGACCGGGCTCTCGCTGCGGGCGCCCGGATGGGCTGGGACGCGGCGCCGGAAGTCCTGGCCGCGCACGGCGTCTTCCTCGCGCTCTCGGGCGAGAGCGCGGCGGCGATCGCCAGGCTCGACCAGGTGCTGGCCGAGGCGCCGCAGCTCGTCGACTTCGAGACGCTCGAGATCTACGCGAGCCTGATCGTACGCCGTGCGCTGGCGCAGCCGGGCAGGCTCGACGCTGCGCAGGCCCAGGCTGCGATACAGCGGGCGAAGACGGTGTTCGACCGCATCGTGGCGCTGCGCACCGAGGCCGGAGTGGCGCCGGCGGGCGCGGGCAGGGCGCACGCAGGCGCGCGCTCCGATCGCGCCACCGCGGCGATCGAGCTGTTTCGCGGGAGCATCGCGCTGCGCGCCACCCGCATCCACCTGCGCTGCGCCGACCGCCCGCAGGCGCGGGCGCAGCTGCGCGAGGCGCTGGGCTTCTACGGTAGGGCGCTGCAGCTGCTGCAGCGGCGCGCGCTGGAGCGGGAGGCCGGCGGGCTCGCAATGCGCGCCCACGACGGGCTCGCGAGCACCCCGCCTGCGTCCGACCGCCGGCTCGAGTCCGACCAGGCCTACGCGCTGGCCGCAGGGTTGCTCAGCGGCGTGTTCCTGCGCGTGCTGAGCGCAGGCGCGCGCAGCAGCGCTCGGGCGAAGGCGGGCAGGGCGCACGGAGCTGCCGACGCGATCGAGGGCGCCCATGCCGTCGACCGGGCCGCACGTGCAGCGGGCATCGAAGCGGAGCCGTCGATCGACGGCAGCGAGCTCGCTGTGGTCGCAGGGCAGGACCTCGGCGGCCCCCTCGGGCTCGGGGCGCTGCTCGCCTGGCTCGACGCCGAGGCGGCCCGGCTGATCGAGCAGCTGCAGCGCCCGGACTACGTGCTGAACGACTTCTGGGACCGCAGCGCGCTTGCCGAGCTGCGGCTGTCACGGGCGGCGTTCAGGCCCCCGCCGGCCACGCGCAGCGCGCACGGCCAGCCCGAGGCCTCCCGTCTGTCCCCGCTTGCCCGCGAGATCGAGGAGAGCTACCGCGAGGCGATCGGCTGCGAACCGAACCTCTTCGAGATCGACTCGATCCGCCATCGCTTCGAGCTGGTCATCGCAATCTGCGCCCACGCGCCCGCGGGCAGCGCCGCGTCCGCCTTCGGAGCGCAGATCGAGCGCGTGTACCAGAACCTGGACGCGGATCTGGCTGGTCGCTGAAGGAGGGACACGCGGTGACCGGCAGCCGCGCGTGCCGGGTCAGTCCTTCCGAAGCCGGCTGATCCAGTGCTCCAGGAGCTTGCCGGCGGCTTCACGTCCCCCGAGCCCGAACGCGAGCGCCACGGCCACCGCCACCGCCCCCAGCGTCAGCCCGAAGGCCATCTGGACGATCTCGTTGGCGATTCCCATCGCACGCAGTCCCATGGCGAGGACCAGCCCCAGGATGGCGAAGCGCGCGATGTTCGCAGGCAGCCGGCCGCCCTCGGGACTGGCGCGGGCGATGACCGCCGCCGCGACTCCCGAGAGCCAGAACCCGATCACCAGGATCGCTCCACCGAGCAGGAGATCGCCGCCGAAGCCGATGAATGTCGTCACCAGTTCGCTCACCTGATCGAAGCCGAGTTGCGAGGCAGCCTCGACGCTGGCGAAGAGCAGGGCGAAGAACATCAGCAGTCGGCCCGCGAGGCGTGACGGCCTGGTTCCGTCGGCGAAGGCGTGCGACAGACCGAGCTTCGCCGGCAGCCCGTCGAAGCCGGCACTCTCGAGGAGCCGGGCGAGCAGGCCGGCAGCGAAGCGCGCGACATACCAGGTCAGCATCAGGATCAGCGCCGCGGCAATGATGTGCGGTGTCGCGGCCAGGATCTGGTCGAGCACCCTGGTCGCCGGTCGCGAGATCGCCTCGACCTTCAGCGCGTCGAGCGCAGCGATCAGGGAGGGGACGAAGACCAGGATGAAGACGAGGGTCCCGGCCAGCCGGGGAAGGCGGATCGATGGATCGAGGCCGATCCCCGCGTTGATCCGGTCACCACCGGCGGCCGCCAGAAGGTCGGTGACCAGCGCGCGCAGTATGCGCGCCACCACGTAACCCACGAGGGCGATCATCGCGGCCCCCAGGACATTGGGGACGAAGCCCAGCAGGCTTCCGAGCAGATCCCGCATCGGGTCGAGGACCCCCTCCAGGCGCAGCACGCCCAGCACCGCGGGCAGGAAGAACAGGATCACCAGCCAGAACAGCACGTTGCCGGCGCTGCGACTGATCGGCGTCAGCCCGGCGTGTTCCGAGAGCCGCTCGTCCACCGTCGTCAGCGACAGCGCCCTGGTGGTCAATGCGCGAAGCAGGCTGGCCAGAAGCCAGGCGCCGAGCCCGAGCGCCGCACCGGCCAGCAGTTGGGGGAGGTAGCTGATCACGTCGCGCACCACGGTGGCGAACGGTTCCGACAGCAAGGTGAGGTTCAGCGCGTTGAGCACCGCCACCAGGGTGGCGAGAAGGACGAACCAGAACCCGACGATCGCGACGGCAGTCTCGGCATCCGCTTCCATGCGCAGCAGCCCGCGCAGGTGAGCGTTCAGTCGCGCCAGCCCCAGCAGGCGACGGATGCCCGCCCGCACGAAAACCGCGAGCACCCAGCCAAGGGCCAGGATCAGCAAGGCGCCAAGCACCTGGGGGATGTGGCTGCCGAACGCCTCCTGCAACGTGCCATAGAAAGTGCCGAGGTCCATCTGCATCTCTTCTCCTTGGTCTGCGGTTGCCCGATGCGGGAATTGTCCCGGCCATGAGCGAAGATGCGAACCGGTTTGGCGCCGAAAGTGGAAGATCACGGAAGATCGACCGAGGATGCGAAGGGATGAACGAAGGAATGGGTTCTGGAACCTGGCTTCGGTCCATCGGACTATGGCGGGGCTGCTATGGCGGGACTGTCTTCGACGCTGCCTTTCCTTGTTTGGTTTCGAGTTTACATAATATACATTATGCGCAATTGACGAAACAGACCGCACACCGATCCCCGGCGAGGCCCAGGGTCTGCGCCACCCCCGGCCTCGTCGCCCTTCACCCGTTCGGAAGGTTCCCGCCGCCCTCAGCGATACTTGCGCAGATAGCGCCGCTCGAAGCCGCGCTTGGCCCAGTGCATCGCCGCCGTGGCGGGCAGCAGCAGGTTGCGCTCCGGTGTGCGATAGACCAGCGTTCCCTTGTCGTTGGAGTCGACGATGCAGATCAGCTCGACCTTGAAGCCGGTCTTGCCGGGCTGCCCGCGCAGGTCCGCGATCAGGTTGGCCGCTGCCGCCTCGGCCTGGAGGTCGGCCATGTGGGCCTGCTTGGGCATCCAGTCGGGCCCGGGGAAGCTGCCCGAATCGCCGCAGACGTAGACCCGCTCGAAGCCCGGCACCCGGCAGTGCGCGTCCGCCTGGATCAGGCCGCCCGGCGAGCGCGGCAGCGTGGTCGCGTCGAACCAGGCGTTGCCGGTCATCCCGGGCATGAAGAGGATCAGGTCGGCCGGGAACTCGCCGCCTTCGGTGACCACGCGGTCCGCCTCGAAGCGCTTCAGCTTGTGGCCGAGGTGGGTCTCGATGCCGCGCCTGCGCATCTCGGCGAGCAGGTGGTCGACCGCCTTGGGTCCGAGCCGGTTGCCCGGCCGCGGCGCGGGGCTGAAGAAGGTGAGCCGGAAGCGCTCGCGCCGCCCCTCCCTGCGCAGCTGCTGGTCGATCCCGAACGCGAACTCGAACATCGGTCCGCCGCGCATCGCGCTGGGCTCCTGCGGATTGCCGGCGAAGCCGAAGGCGATGTGCCCTTCCTGCATCTCGCGCAGCCGGTCGCGGATGCGTTCGGCGGAGGCGATCCCTTCGCAGGGAGTGATCGCGTGCTCGATTCCCGGCAGCCTGCGGATGAACCTGCCGCCGGTGGCGATCACCAGCGCGTCGTTGAGCTCTTCGCCCGCGCTGGTCTTCACGACCCGACCGCCCTCCTCCAGCCCGGTGACTTCCCCGGCGTGGAAACGCACGCGCGTACGGCGCAGGAAGCGCTCCAGGGGAATCACCAGGTCTTCGCGGGTGCGCAGGCCGCTGGGGATCCAGATCATTCCCGGCAGGTAGTGCAGCTCCGGACGCGGCGCCACCAGGGTGATCTCGCAGCGCCGGTCACGGCGGCGCAGGGCGCGCACGGTCGACAGACCGGCGAAGCCGGCGCCCAGGACGGTGATGCGGGAGGTCTTCATGGCCTTGCGCCTGTCGGGTTCAGTGGGATGCCATCGCCTGCGCGAGCAGCTCGAAGGAGCGCTTGCGGGCGTCGTGGTCGAAGATCGGGCCGCTGACGATCAGCTCGTCGACGCCGGTGCGGGCGACGAAGGCCTCGAGCGCGCCGCGCACGGTCTGGGGGGAGCCGACGAAGGAGCAGGCGAGCATCCGCATCGCCTGCTCCTTCTCGGCAGGCGTCCAGTAGGTTTCGATGTCGTCGATCGGCGGCTGCATCTGGCCGCGGGTGTTGCGCACCATGTTGGTGAACTGCTGCTGCAGCGTGGTGAACAGGCGCGTGGCCTGCGCGTCGGTCTCGGCGCAGACGACGTTGATCCCGGCCATCGCGTAGGCGCGCGCGAGCTGCTCCGATGGCCGGAAGCGGTTGCGGTAGATCTGCAGCGCGTGCTCGAGGGCCTCGGGCGCGAAGTGCGAGGCGAAGGCATAGGGCAGCCCCAGGGCGGCGGCGAGCTGCGCGCCGAACAGGCTCGAGCCGAGGATCCACAACGGCACCTTCAGCCCGGCGCCGGGCACCGCGCGGATCCGCTGGCCGGGCTGCACCTGCCCGAAGAGCGCCTGCAGCTCCATCACGTCGTCGGGGAAGCGCTCCGCGCTGGACCAGTCGCGCCGCAGCGCCTGCAGGGTCAGCTGGTCGGTCCCCGGAGCACGCCCCAGGCCGAGGTCGATGCGCCCCGGGTACAGCGATTCGAGCGTCCCGAACTGCTCCGCGATCACCAGTGGCGAGTGGTTGGGCAGCATGATCCCGCCGGCGCCCACGCGGATGGTGCTGGTGCCGCCGGCGACGTGGCCGATCACCACCGAGGTGGCGGCGCTCGCGATCCCGGTCATGTTGTGATGCTCGGCCATCCAGTAGCGGCGATAGCCGAGAGCTTCCGCATGGCGGGCGAGGTCGAGCGTGTTGCGCAGCGCATCGGCAGGGGTGTCGCCGTGGCGCACCGGCACGAGGTCGAGGACGGACAGGGGGATCATGCGGGCTCGGATTCCTGGGATGGAGTCCCGGGCACCTGCCCGGGCGACGCCCTCTTATACCTGCGTTCGCCGCCGGGGGCAGCCCGTCCCGGCGCCCGCAGGCGAGTGGGGCCGGATTCGATGCTATCGTCGATCGGCATCCACAGGAGGAAGATGGTGAAGAATCCGAACGTCCAGCCCCCCGCAGTCCAGGTCGAGCTCGACGGGCATGTCGCGCTGCTGGAGATGCGGCGCCCGCCGCACAACTTCCTGGATTTCGACCTGATCACCGGCCTGGTCGACGCCCTGGAGCGGCTCGACGCGGAGCGACGCTGCCGGGCGATCGTCCTCGCCGCGCAGGGCAAGTCCTTCTGCGCGGGCGCCGATTTCTCCCGTCCCGGCGGCGGCGCCCCGGGTGCGGCCAACAGCCCTGCGCCCGCGTATGCGCACGCGGTGCGCATGTTCCGCACCGGCAAGCCGATCGTGGCGGCGGTGCACGGCCCGGCCGTGGGCGGCGGGCTCGGGCTCGCGCTGGTGGCGGACTTCCGGATCACCTGTCCCGAGGCGCGCTTCAGCGCGAACTTCAACCGCCTGGGCTTCCATCCGGGCTTCGGCCTGAGCGTGACCCTGCCGCGGCTGGTCGGGCCGCAGAAGGCGGCGCTGATGTTCTACACCGGCCGGCGCATCGACGGCGACGAGGCCGCAGCGATCGGCCTGGCCGAGGAATCGGTGCCGGCGGCTGCGGTGCGCGATCAGGCGATTGCGCTGGCCCGGGAGATCGCGGGCTCGGCGCCGATCGCCGTGAGCTCCACGCGCCGGACCCTGCGCGGCAAGCTGGCGGGCCTGGTGCAGGCCGCCACCGAGCACGAGGCCGCCGAGCAGCAGGCGCAGTTCGCCACCGAGGACTTCCGCGAGGGCGTGGCCGCGATGGCGCAGCGCCGGGCGCCGGAGTTCAAGGGCAGGTGAGACGGGAGCGGCGCCGGGGACAGGTTCGGCGTCGGGGACAGGTTCGGCGCCCGCGACAGGCTCAGCGCTGGCCGGCAGGCGCATGCGCGCCCTTGCTGCCGTAGCGACGCGCGAATTCCTGCGCGCGCTCGCGCATCCAGCGGGCGTGCTCGGCGTCGCCGACGCGCTCGAGATAGTCGGCAGCAGTCCATCCGGACTCGTTGACCAGCGTCGGATCGGCGCCCTGCTCCACCAGGTAGCGGGCCACCGTCGGGCGCTGCTGGCGCGCCGCCATCATCAGCGGGGTGGTGCCGTTGGGCGAGGCGGCGTCGATGTAGGCATGGTGCTCGAGCAGCAGCTGCACCACCGAGAGCTGGCCCCCGCTGGCGGCGTAGTGCAGCGCGGTCCAGCCCTGCTGGTTGACCTCGGCGCCGTGCGCGAGCAGCAGCTTCACGGTCTCGAGCTCGCCCTGCAGCGCGGCGTACATCAGCGCGGTCTCGCCGGCGGCGTTGCGCGCGTCGACCTTCGTCGCCGGCGACAGCAGCAGCGCCTTCATCGCCGCGTGCGCCTTCTGCTGCGCGGCGTGGACGATCGCCGGACCCAGCTTCGGGTCCTCGGAGTTGGTGCTGATCCCGCGCAGGATCAGCGTCTCCACGCGGGCCGCGTCGTCGCGCCCGATCGCGTCGAAGAACTCCCGATAGGCGTCGCCCTGGGCCTGCGCTCCGCCCAGCGTCGCCGAGAGCAGCGCCAGCGCGGCCAGGAGCGCGCGCAGGAGCTGCAGGGGATCAGTGCGGCGGCCTGAATGCACGATGGAAGTTCCCTGTGGTGAGCTCGCCGATGCGCTCCGGCGTCGTGCCGCGGACCTCGGCCAGGCACTCGGCCACGTGGCGCACGAAGCCGGGCTCGTTGGTCCTGCCCCGGAAGGGCACCGGCGCCAGGTAGGGCGAGTCGGTCTCGATCAGCAGCCGATCGTCCGGCACCCTGGCGGCGACCTCGCGCAGATCGCGCGCGCTCTTGAAGGTGACGATCCCGGAGAAGGAGATCAGGAAGCCGAGCTCGATCGCGGCCTCGGCAGTGGCCCAGTCCTCGGTGAAGCAGTGCATCACCCCGCCGACCGCCTCGGCGCCCTCCTCGCGCATCAGCCGCAGCGTGTCGGCCGAGGCGGCGCGGGTGTGGATCACCAGCGGCTTGCCGCAGGCGCGCGCGGCGCGGATGTGGGTGCGGAAGCGCTCGCGCTGCCACTCCAGGTCGCCGGTGCGCCGGAAGTAGTCGAGCCCGGTCTCGCCGATCGCGAGCACCCGGGGCTCTGCGGCCAGCCGCGTCAGTCGCGCGACGTCCGGCTCGTCGACCTCCTGGTAGTCGGGGTGCACGCCCACGCTGGCCCACAGCTGCGGGTGCGTCCGGGCGAGCGCGAGCACCGCCGGGCAGTCCTCCATCGACACGGAGATGCACATCGCGGCGTCGACCGAGTTCTCGCGCATCCGCGCGAGAACCTCGTCGATCTGGCCGGCGAGATCGGGGAAGTCGAGGTGGCAGTGGGAGTCGATGTACACGGGGTCGGGCAGCGTCGGAAGGCGCCCGATTCTAGCCCCGATGGGCCACGGCTGCCGGCCCCGGGGCTGCGCGGCCCTGGCGCGGCCCCGCCCACGGCCGGCTTCCTGCGGTGCAGGATCAGATCGTGTGCGTGCTGCGATCGGACTTCAGCATGCCGCCCAGCAGCGTCTCGATGCGCGTGCGCGCCTGTTCGCCGGCCTCGTTGCGGGCGAAGCGCACGCCGATCCCCTGCGGCCGGCCCGGGACGCCGGGCGGGGTGATCCAGCAGATCGTTCCCGGCACGGGCAGCTTGCCCGGCTCTTCCATCAGCGACAGCAGCGCGTAGATCTCGTCGCCGAGCCGCGCGGCCCGGGTGGTGGGAATGAACAGCCCGCCACCGTCGACGAAGCCCATGTAGGCGGCGTGCAGCGAAGCCTTGTCGCGGATCGACAGCGACATCACGCTGGGCCGGGGGCCTGCCGCGGGCATCGGCTCGGTGGCCGGGATCACGTCCTGGGTCAGGGTGGTTTCGCTCATCGCGGTCTCGCCTTGCCTCCCGAATCGAACAGCGCCTGGTAGCGCAGCAGCGTGTCCTCGCACAGCAGCCGGGGGTTCAGCGGGTGATCCGCCAGCCCCTGCTGCCGCTGCAGCCAGTTCGCGAACCCGCCGACACGCGTCAGGGTGGTCCCGGCCGCAAGCCGTGCCAGGCGCTCCGCCCGGTCCGGGAACCGATGCGGGTCCGCTCCTGCGAGCACCCGGCCGAGATCCGTGACCCAGACCTGCAGCAGGGGCATCCACATCCTCGCGGGATGGGTTGCCACCGTGTCCGCGGCCCGGATGACCGGATTCTCGGGCAGCTCGGCAAGCGCCTGGAGCACTGCCCGATGAGCGGCAGCCTGTGGCGGTTCGACGAGAGCGGCGGCGTGCAGCGGCGCGCCACCGGCCGCCCGCAGCGCAGCCTGCGCCTGCACCGGGTCGACACCCTCGCGCCCGGCGAGCCAGGCAAGCGCCTCGGCGGGCGCCGGCATCGGCAGCCCTAGCGCGACGCAGCGCGAGCGGATCGTGGGCGCAAGCCGGTCGGCGCGGCCGGACACCAGCAGGAAGACCGTGTCGCCGGGCGGCTCCTCGAGGGTCTTGAGCAGCGCATTGGCGGCCGGGACGTTCAGCGCGTCGGCCGGCGCGATCATCACCACCTTGCGCCCGGCACGATGCGCGCCGACCGCGAGGAAGTCGCCCAGCGCCCTCACCTGCTGGATGCGGATGTCGCGGCTCGCCCTGGCCTTGGCCTTGCCCCTGGCCTCGGTGCGCTCCTCGGCGCCCTCCTCGTCGGCCTCGGGGGCGAGCAGCCGGAAGTCCGGATGGTTGGACTGCGCGAACCAGCCGCAGGCGGCGCAACTGCCGCAGGCGTCGCCGTCGGAACGCGGCGACTCGCACAGCAGCGCGCCGGCGAAGTGGTGGGCGAGCTGCGCCTTGCCGACGCCCTCGGGGC
Source organism: Pseudomonadota bacterium (assembly GCA_963204785.1). Lineage (GTDB taxonomy): Bacteria > Pseudomonadota > Gammaproteobacteria > Burkholderiales > Burkholderiaceae_E > Quisquiliibacterium. The sequence continues at coordinate 34,506 of CAUJHG010000045.1, read as the reverse complement.
CGTGGATCAGCAGCGCGTGGGGCAAGGCGGCGCGCATCTCGAGCAGCTGCTCGAGACTGGGGCGTGTCCATGGAAAGATCATATGCAACAGAGGTTTGCGATATCTTCTTCGAGTTGATTCTGGATCTCGGCGATGCTGCGGCGCGCGTCGATCGTGAGCATCCGGGACGGCGCCCGCGCCTGCCGGTCAAGGTAGGCGTCGCGCACCCGACCGAAGAAGGCCAGGTCCTCGGCCTCGAAGCGGTCCGCGTCGCGGGCCGCGGCGCGGCGCTGCGCGGCGAGTTCGGCGGGCAGGTCGAACAGGTAGGTGCGTGCCGGCTGCAGTCCGCGGTGCACCCAGCTCTCGAGCTGCTCGATCCGCTCGAAGGAGACGCCGCGTCCGCCGCCCTGGTAGGCGTAGGTCGAGTCGGTGAAGCGGTCGCAGATCACCCAGGCGCCACGGGCCAGCGCAGGCCGGATCAGGCGTTCCAGGTGGTCGTTGCGCGCCGCGAACATCAGCATGGTCTCGGCTTCGATGGACATCGGCTCGCTCAGCAGCAGTTCGCGCAATCGCTCGGCCAGGGAGGTTCCGCCCGGCTCGCGGGTGAGCACCGCCTCGATGCCCCGTGCGCGCAGCCGCTCGGCGTACCAGCCGACGTGCGTGCTCTTGCCGGCGCCGTCGATGCCTTCGAAGGTGATCAGCCGGCCGCTCACTGCGTCGCCTTGCCGAGCTGGTAGCGGGCCACCGCGCGGTTGTGCGCGGCGAGATCCTCGGAGAACTCGCTCGAGCCATCGCCGCGCGCAACGAAGTACAGCGCGCGCGTGCGCGCCGGGCTGGTCGCAGCATCGAGCGAGGCGCGCCCGGGCAGCGCGATCGGCGTGGGCGGCAGTCCGGCGCGCGTGTAGGTGTTGTACGGGGTGGGCGCGCGCAGGTCGTCGCGGCGCAGGTTGCCGTCGAAACGCTCGCCCATTCCGTAGATCGTGGTCGGGTCGCTCTGCAGCAGCATGCCGATGCGCAGCCGGTTCACGAACACCCCTGCCACCAGCGCGCGGTCGGCTGGGCTGCCGGTCTCCTTCTCGACGATCGACGCGAGCACCAGCGCCTCGCGCGGGGAGCGCAGCGGCAGGTCCGGAGCGCGGGCAGCCCAGGCTTCGTCGAGCGCCCGCTGCATCAGCCGGTAGGCCTGCGCGTAGATCTCGAAATCGCTGCTGCCCGGCGAGAAGCGGTAGGTGCTCGGGAAGAACAGGCCTTCCGGGTGGGTCTCGAGGGCGCCGATGCGCCGCAGGATCTCGGCATCGTCGGCCTGCACGCTGTCGTGCTGCAGTTCCGGATGCCGGGCGATCGCCTCGCGCATCTGGCGGAAGGTCCAGCCTTCGACCACGGTGAGATCGAAGAGCAGCACCTCGCCGCGAACGAACTTGTCGAGCAGCCCGGCCAGCGTGAGCGGCGCGGTGAGCTCGTAGACGCCGGCCTTGACCGCGCTCGCGTCGCCGCGCCAGCGGGCAGCGAGCGACAGCTTCCACGCCGGCAGTCCGACACCCTGCGCGCGCAGGCTGGCGCCGATCGCGGCAAGGCTTGCGCCGCGCTCGACGCGCACCCGCATCGGCGAGGCGTCCATCGGCAGCGGCGCCACGCCGTACTGGTACCAGCCCAGGCCCGCACCGGCGGCCACGGCCAGGCCCAGCGCAATGAGCACGACGACAATGCGGTTCATGGATTCCGTGCGGATCGGGCTCCATATAATAAGGCCGGTCCAACGAACGCCCTCCGGATCCGTCATGACCCCGCCGCCCCCCGTCGCCGAAGCCCCTGTCGCCAGCTCCGTGCCCACTGCCGCCTGGCATCGGCTCGCACAGGCCGCGGGCTTCGCGCTGCGCGAGGACGCCTGGGGCCTGCAGGCCTGCCTGGCCCCCCTGGACGAGGCGCGGCTCGCCGAAGGCTTCGTCGCCCCCCTGCCCGACCTGGGGCTGCTCACCGTCCACGGCGCCGAGTCGCTGCGCTTCCTGCACAGCCAGCTCACCAACGACGTCGAGCACCTGGGCGAGGTCGAGGCCCGCTGGTACGGCTACTGCACCGCCAAGGGCCGCCTGCTGGCGAGCTTCCTCGGCTGGCGCGACGCTGACGGCGCTGCGCTGCTCGGCTCGCGGACGCTGGCCGAGCCGCTGCGCAAGCGGCTCGCGATGTTCGTGCTGCGCGCGAAGGCGCGCGTCGCCGATGCCTCGGAGGAGGTGCTGCTGTTCGGGCTGGGCGGGGCCGCCGCCGCCGAGGGGCTGCGCAGGCTGGGGCTCGAGGCGCCGGAGCCGATGGCAGTGGCCCGCGCCGGGGCGCTGACGCTGATCGGGCTCCCGGCGGTGCCGGTCGCGCAGCGCAGATGCCCGCGCTGGCTGCTGGCGGTGCCTGCGGGGCAGGCTGGCGAGGCCTGGCATGCGCTGTCGGCTGCCCTGGCCCCTGCGCCCTCGGCCGCCTGGCGCTGGACGGAAGTGCTGGGCGGTGTGCCGCGGATCGTCCCCGCAACGTCCGAGCTCTTCGTTCCGCAGATGCTGAACCTGGATCTTTCCGGCGGGGTGAGCTTCACCAAGGGCTGCTATCCGGGCCAGGAGGTCGTCGCCCGCACCCACTACCTCGGCAAGCAGCGCCGGCGCACCTTCCTCGGCCGGATCGACGGCCCTGTGCCGGAGCCGGGCGCCGACCTGCCCGACGCCAGCGGCAAGCCGGCCGGCCGGGTGGTGCTCGCCGCTGCTGCGCCCGGCGGCGGTGCGGCGCTGCTGTTCGAGGCGCAGTTCGCCGCGATCGCGGCCGGCGTGCACAGCCCGGAAGGGCTGCCGATCGTCCTTGGGGAACTGCCCTACCCGGTTCCGGGCCCGGACGCGAGCTGAGCGCCACGGGCGCGCGGGCTCACTCCCCGAGCGTCGACAGCCACTGTCCGAGATCCTCGAGCACCTGCGAGCGAAGCGGATCGGCCTCGTTGAAGATCTCGTGGAACGAGGCCTCGTACCAGCGCAGCGCCAGCAGTTCCGCAGGCGCGGTGCTCGAGAACTCGCGGCTGCCCTCGGGGTCGACCAGCCGGTCCCCGCCGGCGACCATCAGCAGCGTGGGAATCGACAGGGTCGCCGCCTGCGCGCGGGCACGCTCGCCGGCCGAGAGCAGCCAGTGCAGCAGTCGGGCGCTGATGCGGTCATGGACCAGCGGATCGGCCATATAGGTGCGCACCACGCTCGAGTCGTGCGACAGCGCTTCCGGGTCCAGGCCGTTGCGCAGCGTGAGATTGGGGGCGATCTTCAGCAGCAGGGTCCCGAGCATCCGCTGTGCGGGGCGCAGTCCGGTGGCCAGCGCCGGCGAGGAGAGGATCAGCCCGCGAAGCTGCAGCTTCTCGCAGACCGCGAGCTCGGCTGCGAGCGCGCCGCCCATGCTGTGCCCGAGCAGCAGCGGCGGCTCGCCAAGCTCGCCGGCGAAGCGCTCGATCATCACCCGTGCGTGCTCGAGCAGTTGCCGCTCGTCGCGCAGCACGCCCCTGCGCCCGCCGCTGCGACCGTGACCGGCGTGGTCGTGGCCGCGCACCCGCCAGCCGCGCGCACAGAACCAGCGGGCCAGCGCGTCGTAGCGCCCGATGTGCTCGCCCAGCCCGTGCAGCAGGTAGATGCCTCGCCGGCCGCCGCCGTCCCAGTCCTGCTGGTGCAGGCCGATGCCGTCGCTCATCGTCTCGATGTGTCCGGAGACCTTCGGGCCTTCGGCGCCCGGCGATGCCTGGCCCTGCGCGGGCGCTCCCGCCGCAGCGGTGGCGGCATCGCCGCCGCCGTCGACGGCCGGTCGATCGGCCTCGGCGGTGTCCGGCTGCGCTGCAGCTGCGCCGGCCTCGGCAGCCTGCGCAGTGATCGACGGCCCGCCGAAGAGCTGCAGGCGCATGCGCCGGTGTTCGATCCCAGCCTCGTCGAAGGGCTCGCCTTCGGCCACGAAGCCGTGACGCGCGTAGAAGGCCGTGACGTAGGACTGCGCAGCAAGCGCGACCTCGTGGTCACCGCGCTTGGCTGCCGCATCGATCAGCGCCTTCAGGATCAGCCCGCCGAGCCCCTGGCGCCGGTGCGCAGGCAATACCGCCATCCGGCCGATGCGCCCGTCGGGCAGGAGGCGGCCGGTCGCGACCGCTTCGCCGTCGACCCAGGCAACGCAGTGCAGGCACTCGTCGTCACGGCCGTCGACCTCGAGCGCGACCGGGATTCCCTGCTCGTGCACGAAGACCTCGGTGCGCACCTGCAGCGCCGCCTCGCCCAGCGCAGCCCAGTCTCCGGTCTGCACGCGCACGCTCAAGACCCGTCTCCTTCGCTCGTCCTCGTTTGCAGCATCCGTCATTCCTCCGGGCGCATCTGCTCGAACGCCCGTATCAGTGTCCGCAGGCCGTGGGCGAGGCGGAACCCGGCGCGTGCCACCTCACTCCCCTGGTGCCGGGCCGGCGCCGGCCGCGGCAGCGAAGGCCGCGCCCAGCGCCGCGCTCGCGTCCGCGTGCGCCTTGCGGGCCGCGACCACGAAGCCGGCGTGCTGGAAGAAGGCGTGGATCATTCCGGCGTAGACGGTGCAGTCGACCGGCACGCCGGCGGTGCGCAGGCGCTCCGCGTAGTCCAGGCCCTCGTCGACGAGCGGATCGTACTCCGCGAGCGCGATCCACGCGGGCGCCACGCGGGCCAGGCTCGGCGCGTTCAGGGGCGCCAGGCGCCAGTCGTTCGGGTCGACCGTCCCGGGCACGTAGTTGCCGAGGAACCAGCGGATCAGGTCCGCATCCAGCAGGTAGCCGCGAGCCAGCCGGCGATGCGAGTCGGTGCCCTGGCCGCCCGATGTGCCCGGGTAGATCAGCAGCTGCAGCGCGAGCGGAATCGCCCGATCGCGGGCGTGGATCGCGCAGGCCGCTGCGAGGGTCCCGCCCGCGCTGTCGCCGCCGACCGCGATGCGCCGGCGATCCACCCCCAGGGCGTCTGCCTGCGCGAGCAGCCAGTGCAGGCTGTCGAAGGCATCGTCGACCGCCGCGGGGAAGGGATGCTCCGGCGCGAGCCGGTAGTCGACCGAGAACACCAGGCAGTCGGCGTCCGCGGCGAGCATCCGGCAGATCCGGTCGTGCGTGTCGATCGAGCCGATCGTGAAGCCGCCACCGTGGAAGTAGAGCAGCGCCGGCATCGGCTCGGCAGGGCCGTGCGGGCGCGGCGTGTACTGGCGCGTCGTGATCGTGCGCCCGGCGAGCGCCAGCGCGTGGTCCTGCACCTGGTGCATTTCCCGCGCGGCGATCTCGAGCGTCAGCGCGGTGCGCTCGTAGAACGCGCGCGCGGCCTGCGCCCCGATGCTCTGGAAGGTCGGGGCATTGGCGCGCTGCGCCCAGTAGAGGATCTTCTCGATCTGCGGATCCAGCGGCACCTCGGGCTCCTTGGAAGGTCGCGGGCCGCGCAGGCGGCCCGGAACTCGGATCAGGCCAGTCGCACCAGCTGCTTGCCGAAGTTGCGGCCCTGCAGCAGTCCGATGAAGGCCTCGGGCGCGGACTCGATTCCCTCGGCGATGGTCTCCCGGTATTTCAGCCGCCCGCTTGCGATCAGCCCGGTGAGCTCGCCCAGCGCCGCGGGCCAGTGCTCCATGTGCTCGGAGACGATGAAGCCCTGCACCTTCAGCCGGCTGATCAGGATCGCGCGGAAGTTGTCCACCGGCATCGGCTCGCCGCTGTAGCCGGAGATCAGCCCGCAGACCGCGATTCGACCGAAGGCGTTCATCTGCGTGAGGATGGTGTCGAGCACCACCCCGCCGACATTCTCGAAGTTGCCGTCGATGCCGTCGGGCGCTGCCGCCTTCAGGTCGGCGCGCAGCCTGCCCGCCTTGTAGTCGACGCAGGCGTCGAAGCCGAACTCCTCGACCACTGCGCGGCACTTCTGCGGCCCGCCGGCCACGCCGACCACCCGGCACCCTTTGAGCTTCGCGAGCTGGCCGACCACTGCCCCTACTGCGCCGCTGGCTGCCGAGACCACCACGGTCTCGCCGGCCTTTGGCGCGATGATCGTGTTCAGGCCCACCCAGGCAGTGACGCCGGGCATTCCCGCCGCCCCCAGATAGACCGACAGGGGCACCCGTGAAGTGTCCACCTTGCGCAGCGCCGCGCCCTTGCACTTGCCGTACTGCTGCCAGCCCAGCGAGCCCACCACCTGGTCGCCGGGCTGGAAGGCGGGATCGCGGCTCTCGAGCACCTCGCCGGCAGTGCCGCCCAGCATCACCTGGCCCAGCGGCTGCGGCGCGCTGTAGGACTTCGAATCGTCCATGCGTCCGCGCATGTAGGGATCCAGCGACAGGTAGTGGTTGCGCACCAGCACCTCACCGGGACCGATCTCGGGGATCGGCGCCTCCACCAGCCGGAAGTTGGCGGGGCTGGGCTGTCCCTGGGGTCGATTGTCGAGCAGCCACTGTCTGTTGGTCGTCATCCTCGTTCCTCCTTCATCTGCCTGCCGTGCATCGGTCGGCGCGCCCCGGGATCGGGCAGGCGAACCGTCGCGATGCGATGCCCCGGGGGCTGCATCACTTCGTCGCTCTTGCCGCCTTGGGCCGCAGCACCTTGAAGGTGCCGGAGCTGCGCGCCACCAGCACCCCGGTCTCGTCGTGCAGTTCCGCCTCGGCAAAGCACATGCTCTTGGTCCGGTGCACCGCCCGGCCGCGCGCGAACAGGCGCTTGCCCAGCCCGGGCTGGAAGAAGCTGCTCTTCATCTCGATCGTCATCACGCCGACGTCGTCGTCGCCCTGGTGGCGGGTCTGGCCGCGCACCGCGCGCGCCATCGCGATGTCCAGCAGGGTCATCACCACGCCACCGTGGGCGCCGCCGTGCCGGTTCAGGTGCTCGGGCTTCAGGTCGAGGATCAGCAGCGAGACGCCGTTGCCCTCCTCCACCATCAGCGCGCCGAGGTGATCGACGAAGGGCACCCCGTACGGGTAGCCCACCAGGGTGGCGTGTGCTTGGTCTTGGCTCATTCGGGTCCCGGGTTCCGTCCGTGTCGGATTCGATAGTCCTGCAAGGGAGCTCAGAACCAGGCGTCGCGCATCGTCAGCGCGGTGGTGTCGACGCTGTCGAGGAAGTCGATCATCGGACCCACCTTCGGCAGTTCCCAGCGCAGGAAGAAGCGTGCCGCCTGCAGCTTGCCGCTGTAGAACGCGTGCTCGTCCGGGTGCAGTCCCGCGCCGCCGCGTTCGAGCGCGGCCTGCGCGCACAGTGCCTGCTCGAGCCAGATCCAGGCCACCACCAGGTGGCCGAAGGCTTCGAGGAAGATGCTCGCGTTGGCCAGGGTGCGATCCAGGTCGCCCAGTGTGTGCAGCTTCGCCGCGACTGCATCGAGCCGCGTGCGCGTCTCGATGACCGCGCGCCCTGCCGCCGCCCACTCGTCGCCGGCATGCGCGGCCCGCGCGACGGTGCGCGCGACGGTGCGCGCGACCTCCTCGGCGAACAGCTCGAGCGTGCGCCCGCCCTGCAGCCGCACCTTGCGCCCGAGCAGGTCGATGCCCTGGATGCCGTGCGTGCCCTCGTGGATCGGGTTCAGCCGCTGGTCGCGGTAGAACTGCTCGACCATGTAGTCGCGCGTGTAGCCATAGCCGCCATGGACCTGGATCGCCAGGCTGTTGGCCTCCTGGCACCACTGCGACGGCCAGCTCTTGCACACCGGAGTGAGCAGCTCCAGCAGCAGATGCGCGCGCTCGCGCGCGTCCTCGTCCAGGCCTGTGCGCTGCTCGTCGACCAGCCGCGCGCAGTACAGATTCAGCGCAAGGCCGCCCTCGGCGTAGGACTTCGCCGCCAGCAGCATCCGGCGCACGTCCGCGTGCTCGATGATGTCGATCTGCGGTGTCGCCGGGTCCTTGCCCTGGGGCGGGCGCCCCTGGGGCCGGTTACGCGCGTAGTCGAGCGCGTGCAGGTAGGCGGTGTAGCCCAGCGCCGCGGCCCCCATGCCCACGCCGATGCGCGCCTCGTTCATCATGTGGAACATGCAGGCCAGCCCCTGCTGCTCCTTGCCGACCAGCCAGCCGATCGCACCGGCCTGTCCGCCGGGCCGAAAGCTGCCTTCGCCGAAGTTCAGCAGGGTGTTGGTGATGCCCCGGTAGCCCATCTTGTGGTTCAGGCCGGCGAGGACGACGTCGTTGTGCTCGCCCAGCGAGCCGTCGTCGTTGACCAGCATCTTCGGAACGACGAACAGCGAGATCCCCTTGACCCCGGGCAGCAGGCGGCCCTGCTCGTCGGGCACCTTGGCCAGCACCAGGTGCACGATGTTCTCGGTGATGTCCTGCTCGCCGCCGGAGATCCACATCTTGTTGCCGAAGAGCCGGTAGCTGCCGTCGGGCTGGCGCTCGGCGCGCGTGCGCACGTCCGACAGCGACGAGCCCGCCTGCGGCTCCGACAGGCACATGGTCCCGAACCAGCGCCCCTCGAGCATCGGGCGCACGTAGGTGTCGATCTGCTGCTGGCTGCCGTGGGCAAGCAGCAGGTTCGCATTGCCCATGGTGAGGAACGGATACGCGGCGCCGCCGATGCACGCGGCGTGGAACCACGCGAAACAGGCGCGCTCCACGGTGTAGGGGAGCTGCATCCCGCCGTACTCGAAGTCGAAGCCGGCAGCCATCAGGCCGGCGTCGGTGAAGACCTTCAGCGCCTTCTTCAGCGGCTCGGGCGAGTGCACGCGCTCGCCGTCGAAGCGCGGCTCCTCGGTGTCGAGCAGGCGGTTGATCGGCGCGAAGTGCTCGCTGGCAATCCGCGCGCAGGTCTCGATCGCGGCGTCGAGAGTCTCGCGGCTGTGCTCGGCGTAATGCGCGCGCCGGGTGAGCGCGCTGGCGTCCAGCCACTCGTGGAGGAGGAAGTCGAGGTCGCGACGCGAGAGGATCCGGGATTGCATCGGGGGCTCCGGGAAGGGATCTGCGGCGACTCGGGCGCTGGATCGGCTCGTGATCGCCGCGCTTCGGTGCAGGACGCCGCCAACGGCAGGTGCTTGCCAGACGAGGCCGGGCGCCTGGGCGCCCGGCGCCGGACTGCCTGGCGGATGCCCTTCGGGCGCCCGCCGGACAGCCTTGCCCTGCTCAGACGATCTCGAACAGGCCGGCTGCGCCCATTCCGCCGCCGATGCACATCGTGACCACCGCCCACTTGCCGCCGCGGCGCTTGCCCTCGATCAGCGCATGGCCGGTCAGACGCTGGCCGCTGACGCCGTAGGGGTGGCCAACCGCGATCGCGCCGCCGTTGACGTTGAGCCGGTCATCGGGAATGCCGAGCCGGTCGCGGCAGTACAGCACCTGCACGGCGAAGGCCTCGTTCAGTTCCCAGATGTCGATGTCCTGCACCTTCAGCCCTGCACGCGCAAGCAGCTTGGGCACCGCGAACACCGGGCCGATGCCCATCTCGTCGGGCTCGCAGCCGGCGACCGCGAAGCCGCGGAAATAGCCCAGGGGCTTCAGCCCGCGCTTCTCGGCAAGCTTCGAGTCCATCACCACGACCGCGCCGGCGCCGTCGGAGAACTGGCTGGCATTGCCCGCGGCGATCACTCCGCCGGGCAGCGCCGGGCGGATGCCGCTGATGCCCTCGTAGGTGGTGCCTTCGCGGCGGCCCTCGTCGTCGGTGAGCGTCACCTCCTTGGTGACGATCATCCCGGTGGCCTTGTCGGGCGCGGCCATCCGGGTCGTGATCGGGACGATCTCGTCCTTGAACCTGCCTTCGGCGGCCGCCGCGCAGGCGCGCTGCTGGCTGCGCGCGCCGTACTGGTCCATCGCCTCGCGCCCGATCCCATAGCGCTTGGCCACGGTCTCGGCGGTCTGCAGCATCGACCAGTAGATCTCCGGCTTCCTGGCCAGCAGGTTGGGATCGGCGATCATGTGCCGGTTGGCCTCGTTCTGCACGCACGAGATCGACTCGACTCCGCCGGCGACGAAGATGTCGCCCTCGCCGGCGATCACGCGCTGCGCCGCCGTGGCGATGGTCTGCAGCCCGGACGAGCAGAACCGGTTGATGGTCATCCCCGAGACGGTGACCGGGCAGCCGGCCATCAGCGCGATCTGGCGCGCGATGTTCTGTCCGGTGGCGCCTTCGGGCGTTGCGCAGCCCATCACGACGTCCTCGACCTCGGCGGCGTCGATCCCGGCGCGCTCGATGGCGGCCCTGACCACGACGCCGCCCATGGTCGCGCCGTGGGTCATGTTCAGCGCACCCTTCCAGGACTTCGCCAGGCCGGTGCGGGCGGTGGAGACGATCACTGCTTCACGCATTTCGCAATCCTTTTCCTGTTCGATCCAGGCCCTCGGACCGGGATCAGGTGCCCCGGCCCGCGGCCGGAGCGCAGCGTCCCGGCGCAGGGCCGGGACGCGGTTCGGTCGCCGCTCAGGCGTTGAAGGTTCCGCCCTCGGCGGCCAGCCGTGCCAGCAGCGGCGCGGGCGTCCAGCAGTCGGCGTCGCCGTTGGGCGTCCTGGCCGCCTGCGCCGCGAAGTCGGCCAGGCGGTTGGCCACGTTGTACAGGCCGTACATGTCGGCGTAGAGCATCGGGCCGCCGCGATGCATCGGGAAGCCGTAGCCGGTCAGGTAGATCATGTCGATGTCGGAAGCGCGCAGCGCGATGCCTTCCTCGAGGATCTTCGCGCCCTCGTTGACCAGCGCGAACAGCAGCCGATGGACGATCTCGTCGTCGGAGAGCTTGCGCGGGGTGATGCCCAGCTCGGCCCGGTGCCTGGCCAGCAGTTCATCGACCAGGGGATCCGGGATCGCGTCGCGCTTGCCGGCCTCGTACTTGTAGTAGCCGGCGCCGGTCTTCTGGCCGAAGCGACCGAGTTCGCAGATCTTGTCAGCAAAACGCGGGAACTTCGCGTCGGGATGCTCGGCGTAGTGGCGCTTGCGGATGTACCAGCCGACGTCGTTGCCGGCCAGGTCGGCCATCCGGAAGGGGCCCATCGCGAAGCCCCATTTCTCGATCGCGCGGTCCACCTGCTGCGGCGAGGCGCCCTCCTCGATCATGTAGCCCGCCTGGCGGCTGTACTGGTTGATCATCCGGTTGCCGATGAAGCCGTCGCACACGCCGGCGACCACTCCGAGCTTGCGGATCTTCCCGGCCAGCTTCATGGTCGTGGCCAGCACGTCCTTGCCGGTCTTGGCGCCGCGGACGATCTCCAGCAGCCGCATCACGTTGGCCGGGCTGAAGAAGTGCGTGCCGATCACGTCCTGGGGACGCTTCGTGAACTCGGCGATCCGGTCGACGTCCAGCGTCGAGGTGTTCGAGGCCAGGATGGCGCCCGGCTTCATCACCTCGTCGAGCTTGCGGAACACGCTTTCCTTGACCGCCATGTCCTCGAACACCGCCTCGATGACGATGTCGGCATCCTTGATCGCGTCGTAGGACAGCGTGGGCGTGATCAGCCCCATGCGCTTGTCGACGTCCGCCGGCTTGATCCGGCCGCGCTTGGCCGAGTTCTCGTAGTTGCGGCGGATGATGCCCAGACCCTTGTCCAGCGCCTCCTGCTTCATCTCGAGCACCGTGACCGGAATGCCGGCGTTGGCGAAGTTCATCGCGATTCCGCCGCCCATGGTGCCGGCGCCGATCACTGCGGCGCTCCTGATCTCGCGGGTCGGGGTGTCGGCCGGGACATCGGGGATCTTGGCCGCGGCCCGCTCGCCGAAGAAGATGTGGCGCAGCGCCCGCGACTCGGGCGACTCGAGCAGTTCCATGAAGAGCTGCCACTCGCGCTCGAGGCCCTGGTCGAAGGGCAGTTCGGTGGAGGCGGCGACCGCCTCCAGGCAGTTCAGCGGCGCGGGCAGCCGCGGCGACGCGGCCTTGACCGCGGCGCGGGCCACCGCCAGGTAGCCCTCGGCGTTCGGGTAGTCGACCTTCAGGTTGCGCACCAGCGGCAGGCCGCGCTTCTCGGCCACCACCTTGCGCGCGAAGTCGACCGCGCCGGCCAGCAGGTCGCCCTCGATGAAGGCGTCGAAGATCTTGTAGTCCTTCAGCTTGTCCGAGGGCACGGTGAAGCCCTGCACGATCATGTTCAGCGCGAGCTCGAAGGGCAGCACGCGCGGCAGGCGCTGCGTGCCGCCGCCGCCCGGCAGCAGGCCCAGCTTGACCTCGGGCAGCGCGATCTGCGCACCGGGGGCGCACACGCGGAAGTGGCAGCCGAGCGCCAGCTCGAGCCCGCCGCCCATCGCCACCGAGTGGATCGCGGCAACCACCGGCTTGGTGGAGTTCTCGATGAGGCCGAAGACCGCGTCGAGCCCCGGGTGCGCGGTCAGGGCCGGCGTGTTGAATTCGCGGATGTCGGCGCCGCCCGAAAAGGCCTTGCCCCTGCCGGTCAGGACGATCGCCTTGATCGCGTCGTCGGCCAGCGCACGGCGCAGGCCCTCGACGATTCCCCGGCGCAGGCCGTGGCCGAGTCCGTTGACGGGCGGATTGTCCATCGCGATGACGGCGACGTCGCCTCGAGCTTCGTAGTGTGCTTGGGTCACCTTGGATTCCTGTGCAGAGAGGATCTGTGGGAGCAACGCCCGGGCGATCGCGCCGGGCGACGCCCGTTCTTTTCCAGGCAACGCCGGAGCCGGGCGCAGGCCCGCCGACGTCCGGGCGATTCTAACCCCTCCCACCGGGCCTCCCGGTCCGCAAGCGGCGCCCCGGGAGCAGTCTGCGGACCGGATTCCAGGGACAGGAACCGCAGTCGCGGGCGCTGCAGCCGACTCATGGATAATCCTCCGGCAATGGTCTGCCGGCGGCTGCCAGCCCGCCGGTTTCTCGTCAGTCAATCCCCGTCCGTGGAGTCGTGAAGATGAAAGCCTGGGTCGTGCGCGAGTGGTGCAAGCCGGATCAGATGTCCTTCGAGGAAGTGCCGCTTCCGGAGCCGGGGCCGGGCCAGGCCCGCGTCAAGGTGGGCGCGGCCGCGCTCAACTTCCTGGACACCCTGATGATCGAGGGCAAGTACCAGGTCAAGCCGCCCTTCCCCTTCACGCCGGGCGTGGAGATCGCCGGCGTGGTCGATGCAGTCGGCGAAGGCTGCACGATGAAGGTGGGGGACGCGGTTGCCGCCAGCGTCAGCACCGGGGGCTATGCGGAGTACGCGCTGGTCGACGAGGCCAAGGTAGCTCCGCTGCCCGCGGGAGTCGACCTGGCGGTCGCCGCGACGATGCCGATCGTCTATCCCACCGCGCACCTGTGCCTGCAGGACGCCGGCCGCATGAAGCCCGGCGAGACCGTGCTGATCCTGGCTGCCGCAGGCGGAGTCGGCCTGGCCGCGATCCAGCTCGCGAAGGCCTGGGGCGCCGGCCGCGTGATCGCCGCTGCGGGCGGCGAGGACAAGCTGAAGATCTGCGCCGAGTACGGCGCCGACTCGCTGGTCGACTACCGGCGCAAGGACTGGCCCGACCTGGTCAAGGCGATCGCCCCGAAGGGCGTGGACATCGTGATCGACATGGTCGGCGGCGAGGAGGCCGAACAGGGCGTGCGCCTGCTCGGCTGGCGCGGACGCTTCATCGTGGTGGGCTTCGCCGGCGGGACGATCCCGAAGATCCCGGCCAACCGCCTGCTGCTCAACGGGGCCAGCGCGATCGGTGTCTTCTGGGGCGGACTGACGCCGCGCGAGCCCGAGCTCGCGCGCAGCGTGTATGCCGATCTCTTCCAGATGCTCGAGCGCGGCCAGATCAGGCCGATCCTGACCCGGCGCTACCCGCTCGGGCAGGCCCCGCAGGCAATGAAGGACCTTGCCGCGCGCCAGACGACCGGGAAGATCGTGCTGGTGCCCTAAGGACACGGGGCCGCCGCAACCCGTCTCGCAGCGGGCTGCGCGCGTTGCGCCAGGCCCGTGCCCGCAGGCGCGGGCCGCAAGGCGCTCAGGCCCCGCGCATGCCGAGCTTGCGCATGATGATCTCGAGCGGGCACCAGCGCGTGAACCCGCTCTGCAGCAGGTTCGCCCCGATGAAGGCGGTGAACCAGAGCCAGTTCTGGCTGACGAACAGCGGACTGCCCTGCACGCCCAGGCCGAGCGTGAGAAGGATCATGAAACCGGCGAACACACGTACGAAGGACCAGGAGGTCATGGCAATGCTCCTCAGTTGGGGGTTTCGAAACTGCGCCGATAGGCGACGTAGAAGAGAACGGGGATCACGACCAGCGTGAGCAGGGTCGAGACCGCGATCCCGAACAGCAGCGAGATCGCCAGTCCGTTGAAGATCGGGTCGTCCAGGATGAACACCGCCCCCAGCATTGCCGCCAGCGCGGTCAGCACGATCGGCTGCGCGCGCACCGCGGCGGACTCGACCACGGCGCGGGCGAAGGGAACCCCTTCGGCCAGGCGCAGGTGGATGAAATCCACCAGCAGGATCGAGTTGCGCACGATGATCCCCGCGAGCGCGATCATCCCGATCATCGAGGTGGCGGTGAACTGGGCGCCCAGCAGCGCGTGCCCGGGCAGGATCCCGATGATCGTCAGCGGAATCGGCGCCATGATCACCAGCGGCGTCAGGTAGGAGCCGAACTGCGCCACCACCAGCAGGTAGATCAGCACCAGCCCCACCGCGTAGGCCGCGCCCATGTCGCGGAAGGTCTCGTAGGTGATCTGCCACTCGCCGTCCCACTTCAGCGCGCCGCCGCGGTACTGGTCGTCCGGCGTCGAGATGAAGTGCTCGTCGATCGGGGCGCCGCCCGGGCCCGCGATCTCGCCGATCGCCTGGCGCATGCCGAACATCGCGTACAGCGGTGAATCGACCCGGCCGGCAGCGTCGCCCATCACGTACTCCACCGGCAGCAGGTCCTTGCGGTAGCGCGGCTTGTCGCGCTGGGCGGGCAGCACCCTGACGAACTCGCGCATCTGCACGGTGCGCCCGTCGGCGCCGCGCAGCGGCAGGCGCAGCACTGCGTCCAGGTCGGCGATGTCCGCGTCGGACAGGCGCAGCAGCGCCGGCACCGGGTACTTGCTGCCGTCGTGCAGGTAGGTCACCGGCTGCCCGGCCAGCGACAGCGACAGCGTCGCGACGATGTCCTGCTGGCTGACGCCCGCCTGCGCGGCTTTGCGCCGGTCGATCACCAGCCGCGACTTGGGCGCCTGGGCGATCAGCGTGGAATCGATGTCGACCACGCCTTCGGTGGCCTGGAAGACCTTGCGCACCTCGTCGGCCAGCGCCTCGCGCGAGGCCGCATCCGGACCGTAGACCTGCGCGACGATCGGGCTCATCACCGGCGGCCCCGGCGGCACCTCGACCACCCTGACCGCGGCGCCGTGACGGGCGCCGATCTCGGCGAGCGCCGGGCGCACCCGCTGGGCGATCTCGTGGCTCTTGGCCTTGCGATTGGCCTTGTCAACGAGGTTGACCTGCAGGTCGCCCATCTCGGAGCCCGAGCGCAGGTAGTACTGGCGCACCAGTCCGTTGAAGTTGATCGGCGCAGCGGTTCCGGCGTAGGCCTGGACGCTGGTGACTTCCGGGGCCTGCGCCAGCGATCGGGCGAGCTCGTCGAGCACCGCGCTGGTGCGCTCGACCGGCGTGCCCACCGGCATGTCGACCACCACCTGGAACTCCGACTTGTTGTCGAAGGGCAGCATCTTGAGCACCACCAGTTGCAGCATGGGCAGCGCCACCGACGCGGCGATCAGCACGAACACCCCCGCCCACAGCTTCAGCCGGTTGCGCCCGCCGCGTACCGGGTCGAGCAGCGGACCGAAGACGCGCTGGGCCAGCGGCATCAGCTTCGCACCGAGCCCGCCATGCGCCTGCCCGTCCGTGTGCCGGCCGAGCCAGCGCGCCGACATCCAGGGCGTGAGCACGAAGGCGATCGCCAGCGAGAGCACCATTCCCAGGCTCGCGTTGATCGGGATCGGCGCCATGTAGGGGCCCATCAGCCCGGTGACGAAGGCCATCGGCAGCAGCGCCGCGATCACGGTGAGCGTGGCCAGGATCGTCGGGCCGCCGACCTCGTCGACCGCGCGCGGGATGATGTCGAACATGCGCGCATCGGGCTCGAGCGCCCGGTGCCGGTGGATGTTCTCCACCACGACGATCGCGTCGTCGACCAGGATCCCGATCGAGAAGATCAGCGCGAACAGCGAGACGCGGTTCAGCGTGAAGCCCCAGGCCCAGGACGCGAACAGGGTCGCGGTCAGGGTCAGGATCACCGCGATCCCGACGATCGCCGCCTCGCGCCGGCCCAGCGCGACGAACACCAGCGCGACCACCGAGGCAGTGGCGAACAGCAGCTTCTTGATCAGCGTCGCCGCCTTCTCGCCGGCGGTGGCGCCGTAGTCGCGGGTGACGTCCACGGTGACCTCGGCCGGGACCAGCGTGTTGCGCAGCACCGCCAGCCGCTCGCCGACCCGCTCGGCGACCGCGACCGCGTTCTCGCCGGGCTTCTTGGTGATCGACATCGTCACCGACGGGCGCTTGTCCAGACGCACGCTGCCGTCCTCGTCGCGGCTCACGTCCGCGTGCCAGACATAGCGCTGCGGCGAGGGCGGGCCGTCCTCGACCTGGGCCAGGTCGCGAACGTAGACCGGCTTGCCGTCGCGCACCGCGACCAGCAGTTCGGCGACCTCGTGGGCGCTGGCGAGGAAGTCGCCGGTCTCGACGGCCAGCGAGGCGTTGCCGGCGATCGACTCGCCCAGCGGCTGCCCCACGTTGGCTGCGGCCAGCGTTCCGTGCAGCTCGGCAAGCGTCACCGACCAGGCGTTGAGCTTCTGGATGTCGGGCTCGACGCGCACCGCGCGTCCCGGCCCGCCGAGCGTCGCCACTTCGCGCACGCCCGCCACCCGCTCGAGCTCGGCCTCCATCGCGTGCGCGACCCGCTCGAGATCGGCCGCGCCCTGGCGATCATCGGAGGAATGCAGCGACAGCGTGACGATCGGGACGTCATCGATTCCCTTGGGCTTGACCACCGGAGGCATCACGCCCAGGCCAGGCGGCAGCCAGTCCTGGTTGGCCTGCAGCACATCGTGCAGCCGGATCACCGCCTCGGAACGCGGCACGCCGACCTCGAACTGCACCGTCAGCACCGCGATTCCCGGACGCGCCACCGAGTAGGTGTGCTCGACGCCGGCGATCTGCGAGAGCACCTGCTCGGCGGGCAGCGCGACCATCGACTCGACGTCGTCGATCGACGCGCCGGGGAACTGGATCAGCACGTTGGCCATCGTCACGTCGATCTGCGGCTCCTCCTCGCGCGGCGTCACGAAGATCGCGAACATGCCCAGCAGCAGCGCCACCAGGGCCAGCAGCGGGGTGAGCCGCGAGTCCTGGAAGTAGCGCGCGATGCGCCCGGACACGCCCAGCGGCGCCTGCGAGCCGAGGTCGGCGGCCTTCGGAGCCTGCGATCCGTGCGTGTGGTCCGGCCCGCTCACTTCGCGCCCCCCGCACCCGCGACCAGCCCCGCCACGCGTGCGGCGGCAACCGGATCGAGCGCGACCCGCTCGCCTTCGGCAAGACCGGAGAGGATCTCGATCTCGTCGCCGTGGCTGCGCCCGAGCCGCACCTGGCGCAGCAGGTAGCTGCCCTGTCCGTCGGCGACGTAGACGCCGCGCAGATCGCCGCGGCTCACCACCGCCGCCACGGGAACCAGCACCCGCCCGGCAGCGACGGCCGCCGCATCGCGCGCCGCGACCAGCGGCATGCGCACGCGGGCGAACAGCCCGGGAGTGAGCCCGGAGGCTCCGCGCGGAAGATCCAGCCGGACCAGCTGGGTGTGGCTGACCGGATCGACCGCGGCGACCAGCGTCATCCGGGCCACCTGCGGTCGACGCGCCGCCCCTGCGGCATCGGGCACGTCCACCACGGCGCCGCTCGCCGTGTCGAGCCGTGCGACGACGCCCGCAGGCAGGTTCACCGCGATGCGCAGCGCGGAGGGGTCGTGCAGCTGCATCAGCGGCTTGCCCGGCAGCGCGGTGTCACCGAGCTCGGTGGAGACGCTGCTGATGATCGCGTCGAAGGGGGCGACGATCGTGTGCCACCCGGTCTGCGTCGCCGCGCCTGCGGTCTGCGCCTGCAGCGCCTTGACCGATTCAGCTGCAGCCCGCTGCGTGGCTTCCGCGCGGTCGAGCGTGCTGGGGCTGAGGAACTTCTGCGCGACGAGCTGGCGGGTGCGATCGAGCTCACGGTCGGCGACCGTCAGCTGCGCGCGCGCGGCAGCAAGCTGTGCCGCGCTGGCGGCCTGGTTCTGTTCGGCAGCACGGGCATCGATGCGCAGCAGCAGCTGCCCGGCCTTCACGGCGTCGCCCGCCTTGACCGTGAGCACGACCACCTGCCCGCTCACCTGCGAGGCGATCGTGGTCTGGCGCACCGCCTCGACCTGCCCATCGGCCAGGTAGCTGGCGCCTGCCTCGAGGCTGCGCGCCTGCGCGGTGGGGAGCGCGTCGCGCTGCTGCGCGTGGGTCGCGACTGCTGTCAGCCCCGTGAGCGCGGCTGTGCCGACGAGCAGCGCAATCCGCAGCAGGGGACGGCGTTCCTGGGCAAGCATGGGCTTCATCTTCGAGCACCCTCCTGACATCGAGCCGGGCGCCGCAGCGCGCGGCATTCATCGGATATCACTTTATCGCTGAATCGTTATATTTGCAAGTAGCGAAATTTTGCGGGATACTCAGGCACTCTCGCCGACGCACAGCAAGTGAGGTTTGGAGTGGACGATCAGGTACTGGAAGCGCTGGCGCGCTACTTCCGCGCCCTCTCGGAGCCGCTGCGCCTGAAGATCCTCGACTCCCTGCGCGAGGAGCCGATGAACGTCGGCCAGATCACCCAGCGGCTGGGCTGCTCACAGGCCAACGTCTCCAAGCACCTGTCGGTGCTGATGGAGGCCGGGCTGGTCGAGCGCGAGGCGCAGGGCACCACCGCCTGGTATCGCTTCGCGGACCCCGAGGTCTACGAACTGTGCGACCTGGTGTGCGGCCAGGTCGGCCGGCGCCTGGCCAGCGGGGCGCAGCTTCGCGGGCTGCTCACCGCGATGGCCGTGCGCCCGCGCCCTGCGACGCGCCTCAGGCGCCGGGCAGCCGATAGTCGGTGAACTGCTCGCGCAGCTTCGTCTTCAGGATCTTCCCGGTGGCGCCCAGCGGCAGCGAATCGACGAACTGGACGTCGTCCGGCGTCCACCACTTCGCGATCTTCCCTTCGTAGAAGGCGATCAGCTCCTCGCGGCTCACCTCGGCACCGGGCTTCTTCACGACCACCAGCAGCGGGCGCTCGTCCCACTTCGGGTGCGCGACCCCGATCACCGCAGCGTTGGCCACCGCCGGGTGCGCCATCGCGAGGTTCTCCAGGTCGATCGAGCTGATCCACTCGCCGCCGGACTTGATCACGTCCTTGCTGCGGTCGGTGATCTGCATGTAGCCGTCGGCGTCGATCGTGGCGACGTCGCCGGTCGGGAACCAGCCGCGGCCGTCCGCGTCGTACATCAGCGGATCGCCGCCCTCGCCGCGGAAGTACTCGCGCATCACCCACGGGCCGCGCGCCAGCAGGTTGCCGTAGGTCCTGCCGTCCCAGGGCAGGTCCTTGCCGGCGTCGTCGACGATCTTCAGGTCGATGCCGAAGATCACGTGGCCCTGCTTCTCGAGGATCTTCTGCTGCTCGGCCTGCGACAGGCCCATGTGCTTGTTCTGCAGCTTCGACAGCGAGCCCAGCGGCGAGAGTTCGGTCATTCCCCAGGCGTGGATCACTTCGACGCCGAACTCGTCGTTGAAGGTGCGGATCATCGCCGGCGGGCAGGCCGAGCCGCCGATCACGGTGCGCCTGAACGTGGAGAACTTCAGCCCGTTGGACTGCACGTGCTGCAGCAGGCCAAGCCACACCGTCGGGACCCCCGCCGAGTAGGTGACGCCCTCGCCCTCGAACAGCTCGTACAGCGACTTCCCGTCCATGAGCGCGCCCGGCAGCACCATCTTGGCCCCGACCAGCGGGCAGATGAAGGGCAGCCCCCAGGCGTTGACGTGGAACATCGGCACCACCGGCAGGATCACGTCGCGCGCCGAGGCGCCCATCGCATCGGGAAGCGCGGCACCGTAGGCGTGCAGCACGCTCGAGCGGTGCGAGTACAGCGCCCCCTTGGGGTTGCCGGTGGTCCCCGAGGTGTAGCACAGCCCGACCGCGGTGCGCTCGTCCAGCTCGGGCCAGCGGTAGTCGTCGGCGCCGCCGGCCAGGAAGGTCTCGTAGTTGACCAGGTTGGGCACCTTGTCGGAGACCGGCTGGCGGTCGGCGTCGCACAGGGCGATCCAGCTCCTGACCTTCGGGCACTTCGCGGCGATCGCCTCGACGATCGGCAGGAAGCTGAGGTCGAAGGCGAGGTGCTGGTCGCCCGCGTGATCGATGATCCACGCGATCTGATCGGGGTGCAGGCGCGGGTTGATCGTGTGCACCACTGCACCCATGCCACCGATGCCGTAGTAGAGCTCGACATGGCGATAGCCGTTCCAGGCCAGCGTCGCGATCCGGTCGCCGACGCCGACGCCGGCCCTGCTCAGCGCGGACGCGAGCTTCTTCGCCCGGTCGTGGCACTCCGTGTAAGTGTAGCGGTGGATGTCGCCTTCGACCCGGCGAGAGACGATCTCGGTCGTACCGTGGTGACGTGCCGCGTGCTGCAGGATCGACGAGATCAGCAGCGGCATGTCCATCATCAGGCCTTGCATTTCCTGGCTCCCCGAGGTGATTGTTCCGACGAGGCGCGATGGTCGGTCCTGCGGGCGCGCGCGTCAAGCCGAGCGCGGCCGGGGCCGCGGCCCGGGGGGAAACCCCGTCGGGTCGCGCCGCGCTGCGACAAGGGGGGCAGCGCCAGCCCTGCTGTAAGGGAGGCAGCGGCAGTCCTGCTTAGAATGTCGCGATGAAGCTCACCCGCCTCCGGTCGCGCCGATGCCCTCGTCGCCAGACCTGAATCGCATCCCGGGCATGGCTCCCGCTTCCGGAGCGCGCTCGCGCCCGGATCCGGGCGCCCCCGCCGACCCACCCGCGCCGGCGGCAGCCGCGTCGACGGGTCCGTTCGCCCGGCTGCGCCCGGACAACGCCTGGGCGCGGCTCGGCGCCCCGCTGGGCCTGCCGGTCAGCCCGACGCCGCTGCCCGCTCCGCGCCTGGTCGCGGTCTCGGAGAGCGCCGCCGCGGCGCTCGGCATCGATCCCGCCGGGCTCGGCCGCCCCGAGGCTCTCGCAGTGCTCGCCGGCGCGGCCGGACTGCCTGGAGGGCTCGCGCTGGCCACGCCCTGGGGCGGGCACCGCGATCGCGCCTGGGCAGGTCGGCTCGGCGACCTGCGCGCCTTCCTGCTGGCCGACGGGGTCGACGCCGCCGGGCGCCCCTGGGCGCTGCAGCTCGAGGGCGCGGGTCCGACTCCCTTTGCCGGTGACGGCGACGGCCGGCTCTCCCTGGCCGCGGCGCTGCGCGAGATGCTGTTCACCGAGGCGCTCGCCGGGCTGGGCATCCCGACCATCCGCGCGCTGGCGGTGGCGGCATCCGATGCGCCCGGCTCCGATGTCGACTGCAGCCCCGCAGCGACGCTGCTGCGCCTGGCCCCCGGCTTCGTGCGCTTCGGGCACTTCGAGCATCTGTACTACTGCGGCAGGCACGACGCGCTGCGCGTCCTCGCCGACCACGTGATCCGGACCTGGTTCCCGGAGCTGCGCGACGCGCCGCACCCCTACGCCGGGCTGCTGCGCGAGGTGGGGCTGCGCACCGCGCGGCTGGTCGCCGCCTGGCAGGCGGCCGGCTTCTGCCACGGCGCGATCGACACTTCGACGCTGTCGGTGCTCGGGCTCACGATGGCCGCGCCGTCGGCCTCCTTCCTCGAAGCCTACGACGCCGATCACACCGGCGCCGGCACGGCCGCAGGGCCGCAGGCCTATGCCGCGCAGCCTGCCGCGGCCGAGTGGTGCTGTTACCGGTTCGGGCAGGCGATGCTGCCGCTGGTCGGTTCGATCGACCAGGCACAGGCGGCGCTGGCGCCCTTCCGGCGCAGCTTCGGCGACGAGCTCGAACGGCTGCTGCGGCTGCGGCTCGGCCTTGCGCAGGCGCGCGAGCGCGACCGCGCACTGCTGGACGGGCTGTTCGCGATGCTGCACCAGCAGCACATCGACTTTCCCGGCTTCTTCCAGGCGCTGGCGCAGGTGCGCTCGGACGATGCGTCCGGCGACCAGGCCTGCCGGGCGCTGTGCGTCGAGCCGGCGGCCTTCGACGCCTGGGTCGAGCGTTATCGGGCGCGCCTGCGCGAGGAAGGCCGCGACGACCGGCTCAGGGCGGCGCAGATGCTGCAGGCGAACCCGCGCGAGGCGCTGCGCGAGGCGCGCATCGAGGACGCGGTGCGCGCCGAGGTGGATCGGCGCGGCGGGAATCCGGGCGAGGGGCCGGGAACGCTCGGGCGCCTGCTGCGCGCGCTGGCCCGCCCCTTCGATGGCCCTGCAACGGCAGCGGCTCAGCCCGACTGAGCGCCCGAGATCGCGCACCACTCGCGTGGTCGCGGTACGACGCAGGGCTCGCGCGCTGCGTCCGCAACCGGGTCAGCCCCCGGGGCCAGATCCTGGAATCAGGCCTTCTTGACCTTCTCCAGCATGCGGAAGATGTGGCTCGGCGAGCCCTTGAAGAGGCGCTTGAGCGACTTCGGCAGGCACCGACGCTCGAGGGTGTTGCGGCGGGTGCGGGTGCGTTCGGCCATGATGATCTCTCCGTCTATCGGTCTGGTGCCCGTGCTCGTCGGGGCAAAGCCTTTCATTGTAACCAGTTCCGCACGCAGCAGGCCAGGCCGCGGGTTAAGATCGAACCATGCGAATCCTCTTCGACCTCTTCCCGGTCATCCTGTTCTTCGTCGCCTACAAGATGGGCGACATCTACCTGGCCACCGGCGTGGCGATCGTCGCCAGCATCGCCCAGATCGGCTGGCTGAAGCTGCGCGGGCGGCCGGTGGACAACATGCAGTGGGTCAGCCTGGCGATCATCGTCGTCTTCGGCGGAATGACCCTGCTGCTGCACGACGAGACCTTCATCAAGTGGAAGCCGACGGTCCTCTACGGGCTGTTCGCGGTGGCGCTGCTGGTCTCGCGCTACGCGTTCGGGCGCAACCTGATCACCGCGATGATGGGCAGGCAGGTCGCGCTGCCGCCGCCCATCTGGGATCGCCTGAATCTCGCCTGGACCGTCTTCTTCGCCAGCCTGGGCGTGCTGAACATCGTGATCGCCTACCGCTTCTCCACCGACGCGTGGGTGAACTTCAAGCTGTTCGGCTCGCTCGGGCTGACCGTGCTGTTCGTGATCGGCCAGGCGCTCTGGTTCAGCCGTCACGTGATCGAGGAGAACTGATGCGCCCGACGCTCGACGAGATCCGCGCCCGCCTGGAGGCGGCCCTGCCGGATGCCCGGATGGAGCTCGACGACGAGAGCCACCTGCACGCCGGCCACCCCGGCGCCCGGGATGGCGCCGGTCATTTCCGTGCGCGGCTGGTGTCGGCGCGCTTCACAGGCCTGGGCACCGTGGCGCGGCATCGCCTCGTGTATGATGCCTTGAGGGACTGGATGCCGCATCGCATCCACGCGCTGTCGATCGACGCGCGAACGCCCGACGAAGCGGCCTCGTGAGCGGCATCCGCTGACGGCGAGGCGCAACGGCGGCAACGGCGTTCAGAGCCCCTTCCCCACCCTCGAGAGGATTTTCCCAATGAGCATCCCCCGTGTCCGCGCCCGCGCGATCGCTGCCGGCGTCCTGTTCGGCGTGGCCTCGGTCGCCTGGGCGCAGAACGCCGCAGTCGTCAACAACAAGCCGATCCCGACGGCGAAGGTGGACGAATTCGTCCACGCGCTGACCGCGCAGGGCCGTCCCGATTCTCCCGAACTGCGTGCCGCGGTGCGCGAGGAGCTGATCGCGCGCGAGCTCTTCGTCCAGGAGGCCGAGCGCAAGGGTCTGTCGCGCAACGCCGAGGTCCAGCGCCAGCTCGACCAGGCGCGCCAGGAGATCCTGATCCGCGCGCTGATCCGCGACCATCTCAAGGCGCATCCGAGCACCGACGCAGACATCCAGGCGGAGTACGACAAGCTCGCCAAGCAGGGCGGCGAGAAGGAGTACAAGGCCCGCCACATCCTGGTCGAGAAGGAAGACGAGGCCCGCAAGATCCTCGATCAGCTCAGGAAAGGGGCGAAGTTCGAGGATCTCGCCAAGCAGTCCAAGGACACCGGCTCGGCAGCCAGCGGAGGCGACCTCGACTGGAACGTCCCCGGCACCTTCGTCAAGCCCTTCGCCGATGCGCTCGCCTCGCTCGAGAAGGGCAAGCTCACCGAGAACCCGGTGCAGACGCAGTTCGGCTGGCACGTGATCCGCCTGGACGACGTGCGCGACGTCAAGGCGCCGCCGCTCGAGCAGGTCAAGCCGCAGATCCAGCAGGAGCTCGAGCGCCGCAAGGTACAGGCGCTGCAGCAGGAACTGCGGGCCAAGGCCAAGATCCAGTAGGGCTTTCGGGCGGCCTCACTCCTCGTCGTGGAAGCGCACCTCGATGCCCGGCAGCGGCTGGGCGGGTGCGGCCTGCGGGGCGCGCGCACGGCGGCGCGACGCGAAGAACTCGCTGAGCAGCGCGCCGCACTCCCCGGCGAGCACGCCGCCGACCACTTCGGCATGATGGTTCAGACGGGACTCGGCCATCAGGTTCACCACCGATCCGCAGGCGCCGGTCTTGGGATCGGCCGCGCCGTAGACCAGCCGCCGGATCCGCGCGTGCATGATCGCTCCGGCGCACATCACGCAGGGCTCGAGCGTCACGTAGAGCTCGCAGTCGACCAGCCGATAGTTGCCCAGCAGCTCGGCCGCGGCGCGGATCGCGCGGATCTCGGCGTGTGCGGTCGGATCGTGGGCGCTGATCGGCTGGTTGTAGCCGGTGGCCAGCACCCTGCCCTCGTGCACGAGCACCGCGCCCACCGGCACCTCGCCGACCGCCCAGGCATTGCGGGCCTGGTCGATCGCGAGCCGCATCCACGCGCTGTCGGGCGCGCTGCGCGCGTCGTTCTCGGGTCTGTCTGCGGGCATCGGGGGATCAGGGCGAAGACAAGCGACGAACTCTAGCGCAAGACGCGTGCGTCGCGCCGCGCGGGCCGGCGCGATGCCGGCCCTCCGGCAGCCCGCGGGTGCCGGAGGGCCGCGCGTTCAGCCGGCCTTCACCAGGAGCGCGAGGATCGCCTCCAGGTGTTCGTCGGCCATCCGGCGCAATTCGTCATCGGTGCGGTCCTGCACGGGGTGCGGGACGAACACATAGGCCGGATCGGTGCCGAGCGCCTTGGCCTGCACCTGCGCCGCGTCGATGAACTCGGTGGTCGCCACGCCCACCGAAGGGATTCCGTTGGATTCGAGATCCGCGAGGTCATGCGTACAGCACGACGTGCAGGACCCTCAGTCCGCCAGCCCTTCGATGACCAGGTCCACCTCGCCGACGATCTGCTGGCGCAGCGGCAGCGGAGCGGGCTTGGCGACCGTGGGCTTCATGTAGCGCCTGACCGTGATGCCGCGGTCGCTCAGCAGCGACGCGATCCGGTCGAGGAAGACGTCCCCGCGCGGCTTGGAGATGTCCAGCAGCCCGACGGTCAGGCCGTCGAGTCCGGGTGGCCGCTGCAGCCGCTCGCGCGTGGCCGCGCTGCGCTCCGCGGTGGGATCCATTACGACGATCGTCACGATTTCACCTCCCTGGTGACGGGGACCGAGCCGGCGAAGCCGCCGCCGGTCCAGCCCCCGATGATGCCGGAGAACATCCCGGCGCTGCCGCCGGCGCGGACGATCAGCAGCCCGCCCGGCCGGAACTTGTTGTGGGTGCGCCCGCGCGCCGACTCGGGCAGCCCTTCGTCGATGCCCCTGGCTCCGCGCACCAGCTCCTCGCCCGGCACCTCGCACAGCCGGTGGAGTTCGTCGCGCAGGCGATCCTTGCTCCAGCCGGCTTCGCGGAAGGTGCGTTCGTGCTCGGGGCTGACCACGAGCATCGCGTCGCAGGCCGGCGCCAGCTTCACGCTGTGCAGCGCCTTGAGCGACTCGGCGAAGTTGCGCGCCAGGCTCTCCGGCGTGCGCGACTTCTGGTCGACGATGCCCTGCAGCCCGTAGCCGGCGAAGACAGTCACTGCCGACACTCCGCGCGGCACGCCGAAGTCGGTCGACAGCGGCTCCCAGCCCGAGCCTTCCTCGTCCTCGGCGAAGCAGTAGGTGTACTTGCCCGGATTGCCGAGCGTCGCCCGATCCACCTCCTGCGGACGCCCGCCGCCCACGTTGCGGATCACCAGCTGGAGCGCGCGGCCGATCGTCGCGTTCGCGCGGTTGCCCTGGCCCAGCGCGTTGCCCAGGGCGTTCATTCCGATCTGCCGGCGCACCGGGCCGTTGACCACCACCACCGGGCCGACGAACATCGTCGTGGCCAGCACGCCGTGCATCGAGAAGGCAGGATCGAGCGCCGCCTCGACCGCGGCGAGCACCACCGGCAGGTACTCGGGCCTGCAGCCGGCCATCACCGCGTTGATCGCGACCTTCTCGACCGTGAGCTCGACCAGGTTCGGCGGGCACAGGCCCAGCACCTCCTTCGGGTCGCGCGTGGTGCCGGCCAGCATGCGCATCACGCGCCGTTCGGTCGGCGCCACCACCGGCAGGCCGTCGGTCCAGCCACGCGCGTAGATCGCCTCGACCTCGTCCTCGTCGTCACCGAAGGTGACGCGGCGCGCGTTCATCCCGGTCTGCCCGAAACGGATGCGCAGGTCCTCGAGCGCACGCGGCTCCTGGTTCAGCGCGCCGCATCCCGGGCGCATGGCCGGCAGCCCGGCGCCGAGCCCGGCCACTCCGCTCACGCGCTCCCACTCGCTGCGGTCCCAGCCGTGGGTGCGGTCGATCTCGCGCCCGCCGGCCAGGCGCACCAGGGTCGGGACGATCTCGATGCCCAGCCGATGCGAGACGTCCAGCGCGCTGTCGTCGATGCGCAGGTCGACCGTTGCCGGGAAGGCGGGGTCGTCCTGGGTGTAGACGCTGAGCCCGCCATGCGCGGCGAGTTCCGCCAGCACCGGCGCCGTCAGCACGCAGGTCGGGCAATCGCGCTTGACCACTGCGATCAGGCCGTCATCGGGCAGCCTCGGTTCAGGCGCGTTCACTGCACCCCCCTTCGGCCGGCAGCACCACCAGGCGTGTCCATCGAGCCCTCCTCCAGGTTCGCGGCGTCCCGCATCGGCCGTCGCTGCCGACCAGTCTACGGCCGCAGGGGCGCCGGGTCCATCCGGAGCGTTCCACGCTGCGCAGGGGGCGGCGGCCGATGCCCGGGTGAGAACGCGCCAAAGCGCTTAGACTTCCCGGGTCGACGTCACGCCAGCCCGGGGTGACGCCATTTCACCCGCCACTTCAGCGGAGCAACGCGAACATGAACGAGAACACCGGCTACGTGCCGCCCGAGGTCTGGACCTGGAACAAGGACAGCGGCGGCCGCTTCGCCAACATCAACCGGCCGATCGCCGGCCCGACGCACGACAAGGCGCTGCCGGTGGGCAGGCATCCGTTCCAGCTCTACTCGCTGGGCACCCCCAATGGCGTCAAGGTCACGGTGATGCTCGAGGAGCTGCTCGCGGCCGGGCATCGCGGCGCCGAGTACGACGCCTGGCTGATCCGCATCGGCGAGGGCGACCAGTTCGGCAGCGGCTTCGTCGCGGTCAATCCGAACTCCAAGATCCCGGCGCTGGTCGATCGCAGCGGCCCCACACCGATCCCCGTGTTCGAGTCCGGCGCCATCCTGCTGCACCTGGCCGAGAAGTTCGGTGCCTTCCTGCCCACCGCGCCGGAGGCGCGCGCCGCCTGCCTGTCCTGGCTGTTCTGGCAGGTGGGCAGCGCCCCCTACCTCGGCGGCGGCTTCGGGCACTTCTACGCGTACGCGCCGGTCAAGATCGAGTACGCGATCGACCGCTTCGCAATGGAGGTGAAGCGGCAGATGGACGTGCTGGACCGCCACCTCGCCGACAACGAGTACATGGCCGGCAGCCAATACACGATCGCGGACATGGCGATCTGGCCCTGGTACGGGGCGCTGGCCAAGGGGCTGATCTACGAGGCGGGCGAGTTCCTCCAGGTGCAGGAGTACCGGCACGTGCAGCGCTGGACCGAGCAGCTTGCGCAGCGTCCCGCAGTCCAGCGCGGCCGGATGGTCAACCGCGTCGTCGGTGAGCCGTCGAGCCAGCTGCACGAGCGGCACGACGCCAGCGACTTCGACACCCGGACGCAGGACAAGCTCGCAGCGGGCTGAGCGCGCGCACCCGCGGCGCAGCAACCGGGCTCGCCACTGCCTGCGCGGGGATCCGCACGCGCGCAGGCAGGCAGGCTAGGCAGGGTCGACCGGGTCGGGCTGCTGCGCCAGCACTGCGGTGTTGCGCGGCCGCACCTGCAGTCCTCGCGACAGCAGGTGCGTCCTGGTGAAGGCCGCGCCGAACAGCAGGATCAGCGACGAGTAGTAGACCCACAGCAGGATCAGCACCACCGAGCCGGCCGCGCCGTAGGTCGAGGCGGTTGCGGTGCGGGTGAGGTAGGCGGCGATCGCGAAGCGGCCGATCGAGAACAGCACGGCAGTCACGCTCGCGCCGAGCGCCACGTCGCGCCAGCGCAGCACCACGTCCGGAAGGACCTTGAAGATCGCGCAGAACAGCAGCGCGATCGCGATCAGCGAAACCAGCAGCTCCGCCCCCCCGAGCAGGGTCTGGACGCCGGGGACGAAGCGGTGGCTGAAGTGCAGCAGCGCACGCACCGCCACCCCGAGCAGCAGCGACACCAGCAGCACGAAGCCGATCGCCAGCGCCACGGTCAGCGACAGCAGGCGGTTCTTCAGGAAGGCGAGAAGGCTGTTGCGATCCGGGCGCGGAACCACGCCCCAGATCGAGTTCAGCGAGAACTGCATCTGCGCGAACACCGTCGTGGCGCCGGCCAGCAGCGCACCGGCCCCGAGCAGCGTGGGCAGCAGCCCCGATTCCTCGATCCGCGAGCGCGCCACGGCCCCCTCGACCGCGAGCGCCGCGTCCCTGCCCATGACGTCCTGCAACTGCCCGACGATCTCGCCCTGGGCGGCCTCCTCGCCCAGCACGATGCCGATCACCGTGACCGCGATGATCACCACCGGCGCCAGCGAGAACAGCGTGTAGAACGCCAGCGAACCCGCGTGGCTGAAGGCGTTGCAGTCGAGCCAGCGCCTCGTCGCCTGACGGGTGATCCCCCACCAGTGCAGCACGCTTGCCTTGGGCATCCGGGTTTTCCTCCTGTGTTGCGCCGGCCATCCGGTCGAGCTTGCGGCAGGGCCGATCTTCTCACCAGTCACGCCCGCAGGCGCGCATGGAAAATCCGGGCAGCGGCTCCTCTCTTGTGGCAACCTTGCGCCGCCGGGCCCCGACGTCGATCCCGGTGCGATCCAAATGGAGACCAAGCAGATGAAGAACAGCCGCTCACCCTGGGTCACTGCCAGCGCCCCCCTGATCAGCGAAGGCGGCCGCGTGCGGCGCCGGCTGATCGGCGCCACGGCGGCGGCCGGCGCCGTCTCGGCGCTGCCCGGTTTCGCGATCGGCCAGGCCGCCTGGCCGAACAAGCCGATCCGCATCGTCGTCAACTTCCCGCCGGGCGGCCTGACCGACAACCTGGCGCGCCAGTACGGCGAATTCGTCGGACGCAAGCTCGGACAGCCGGTGGTGATCGAGAACCGGGCCGGTGCCGGCGGCACCATCGGCGCCGACGTGATCGCCAAGGCCCCGGCCGATGGCTACAACTTCCTGGTGAGCACCAGCGGCCCGCTGTGGGCGGGGCGGGTCCTCTACTCGCGCCTTCCCTATCAGCCGGACAAGGACTTCACTCCGATCACGCTGTTCCCCAGCGGCGCGCTGCTCATGGCGGTGAACGCCAAGCTGCCGATCAGGAACGCGAAGGAGATGCTCGCCTTCGCGAAGAAGAACGAGACGAACATGGGCAGCTACTCGCCCGCGTCCTGGCCGCACATGATCGCCGACACCCTCAACGGCACCGAGGGGGCGAAGTTCACGACCATCCACTACAAGGGCGAGTCGCCGATGTGGCCCGACGTGGCCAGTGGCGTGGTGCACATGGCGGTCGGCAGCCACCAGGCGATGAACGTGCACATCGAGCGCGGCACGGTGCGCCCGATCGCCGCGGTCGGTGCGCTGCGCTCACCGCGGGTGCCGGAGCTGCCCACCTTCAAGGAACAGGGCTTCACGCACCCGGTGTTCACGCTGGACGGATGGCTGCCCTTCGTGGCTCCCGCGGGAGTGCCCGAGGAGTACCTGGCGAAGGTCAACGATGCGGTCCTGGAAGGCTACCGGACCTCACCGAAGATCAGGCAGATGCACGAGAGCTTCGGGATCCCGAACGGGCCGGTCGACCTTGCCGACGCGCGCAGGCGCTGGAAGGAGGAGTCGCCGATCTGGATCGCGATGGGCCATAAGCTGGGCATCAAACTGGACTGATCGACCGGGCGGGCAGGCGCCGCGCGGCGCGCACCCCGCCCTGCCCCGCCCCGCGGAGCTGCCTAGCGTTTGAGCACGTAGCGGCCGGGCGCATCCTCCAGAGGCGGATAGCCCTTGGTCGGCGCCCCCATCGTCGGCGGACCGACCCGGCAGCCGGAGTGTTCTTCCAGCCAGCGCGCCCAGGTCGGCCACCATGAGCCCTGCTGCTTCGGGCTCGCTTCCACCCAGTCCTCCGGCGCCAGGTGCGGATCGGCAAGCCTGCGGGTGCGCACCCGGTGGTGCCGCTTCGGGTGGACCGGCCCGCTGATGATGCCCGCGTTGTGGCCACCCGAGGTGAGCAGGAAGGTGAAGTCGTCCGAGCGCACCAGGTTGTCCACCTTGTAGACCGACTTCCACGGTGCGACGTGGTCGGTCTCGGTGCCGACGACGAACATCGGCACACGGATGTCGGACAGCCGCACCAGCCGGCCGCCGACCGGGAAGCGGTTGGTCGCGAGCTCGTTCTCCAGGTAGAGCCGGTACAGGTACTCGGTGTGCATCCGCGCCGGCATCCGCGTGCCGTCGGCGTTCCAGGCCATCAGGTCCACCATCGGCGTGCGCTGGCCCTTCAGGTACTGCTCGACCATCGGCTGCCAGAGCAGGTCCTGGGCACGCAGCAGCGCGAAGGCCGCGCCCAT
This sequence comes from Pseudomonadota bacterium, assembly GCA_963204785.1. Classification (GTDB taxonomy): domain Bacteria; phylum Pseudomonadota; class Gammaproteobacteria; order Burkholderiales; family Burkholderiaceae_E; genus Quisquiliibacterium. Next base: position 3,458 of record CAUJHG010000045.1, on the reverse strand, counting down.
CTGCCTGCTGTCGAGCACCCCCTTGCGGTGCATCATCGCCTCGAGGGTGGCGAGCTGGCTCGGGTTGATGAAGAAGGCCAGTTCGCCCGGCTCGCTGAAATCGGTCTGCGCGGCGAACAGGGTCAGGCTGGCCAGCCGGTCGTCCCCGTCGCGCGCCAGCGCGGCCGCGCCGATCGACAGCAGCGTGCCGCCGATGCAGTAGCCCACCGCGTGGATCTTCGACTTCGGCGCGATCGCTGCAACCGCGTCGACCGCCGCGCGCAGGCCTTTCTCGACGTAGTCGTCCATGCCGGTCTCGCGATCGTCCTGGTCAGGGTTCTTCCAGGAGATCATGAAGACCGTGTGCCCCCGGTCGACCAGGTACCTGACCATCGAGTTGCGCGGACTGAGGTCGAGGATGTAGTACTTCATGATCCACGCCGGCACGAACAGCACCGGTTCGGCGAACACGTCGGGGGTCGTCGGTTCGTACTGGATCAGCTCGATCAGCTCGTTGCGAAACACCACCTTGCCGGGCGTCACCGCGAGAGCCTTGCCGACCTCGAAGTCCTCGGTGCCCGCCGGCGGCGCGCCCTTCATCGTGCGCTCGAGATCGTCGAACAGGTGCTTCAGCCCGCGCGCCAGGTTCTGTCCCTTCTCGGCGCGGGTCAGCGCCAGCAGCTCCGGATTGCTCGCGAGGTAGTTCGTCGGCGAGCTGGCATCGAGCAGCATGCGCACCGCGAAGCCGAGCAGCTGCGCGTGGTACTCGGTGACCCCGCCGACGCCCCCGAAGGCCTCCTTCATCAGCGCAGCATTGTTCTGCCAGGCGCGCGCGTAGACGTTGTAGGGGAAGCGCTGCCAGGCGGGATCGGCAAAGCGCTTGTCGGCCTCGCCGTCGAAATCCCCGGTCGGCGACACGGCCTCGCGGCCCAGCGCCCGCAGCGCGAAGGCCCAGGTGTCTGTCGCCCTTCCCAGCGCCTGGCGGCGCAGTTCGTTGCGGCGCGCCGGCGACTGCGCCAGGTGCATGGCCCAGTCTGCCCACGCGGTGGTGAAGGCGGTCGGCGCGAGCCCGGAGGTCATCTGTGCGAGCTGTGCGCGGAATTCCCGGTCGAATTCCTGCACCGTGGGAGCGCGGTTCTGCGGCCTGGCCATCATGGTCTCCTCTCGTCGTTCGCCAGCGCATTCCAGTCTACGGCAACATATCGGCGATCGTGCACGGGTGAGGCTGCGCCGCAGTCACCACGGCTGAAGCCGCAGGGCCCTCCGGCGTGCATCGGACGAACCAGAGGAGGAGAAGAACGATGGCTGCAGTGCGAAGCGAACAGGATGGTGCGGTGCGGATCCTCACGCTCGACGATCCCCAGACGCTCAACGCGATGACCCCGCAGATGCTGGGGGCGCTGACGCGCGCGATCGCCGAGGCATCGGACGACCCGCAGGTGCGCTGCCTGCTGCTCACCGGCGCCGGGCGCGGCTTCTGCTCCGGACAGAACCTGAAGGGCGGCGACCTCTTTCCCGAAGGCGTGCTCGAGGGCGTGATGACCCACTACTGGCCCGCGTTCCGTGCAATCCGCGAGTGCGCGATCCCGGTGGTGGCGGCAGTCAACGGGGTTGCCGCCGGCGGCGGCTGCAGCCTGGCGCTGGCCTGCGACATCGTCGTCGCAGCGCGCTCGGCCAGCTTCATCCAGGTCTTCAGCCGCATCGCGCTGGTGCCCGATCTCGGTTCGACCTGGCTGCTGCCGCGCCTGATCGGCCGCCAGCGTGCGCTCGAGATGATGCTGCTCAACGAGCCGCTCAGCGCCGAGCGCGCCCGCGACTGGGGAATCGTGCGCGAAGTGTTCGAGGACGACGGGCTGCGGGCAGGCGCACTCGCGCTGGCCGCACGGCTGGCGGCAGGGCCGACACGCGCGCTGGTCGAAACGCGTCGGCTGGTCGACGAAGGGGAACACGCGAGCTACGAGGGCCAGTTCCGCAGGGAACTCGAGGTGCAGGAGAAGGTGCGCGCAGGCGCCGACGCGCTGGAAGGACGCGCGGCCTTCGTCGAGCGGCGCGCGCCGCGCTTCACCGGGCGTTAGCGCCGCGCCGTGCGCCGCCTTCCTGGTATCCGGCCCGGATGCCCGAGGCTATCATCTCCGGACGCTGGTGCCGCGCATTCGGGGTGGGCACCGGGGGAGCACGGAAAACCCGGAAACCAAAGCGAGCGCTCGCGCTGCATCGGCGACGAGACCGCAAACCACAGCCGGAGACTTCAATGAAACTGCCTGCCGATCCTGCACTGCGCCTGCGCAGTGCCGCCGCACTCGCGTTCACCTGTTCGCTGGCCCTGTCGGCCTGCAGCAGCGGCGACTCCCACAGCGTGGCCGATCCGCTGCCTGCGACCCCCGGGGGCTGGACCCGTCTGGTGCCACAGGCGACGACGATCGATGGCGAGCGCCTGACCCCGACCTGCTCGAAGGCGCCAGGCAGCAATCCCGAGTTCCACTTCTGGGCGCGTCGCGGCACCAGCAACCGCCTGGTCGTCTTCTTCGAGGGCGGCGGCGCATGCTGGGACGGCGCCACCTGCGCGCTGCCGATCACCTCGAGCACGGCCCCGGGCGCTGCGGCGCTGTACAAGGCCGAGGTCCTTCCTTCCGACGACCCGAGGATCTACAGCGGCGTCTTCGACCTCGCGAACCCGCGCAACCCGGTCGCGGACTGGAGCTTCGTCTACGTGCCCTACTGCACCGGCGACATCCACAGCGGCTCCAGGACGGCCAGCTACACCAATCCCTTCACCCAGCAGCCCTACCAGATCGAGCATCGCGGGGCCGACAACTTCCGGCTGATCCTGCAGTGGATCCGGGAGAACTTCCAGGCGCCCGAACAGCTCCTGGTCACCGGTTCCAGCGCAGGCGCCTACGGCGCGACCACGCACTATCCGAAGATCAGGGCGGCCTTCCCGCAGGCGCGCGCGGCAATGCTGGGCGATGCCGGACAGGGGGTGGTCCCGCCGGCCTGGGATGTGGTGCGCAACCAGAACTGGAACTTCCAGCTCGATCCGGCAGTGTACGGCAGCAATCCGCAGGCAACCCGGACGACCGACATCGTGCCCCTGCTGTCCGCGGCCTATCCGAACGACCGCTTCGGCCAGTACACGACCGCAACCGACCTGGTGCAGATGCAGTTCTACGACGTCCAGGTCAACGGACTGAGCGGCGTGCAGGGCACCGCGTGCCAGGCCTGGACCGACGGGATGCTCGCAGGCCTGGCGACCCAGCAGTCGGCACCGAACTTCCGCAGCTACATGGCGGCGGGCATGACGCACACGGTGCTGCGCGGCGTCGACCCCGATGCTTCCGGCGTGCCGCTGTTCTACCGCGAGACCAGCGCAGCGCAACCGCTGACCGACTGGCTGAGCGCGATGCTGTCCACCACGGGCAGCGGCTGGGACAACCGCGCCTGCGCCGACTGCACCACGCTGCCCGCCTGCCCGTTCTGAG